>CANQFM010000110.1 GCA_947598825.1 uncultured Eisenbergiella sp. | reverse complement strand
TTTCAATTCCAATTCTGTAAGGCAGTTGCCAAATGTTTATTTTGGGGGGTCATACTGTCTTACGACCAACGGCCACAGCCAGCACGTCCTTTTGCAGGGCCTCCATGGTGTCGTAGTTGGAAAACACCGGCTGGGTGGAGCAGCCGAGCCGCGCCGCCACCGCCCGGGCGTTCACCGCCCCCGGCCCGTTCTCCCGGGCCAGCGCCAGCCCCGCCGACACGATCTGCTCTCTCGTCACCTTTGTCCTCGGTGCCATAGGAGCACCTCCTTAAATAGCAAACGTTATATATCAAGCGTTATTTTAAACCGTGTCCTCCATTTTGTCAAGGGTTGTTTTTCCCGGCGGAAGAATATATAATGTACCCGCGCGCGCAGGCGGAGCGTAACAAAAAATCCATAATTTATTTACAGATTTCTGTGGAATTGTGAACGGGACAGGGATAAATTATAAGCATAGCTGACGGGAGGCGGACCCGCACCGCTCCGCAGAGTGCGAAGCAGTTTCTGGCGAGCGGGTCTCCGTTCGGGCAAGGAAAAGCCCGCAGGGAATACTTCCGTATTGCCAAGGGATTTGACGCCGCCCGGGCGCAGACCCGCCGCCAGAAACCGGTGCGGGTCCGCCTCCCGTCAGCTAAAGCAACAGCATCCGCTGCGAGAGATAAGGAGGCCACATCATGAACGAGTACAATAACAACAACGGCACCGGGACGGAGAACCAGAGCCCGTACAATACCGCCCCCGACCCCCAGTACGGAGGCTACGCCCCCCAGCAGCAGCCCGCCCATACGGCGCAGAAAAAGGGCGTGAGCGCCGGCGCGGTGGTGGCCATCTGCCTGGTCTGCGCCATCCTGGCGGCAGTAGCCGGCGTGGGCGTGACGTACTTCCTGCTCCGCGACCGGACCAGCGACGCCCCGGAGGTCCTGTCCGGCGCGGAGGTCACCGAGGCTCCCGCCGAGGCCACGGAAGCGCCGGAGATCACCGACGAGCCGGCGGCCACCGACGAGCCCGCGCAGGTCCCCGCCGCCGTGAGCATCGACGCCGCCGCTGGCCAGCACGTCTACGAGCTGGCCACCAAGCAGGTGGTGGGCATCACCAGCGAGATCACCTACACCAACTTCTTCGGCCAGATCAGCCCCGCCAGCGTGTCCGGTACCGGCTTCATCATCAGCGACGACGGCTACATCATGACCAACAACCACGTGATCGAGGACGCCCGGGAGGGCGGCTACGACATCTCCGTGCTGACCTATGACGGCGAGGAGTACACCGCCGAGGTGGTGGGCTACGACAAGGAGAACGACATCGCGGTCCTGAAGATCGACGCCTCCGGCCTGACTCCCGTGACCATGGGCAGCGCCGACGACATCGTGGTGGGCGACGCCATCTACGCCGTGGGCAACCCCCTGGGCGAGCTGAACTTCACCATGACCAACGGCATCATCTCCGCCACCGACCGGACCATCACCACGGACACCGACAGCGTGCCCATCAACATGTTCCAGATCGACGCGGCCGTCAACAGCGGCAACTCCGGCGGCCCGGTGTATGACGCGGAGGGCGAGGTCATCGGTGTGGTGACCGCCAAGACCAGCGCCACCGGCGTGGAGGGCCTGGGCTTCGCCATCCCCATCGAGGACGCCAGCCACATCGCCGACCAGCTCATGGAGTACGGCTACGTGACCGACCGGCCCACCGTGGGCATCAGCGGCTACACTCTGCCCGAATCCGTGGCGGATCGGTACGGCATGGTGCCCGGCGCCTACGTGACCAGCGTGACGGAGGGCAGCCCCGCCGCTGAGGCCGGCATCCAGGAGCGGGACATCATCACCGCCGTAGACGGCCAGGAGGTGGCCGGGTTCACGGAGCTGACCGCCATCGTGCGGACCTACGCCGTGGGCGACACCGCCGAGATGACCATCTGGCGCAACGGCGAGACCGTGACCGTGTCCGTGACCTTCGGCGAGAGCCAGAAGCCCGTGGAGCCCTCCCCCAGCCCGGAGCCCCAGCAGAACCAGCAGGGCCAGTATTACGGCGACATGGACGACTTCTTCCGCCAGTTCTTCGGCTTCGGCTTCTGAGCCGCATCACAATAAAGCGATCCCCTCCGGCACCTATCTCCGGAGGGGATAACTTTATGGAAAGGGTGTCACAAGACAGTGCTGCTGACGAATTCGCCGGGCGTCATGATCTGTGGGTGCTTGATCCCGGATTCGAGAAAGTCCTTGTCGCCCGTGACAAGAATATCCGCCTTGGCTTCTATGGCGGCGCGCAATATGGGGCGGTCCTTTATGTCTCTGATCTTTTCCTCTGCGTCCGTTGTTTTGGTAGGGACCGGAACAAGCTCCAGCGTCATGAGCGCGACCGAAAGAAAGGCATCCAACGCAGCCTTTTTATGGGGGAACTTTTTGTTGAATATCCGTTTTATCTCATCTACATTCTGCTCACATATCATCCCGTGATACGGATATACCGCCGCTTTCATATAGGCGCGGCATGGAAC
>CANQFM010000109.1 GCA_947598825.1 uncultured Eisenbergiella sp. | reverse complement strand
ACGCCGGGGGAGTATCCGGTGATGCTCTATACGAGGGATTCGGAGGGGCTGGAATCGGCAAGGCAGGTCGTGACGGTCCGAGTGGAAAGATAGGAAGATATCGGATTGGAGGCAGTTTTAGTTATGGATAAGCCATATGTAACCGGGGGGGGGTATTCAAGGATCGGATATATTGACGCATTGAAGGGTTTTGCGATCCTGTGCGTCGTGCTGGGACATATCGCAACTGGATATCTGTCATCAGGTCTATATCCAAAAAGTGACGGATTGCTGTATGGCATCTATAACGTGATTTTTTCGTTTCATATGCCTCTTTTTATGTCGATAAGCGGGTATTTGTATTATAACGCTTACTTTGATTCGGAAGGGGATCCGGACAGAAAACGAATTTATTTCCAGATATTAAACCAGGTGTGTGTTTATATGATTTTTAGTGTTTTATATGCAGTATTTAAGCTCTTGATTGGTTTGTTTAGCAATGGGGTTGTCAATGAAGAGATTTCATTGATAGATCTACTCCTGATATGGGCAAACCCAATAGGGGTATATTGGTATCTGTATGTACTGATCATTTTTTACATCCTGTTTTCTGCAAAAGGACTGATAAAGCAGAACAGATGGATGCTATTAGGTTTACTGGCGGTTATCGCGTTGGCGGGCCAGTTTATCAATACAGGGTGGTTTTCAATCAACAAAATACTGTATTATGCATTTTTCTTCTATATCGGGATAGCCGGGGCGCGGTATAAGAATTGGGTCATAGGGAATGGATCTTTCACTTTCCTTTCTTTCATAACAGCTATATTGCTCAGCGTTTTGTGCTGGAGCCGGGATCTGGACCGGTCAAAATTTATCAAAGACATATGGGGAATTTGGGGGATGAACATCATTATTTCGCTTGGGATCTTACTCGCATGCTGGTATTTTTTTATGAACTGCAGGCTTTTGGAGAACAGATTGTTGAAAATATGCGGCAGATATAGTCTTGAGATATATTGTATACATATTTTTTTTACGACGGGGCTGAGGACAGTATTGTACAGGCTCGGTATAAGCAATATCTTCATCAATATTGCTATCAACATGACGATCAGCACGGTAGTGCCGGTCCTGTCAGCAGTTATTAGTTATAAATGGGGGATCCATGATATGTTTTTTAAGCCATATACCTGGGGTGTGAAAAGATGCAGCAGACACAGCAATACGATCTGAATACAGACAGCGCTACATATGCATCCGGAAATGTGGTCCGCTATAGGGATCATATAGCAAAAAGGCCGGATGCTGCAACGGTGGCCGCCGGAATAAAGCCAAACACGGATCCCCTTTACCTGATCCCCAAAAGGGTGTTCGACATCGCAGTGTCAGGGGCAGCGCTGCTCTTTCTGTCACCTGTCATGCTGCTGACCGCCCTCGCGATCAAGATCGAGGATCCTAAAGGGACCGTATTTTATAATGCGCCCCGGGGCGGGAAGGACGGCATGCCTTTTCTGTGCAGGAAGTTCCGGTCCATGTGCAGCAACGCGGACCAGCTCAAGGGCTCCCTGATGGCAGAAAATGAGATGAGCGGCCCTGTCTTCAAGATGGCCCATGACCCCAGAGTGACCAGGGTGGGGCATTTCATCCGGAAGACCAGCATCGATGAACTGCCGCAACTGGTCAACGTGTTTGTGGGGGAGATGAGTTTGGTGGGCCCGCGGCCGCTGCCTATAGCGGAAGCACAGGCGGTGGATGAAGCCTATAAGGTGAGGGAGAAGGTCAAGCCAGGGATCACCTGCATCTGGCAGGTGTCGGGGCGGAACGATATCGATTTTGACGACTGGATGAAGCTGGATATGGAGTATATCCGGAAGCAGAGCCTGTGGTTTGATCTCAAGCTTCTGCTGAAAACGGTCCCTGCGGTGTTAAGTAATCGGGGAGCATCGTAAAAAGGAGAGAAGGACAGATGAACATTTTTGTACCGGGCCGCCTGTGCCTGTTCGGGGAACACAGCGACTGGGCTGGGTTATATAACCGGACAAACTCGGAGGTGGAACCTGGCATGGCCATCGTGACCGGGATCGCACAGGGGATCTACGGCTATGTAGAGCGGTCGGATACTTTCCGGTTCCGGGCGATGAACGGGGACGGGAGCCATGGGGAGTGGATCGAGTGGCCCATGTCGGTAAAACAGTTGAAAGCGACGGCGGAAGAGGGCGGGTATTACTCCTATGTCGCCGGCGTGGCGGCCTTCATGCTGGAGTACTACGACGTGGGCGGCCTGTCCGTGGACATCACGAAAGTGACGCTGCCCATCAAGAAAGGGCTGTCCTCCAGCGCGGCCATCTGCGTGCTGATCGCCAGGGGGTTTAACCTGACCTATGACCTGCAGCTATCGGTGCGGGGGGAGATGGAGGCGGCGTACCGGGGGGAGATCATGACGCCCTCCCGGTGCGGGCGTCTGGATCAGGCCTGCGCCTACGGGGAGAAGCCGGTGCTGATGCGGTTCGCCAGCGAGAACAT
>CANQFM010000108.1 GCA_947598825.1 uncultured Eisenbergiella sp. | reverse complement strand
GCCAAACCAAAAAGTATGCGTTATAATGTCTATCGGTGATGAAAAACGGCAAAAAATCTTTCGTGAAATATGTTATTTCACGAAAGAAAATCGGTTTTCCGGACTGCTTTTTATGTTTTTTGGTTTCTTATTGACGGAATAACGGAGAGAAGGGGCCATATGAAGGAAAGGATCTGTTACGACCGCAGGGCAACAGGGGCGAGACTGAAGGCCGGCCGCAGACGGCTGGGTTGGAGCCGGGCGTATACTGCCGGGCAGGCCGGGCTGGCGGAGAAGTATTACGCGGATATCGAGCGGGGCTACTGCGGCATGAGCATTGAAACGCTGCTGACGCTGGCAAAGCTGTTTGGCATGACGCTGGACGAGGTGGTGTTCGGGCCAGCAGAAGGACAGGAAGCGGGCGCTATAGAAGAAAAGCCCGTCAGTATGCAGAAGCAGCCGGACGAAAAACTCCCGGAGGGCATGGAAGAGCTTTCCCCGGAGGAAAAAGCCTACTGCAGCCAGATGGTGGCGCTGCTGGTCAAGGGGATGAAAACCGGTAAGGAAGCGGGCTGAGGATGGAAAAGCACAGATACATCGACATCCACTGTCACGCCCTCTATGGCGTGGACGACGGCTCCGCCGATCTGGAAGAATCCCTGGCCATGCTCCGTATGGCGGCGGGGGAAGGGATCGGGAAGATCATTCTGACGCCCCACCAGAAGCCGGACCGGCGCTGCGTGTCCATGGAAGGGCTGCAGGAACGGATCAAAACCCTGCAGGAAGCCGCAGAAGGGGAGAAAATTCCCATAAAGCTGTATCCCGGCGGGGAGCTGTTCTACCGGGCAGGGCTGGGGGAGGAACTGGAGGCAGGGATGCTGCCCACCCTGGCGGGTTCGGGATATGTGCTGGTGGAGTTTTACCCCCAGGAGCAGTACCCCTACATCCGGGATGGCCTGTACCGCCTGCTGGCGGCGGGATATTCCCCGGTGCTGGCCCATGTAGAGCGGTATGGGGAGGTCTGCCGGAAGAAGGGCAGGCTGGAAGAGCTTTTGGACATGGGCTGTTACTGCCAGGTGAACACATCGAGCCTGACAGGGGAGCAGGGGTTCGGGATGAAGCAGCTTTCCTGGCGGCTGGTAAAGGAAGGGCTTGTCCACTTCGTGGCCACGGACGCCCACCGGGCCAAAGGGGGCCGGTCGCCGCAGATCAGTAAGTGTGCGGCGATGCTGGAAAAGAGGTGCGGGAGCGATGCTGCCGCCCGGCTGCTGTATGAAAATGCCCGGAAAGTGCTGGAGGACGAAGAGATCTAAAAGCAGGAAGGAAATACCGGGGAGAGATCCGATATCCCCATAGAGAAAGAAGAAGTGACGGGGCATATCCTACAGGCCCCATAGAGATAAAGAAGGAGAAGAACCTACATGTCGACAGAGAACCAGACCCCTCAGGCAGCCTACAGCCCGTCCACGGACGAGGTGGAGATCGACCTGGTGGAGATCTTTTTTGTGCTTCTGGGGCGGCTGCCCATCATGCTGGCGGTAGGGCTGCTTAGTGCCCTGGCGTTCTTTCTGGTGAGCAAGTTTCTGATTCCGCCCACCTATGAATCCACCACGAAGATCTACATCTTAAACAAGCAGGAGAATACCAACGTGACCTATACGGACCTGCAGATGGGGACGCAGTTGACGAAGGACTACGCGGAACTGATCCAGAGCCGGTTCGTGCTGGAGGAAGTGATCGAACAGTTGGGGCTGGATACGGATTATGAGGAGATGAAGAAGGACGTGTCGGTGACGACGCCCACGGACACCCGGATCATCGCGATCACGGTCAAGGACCGGGACCCGGCCCAGGCGATGCAGATCGCCAATGCGGTGCGGGAAGCGTCATCGGCCCACATCCGAAACGTGATGGATATCGAGGCGGTGAACGTGGTGGAGACGGCGGACATGCCGACAGAGAAGGCCAGCCCTAAGGTGGGGATGCTGACGCTGGTCGGCGGTTTCCTGGGCGTGTTCCTGGTGGCAGTGGCCGCGATCGTAGCCTTTCTGATGAACGACACGGTGAAGACCTCGGAGGATGTGGAACGGTATCTGGATCTGTCCACCCTGGCGCTGATCCCCTTAAAGGAAGGGGAAGTTAAGAGCAGGAAAGTAGCGAGAAAGAGGTAGGGCGATGCAGAACATAGTGATCAGGGGGATAGAGAAGCAGGACTTCAGGACGAAAGAGGCGTACAAGACGCTGCGGACGAACCTGGAGTTTGCGGGGAAGAACGTAAAGGTGGTGTCCTTTACCAGTTGTACGCCCAACGAGGGAAAGACCAGCGTGTCCTTCCAGTTGGCGCTGTCCATGGCGGAGGCGGGGAAGAGGACGATCCTGGTGGACGCGGATTTAAGGAAGTCCGTCCTGCGTGGCAGGTATAAGGTGAGCCATGAGAAGTACGGGCTGTCCCATTACCTAAGCGGCCAGGTCTACCTGGAGGACGTCTGCTGCGAAACCAATATCGAAAACTTTTATATTATTTTTTCCGGTCCGGTGCCGCCCAACCCCAGCGAACTTTTGGGGAGCGAGAATTTCAAGGAGATGGTGGCGAAGCTGCGGCAGGAGTTTGACTATGTGATCATCGACACGCCGCC
>CANQFM010000107.1 GCA_947598825.1 uncultured Eisenbergiella sp. | reverse complement strand
CCATAGTACTTCCCATAGTAGCCGTAGTAACCCTTCGTCCCCATGTTCACCTTGTTCAGCACGCACCCCAGGATACGACAACCTGTCTTACTTAACTGCTCCTTGACGTTCTGGGCGAACCGGTAGCTGATGGCGTTGGACTCGATCACGATCACCGCCCCGTCCACTTCCCTCGCTACCACCGCGCTGTCGATCACGCTCCCCAAAGGCGGCGTGTCAATGATCACATAGTCGAACTCCTGCCGCAGCTTTGCCACCATCTCCTTAAAGTTCTCGCTCCCCAACAACTCGCTGGGATTGGGCGGCACAGGACCGGAAAAAATGATATAAAAGTTTTCGATATTGGTTTCGCAGCAGACGTCCTCCAGGTAGACCTGCCCGCTTAGGTAATGGGACAGCCCGTACTTCTCATGGCTCACCTTATACCGGCCACGCAGGACAGACTTCCTTAAGTCCGCGTCCACCAGGATCGTCCTCTTCCCCGCCTCCGCCATGGACAGCGCCAACTGGAAGGACACGCTGGTCTTTCCCTCGTTGGGCGTACAACTGGTAAAGGACACCACCTTTACGTTCTTCCCCGCAAACTCCAGGTTCGTCCGCAGCGTCTTGTACGCCTCTTTCGTCCTGAAGTCCTGCTTCTCTATCCCCCTGATCACTATGTTCTGCATTTCTGCTGTCCTTTCCTGCCTTCCCTGGTTTATCCTCTGATTTTTCTGATGGCTTTCCTGTACCTGTCAGGGGGCGCTATCTCCTCCGTGCCACCTTCCTGCTCTTGGTCTCCCCTTCCTTTAAGGGGATCAGCGCCAGGGTGGACAGATCCAGGTACCGTTCCACATCCTCCGAGGTCTTTAACGTGTCGTTCATCAGAAAGGCCACGATCGCAGCCACTGCCACCAGGAACACGCCCAGGAAACCTCCGATCAGCGTCAACATCCCTACCTTAGGGCTGGCCTTCTCCGTCGGCATGTCCGCCGTCTCCACCACGTTCACCGCCTCGATGTCCATCACGTTGCGGATGTGGGCCGACGACGCTTCCCGCACCGCATTGGCGATCTGCATCGCCTGGGCCGGGTCCCGATCCTTGACCGTGATCGCGATGATCCGGGTGTCCGTGGGCGTCGTCACCGACACGTCCTTCTTCATCTCCTCATAATCCGTATCCAGCCCCAACTGTTCGATCACTTCCTCCAGCACGAACCGGCTCTGGATCAGTTCCGCGTAGTCCTTCGTCAACTGCGTCCCCATCTGCAGGTCCGTATAGGTCACGTTGGTATTCTCCTGCTTGTTTAAGATGTAGATCTTCGTGGTGGATTCATAGGTGGGCGGGATCAGGAACTTGCTCACCAGAAAGAACGCCAGGGCCGCAAGCAGCCCTGCCGCCAGCATCATGGGCAGCCGCCCCAGAAGCACAAAAAAAATCTCCACCAGGTCGATCTCCACCTCGTCCGTAGACGGGCTATAGGCTGCCTGGGGGGTCTGGTTCTCTGTCGACATGTAGGTTCTTCTCCTTCTTTATCTCTATGGGGCCTGTGGGATATGCCCCGTCGTTTCTTCTTTTCTCTATGGGGATTTCTCCCCGATACCTTTCTTACCAGCAGAGGTATCTCATCTGTATTCTTTCTATGGCAGGGAAAAGTGCCGATCCCGTCCTTTTAGATTTCCTCGTCCCTGAGTACTTTCCGGGCGTTCTCATACAGCAGCCGGACGGCATCGCTGCTCCCGCACCTCTTTTCCAGCATCGCCGCGCACTTACTGATCTGCGGCGACCGGCCCCCTTTGGCCCGGTGGGCATCCGTGGCCACGAAGTGGACAAGCCCTTCCTTTACCAACCGCCAGGAGAGCTGCTTCATCCCAAACCCCTGCTCCCCTGTCAGGCTCGCTGCGTTCACCTGGCAGTAACAGCCCATGTCCAGAAGTTCCTCCAGCCTGCCCTTCTTCCGGCAGACCTCCCCATACCGCTCTGCATGGGCCAGCACCGGAGAATATCCAGCCGCCAGCAGGCGGTACAGGCCGTCCCGGAGGTAGGGGTACTGTTCCTGGGGGTAGAACTCCACCAGCACATATCCCGACCCCGCCAGGGTGGGCAGCGTACCCGCTTCCAGTTCCTCCTCCAGCCCTGCCCGGTAGAACAACTCCCCGCCGGGATACAACTTTATGGGGTTCCCGTTCTTTTCCGCGGCTTCCTGCAGGGCTTTGATCCGTTCCTGCAGCCCTTCCATGGACACGCAGCGCCGGTCAGGCTTCTGGTGGGGCGTCAGAATGATCTTCCCGATCCCTTCACCGGCTGCCATACGAAGCATGGCCAGGGATTCTTCCAGATCGGCGGAGCCGTCGTCCACGCCATAGAGGGCGTGGCAGTGGATGTCGATGTATCTGTGCTTTCCCATCCTCAGCCCGCTTCCTTACCGGTTTTCATCCCCCTGACCAGCAGCGCCACCATCTGGCTGCAGTAGGCCTTTTCCTCCGGGGAAAGCTCTTCCATGCCCTCCGGGAGTTTTTCGTCCGGATGCTTCTGCATACCGGCGGGCTTTTCTTCTATAGCGCCCGCTTCCTGTCCCTCTGCAGGCCCGAACACCACTTCGTCCAGCGTCATGCCAAACAGCTTTGCCAGCGTCAGCAGCGTTTCGATGCTCATGCCGCAGTAGCCCCGCTCGATATCCGCGTAATACTTCTCCGCCAGCCCGGCCTGCCCGGCAGTATA
>CANQFM010000106.1 GCA_947598825.1 uncultured Eisenbergiella sp. | reverse complement strand
GTCTTACGGTTGATCCTGGCCCGCTCCGTCAGCTCCTTTATGGAAATCTGCTCATAATCCATCTCACAGATCATTTCTTCAAAGGCTTTCCGAATGGCCTCTCTTGTGCGGATCACACGCAGATCTTCTTTGCCCGTGTCGTTCATAACGATTCCTCCTACTGTTTAAATTGTGCTTATCTCTACTTTAAACCATCCGTGTGTAAAAATCAACTCGTGTGTGGTTACGCCGCATTTCTGCGGGAAGTGTGGCGTAAACCTCTTTCGCTGTAAAAATGGTGTGGAGGTTGAATCGCGCAAGCGGTATCATACACACATGAGAATTAGTAGTGGAGGTATCTTTGGTGAAAAAATTATTATCATTTCTACTTTGTGCCTGCCTTCTGTTGACCGTTACAGCTTGCAGCGGAGGCGGGACGACGGATTCGGAACCCGCCGGGACGAAAAGCCCCGAAAGTAGGAGCAATCAGCATGATACAAGCAATCAGCCCGAAAACGAACCGGACGCATCCGCTTCGCCCTCGGAGAACGAGCCGGATCAATCGTCGGACGAAACCACATCGGGCAGCAACATCCTTGTCGCCTACTTCTCCCTTGCCGGTGAGCAGTACGAAGTGGGCGTCATTGAAAAAGGGAACACCGAGATCGTGGCGGAAATGATTGCCGATGCCATCGGTGCGGATACCTTCAAAATTGAATCCACCGAAGAATATCCCACTACCTATGACGGTCTTTTAGACATCTCCCGGAAAGAGGAAGATGATCCCCCGGAGATTGCGGATACTGTGGACAACATGGATGATTACGATACGATTTTCCTCGGCTACCCGATTTGGTGGGGCGACACGCCGACCATCATCAAGGTCTTTTTACAGAGCTATGACTTCTCCGGCAAGACGATTATCCCGTTCTGCACCCACGGAGGCAGTGGGCTCGCTGGAACGGACAGGACGATTTCGGGACTTTGCCCGGATTCCACCATCGGAGAGGGACTTGCCATTCGCGGCAGCACCGCGCAGAACGACCGCGACAGTGCCAAAGAGAGCGTAACAAAATGGCTGTCCGACAACGGATATTAAAAGCATGAATTGAGGAAATCGAAATGAAGGTCATGTTGGTGAACGGCAGCCCGCACGAAAAGGGCTGCACATACACGGCGCTCATGGAGCTTACCGATACATTTGAAAAGGAAGGTGTCGGCACGCAGCTTTTCTGGATTGGGAACAAGCCGCTTTATAGCTGCATTGACTGCGGCAAATGCGGCGAGTTGGGCTGCTGTGTATTTGAAGATCGGGTCAATGAATTTCTTGCTGTGGCGGACGATTATGACGGGTTTATCTTCGCCTCCCCCGTGCATTACGCCGGGGCGCTGACTTCCTTTATGGGGCGGGCGTTTTTTGCCGACCTGCACTCCGGGAAGAATAGGTTTTATTTGAAACCCGCCGCGGCTGTGGTATCCGCAAGGCGGGCCGGGACAACGGCTGCGCTTTCTCAGATTAACAAATTCTTTCTTTGGGGCCACATGCCCATAGTTTCCTCGCGCTACTGGAATATGGTGCATGGCAGTACCCCGCAAGAGGTCAGAGAGGACCGAGAGGGAATGCGGAACCTGCGTATGCTGGCGAAAACATGGTCTGGTTCCTGCGCTGCAAGGAAGCCGGAGAAAAGCTGGGCGTTCCAAAGCCCGAATATGATTAAAGAGCAGGAGGAAAAACAATGTCTGATTATTTTGGTAAGGAAACACCCAAGCTGGGCTTCGGCCTGATGCGGCTGCCCAAGAAGCTGCTGGGCACCGACATCGAGCAGGTCAAAAAGATGGTTGATCTCTTTATAGAGGCAGGATTTACATACTTTGATACCGCCTTTGTGTACGGCACCTCGGAGCAGGACATCAAAAAGGCGCTGGTGGACCGTTACCCACGGGATTCCTATACCCTTGCCACCAAGCTCAACGCCTTTATGATGTGCCACGACGAAAAGAGTGCCAAGGAGCAGTTTTATAAAAGTCTGGAGCGCACCGGCGCGGGCTATTTTGACTACTACCTGATGCACGCTCTCATGGCGAACAACTACACGAAGTACGACAAGTACCACATTTGGGATTTTGTAAAGGAGCGCAAGGCGGAGGGACTGATTAAGCACTTCGGGTTCTCCTTCCACGCGGGCCCGGAGCTTCTGGACAAGCTGCTCACCGAACACCCGGAGGTGGATTTCGTCCAGCTCCAGATCAATTATGCCGACTGGAACAATCCGGAAGTGAACTCCCGTGCCAACTATGAGGTGGCGCGAAAGCACGGCAAATCCATCGTTGTGATGGAGCCGGTGAAGGGCGGCAAGCTGGCCGACCCGCCGAAGGAAGTAAAAAAGCTGTTCCACGACTATGCCCCGGATATGTCCCCGGCATCCTGGGCGATCCGCTTTGTGGCGTCCCTGGACGGCATTATCACGGTGCTTTCTGGAATGTCCAGTGTGGCGCAGATGGAAGATAACCTTTCCTACATGAAGAACTTCCAGCCGCTGAACGCCGAAGAACAGAAGATCATCCGCGAGGCGCAGAAAATCCTCGGCAATTCCGCAGAGATTCCCTGCACCGCCTGCCACTATTGCACGGACGGCTGCCCGAAACAGATTCCCATTCCCGACATCTTTGCCGCCGCAAACCTGCAGCTCGGCAACGGCCAGACGGCGCAGGCGAAAGAACGCTATGCCGCTATCCCGGAGGGGCACCGCGCCTCCGACTGTATCGGCTGCAAGCAATGTGAGCGCGCCTGCCCGCAGCATTTGAAGATCACGGA
>CANQFM010000105.1 GCA_947598825.1 uncultured Eisenbergiella sp. | reverse complement strand
AAGGAGGGACAGCCGTGAAAGGTTTGGCTTTTTCCAAACGAAATGATCTGGAGGTTTTGCGCGATCCGCTCAACCTGCTTTTCGGGGTTGGCTTTCCCATCGTCCTGTTGCTCTTGCTGACCGCGATCCAGGCCAACATTCCGGTGGCGATGTTTGAGATCGAACATCTTGCGCCGGGAATCGTCGTATTCGGGCTGTCGTTTATGACGCTGTTCTCCGCTACGTTGATCGCAAAGGACAGGGGCAGTTCCTTCCTGCAAAGGCTTTACACCACGCCTCTGACAGCGGGAGACTTTATTTTGGGCTATCTCCTGCCGATTTTGCCTATCTGTATTGCACAGTCGGTCATCTGCTTTGCGATGGCTGTGCTTTTAGGGCTTAATGTGACGATTCATATTTTGACATCGGTTTTGCTCACCCTCCCCGTCGCGCTGCTGTTCGTATCGCTGGGCCTGCTCTGCGGCAGCATTTTCACGGATAAACAGGTGGGCGGCATCTGCGGGGCGCTGCTGACGAACCTGACGGCGTGGCTCTCCGGCATCTGGTTTGACCTGAGGCTGGTGGGCGGCGCGTTCCAAAAGATCGCGAACCTGCTGCCTTTCGTCCACGCCGTGGAGATGGAGCGGGCCGTCCTTCAGGGCGATTACGCGGGAGTGTTCCCTCACATCTGGTGGGTAATAGGCTACGCTGCCGCCGTGACCTCCATAGCGGTATTCGCATTTTTGCGGCAGATGAAAAGACAGTGAGACAACAATAAGTGAGTCAAAACGAAAATCAGAAATTGAAGGGGAGATAATATGTTAGTCACGGAATTTGGAATAAAAAACGAAAAAGTTATCGTTCTCCTTCACGGCGGCAGTCTGTCCTGGTGGAATTATACGGACGAGATCAACCTTCTCAAAAATCGGTTCCACATCATTATTCCCGCTTTGGATGGCCATTCCGGGAGCGATGCGGACCATACTTCCATTGAGGAAAATGCCGTCCGTATCATCAGGTACATAGATGAAAAATTTGAAGGGCAGGTTCTCCTGATTGGCGGACTGTCACTGGGAGGCCAGATCTTATTAGAGATCCTTTCTCAGCGAAAGGATATTTGCAAATTTGCCATGATTGAAAGCGCGCTTGCCCTCCCCATGCCGATAACCCACCGTTTGATCAAGCCAAGCATAAGGCTCAGCTATGGATTGATAAAGAAAAAGTGGTTTTCAAAGCTGCAAATGAAGAGCCTGAAAATACGAAGCGACCTGTTTGAAAATTATTATCGGGATACCTGTGCGATCACCAGCGAGAATTACATTATGTTCATGGAAAGCAATTCAGCGTATCGCGCAAAACCGAGTTTGTCCCTGTGCAGGGCAAAAACGCTGGTATTTGTCGGCGGCAAAGAGCGTCCCATTATGAAAAAATCCGCGAAATTGATTCATGATCTGATCCCAAATAGCGAACTGATCACAGTCAGAGACTATCATCACGGAGAGTTGAGTATGAACCACGCGGATGAATATGTGAAATACATGATGACCTTGATGAAATGAATTCCTGCTTTTCAGGAAGTGGATTGAAACGGAAAATCCCGATGATTGCGGGACTGTTATCGGACAGGTTCTGAAAGCGGCTGAAAATTACGACTTTGCCCATCATAAGGAACTTGACTTTCTTTTTTGTCTCGGCTAAAATACGATTGTAAACGATATTAGCCGGGAGGTAGCGATATGCCTTACATCACGCGCACGCTGGAAAAGAAGATATTGGAAATCAGTCGGGAGTATAGCTGCCTTTTGCTGGTAGGGCCGCGGCAGGTCGGGAAAACGACTATGCTGGAGCATCTGATGGAGGGGACGCCGCGCAAGAAAGTTACGCTTGACGACATAGATGATCGCAGCCTTGCGAAGTCTGACCCGGCGCTGTTCCTTGAAATGCACCCGGCTCCAGTCCTGATCGATGAAGTGCAGTATGCGCCGGAACTGTTTTCGTATATCAAAATTAAGGTTGATAACGGGGCTGCTCCCGGCTC
The DNA here is from genome assembly GCA_947598825.1 of uncultured Eisenbergiella sp. Classification (GTDB taxonomy): domain Bacteria; phylum Bacillota; class Clostridia; order Lachnospirales; family Lachnospiraceae; genus Gallintestinimicrobium. The sequence goes on along the minus strand of CANQFM010000105.1, from coordinate 923 downwards.
CTTTTGGTTGACAGGTTCTCAGTCTTTCCGTCTGATGGATTTGGCGCAGGAGTCTTTGGCAGGGCGCACAGCGATCCTTCATATGTCTGCTCTTTCGCAAGGTGAGTTATATGGGAGCGGGGAAACTACGCCGTTTTCCCTCGATTTGGCGGCATTGGATTCCCGTAAGCAACATCTTTCCCCTGCCACTGTTCCCGACATATATGAGCGAATATGGAATGGCGCTATGCCAGGCTACAGAAGCGGTAAATATACAGACCGTAGTGTGTTCTACAGTTCTTACATCCAAAGCTACATTGACCGCGACGTTTCAGAAATGATCCCTGGTGTTGATAAATTGTTGTATGCCGATTTTGTCCGGGCTGCCGCCTGCCGGGCCGGCCAGATGTTGAATATCCACAACATCGCGCAGGATGTTGGGGTGAGTGATGATACCGCGAAGCGTTGGCTTTTGGTCCTGGAAAAATCCGAGGTAATTTTTTACCTCCGGCCCTATTCCAATAATCTTTTGAAACGCACCGTTAAAGCGCCGAAAATATATTTCTTCGATACAGGACTTGTCGCTTACCTTACGCGCTATTCAAGTCCTGAAATACTGATGAACGGCGCAATAAGCGGCGCCATTCTTGAAAACTATACTGTCGCCGAAATCATGAAAACTTACCACAACAGCGCAACAGAATGCCTGCTCCACTATTATCGGGACAAGGATTCAAACGAAATCGACCTTGTGATGGAAAGTGATGGCGAGTTACATCCCCTTGAAATCAAAAAGACCGTCAGCCCCAGAACTGAATTGGTGAGTGCCTTCAAAATCCTTGACAAAGCATCCGTTCCCCGCGGCACGGGCGCAATCCTCTGCTTACGACAGGATCTGTCTGCGATTGACCGGAAGGCTTATATCGTACCGATTTGGATGATAT
>CANQFM010000104.1 GCA_947598825.1 uncultured Eisenbergiella sp. | reverse complement strand
CTGCGTATAGCCCTTTATGAGTTTTTCATAAATATCCCGTCCGATCAGCCGGATCGCCTGCTCTTCCAGGTTCTTTGCTTCCTCAGGGATCTCTTCCCGCTGTCGTTCAAGGATCTTCTCCGCCTCATTGGGCGTATTGATCCCCCATATCTGATGGAAAGTATTCATATTGAAAGGCAGATTATACAATTCACCCTTATAGTTCGCCACCGGTTCATAACGGAAGTGGTTGAACTCTGCAAACCGCTGTACATACTGCCACACTTCTTTTTTGTCCGTGTGAAAGATATGCGGGCCGTACATATGTACCTGGATGCCCTCGATCTCTTTTGAATAAATGTTTCCAGCCGTATGGCCGCGCCGCTCGACCACCAGACACCGTTTACCGGCGTCTGTCATCTGACGGGCAAATACTGCGCCAAATAATCCGGCCCCGATGATCAGGTAATCATATACTGTATCTTTCATATTTTTCCTCACCTTTTCTTCACTGCCAGGCCTATTCCCTGGGGAACATTTTCCGGGTCAGAAATTTCCCACATTTCATAAACCAATTCTGCTTTTCCATAAACATAACCGGAAGTTCTTTATAAGGGATCCTCTGTTTTTCATTCCAGATGTCTATCATAAATTCCCCCATAAAGGCGACCGCTCTGGTTTCCATCGGCGTATACCCTGAAACATCCACTCTCCGGTCTGTTTCCAACAGGATCGGGAACGCCCAGGTACAATACCGGTCAAACAAGTCACGCTTCATAATGAACATATTGAACATATGCGCGTGGCTTCTTCCCATGACCGCATCAAATGCCTGCAGATAATCCGGTTCCTTTTCCCTGATCACGTCCCGCAGTGTGAGAAGATCCTTTTCATATGTATAAGGCAGATGAATATAGTGGCTGTATATACTCTCGATCCCGTACTCTCTTTTTTGAGGTAAAATAAGATCATATTCCTTTATGATCGGTTCCAGATCCTTTTGCGTCAGGATACAGCCAAATTTATCTTTCCCTATCCTTTTTATCAGTGGCAGCGCCGTAAAATGACGGCGGTAATGGACAAGACCGATGTAGTCTGCGTCAAGGTTTTTCCACGCCCAATAGATCCCTGTCAGTTCACATAAACGGGGGTTCATGGCGGAGATATTCTCCCCTGTATCATCTCCTACAAACCCGATATCGGGCTTGCCGCTCTTTCCAGTCTGCAACGGGAAGTACATCTGATCCAGAGGCATCTTATATGGTTTATGTGCAGCGACCAGTAACTTGATCTCCATTTCCTCTGACTCCTTAAAACATTTTCTTCTGGTGCCACTTCCACGCATGCTCCACGATGGTCTCGATATCGCCATACTCCGGCTCCCATCCAAGGACTTCCCTGGCTTTTTTGCTCCCTCCCACTAAAGTGGCGGGATCCCCCGGGCGGCGCTCCGCCAGTGTCACCGGAAAGTCTTTCCCTGTCACCTTCCGGACCGCCTCGATCACTTCCAATACGCTGGTCCCTTTCTCATTCCCCAGGTTGAAGCAGCCGCTCTCTTTCCCTTTTTCCAGGTAGTCGAGCGCCAGGATATGGGCGCTCCCCAGGTCGTTCACATGGATATAATCCCGGATACAACTCCCATCCCTGGTCGCATAGTCCGTCCCAAACACTTTGATGTCTGGACGTCTCCCGCTGGCTGCGTCCAGCACCAGGGGGATCAGGTGCGTCTCCGGGTCATGGCTTTCCCCGATCTCCCCCTCCGGATCCGCCCCCGCCGCGTTGAAATACCGCAGCGCTACATATCTCAATCCATAAGCTTTTGCATAGTCCTCCAGGATCTTTTCCACCATCAGCTTGCTCTTCCCGTATGGGTTGATCGGCTCCTGGGGCATGCCTTCCGTGATAGGCACCCGCTCCGGCTCCCCATAGGTCGCACAGGTGGAAGAAAAGATGATCTTATCGCACCCGTGTATCCGCATAGCGTGCAACAGGTTCAGCGTGCAGGCCACGTTGTTCCTATAGTACTTTTCCGGTTCGATCACCGATTCCCCCACATAGGCATAGGCCGCGAAGTGCATCACCGCCTCGATCGGGTACTTCTCAAACACCGCCTCAATCTCTTCCGGGTTCTTCAGATCCCCCTCTATGAAGCTTCCCCACTTCACCGCTTCCCTGTGCCCGTAAACCAGGTTGTCAAACACTACCGTCTCCCGGCCCATCCGGCTTAACATCTTGTTCACATGGGAGCCGATATATCCCGCTCCCCCGCAGATCAGTACCGCCATCTTTCAGGTCCCTCCTGCCAGTCCTTTTATCTTTCCTCTGACAGTTTTTTAATCTTCCTTCTGCCCATACATGGCCATCGTCGCCAGGTATTCCTGGGGGATCCCGATATCATATCGCCTCCCGTCTATCCGGTACGCCATCATCCCCTCCGTATGGCAGATCTCCTTCAGCACGCTGGTCAGACCATATTCGCCCTTCTCGCTCTTCTTTCCTGCCGCGATATCCCTCCCCAGCAGTTCAAACACCTTCGGCGTCAGCACATACTGCCCGAACACGCAGTAGTACCTGTCCGTCCCTTTCTTGTCCTTCACCCCCAGGTACAGCCGCGCATAGTCCATCGTCGGCTTCTCCTCCATGTCCGATACCTGCATCAGCCGTTCTTCCTCGTCCTGGAACCACCCCGTCAGGATCCCGTAGTGCATCACCCGCTCCAGCTCTACCTCATCCAGGGATACCGTCAACAGCCCGCTCTTCTCATAGGCGTCGATCATCTGCCCCGCGCAGTTCTGTTCCCGGTTGGAGGTGTACAGATGGTCCCCCAGTAAGAGAAGCACCGGCTCCTCCCCCGCGAAGTTCTTCGCCTGGTACACCGCATGGCCGAATCCAAGCTGCTCTTTCTGCTCGATGTAGGTGATCTTCTGCCCCAGCCGCTGGATCGTCACGTTGATCTCCCGCAGCGCCTTCGGAAGCTTCCGGTAATACTCTATCGTCAAATCCCTCTTGAACAGCCGGTCGAACTCCTCCCTGTCCTCCGGGCTGATGAT
>CANQFM010000103.1 GCA_947598825.1 uncultured Eisenbergiella sp. | reverse complement strand
CGGCAGGCGGAGATCGAGAAGCAGGGGAAGGCAGGAAAGGAAGAAGAGGAAGAGATCCCTATGATCCGTGAGGAGGCGGATGTCCGGATGGAGGGAGAGGCATGAAGGGCGGAGGGATCCTGGCAGGGATCTGTGCCCTGGATGTGGCCCTGATGGTAATAGCGGCGGTACTGTACTTGGGACAGGACCGGACGGCACCGGTGATCTCCTATGGGCCGGACAGCCTGACCTATGAGGAAGGGATGGATCAGGCCCTGTTACTGGAGGGCGTGACGGCGCAGGACGAGCGGGACGGGGATGTGACGGAAAGCCTGATGGTCGAGAAGATCTCGGAGACTTCCAACGGGAATGTCATCATCACCTATGTGGCGAAGGACCATTCGGACAATGTGGGGAAAGCCAGCCGGACATTGCGGGCCGTACAGGGCGGTCAGGATCTTGCCGATGAAACCAAAGCTGATACCCCAGGAGAGAATGCCGGGAGCAGTGCAGGGACCGGGACAGAAAGCGGAACGGAGACCGGGACAGGCCCTACGGAGGGGCAGGATACGGGAACCCCAGATGGAGAAGAACCCGCCGGGGGTGAAGAGAACCGTGAGGATAATCAGGAAGTCAACCAACAGCCTTTGGAAGGAGATAACGGGAATATCCAGGGCCAGCCGGGGGAAAACATTCAGCCGCCAGAGCAGGGAGAAGCGCGTCCCGAAGGACAGCCCCAGGGAGAGGGGCAACAGCCTGAGGATGGACAGGATCAGGACGGCCAGGGGCAGGGTATCCCAGAGGATAACGGTATAGAAGGCAATGGGACGGAAGGCAACGCAGGAGCCGGGAACGAAGGGGAACAGGTGGCTGACCAGCAGCCCGAGGCCAACCAACCGCCTGTACTCGACCTTCGGACGAGTAGCCTTTCGGTGCAGGCGGGGTCCCAGAGCGTGGACTGGAACCAGTGCATCGGGAACTTAAGCGACGACCAGGACAGCCAGGCACAGCTCTTCTCCAACCTGGTGATGGAAGGGTTCGTGGACTTGAACACGCCGGGGGAGTATCCGGTGATGCTCTATACGAGGGATTCGGAGGGGCTGGAATCGGCAAGGCAGGTCGTGACGGTGAGGGTGGAAGGATGACCGGAGCGGATGGGCGTTATCCATTCCGTCAATGGAAAGCTTGAGATATGTTTTTAAACCATTTACCTGGGGTGTGAAAAGATGCAGCAGACACAGCAGTACGATCTGAATACAGACAGTACCGCATATGAATACAGTCAGTATAAAGATTGCTTAGGAGGAAAGCCAGGGGATCATAAACCGGTGAGAGAGTCTGCCTTTCCGTTTCCGGCTCTTATGCCGAACATAAGGCTGGGATACCGGATCCTAAAAAGAGGGTTTGACATCCTGGCAAGCCTGTGCGGGCTGATTTTGCTTTCCCCTGTTTTTCTAGTGACAGCCATTATGATTTATCTCGATGATCCGGGCCCGGTGTTTTTTCTCCAGGATCGTAACGGGTTGAACGGGAAGGTATTCCGGATCATAAAGTTTCGTAGCATGGTCCTGAACGCGCCGGAGCAGAGGTTTGAATTGGAAACGCAGAATGAGCTGGACGGGCCAACTTTTAAGATAAAAAATGATCCGCGGGTTACCCGGGTTGGAAGATTCCTGCGGCGGACCAGTATTGATGAACTCCCACAGTTGGTAAATATTCTGTTGGGACAGATGAGCGTAGTAGGGCCGAGACCGCTGCCTACCTATGAAACGGCACGGCTTAGTGCCCTGCAGAGACAGAGGCTTTTGGTAAAACCGGGGCTGACTTGTTACTGGCAGGTTTCGGGACGCAGCGATACTAGTTTTGAGGAGTGGATGGAATATGACTTCCGATACATACGGGAACAGGGAATCTGGACGGATCTCAAGCTTCTTCTTCTCACATTTCCCGCAGTTATCTCCGGGCGGGGGGGGGTATTAGGAAAACAAACAACTGCCGGATGCAGTACGCATAATACGGAGAAAAACGAGAAAAAGCAGCATGCTGGATATCTTCTTTTTAAAAGGACTTCCGACATCGTCTGTTCCATGCTGGGTTTGCTCTTGTCTGTACCGATCCTGCTGGCTGTAGCTGTGGCGATCAAGATCGAAACCCCTAAAAACAAAGTCATCTTCCGCCAACCCAGGATCGGGTTAAACGGCACAGAGTTTTTCTGCTACAAGCTGACCAGCATGGTCCCGGACGCTGAAAAGCTGTTGGAGGAACTGCCGGAAGAGGAAAAAGAGGAGTTCGCACAGAACTTCAAGCTCAAGAACGACCCAAGGATCACGAAGGTAGGGCGTTTTATCCGTAAGACGAGCATCGACGAACTGCCGCAGCTCTGGAACGTCCTGGCAGGACAGATGTCCCTGGTGGGCCCCAGGCCGCCCCTGCTTGTGGAACGGGAGGCCTATGGAACGCATCTGGCAAAGGTGATGTCGGTCCGGCCCGGGATCACCGGGTACTGGCAGGTGCATGGACGGAGCGATACGGATTTTAGCGAGCGGATCAGGATGGCGGAGTACTACATAGACCACCAGGGGATCGGGATGGACATAAGGATCCTGTTCGATACCGTGAAAGCAGTTTTGACAGGTGCGGGCGCGCTTTAAAGCCGCCTGCAGATTTGGAAATATCAGGATAAAAGCGATAGATACTGGAGGATGGGAAGATGAACATTTTTGTACCGGGCCGCCTGTGCCTGTTTGGAGAACACAGCGATTGGGCTGGGTTATACAACCGGACAAACTCGGAAGTGGAGCCGGGCATGGCTATCGTGACCGGCATTGAGCAGGGGATCTACGGCTATGTGGAGCGGTCGGATACCTTCCGGTTCCGGGCGATGAACGAGAACGGGAGCCATGGGGAGTGGATCGAGTGGCCCATGTCGGTAAAACAGTTGAAAGCGACGGCGGAAGAGGGCGGATATTACTCCTATGTCGCCGGCGTGGCGGCCTTCATGCTGGAATACTACGACGTAGGCGGCCTGTCCGTGGACATCACAAAGGTGACGCTGCCCATCAAGAAGGGGCTGTCCTCCAGCGCAGCCATCTGCGTGCTGATCGCACGAGGGTTCAACCTGACCTATGACCTGCAGTTGTCAGTGCGGGGGGAGATGGAGGCGGCATAC
>CANQFM010000102.1 GCA_947598825.1 uncultured Eisenbergiella sp. | reverse complement strand
TCTTCTCCTTCTTTATCTCTATGGGGCCTGTGGGATGTGCCCCGTCGTTTCTTCTTTCTCTATGGGGATTTCTCCCCGGTATCTTTCCTACCAGTAGAGGTATCTCATCTGTATTCTTTCTATGGCAGGGAAAAGTGCCGATCCCATCCTGTTAGATTTCCTCGTCCCTGAGTACTTTCCGGGCGTTTTCATACAGCAGCCGGGCGGCATCGCTGCTCCCGCACTTCTTTTCCAGCATCGCCGCACACTTACTGATCTGCGGCGACCGGCCCCCTTTGGCCCGGTGGGCGTCCGTGGCCACGAAGTGGACAAGCCCTTCCTTCACCAGCCGCCAGGAAAGCTGCTTCATCCCAAACCCCTGCTCCCCTGTCAGGCTTGATGCGTTCACCTGGCAGTAACAGCCCATCTCCAACAGTTCTTCCAGCCTGCCCTTCTTCCGGCAGACCTCCGCATACCGCTCTGCATGGGCCAGCACCGGGGAATAGCCCGCCGCCAGCAGGCGGTACAGGCCGTCCCGGAGGTAGGGGTACTGTTCCTGGGGGTAGAACTCCACCAGCACATATCCCGATCCCGCCAGGGTGGGCAGCGTCCCTGCCTCCAGTTCCTCTTCCAGCCCTGCCCGGTAGAATAGCTCCCCGCCGGGATAGAGTTTTACTGGAATACACTCTTTCTCCGCTATCTCCTGCAGGGCTTTGATCCGTTCCTGCATCCCTTCCATGGACACGCAGCGTCGGTCCGGCTTCTGGTGGGGCGTCAGGATGATCTTCCCGATCCCTTCCCCCGCCGCCGTACGGAGCATGGCCAGGGATTCTTCCAGGTCCGCGGAACCGTCGTCCACGCCACAGAGGGCGTGGCAGTGGATGTCGATGTATCTGTGCCTTTCCATCCTCAGCCCGCTTCCTTACCGGTTTTCATCCCCCTGACCAGCAGCGTCACCATCTGGCTGCAGTAGGCCTTTTCCTCCGGGGAAAGCTCTTCCATGCCCTCCGGAAGTTTTTCGTCCGGCTGCTTCTGCATACCGGTGGGCTTTTCTTCTATAGCGCCCGTTTCCTGTCCTTCTGCCTTCCCGAACACCACCTCGTCCAGCGTCATGCCAAACAGCTTTGCCAGCGTCAGCAGCGTTTCGATGCTCATGCCGCAGTAGCCCCGCTCGATATCCGCATAATACTTCTCCGCCAGCCCGGCCTGCCCGGCAGTATACGCCCGGCTCCAGCCCAGCCGTCTGCGGCCGGCCTTCAACCTCGCCCCTGTTGCCCTGCGGTCGTAACAGATCCTTTCCTTCATATGGCTCCTTTTCTCCGTTATTCCGTCAATAAGAAACCAAAAAGCATAAAAAGCAGTCCGAAAAACCGATTTTCTTTCGTGAAATAACATATTTTGCGAAAGAATGAGGAAAAGACCGCATAAATACGGCATTTTTTTCTTCCAAAACCTGGATTTGACGGCGCATTTGACGGCTTATTTTTACAAAAAAGGAAAAAAGTGGAAAGAAAGAAGGTGTCGAAAACCGCGTATTTCCGGCGTTTTTTGGCAGTACGACGTCCAGCCGCCTGACGGCGCATTTGACGGCTTATTTTTTGCGAAAACGAAAAAAGGACGCCCTAAAAGGCGTCTAAAACGGATCAAATGTGGGATTCTGTATAAGAAATGGGTAGAAAGAAACCAGAATTTGGATGAAAAAGCAGGTTGCCAAACCCAAAAGTATGCGTTATAATGTCTATCGGTGATGAAAAACGGCAAAAAATCTTTCGTGAAATATGTTATTCCACGAAAGATTTTTGCTTTATAATGGAATATCCCAACAGCAGTTCAGGGCGTTTTTCTTCCCTGCGCTGCGTCTGCTTATTCCTGCAGCTTTTCCCTGAATTCCTCCACCGACAGATTCGTCTGTTTTGCCGCTTCCTCCAGACCCACAATTCCTTCCTTTACCATCAGGCAAAATGCCCTGATAAATCCGGTTTTGTCGCCAATTTGAATGCCCTCCTGCATGCCAAGTTGTCTGCCAGCCTCCTTCCCATCCCTTATGCCGTCATCATAATACAGTTTTCCTAATGGATTCATTCCGATCGTCTTTTTCAACTCATCCATCTCCTTTTCTTCCAAAAACTTCGTCGCCAGAAAATACAGGACTGCCGTCATCTGGCGAGACCGTTCCTCGTTAAGCCCCGGGCATCCCTCCCGGATCAGCGCCATTCCCGCCCGGATCCGCTCCTTCTGCGCCATCTTCCCGCCGTACAGCGGGGAAAACACCGCTTCGAGAAGATCCTCCTGGGTGCGTTCCTCCGGCTTCTTTTTCTGCAACCGCTCAAACAGCCTCTCTGCATTCCCGTTCCTGAACCGGAACGTTTTGACCCGGTAGATATTGATCCCCTCACGGATGTTCTCCATGGGCTTTTTGATATTGGCGCTGCAGATTACATAGGTGACCACTGGCACCCGGTGGGCACGGCTGGTCACTGCCTCGTACTCCCGAAACCGCCTCATATCCTCCCTTGTGATCCTGTCGCTCTCAAACTCCAGATGCAGCCATTCCCCGTCCTCCATCTCGAAGTTGAAGTCCTCATACATCTGCTTTACTTCGAGGCGGACAAATTCCGTAGGGGCTGCCCGCCGGATCTTTTTTGCGATTCCAAAATAGTCCAGCAGTTCCCTGCCAAAGTACTGGGACGCATACTTTTCCGCCAGGTCTTCGACGGCGGATATCTTCTGTTTTCTTGGCATTGACCTCCTTTTTCGCGGTGAGAAACGAGGGAATGACAGACGGATTCCCCTCCCCGTCCTCCTGTATATTCTTCAGACGACGACCTTTCGCCTTGTGAAAATGTGTATATGAGCCCTGAACAGCCGCTCATTTTTGATTCTGAATTTTCTGCCCGACCCTGGGCACAGATCCGTTTGATTTCGGACTTTAGTCCGTAAAACAACAGGAAACGGGTACATCCGATTCCCGTGAATGATAGAAAAGAGATTTTCTTAATATAAAGTCTGGTATTCGTTCCCACCGGATCGCCGTCTGAGATGGTTTGAGTATACCACAGGAAAAGCAGACGGACAAGAGTCAATCTATTCTCTCCTGTCCGCCCGCCGCCTTTTCCTCCGTTATCTTTTCTCTGCTTCTTTGCGCATACGATCCTGTCCGATCAGATCCCGCAGCGCCT
>CANQFM010000101.1 GCA_947598825.1 uncultured Eisenbergiella sp. | reverse complement strand
AAGGTCAAAGAGATACCGTTCATGGAAGCGGTAGAACGGATCATGGGACAGGCGGCAGCACAGCCGCCTGTTTTCGTTTCTGCACCAAAGCAGGAAAAGCCAAAGGAGCTGCTGCTCCCAAGGGCCAGCCGAGGCGTCGCCCATGCGATGAGCTATCTGACCGGGCGCGGGATCGACCGGGAGCTGATCGACTTCTGTATCCGGACCGGGCGGCTCTATGAGAGCGAGCCGTATCACAATGTCGTGTTCATCGGGCAGGACCAGACCGGCAAGGCCCGGTATGCCAATCTGCGCGGCATCGGCACGGATTTCATCGGGGACGCTGGTGGCAGCGACAAGCGGTATTCCTTTGCCATTCCCGCCGCCGCGCCCAGCGGCACCGTTCACCTGTTTGAATCGGCCATCGACCTGTTATCCTACGGGACGCTTCTGAAGATGGAGGGCATGGACTGGCGGCGGGATCATCTTCTCTCCCTTGCCGGGGTATATAAGCCGCGAAAGCGGATCGAGGACAGCACCCTCCCCGCCGCGCTGGGGCAGTATCTTTCAGATCACCCGCAAATCCGAAAGGTCATTCTTCGGCTGGACAACGACACAGCCGGACATCTGGCGGCACAGACCATTCAGACGCTGCTGCGCCGGGATTACGACCTGCCCAGCGAGTTTCGCCCGCCGCCCCAGGGCAAGGACTACAACGATTTTCTGTGTATGCGGCGCGGCCTCGCCATCACCAAACGCAATGAAAGGAACAAAGAACGATGAAAACCTACGAAGTCACCATTACGGAAACGCTGCAAACAACCGTGGAGGTTGAGGCAAGCTGTCATGCCGAAGCCGAAGATTTAGTCAGGGCAGCTTGGAAAAGCGGCGACTATATTCTGGATGCTGAGACTTTTACCGGCGTAACATTCAGATCGGCAATGAAACCGCGCAGCCGGGATCAGGAACGCTGACCATATTTTTCGGTCAGTATCCGAGAATGTTCGACCCCGCAGGGCGAACGGAACTGCACGATACCAGCAAGCATCGCCTTTGTACTCCCACAAAGACAGCTTGTCAGGGGCAAACCCCTGAAACCCCTCTTAGAAAGGATGGATGAAAAGCCTATGTTTGAAGCCCTTTGCTTTTTGGGCGGCATGATGGTCGGCGGCTTTTTTGGCGTCGTCATCATGTGCCTGTTTCAAATCAACCGCCTGCATGATAAGGAGGATGAGGAATGAGAAAAAGAAATATCTGAACGTTTCTTTTCATGTGGGTATCTGTTGGCTGGACGGCACTTTATGATAAAAACTGTGCAGACACGTTGAGGGCCTATTGACAAAATCAAAAAATTCCTTATAATAAATGTGTGACCAAGTTTCTAATTTAGTCAGGCGGTGATTACATGGCAACAGCGTTTACAGAGCAGGAGGTTCAGATTATCAAAACAAGGCTGAAAGAGGCTGCGCGGCAGTTTGCCGTGACCACCGGTGTCAGAAAGACTTCGGTAGATCAGTTGGCGCTGGCTGCGGATATTTCAAAGGGTGCGTTCTACAAGTTTTATCCTTCCAAAGAAGCATTGTTTTTTGAATTGCTGGAGGATATGCACACGGAAATCTATCAGGCGTCTGCGGAAGTTCTGCGGCAAAATGCCAATTTGCCTCCGGCAGAGCGTGCGGCCCAGGCTGTCCTTACTGCCTGCAGCAAAATGGAAGAAAGCGGCATGATGGACTTTATGGAACGGGACGTGCCGCACCTTCTCCGCAAGATTCCGGCGGAGATTCAGGAAAAGCACTACCATAGCGACGAGACGCATATTAAGGAAATCCTCGCCGATACGGATCTGAATCCGGTTGGAGGCATAGACCTCGCTGCCGCAACGGTGCGCGGACTTTTTTTGACGATCTCCCATCGGGAGGAAATCGGAAAGCTGTATCCGGAGGTACTTCGTACACTTGTCTATGGCGCTTGTGGCCGCTTGTTTCCATAAGCGTTGTTTAGAAAAAGAAGGCCGCTCAGCGGAGCGGTTTTCTTTAAGGCTAATGGTTAGGCGCTGCTAACTTATGGGCAATTTCAAATGAAGGGATGGATGATTGGCAATGAAAACAAATGCAGAACGGGCGCAGGAGCGGTTGACCCTGACGCCGAAAACAGAGTTCACATTGGAGAGAGACGGCTTCATCGGCGCGCTGTACAGACCGGAGCAGGACAAATATCCCGGAAAGGCCGTCATCATGTTCGGCGGCAGCGATGGAATCTACAACCTTACGAAGCTGGTTGCGGAGCAGTATGTAAAGCGCGGGATGACCATCCTTGCGCTGGCATATTGGAATGAACCCGGTCTGCCGGAGGGCTTTGAGAAGGTTCCGGTGGAGTGCGTGGAAAAGGCTGCGCTGTGGCTGCGCGGGCAAGGCTTTGAGAAAGTTGGCTTATGGGGGATCTCAATGGGCGCGGAACTGGCACTGTTGGCCGGCAGCCTGATGCCGGAGCTGATCTCCTGCGTGACGGCGGTGTGCCCGATGAATGTCTGCACTCAAGGCTTTGTTAAGAAGAAAGGCGTGCAGCCACTGAAATGTTCCGCATTTAGCTGGCGTGGAAAAGATCTGCCTTGGGCGAGACTGAAACTTTCCAAGCGTGCGATCCTGCGGGACAGTCTGCGGGAAAAAGGAATCTGCTTGCGCTCCTGCTATGAGGACGCGGTACTCAATGCCCCGGAGGAGGCGCAAATCCAGGTGGAGAACATCGGCGGCCCGGTGCTTCTCATCTACCCGGAGTATGACGCCATGTGGCCCTCTGAGTTGTCGGCGGAGAAAATCAAGGTGCGGCTGAAAGAGAAAAATTTTGCCCATCCCTTCAAGTGCATCAGCTACAAATACGCCAGTCATATGCTGATCCCGGTGAAGTCCCGGTCCACGGTCATGTTTCGGGTAGAGCGGAAATACCCGGAGCAGTGCTGGGAGAGCGACATGGACGCCTTTGAAAAGACGCTGGCGTTCTGGAAAAAGGTCTGGTGAGATGAATTGGACGAGGATCGTACTGGACGGACTGGCTATACACCGTCACAGGAATACATACCAAGCTTTACGAGAAAAAGGTTTTTCGCTGTTTCACAGATGAGAAAGGAATGGTTTTACATATGTCGGAGCAAGAAAAAAATTTTTTGGAAATCGTTGACCTTACAAAATCCTTCGGC
>CANQFM010000100.1 GCA_947598825.1 uncultured Eisenbergiella sp. | reverse complement strand
AAACTAAAGCTGATCCCTCCGGAGAGAATGGCGGGAGCAGTGTAGAGCCTGGGATAACAGCAGATGATACAGAGGGACCGGCAGGAGAACCGGAACCCGGGCCAGAAAATGGAACGGGGAACGGGACAGGCCCTACAGAGGTCCAGGATACAGGAACCCCAGGTGGAGAAGAACCCGCCGGGGGTGAAGAGAACCGTGAGGATAATCAGGAGGCCAACCAACAGCCCTTGGAAGGAGATAACGGGAATGCCCAGGGCCAGCCGGAAGGAAACGTCCAGCCGCCCGAGCAGGGAGAAGCGCGTCCCGAAGGACAGCCCCAGGGAGAGGAACAGCAGCCTGGGGATGGACAGGCTCAGGACGGTCAGGGGCAAGGTATCCCGGGAGGTAACGATATAGAAGGTAATGGGGCGGAAGGCAACCAGCCGCCTACGATCGACCTTCGGACGAGCAGCCTTTCGGTTCAGGCGGGATCCCGGAGCGTGGACTGGAACCAGTGCATCGGGAACTTAAGCGATGACCGGGACAGCCAGGCGCAGCTCTTTTCCAACCTGGTGATGGAAGGGTTTGTGGACTTAAATACGCCGGGGGAGTATCCGGTGATGCTCTATACGAGGGATTCGGAGGGGCTGGAGTCGGAAAGGCAGGTCGTGACGGTGAGGGTAGAAGGCTAGGAAGATATCAACTGGGAGGCAGTTTTAGTTATGGATAAGCCATATGTAACCCGGGGGGGGGTATTCAAGGATCGGATATATTGACGCATTGAAGGGTTTTGCGATCCTGTGCGTTGTGCTGGGACATATCGCAGACGGATATCTGTCAGCGGGTCTATATCCGAAAAGCGACGGGTTGCTGTATGGCATCTACAACGTGATCTATTCGTTTCATATGTCTCTTTTTATGTCGATAAGCGGGTATCTGTATTATACCGCTTACTTTGGTCCGGAAGGGGATCCGGATAGAAAACGTATTCGTTTCCAGATATTAAACCAGATGTGTGTTTATGTGGTTTTCAGTATTTTATGGGGAGGATCCAGGATCCTTATTAAACTGTTGGGCAGCGGTTTTATGAATAAGGAGACCTCACTGACCGAGTTGCTCCTGATATGGGTAAAACCGATAGATTTGTATTGGTACTTATATGTACTGATCATTTTTTACATCCTGTTTTCCGTAAAAGGGCTGATAAAGCAGAACAGATGGATGGTATTAGGTTTACTGGCGATTATCGCGTTGGCGGGCCAATTTATCAATATAGAGTGGTTTTCAATCAACAGAATACTGTATTATGCATTTTTCTTTTATATCGGGATAGTTGGAGCGCGGTATAAGGACTGGATCATAGGGAATGGGTTCCTCACTTTCCTTTCTTTTATAACAGCCATATTGCTCAGTGTTTTTTGCTGGAATTGGGATCTGAATCGGTCAAAATGCATCAACGATATATGGGGAGTGAACATCGTTGTTGCGCTTGGGACAATGCTTACATGTTGGTATTTTTTTAGAAACTGCAGACTTTCGGAGAACAGATTATTGAAAATATGCGGCAAATACAGCCTTGAAATATATGTCGTACATTGTTTTTTTACGGCGGGACTGAGGACAGTATTGTACAGGCTCGGCATAAGCAATATCTTCATCAATATCGCCATCAACCTGACGGTCAGCACGGCAGTGCCAGTCCTGTCAGCAGTCGTCAGTTATAAATGGGGAATCCATGATATGTTTTTTAGGCCATATACCTGGGGTGTGAAAAGATGCAGCAGACACAGCAGTACGATCTGAATACGGACAGCGTTACATATCCATCCGGAAATGTGGTTCGGTATAGAAGCCATGCAGCAAAAGAACCAGATGTGCTAGCGGCTGCAGGAATAAAGCCAAACACAGCCCCTCTTTACCTGATCCCCAAAAGACTGTTCGACATCGCGGTATCAGGGGCAGCGTTGCTCCTTCTGTCGCCTGTCATGTTGCTGACCGCCTTCGCGATCAAAGTCGAGGATCCCAAAGGGGCCGTATTTTATAATGCACCCCGGGGCGGGAAGGACGGCGTGCCTTTTTTGTGCAGGAAGTTCCGGTCCATGTGCAGCAATGCGGACCAGCTCAAGGGTTCCCTGATGGCGGAAAATGAAATGAGCGGCCCTGTCTTTAAGATGGCCCATGACCCCCGGGTGACCAGGGTGGGGCATTTCATCCGGAAGGCCAGCATCGATGAACTGCCGCAACTGGTCAACGTATTTGTGGGAGAGATGAGCCTGGTGGGTCCGCGGCCGCTGCCCATAGCGGAAGCACAGGCGGTGGATGAGGCCTATAAGGTGAGGGAGAAAGTTAAGCCTGGGATTACCTGCATCTGGCAGGTGTCGGGGCGGAACGATATCGATTTTGACGACTGGATGAAGCTGGATATGGAGTATATCCAAAAGCAGAGCCTGTGGTTTGATCTCAAGCTTCTGCTGAAAACGGTCCCTGCGGTGTTAAACAGCAGGGGGGCATCGTAAAAAAGGAGAGAAGAACAGATGAACATTTTTGTACCGGGCCGCCTGTGCCTGTTTGGGGAACACAGCGATTGGGCAGGGTTATACAACCGGACAAACTCGGAGGTGGAGCCTGGCATGGCCATCGTGACAGGCATTGGGCAGGGGATTTACGGCTATGTGGAACGGTCGGATACTTTCCGGTTCCGGGCGATGAATGAGGATGGGAGCCATGGGGAGTGGATTGAATGGCCCATGTCGGTAAGGCAGTTGAAAGCGACGGCGGAAGAGGGCGGATATTACTCCTACGTCGCCGGCGTGGCGGCCTTCATGCTGGAGTATTACGACGTGGGAGGCCTGTCCGTGGACATCACGAAGGTGACGCTGCCCATCAAGAAAGGGCTGTCCTCCAGCGCAGCCATCTGCGTGCTGATTGCCAGGGGTTTCAACCTGACCTATGACCTGCAGCTATCGGTGCGGGGGGAGATGGAGGCGGCATACCGGGGAGAGATCATGACGCCCTCCCGCTGCGGACGTCTGGATCAGGCCTGCGCTTACGGGGAGAAACCGGTGCTGATGCGGTTCGCCAGCGAGAACATCGAGGTGGAGCGGCTGGCGGTGGGAAAGGACCTGCACTGGGTGTTCGCGGACTTAAACGGGGAAAAGGACACCAAAAAGATCCTGTCCTCCTTAAACGCCTGCTATCCCTTTGCCCAGGATGAACAGGCAAGGAAGGTGCAGGAGGCGCTGGGGCCGGACAACCGGAGGATCGTGGAGCAGGTGATTGAGGCCATGCGCCAAGGGGATGCGGCAAAGATCGGGGAACTGATGGATGAGTCTCAGAGGCTGTTCGATGAGAAGATCGCAGGGGCCTGCCCCTCGGAGTTTGATTCGCCCTTATTACATCAGGTAATGCAGGATCCGGAAGTGCGGAAACTTGCGCTGGGGATCAAGGGCGTAGGCAGCCACGGGGACGGGACGGTGCAGAT
>CANQFM010000099.1 GCA_947598825.1 uncultured Eisenbergiella sp. | reverse complement strand
CCGTTTGGCAGACACGATGACGGCAGGCGGAGACAGAAAAATAGTTCAAGGATTTTACACGGAAGATCAGGGCGATGGCTTCACAATTGGAGCCGCATCATATGCGGATCCAATTGTTTCCTTGAGAAGTGCGCCGCCAGGCGCACAAAAAAAGCACCGTATATTCGACGGTGCTTTTTTCCCTTCCTGGTATTTTGATTGTACTTTATTCGTAGCACACAAATAGCACACAAAATCCTCAAAATCAAGAAACTGAGAAATTCCGTGGCATCAAAAAAGCCCGTAAATTCGGGCTTTTTTGAAGCTGCTGACGGGAATCGGACCCGTGACCTCCGCATTACCAATGCGACGCTCTACCGACTGAGCCACAGCAGCATTTTCGGTTGTTTCACAACCGAAAACTATAATAACATAGGAAAATAGCCTTGTCAACTACAAATTTCCGGATTCCGGAGGCACTAAATTTCCGAATTCCGAAGGCAGCCAGAGACGCCCTGGGACGCGGACGGGCACTGCGCCTGCCGACTTATCCTTCGCCGCCGGTGCTGGACGCGGGAGGTGTTTCCGCAGCCTGAGCGGCGACAGCCGCATTCTGGGCGGCCTGCAGGAGTGCGATCTGATTGTTCAGGGCGTCGATTTTCGCCTGTGCGGCATCGGACGCTGCCTGCGCCTCGGCCCGGAGTGTTTCGTCCGCCGCAGCGGCAACGCGGTTATCCGCCTCCGCCTTTTCGACGACGGCGTCCTGCAATTCCTGTTGAAGCTGTGCAAATTGAGTCTCAAAGGATCCCGGCGTGGCGCGCAGTTCCAGTTCCAGGCGCTGTTGATCGATCACCGCCTCTGCGCCGGGCTGGGCCATAAACAAAGCGTCGTGCATACAGACGTTGGAAACGGTGCCGTCCTCGTTGACGGTCGCCTGGCCCGCCAGCAGGCGCTCGTTTTCCGGCGACATTTCCAGGACGCCAGGCGCAGCAAAAGGACAGCTATCGGCCGCCGGGAGCGCGCTGTAGGCGCAGACAATGCCGCTGTAGTGAACATCGCAGGTTTCCGTGGGAACAGTATCCGGCGTAAAATATTCCACTTTCAACGTTGCCTGGCAAAGCTCATTGGGGAGCTTGCCGGATTTGGCGCATACGGTTTCCGTGACGATGTCGGCAGGCTTGTTGAAAGGAATGTTGTTGAGCCCTTCGTGTATCCGTGACATGGCGGCTTTCCAGAGCGTCTTGGAAAGGTTGCGCTCCGCTCCCTTGCGCAAATGGGTATTGTTGTCATAGCCGGTCCAGACAGTGCAGGTATAATAGGGCGTGAATCCCGCAAACCACACGTCGTTATAGTCGGAAGTACTTCCGGTCTTGCCGGCGATGGACATGCCGCCGAAATTGACGGCAGTGCCGGTGCCGGAGGTGACCACATCCACCATGGCGTCTGTCAGCAGGAAAGCTGTGGAAGGCTTGATGACCTGCCGGCTTTCTGTGACCGTATTGTCCAGAATGATGTTGCCGTCATGATCTTTCACGATGGTATAGAGCTTGGGTTTGATATACTGGCCGCTGTTGGCGATGGTGGCGTATGCCGCGTTCAGCTCCAGATTGGTGACGCCGTTGGTAATGCCGCCCAGGGCCAGGGCCTGGGAAATGTCCGTGTAGACTCTGCCGTTGCGCTCCACGCCGTCCACCAGTGTGGTAAAGCCGAAATTGATCAGGTATTCGTATCCCAGCCGGGGTGTGATCTGGGTCAGGGCCTTGACCGTCACGATGTTCAAGGAATCCCGGATGCCGTCCCGGAAGGAACAGATCCCCCGGTAGCCGGTGTCGTACCAGTTGGAGACGGGCCTGCCGCTCTCATAATTGAAGGGGGCGTCTACCTCCACGTCCGCCAGCGTCATTCCCGCACTGTCCAGAGCGGGCGCGTAGGTGGAAACGATCTTAAAGGTGGAACCGGGCTGGCGCACCGTGCTGGTGGCCCGGTTAAGAGTGCGGTTTCCTTCCTTGACGCCCCGGCCTCCCACCATGGCTACCACATAGCCGGTAGTCTGATCCTCTATGGTCATGGAGATCTGTGGCTGAGGGGTCAGAGAGACGGTTTCGCCCAGGATCTCTGCGCCTGCGGGGAGGGTGGCGGCTTTATAGGATTCTATGGCTGCGTAAGCTTCTTCCTGCGAAGAAAAGAGCAGATCGAAGTTGGGATCTTCATTTTCCTGCAGATAACTGCGGAGCATTTCCGAACTGACGTTAGTCACTTCGGTGCTGTCCTTCGAGGGCTGATAGGTCAGACGGTAGCTTAAAAGCCACCGCACGTTTTCCGGATAGTTTTCCTCATTGGAGCAGATCTCGTCGCAGATTTGCTGGATATCGGGATCCTGGGCGGCATAGATGCTCAGGCCTCCGGAGTAAACCATGACGTAAGCCTGTGTTTCGGAATAGCCGGCGGCGATCAGATCTTGGATGACGGCTTCTTTTACGGCGTCAGCATAATAGGAGTCTATGGAGGATTCTTCTACCTCTGCGTTGGCGAGACGAATCCGGTCATACAGGTCGTCCGTGTCATTTTGGGCCTCCAGATACTCCTCCTGCGAGATATAGCCCTGATCTTTCATATTTTCCAACACCTTCTGCCGGCGATCCTTGTTGTCCTCCGGGTGGCTGATGGGGTTATAACGGGAAGGGTTCTGGGTGATCCCGGCGATGGCCGCGCACTCGGAAAGGGTCAGATCCCAGACGTTTTTATTGAAATAGCGCTTGGCCGCCGCCTGAACGCCCAGCGTGTTCTGTCCTAAATTGATAGTGTTCATGTACTGTTCCAGGATCTTGGATTTGTCCTGGGCATTTTTCTCCAACTGTAAGGCGAGATATTGCTCCTGGACTTTGCGCTTGGCCCGTTCGGCCAGAGTCTTTTCCTGGGTCCAGGTGGTCAGGACGGTATTTTTGATCAACTGCTGGGTGATGGTACTGGCGCCTTCCTGCCGTTTAAAGCCGGTCGTAATGGCGACATAGGCGGCGCGCATGATGCCCTGGATGTCGATGCCGTTATGCTCATAAAACCGTTCGTCCTCAATGGCGACAAAAGCATCCGCCAGATCCTGGGGGATTTGGTCCATCGTCACGGGAACGCGGTTGGAATCTTCCGCCACGAGCTTCGCGATCTGGTTGCCTTCGGAATCGTAAATAAAAGAAGAAAAACGGCTGGGCGTCGCGTCTTCCAGATTGATGGTGGGCGCGGAATCTATGATGCCCTTAAATACGCCGATCGCGCCGCAGAAACCGATGATCCCTATTGCAAGGACGCAAAGCAGTACCGCTTTGGCGATGGACAGAAAAAATTTCCGCCCCCAGCGCCTGGAGGAAGACTGAAGCGCTTTCTGTTTTCCCTTCACACTTTTTTTGCCATAATCCATGCAGATATGCCTCCTTGGCGGTCGCTGTAAACAAGACAGGGCCAAAGGTCCCCTTCCTGTTTCAGGACACTACCTTTATAATTATAGCAAAACCCTCATAAAGAATAAAGGTTTTTCTTCCATATTAAGATATTATTCACAAAATAAGCGGACTTAT
>CANQFM010000098.1 GCA_947598825.1 uncultured Eisenbergiella sp. | reverse complement strand
GTCTTGCCGGAGAAATCATAGCTTTCGATAAACGTACTCATGATCCGCGGCGCTTCGCCCCACCAGATGGGATAGCCGATGAATACCACATCGTATTGCTCCATATTTTCCACCGAGCCGGAGATTGCAGGGCGGGCATTGGGGTCGTTCATTTCCACAGAGGAACGGCTCTTCGAATTGCCATAGTCCAGGTCCTCATCCGTATAGGGCTGCTCCGGCGTGATCTCGTAGAGGTCAGCGCCAAGTCCATCCGCCAATTTTTGCGCTATGCCCTCGGTATTGTTAGTAGCAGAGAAGTAGGCCACAAGGATTTTGTGGCCCTCCGGCTCCTGTTCCGGCTCGGAGGAAGTGCTGTCTGCCGGTTCACTCGGCGTTTCGTTGGGCTGCTGGTTTTCGTATTCCGTTTCAGAGGGTGTCCCGGCCAGTTCCTTTCCGTCAGCGCAAGCTGCAAGGGAAAGAACCATGATGGTCGTCAAAAAAATCGTTACGATTTTTTTCATTTCAAACCTCCATATTGTTTATCATCCACCGGCTCCAGCCATTCGTTTTCGCCGTTTTCTCCGGGCACTTCTATAGCGAGATGGCTAAACCAGCTATCCGGCGCCGCGCCGTGCCAGTGCTTAACGCCTGCAGGAATGTTGATGCAGTCGCCGGGCTTCATCTCCACGGCGGGCTGGCCCCACTCCTGATAGTATCCCCGTCCACCGACGCAGATCAGAATCTGTCCGCCGCCCTTGTCGGCATGATGAATGTGCCAGTTGTTCCGGCAGCCCGGCTCAAAGGTCACGTTGAAAATGCCCACCTGCTCTTTGGAAACCGGCGCAAGGTAACTCTGCCCGATGAAATACTGCTTGAAGCCGTCGTTGGGCGCGCCGATGGGGAAGAGGATGGTGTTTTGATATTTGTCTTTCTCCGTCAGCGCCGGCTCTACCTCGTTCCAAACGTCCTTCGCCAACCGGAACACCGCCCACGCCTTGGGCCAGCCGACGTAGAAGCCCACATGGGTCACGATGGCGGCGATCTCCGCACGGGTTACACCGTGGGCTTTTGCATTTTCCAGATGATACGTCAGGGACGAGTCGGTGATCCCGGAGGACATCAGCGCCACGACGGTGATGATGCATCTAAGTTTTAAGTCAATGTCTGAGTTGTTCCAGTTCTCGCCAAAGAGAACATCGTCGTTATAGTGGGCAAAATCCGGCGCGAAGTCGCCCAGTTGATTTCTGCCTGCGGTTTGTGTGATCTTTTCCATGTTGTTTTCCTCCTCTATAAAGATTTTCCAAGCTGATATGCGTCGATCATGTGGCGACTGTTTTTCGTCATAGACGGGGTTCCGCATCCGGTTCCTAAGATCTGTCCGCAGTCGGTGAAATTCATGTACCGGCACAGTTTCTTGTAATGCTCCACAAGATAGGGCATGACGTCTGCATTGGAATCCCACGCGGCGGCGATCAGCGCCGTTTTCATGTGCTTGCCGGAGAGCTTACAGGTGAAGCTGTAAAAACGGTCGATCACCATTTTAAGCTGCGCTGACATCCCGAAGTAATAGACCGGCGTGACGAAAACCGCCATATCCGCAGAGAGCAGGGCGTCCCTGATCTCGCCCATATCGTCCTTTTGGGCGCACGGCCCATCCATGCCGCAATGCTCACAGCCAAGGCAGGGGTGGATGTTCCTGTGCGCCGCATCCATTTCTATGACAGTATGCCCGGCCTCCTGTGCGCCCTTTGCAAATTGTTCCGCCAGCATATTCGAGGAGCCGTTTTTGTGTGGGCTGCCCTTGATGATCACAATTTTCATTTGCTGTCCCCCGTTGATAAAGTACAGTGCGGCGAGACTGACCAGCCCCGCCTGACTTGCAAATATATTCTGACATTGTGTCAGCATTGTTAGTATAGCATTGTTCTGACACGGTGTCAATACCCTGTTTTAAAAAAGATCCTTTATATTTTATCAATATTCCGCTTGCGGAAGCTTGAGTCAAGTGTATATAAGAAATCCCTCCTATACGTTCACATAGGCCGGATGGTTCCCATGTTTACACTGTTGCATGGCAAGTTCCCGAATGAAATCCTTTACCGCGATTTTTTTCGGGCAGCAGGAGGTGCAGGCTCCGCACTCGATGCAATCCTCCGGTCCGGCTAGTTCGGACAGCGGCTCTTTTTTCTCATGCTGTCCGTATGACCAGATGACTGCTGGAATGTCAATGCCCGCGGGACACGCCGCTGTGCATCTGCCGCAGTTTGTGCAGGCTCTTTTTGCTCCCCCGGCAGAATTGATCGTATTCAAAAACCTATTCATCTTTTGAAATTCCTCGTTTCGGTCGATTCAGCATTTTCAGCCCTTTGGAAAGAGCAGCGCCGATACAGGCAAAAAGGCACATCATGGAGGCGTAGTCCGCCATAAACCGCAGGCGCGACTGTCCAAAATCAAAGAAAACAAACTGATTCTTCAAAAACAGATAGGACGCCATATCACGGTTTACAAATGCGTATGCTCCATAGATCGACATGGCGATGGCAGTCGTCCATAACAGGACAGCAACGCCCTTGTTCTTTCCCGCACGGTGCGTCCCGACGTGATTGCCCACATGAACGGACATCAAGATAAATCCCCAGTGGGACAAAAGCAGGTGAACCGTCCGGGCAAAGGACATACCGCCGACGCCGGAAGTGTGGAATATGTGCTTTGACATCATGATCCCACTGAACGGCTGCAAAATCATAACAATCAAAAGGAGAAGATTGACGCCGGTGAGATAAATTCGCAGTAGCGTTACGCGTCCCTTGAAAAGCGTTTTCAGCCACGCCGGATTCATGATGTGGTGCAGTATAAACAGCAGGAACATGGTAAGTCCCAGCCATTCGTGCGCCTTCTCTCCAATGAGTGAATACGCCATGAGCAGAGGCAGGAGAATGAGCATGGCAGTGTCTATGATGATTTTTATGATCTTTTTGGCTTTCATCTTTCATTCGTCCGATTGGTTATATTCAGTCTGCCGGAGCCCAGCCGGAAAAGTTACGCTCCTGTTCCTCCAGAGTAGCGTGATAAAATCGTTTGCCGCAATCAAGAGCCGCGATTTTTTCCATTTCCTCCGCGTTCAACGCAAAATCGAAAATGTCAAAGTTATCCTGGATATGCTGCGGGTTGGTGGATTTCGGGAAGATCACGTTGCCCGCCTGAATGTGCCAGCGGAGAATGATCTGCACATTGGTCTTGCCGTATTTCTTCGCAAGCTCGGTAAAGACCGGTTCGTTTATCAGCCCTGCGTCGCCGTGGCCGATGGGATACCAGGATTCAATCACTGTACCGTAAGGCGCAAGGCGCTTTTTCAGACGCTGCTGCTGATAGTAGGGGTGGCACTCGACTTGCAGCGCGGCAGGCTTAATGGACGCCGCTTCGCAGACTTCCTCCAGTCGCTCGGATTCAAAGTTGGAAAGTCCGATGGAGCGCACCTTTCCCTGTGCTACGGTCTTCTCCATGTCGCGCCACGCGCCCATGTAATCGCCCACCTGCTGGTGCAAAAGCAGCAGGTCGATATAACCGATATTCAGGCGGGAAAGCATTTTGTCGATACCCGCCATGGTTTTTCCCTCGCCGTACTCGGACGGCCAGAGCTTGGAAGTGACCCAAATTTCCTCACGGGAAATACCGCTTTCCCGGACGGCCGCGCCGACGCTGCGCTCGTTTTGATAGGCGTGGGCGGTGTCAATATGACGGTAGCCCATGCGGAGCGCCGAAAGACACGCCTGTTTGGTTTCTTCTCCCTCCGGCACTTGATAAACGCCCATGCCGAATTGCGGGATCTTTGCTCCGTTGTTGAGTGTAAGATATGTCTGATCCATGTTTATAGTCCTCCTATTTCAAACCGATTTTTTTTACCCATTTTTCAAGTTCTTTATCGCAGGTCGCGGCGTTGTCGCCGTTTATGGCAAGACCCTCTGTGACCCTTGCTCCGGGGCAGAGCCTTGCAATATCCTGCAGAGAATTGGAAAATCCGCTGCCGCCGTGGGTGATGAGCGGACAGATGGTCTTGCCAAAGAAATCATAGCTTTCAAGGAATGTAAACACCGCCATGGGCATGGTCGTCCACCAGTTGGGGAACGCCAGAATTAC
>CANQFM010000097.1 GCA_947598825.1 uncultured Eisenbergiella sp. | reverse complement strand
GAAAAAGGGGAGCAGGCCGGGCCAGAAGAATGGCAGCGCGCGGCAGGCGGAGATCGAGAAGCAGGGGAAGGCAGGAAAGGAAGAAGAGGAAGAGATCCCTATGATCCGTGAGGAGGCAGATGTCCGGATGGAGGAAGAGGCATGAAGGGCGGAGGGCTCCTGGCAGGGATCTGCGCCTTGGATGTGGCCCTGATGGTAATAGCGGCAGTGCTGTACCTGGGGCAGGACAGAACGGCACCGGTGATCTCTTATGGGCCGGACAGCCTGACCTATGAGGAAGGGATGGAAGAGGGCCTGCTGCTGGCAGGGGTGACAGCGCAGGACGAACGGGACGGGGACGTGACGGAAAGCCTGATGGTGGAGAAGATCTCGGAGACTTCCAACGGGAATGTCATCATCACCTATGTGGCGAAGGATCATGCGGACAACGTGGGGAAAGCCAGCCGGACGGTGCGGGCCGTGCAGGGGGGTCAGGATCTTTCCGGTGAAACCAAAGCTGATACCCCTGGAGAGAATGACGAAGGAAGTGCAGAGACCGGGACAGAAAGCGGAACAGGGAATGGGACTGGCCCTACAGAGGGTCAGGATATAGGAACTCCAGGCGGAGAAGGACCCGACGGGGATGAAGAAAACCGTGAGGATAATCAGGAGGCCAACCAACAGCCTTTAGCAGGAGATAACGGGAATGCCCAGGGCCAGCCTGTAGGAAATGTCCAGCCGCCAGAGCAGGGAGAAGCGCGTCCCGAAGGACAGCCCCAGGGAGAGGAGCAGCAGCCTGGGGATGGACAGGCTCAGGACGGTCAAGGGCAGGGTATCCCGGAAGGCAACAGTATAGAAGGCAATGCAGGAGCCGGGAACGAAGGAGGACAGGCGGCTAACCAGCCGCCTGAGGGCAACCAGCCGCCAGTACTCGACCTTCGGACGAGCAGCCTTTCGGTGCAGGCGGGGACCCAGAGCGTGGACTGGAACCAGTGTATCGGGGGCTTGAGCGATGACCGGGACAGCCAGGCGCAGCTCTTTTCTAACCTGGTGATGGAAGGGTTTGTGGACTTGAACACGCCGGGGGAGTATCCGGTGATGCTCTATACGAGGGATTCGGAGGGGCTGGAATCGGCAAGGCAGGTCGTGACGGTGCGGGTGGAAGAATGACCGGAGCGGATGGCCGCTATCCTTTCTGCCAATGGAAAGCTTGAGAAATGTTCTTAAACCATTTACCTGGGGTGTGAAAAGATGCAGCAGACACAGCAATACGATCTGAATATGGACAGCGTTACATATCCATCCGGAAATGTGGTCCGGTATAGAAACCATACAGCAAAGGAACCGGATGTTGCAACGGTGGCCGCTGGAATAAAGCCGAACACGGATCCTCTTTACCTGATCCCCAAAAGACTGTTCGATATCGTGGTATCAGGGGCAGCGCTGCTCCTTCTGTCGCCTGTCATGCTGCTGACCGCCCTCGCGATCAAGATCGAGGATCCCAAAGGGGCCGTATTTTATAATGCGCCCCGGGGCGGGAAGGATGGTGTGCCTTTTCTGTGCAGGAAGTTCCGGTCCATGTGCAGCAATGCGGACCAGCTCAAGGGTTCCCTGATGGCAGAAAATGAGATGAGCGGCCCTGTCTTTAAGATGGTCCATGACCCCCGGGTGACCAAGGTGGGGCATTTCATCCGGAAGACCAGCATCGATGAACTGCCGCAACTGGTCAACGTATTTGTGGGGGAGATGAGCCTGGTGGGCCCGCGGCCGCTGCCCATAGCGGAAGCGCGGGCGGTGGATGAGGCCTATAAGGTGAGGGAGAAGGTAAAGCCAGGGATCACCTGCATCTGGCAGGTGTCGGGGCGGAACAATATCGATTTTGACGACTGGATGAAGCTGGACATGGAGTATATCCGAAAGCAGAGCCTGTGGTTTGATCTCAAGCTTCTGCTGAAAACGGTCCCTGCGGTGTTAAATAGTCGAGGGGCATCGTAAAAAAGGAGAGAAGAACAGATGAACATTTTTGTACCGGGCCGCCTGTGCCTGTTTGGAGAACACAGCGATTGGGCTGGATTATACAACCGGACAAACTCGGAAGTGGAGCCGGGCATGGCCATCGTGACTGGCATTGGGCAGGGGATTTACGGCTATGTAGAGCGGTCAGATACTTTCCGGTTCCGGGCGATGAACGAGGATGGGAGCCATGGGGAGTGGATTGAGTGGCCCATGTCGGTAAAACAGTTGAAAGCGACGGCGGAAGAGGGTGGATATTACTCTTATGTCGCCGGTGTGGCGGCTTTCATGCTGGAGTACTACGATGTGGGCGGCCTGTCCGTGGACATCACGAAGGTGACGCTGCCCATCAAGAAGGGGCTGTCCTCCAGCGCAGCCATCTGCGTGCTGATCGCCAGGGGGTTCAACCTGACCTATGACCTGCAGTTGTCAGTGCGGGGGGAGATGGAGGCGGCATACCGGGGGGAGATCATGACGCCTTCCCGGTGCGGGCGTCTGGATCAGGCCTGCGCCTACGGGGAGAAGCCGGTGCTGATGCGGTTCGCCAGCGAGAACATCGAGGTGGAGCGGCTGGCGGTGGGGAAGGACCTGCA
Source organism: uncultured Eisenbergiella sp. (assembly GCA_947598825.1). GTDB lineage: Bacteria > Bacillota > Clostridia > Lachnospirales > Lachnospiraceae > Gallintestinimicrobium. Next base: position 1,571 of record CANQFM010000097.1, on the reverse strand, counting down.
CTGGGTGTTCGCGGACTTAAACGGGGAAAAGGACACCAAAAAAATCCTGTCCTCCTTAAACGCCTGCTATCCCTTTGCCCAGGATGAGCAGGCCAGAAAGGTGCAGGAGGCGCTGGGGCCGGATAACCGGAGGATCGTGGAGCAGGTGATCGGGGCCATGCGCCATGGAGATGCGGAAAAGATCGGGAAGCTGATGGACGAGTCCCAGAGGCTGTTCGATGAGAAGATCGCAGGGGCCTGCCCCTCGGAGTTTGATTCACCCTTATTACATCAGGTGATGCAGGATCCGGAAGTGCGGAAACTTGCGCTGGGGATCAAGGGCGTAGGCAGCCACGGGGACGGGACGGTGCAGATGATCTGCGCGGACGAAGAGAAGCAGAAGGCGCTCTGTGCGTACTTAAACAGCAGGGGGATGGACGCCTACATATTCACCATCCGGGAACAGCGCAGCGTGCGCAAGGCGATCATCCCGGTGGCGGGGTTCGGGACGCGGATGTTCCCGGCCACCAAGGTGGTGAAGAAGGAACTGTTCCCTGTGGTGGATAAGGACGGGTTTGCCAAGCCTGCGCTGCTGATCCTGTTAAAGGAGCTGGAGCAGGCGGGGATCGAGGAGGTCGGCCTGATCATCAGCCCGGAGGACAGGGAGGAGTTCGACCGGCTGTTCAAGAGGGATTTGACGATAGAGTATTACCGGAAGCTGCCGAAGGCCCTGCGGGAGATCAACGTGGCGATCCAGCGGCTGGGGCAGAAGATCATCTACATCGAGCAGAAGGAACAGCTTGGCTTTGGACATGCGGTGTACCAGGCGAAAAACTTCGCGGGGGAGGAGCCGGTGCTTCTCTTACTGGGGGACCATCTGTATACCTCCAACCGGGAACAGAACTGTGCGGGGCAGATGATCGACGCCTATGAGAAGAGCGGGCTGTTAACGGTATCCCTGGATGAAGTGGAACTGGAGCGGGTGATGCACTACGGGATCCTGACGGGGTGGTTCCAGGATGAGGAAGAACGGTTGATGCAGGTGTCGGATATGGAAGAGAAGCCGACGATGGACTATGCGCGGCTGTACCTGGGGGTGAAAGACAAGAAGGGGACGGACAGGTACTACTGCGTGTTCGGGCAGTATGTGCTGACGCCGAAAGTGTTCGAACTGCTGGGCAGGGATATCGCGGAAGGAAAGAAGAGCGAGAAGGGCGAGTACGGACTGACCAGCGTGCTGAAGGAGATCTGCCATACGGAGGGGATGATGGCGTACCGTATCGACGGGAGACGGTATGATATCGGGATCCCCCAGGAATACCTGGCGACGATGGCCGTGTACGGGCAGAAGGAAGATTAAAAAAACTGGCAGAGGAAAGATAAAGGGACTGGCAGGAGGGACCTGAAGGATGGCGGTACTGATCTGCGGGGGAGCGGGCTATATCGGCTCCCATGTGAACAAAATGTTAAGCCGGATGGGCCGGGAAACGGTGGTGTTTGACAACCTGGTCTACGGGCACAGGGAAGCGGTGAAATGGGGAAGCTTCATAGAGGGGGATCTAAAGAACCCGGAAGAGATCGGGGCGGTGTTT
>CANQFM010000096.1 GCA_947598825.1 uncultured Eisenbergiella sp. | reverse complement strand
ATGACCGGCGTGTTGTAACTATTGCACACCGCTTTTGTTATAAAGGGCATTCAATTCTTTCAGTATGGCTTCCTTGGACTTGTTACGAATACCGATCTGTTTCAAATCAACATCCTCTGATCGCATTCGTTCCACGAATTCACTTATATCAGCTCTAATTGCATCCGGTATGTAGATAAGTGGGGCCATATTACGATCAAGAAGCTCTGTTAAGCGAAATACATCGTTCCTGTGTTTCCGTATATCCCTGCTGTCAACTTGCTCGCCCTCCGATTTTCTGTGCGACAGATCCAGCCACGCCTTTGCCTTGAATGGGATCAAATACGGTGCAGAGAGTACTGTAACGCCTGAAATCTGAGTTTTTCCCTGCCGCAGGAATTCATAATAGTCCTCAATGGCATCCGGCTTCCTTGTAAATAATTCTATCATGGCAGGATACTCTTTTGACTGTGGCTTTGTGAAACGATATAATTGTGGCTTTCCTGTATTTTTATTTCGGTGTTCATATCCGGCCGCAATGATATATTCCCAGAATCTGTCGCCAAAGGCAGCATTTACTGCTTCTATGATCAAAACAAGATCGATATCCTTTGTAGCGCGAAAATCCAGACCTTCCTCCGTCATCAGCAGATCACATGCCGTACCTCCGATGATGACATATTGATCCTCATATCCCCGAAACCATTCTTTGAAATTTTCAATTCCTCTTACCATCTATTTTTCTCCAAACGTCAGCCAACATTTCTTCTACAGCTTCTTCTATTCTTTCATCCGTATCTTCCCTAAGTGCTAAAGCAAGGGAAAGTCGGTCAACGCTCTCTCCATTGCTCAGTTTTCCGGGATCGTATCGCCAAAGCTCCACTGCACACTGATCCTTCGAATTCTGTAATCTGCCCGATGCGCTTTTTTCCCATGCTGCAATACTCTTTGCAGCATAACATTTTATGGCAGGCGGATTCAGCATCGAATACTCAGAGAGTGCCGAATATCCGCTCACGGGCAGTTTTTCTTTCATTTCGGTTTTCGGTACATAAATTGTTCGCTTTACGGGATTTGCCAGACAACTCTTTGCCGCTTCAAAAAGTTCCCATGGTTTTTTTTCGGAATAAATAACCTTCTGCACACCCCGCTTTTCTGTTTGTACCAAGCCGAAATCTTCTAGCTGTCTGGATGCCCTGGAGATAGATGTGGCTGTAAAGACGAGCGCCTCTGCGGCATCGCTTGTCAACAATTCTCCGCAACCATGATAAACATAGTAAAGGAATAATAGCTGCGCTGACGGAAGAATCTCTGTCATTTCAGGTTTCTCTGAGTCAGCGCGCTGCTGCAGATAAACCGCCATAAACGGTAGATAGATTTGTTTGCCATCCACAATAAACGGAATGTGATCACGCAAAAGATATTTCCTCTGGCGATAAGTGAGATGATTTAACACAAGTATGGCTGATGCATCCGTCGCCGTCTGGATTCTTTTAAGGTGCTTTTTTATAATATCAATAGCATCCAATTCTGTTTTCGGATAAACAAAAACAGCTTTTTTGCCATCAAGTGATACCTCTTGTAAACGATACCTGGCGTAAATATAATTGGGAATCCCTGTTATTTCACCATCACAATATACAACACGAATTCCAAGTACAGATTTAAGATACTCCATCATTGTCATCCTTTCTTTACTTTAATTCGTATTATAACTTATTTTAGGTTAAAATTAAATATATAAAACGATGATGGAACATGCGGCGGAGGATGCATATGAAAACCAGGAAATTGCGGCAAATCGAAGTCTCAGAGATCGGGATGGGATGCATGGGCTTTTCTCATGGTTATTGCAATGCACCCTACGGTCACAGAGGGCATGTGGAAACAGAACAGAATCCCACGTTCGCATTTCGTAAACAGGATCGGTAAAGGACAGCGTTTACCTATAGGAGAGGTTATAATGAAACGAAATATTAAAAATATGGTTTTGACAGCGATGTTTCTGGCTATTGGCCTGGTTGCGGGGCTGCTTTACAGCCGCTCCAAATGGCAGTGTATCCGCGCATTGTACCGCTGCCTGATAACAGCGATGTTGGCCGGACGCGTTGTATGGGGAATTGTACAGGTGGTTCAGTTCGGCTTAATGGGGAGTGTTCTTACCTGGCAGATTTTTCTGGCAGAAGCTTTCCTCAATGCAATCCCTGGTATCCTTATACAGTTGATCCTTATTCCTTCGGTGATGGTGGCGCTCAACCGGACAGGGCTTGTCCGTTTTCACCGCGTACAGCCTTCCACCGTTCCTGTGGGGCATTTCAGATGAAGCGGCAGGTACTGGACGTCATTCAGGAAGAAATTCAGAGGATTTTTCAAACCCATGCAGCCCCTCTGATCGCTGTGGACGGACGCTGCGCTTCCGGGAAAACCACCCTTGCGGCGCAAATGCAACAGGAGTGGGACTGTAATGTTATTCACATGGATGATTTTTTCCTCCGCTCGGAGCAACGGACCGAGGAACGGTTACGGCAGCCGGGAGGCAATGTGGATTGGGAACGTTTCCGGGAAGAAGTGCTGACCCCATTCCGACAGGGTGTTCCCTTTTCCTACCGTCCCTACGACTGTCATATACGAGACTTTCAGGAGTCTGTCCGGATCATACCGGACAGGCTCACAGTGGTGGAAGGCTCTTATAGCTGTCATCCGGAATTATGGGGCGATTACGACCTGCATATCTTCCTGTCCATTTCACCGGACGAGCAACTGCGTCGCATTCAGGCACGCAATGGATCTGATAAAGTGAGGGATTTTCAGTGGAAATGGATTCCGTTAGAAGAACGGTATTTTCAAACATTCCAAATTGCCCAAAGATGTGAGCTTTCTTTTGATGAAAAAAGCTGGTGAAGGGCATGTCCAGTGTCCGCTAAAGTGAGGCGACTATTTTTGTCATAATCATTTGAATGGGCGAATCGTCTATCGGTAGTCTCCATGGGACATCTGTTATCAGCAGGTGTCCTTTTCTGCGCCCGATATACCGGAGCTTTCTGAGGGGTTCAAGCATTTTCATTGCCGATCTGTTCATGGTGTATTTTGCATAATTGGTCGAAAAAACATAGTTTGTGCATTTGAGTGCAAAAACTTTACTTTTCCGTATGCATATGCTATCATAGAGGAAGCAGGAGGGACGTGCAATGATAGAATCGCACAAATTAAAAAAAAGGGATCGTTACCTCAACAAGCTGATCGGCTTTCAGGATACCGAACCTGTAAAGGTCATCACCGGCATAAGGCGCTGCGGGAAATCAAGCCTTTTGAAGCTGATGGCCGTACATTTGACCGAGACAGGCGTTTGGCCGGAGCAGATCGTTGAGATGAACTTTGAATCCAATGATTTTCGGAAAATGACTTCTGACGATGTCTACGCTTATGTAAAGAAACGAATTGTGCCAAAAAAGCGAATGTATTTGTTTTTTGACGAGATCCAGAGGATCGACGCTTGGGAGGACGCAGTCAATGCTTTGCGTGTGGATTTGGACTGCGATATCTATGTAACAGGTTCCAACGCTTACCTGCTTTCCTCCGAGTATTCCACCTATCTTTCCGGCAGATGCGTGGAGATCAAAATGCTGCCGCTTTCTTTCAGTGAGTTTCTTTATTTTCATGATTTTGAAGTGAGAGAAACCAGGAGCGCTCTTGGCGGCGTTCATAAACAGGTGTTTGATAAAAGCGGCGAACGCTATGAACTGCGGGAGGCATTTGAAGCATTTATGCGCTTTGGCGGGATGCCGGGCATTGCCGATGTCGGCCTCGATCAGGAAAAGGCGCTTTCCCTCCTTGAGGGGATCTATTCTACCGTTGTCGTCCGCGATATTTTGGAACGGGAAAAACGGCGGGGACAGAAGCGGATTACCGATCCGGTCCTGCTTCGTAAGATCATCATGTTCCTCGCAGATAATATCGGTTCAAATGTTTCTGTCGCGTCCATAGGCAATACCTTAGTGAAGGAAGGCCTTCTTGAGGACGGTAAACAAAAAAACGCACCGAGCGCCCATACGGTTCAGGCGTATGTCAATGCACTGCTGGAAAGCTACTTTTTCTATGAGATCAAGCGGTTCGACGTCAAGGGGAAAGAGTACCTTCGCACGCTCGGAAAGTACTATATTGTCGACATAGCGCTGAGAAATTATCTGCTGGGCTTCCGAAACCGCGACAGCGGTCATGCGATCGAAAATGTCGTCTATTTTGAATTGCTCCGCAGAGGATACGACGTCGCGATCGGTAAGGTCGATAATATGGAGGTGGATTTCATTGCAGCTACGGCTGATGAGAAGAAATACATTCAGGTGACAGAATCCATGAACAGCGAGGACGTCAGAAAACGTGAGCTGGCTCCCCTGCAAAAAATACGGGACAACTATGAAAAGATCGTGTTGTCGCTTGAACCGGGATTGGATCGTTCCTATGAAGGGATCAAATCTGAAAATTTAGT
>CANQFM010000095.1 GCA_947598825.1 uncultured Eisenbergiella sp. | reverse complement strand
GCAAAAGCTTACGGCAGGCCGGAGCGGACGCTGGTGGGGCTGCAGGGGATCATGAGCGCCTGCGCCGGGGCTTATATGGCAGATCTGCCGGAATCGGTGCAAAACAGCAGGACGCTGCGGGATATCCTGCGAAAGGACAGCCTGCGGCAGCAGCAGGAAAAGTTTTACGCCCGCGCGGCTTTTGAAGAGAGGCTCTTAAAGTCTGCAGGCCATGTGACGGGGCGGACGCCCTTCGACAGAAAGATGGCGGCCGCCGCAAATCCCGGCGCCGTATATCATTTTATGAATGAAACCATGCGCCCGGCGTTTTACAGCGGCCGGTGGGAGGCAGACCGATGCCGGCGTTATGAGATCTTTATCAGCCAGGCGGATTACCCGCTCAAAGGCTTTCATTATCTGCTGGAGGCCATGGGGGAGATCCTGCGGGCCTGCCCGGCGGCGACCGTCGCGGTGGCGGGAAACAGCGTGCTGGGAACCGGAGGGCTTCTGGCCAGGCTGAAAATTCCGGCCTATGGAAGATATCTGCGGCGTCTGATCAAGAAATACGGGCTGCAGGATAAGATCCGGGTGTTGGGAAGGCTGGATGAGGGCCAGATGAAGCAGGCGTTTTTATCCTGCCATGTGTTCGTCTGCCCCTCCGCAGTGGAAAATTCCCCCAATTCGGTGGCGGAGGCACAGCTTTTGGGTGTGCCCGTGGCGGCCAGCGACGCCGGGGGGATCCCGGGCGTGGTGGAGGACGGCGTGGGTGGGATTTTGTTTGCAAAAGGAGACGTTCATGCGCTGGCCCAGGCGGTACTGCAGATCTTTTCTTCCGGGGAACTGGCCCGAAAGCTGTCGGAAACGGAGCGCTGCAGCGCCAGAATACGTTACGACGGCGAACGTAACTTTAAAACCCTGCTGGGGATCTATGAGGAAATCTATCGCGCATGAAAACCGTATTTCTGTCGAATTACATCAATCACCATCAGATCCCCTTTTCGGACGCCCTTTATGAAGCGCTGGGAGAGGAATATCATTTTATCCAGACGGAGCCGATGGAGGAATCGCGCAGACAGATGGGCTGGGAGCTGGACGCCCGCCGGATCCCCTATGTGGTCCTTTCCTATGAGGAGGAAGAACGGGCCAGAGCGCTGATCGAAGAGGCGGATCTGGTGCTGGCCGGCTGGACGAAACGGACGGATCTTTTTCTGGACAGGATGGCGGAAGGAAAGCTGACGCTGCGCATCAGCGAGCGGATCTATCGGGAAGGACAGTGGAAGGCCGTCTCTCCGCGGGGGCTGGCCGCCAAGTACCGGGAGCATGTGCGGTTTCGGAACAAACCGGTGTATCTATTGTGCGCCGGGGCCTATGTGGCGTCGGATTTTTCCCTGATCGGGGCCTATCCGGGGAAAATGCTCAGGTTCGGGTATTTTCCGCCGCTGCGCCGGTACGATACGGAGACGCTGTTTGCGCAAAAACGCAGTTTTGGCGGCGGCGTTTTGCAGATGGTCTGGGCCGGACGGCTGATCGCGCTCAAGCATCCGGAGTTTGTAGTGCGTCTCGCGGGGGAACTCAAAGCGATGGGCTGTGCTTTTCACATCCATTTCATCGGCAGCGGCCCCTTGGAAGAAGAGCTGTCGGAACAGATCCGCAGGGAAGGGCTGGAGGAGCGCTTTACCCGATACGGTTTCCTGGAACCGGCCCAGGTGCGGGATGTGATGGAAAACTGCCAGATCCATTTGTTTACCAGCAATTATCTGGAAGGCTGGGGCGCCGTGGTCAACGAGGCCATGAACAGCGGCTGCTGCGTGGTGGCCAACGCCCAGACCGGCGCAGCCCCTTTTCTGATCCGGGACACGGAAAACGGCCTTCTTTATAAGGACGGTTCCTACGAGGCGTTTGCGGCCTGCGTGAAGCGTCTGCTGGAGAAACCGGAACAGATCGAGCGGATGGGAAGAAACGCCTATCGGACCATCGCCGAAGAGTGGAACGCTCAAAAGGCGGCCCGGGAATGCCTGCGGTTCTATGAGAACTGGCGTGAGGGAAAGACGGAACTGCCCGAAAGTGGTCCCTTTTCCCGGGTCCAGGTGTTGCCGGCCCGCTGGCGGTATCGGGAAGGAAAGCTGGAATCGTAAAACGGAGGGGTTGGATGGAACACAGGGTTTTGGTGAGCGTGATCGTTCCCTGTTACAATATCGAAACATATCTGGAGCGCTGTGTGGACAGCATCCGGCGGCAGACCTGCCGCGAGCTGGAGATCCTGCTGGTGGACGACGGCTCTACGGACGCGACCGGGGCTCTCTGCGACCGGTTCGCGGCTCTGGACGAGCGGATCCGGGTCTTTCATAAGGAGAACGGGGGATCCTCTTCGGCGCGCAATCTGGGGATCGACAACGCCAGGGGACAATGGCTGGGATTTGTGGACAGCGACGACTGGATCGAGCCGGAAATGTACGAATCCCTGCTGCGGACGGCCGAGGAACGGGGGACGCGGATCGTGCAGGCCTCCCGGGATGAGATCGGCGAAAACGGGGAAAAATATCCCGACGTCTGTCCGCCGCCAGAGCAGCTTACGGTCTGTCCCGCCCGGGATTTTTTGCGGGAGCTTCTGCTACATCGGGGGGATTGTTCCTTTTGTACTAAGCTGGTAAAGCGGGAGCTGTTCGAAGGCAGGCGTTTCCCGGAGGGAAAACTCAACGAGGACTTTTTTTTGCTGGTAAATATGCTGCCTGAAGCGGGGGAGGTCTGCATCCTGCCCCGGCAGATGTATCATGTTTTTTACCGGAGCGGAAGCAATACGCGCAAAAAGGATCCGGAAGATTTTTCCAGGGTCTTTCTGGACATCGTGGACAACGCTGACTTCGTGGAAGGACTGGTCGGCAGAAAATATCCGGAGCTTAGGACGGAAGCGGTGCGTTTCGCCCTGTACCAGCGGCTGGACTATCTGCTGCATATTCCCGTCAGCCGGATGACGGAGGCGGACGATTTTTATGTACGGGTGAAAAAATATCTGAAAAGCCATGTGAAGGATACGCTGACCAATCCCTATCTGACGGCGAAAAACCGGGTTTATCTGCTGCTGCTTACGATGGCGCCCAAAACGGTGCGCCAGCTCCATGCGCGGAAGATGAAAGCGCAAAAAAAGAACCCTGACGCGTCCTGTTGAACGCAACGTCAGGGTTTTATGTCCTGTATCCCGGTAAAACGGCAGGGCAGAACACGTCATTTGACGGGTTTCGCTCCGGCCTTTTCCTGCAGCTTTTCTATGTTCCTTCTGAACCAGCCCTTCTTCTTGCGGTTTTCCGGGACGGGAAGGCTGCCCCGCAGCCCTTTGACGCCGGTCAGATAGATGCCGCTGACGGTGGCCTTGACTTCCTTTTTGACGGGGACGATATCGAAGATCTTCTCATCGCAGACCAGGGAAACGATCTGGGGGCCGACCTTCGCTTTGACGATGGGCAGCTTGGAACGGCGCAGCAGCTTCGGGGTGCCGTCGATCACCGCCTGGGGCAGTCCGGCGTCTTTGAGCTTCATCCGTTTTTTATCGATGACCAGCATCGAGACTGTCTGCTTGTAGGCGTCGATCTGTTTCTGCTGTTCCGCCTGCCGCTTCTGCGCTTTTTTGCCCAGAAAATACAGTACAACGACGCCGATGATGAGTACGGCCAGGACGATGAGCAGGATCCATGTAAGGGTTGACATAATGTATGGTTCCTCCTTGGGTGGTATGGCGGGCGCAGCGATAGAAAACTGCGCCGTCTTTTTTTGATTTTAGCAGAATTCCGAACTTAAAACAAGGTGTTTATTGCAGTTTGCGTCACTTTCGGCTATAATGGGCGTTAGCGAGGGCAAAACCCGCAGGTGGAGGGAAAAATGGAAGTCTGGACTCAGATCGGACAGTTTCTCCTGTTGGCGATCAACTTTATCTGGCGTCATATCCTGTTGCTGAATTTTGTATTTTCCATTATCATCATCTTTTTTCAGCGCAAAGAGCCAAAATCGGCCTGGGCGTGGCTGCTGGTTTTAAATGCCATCCCCGGCCTGGGGTTTCTGCTGTACCTGTTGGCCGGCACCGATATGCACAAGCGGAAGATGTTCCAGATCAAGGGCTATGAGGATCTGATGAACGAGGCGGTGCGGCGGCAGGAATCCAGCGTCCGCAGCCGTGAGCTGGAACAGGAGAACCCAGATCTGAAGGGCTTTTCCGACCTGGTCTTTTATAATCTGGAAAGCTCCGGCGCCATGCTGACGACGGACAACCAGGTACGGATCTTTACGGACGGCAACGAGAAATTCGACGCTCTGATCGAGGATATCCGGCAGGCGCGGGAATATGTGTTTTTACAGTATTATATCGTCAAGAACGACGTGCTCTTTTCCAGGGTGCGGGAGGTGCTGGTGCAGAAAATATCCCAGGGCGTGGAAGTTTTTCTGCTTTACGACGCTATGGGCTGCCGGGAAATGCCCCGGAAATACTGGCGGGAACTGGAAAAGACCGGTATTCGCCTGGCAGTTTTTTTCCCGGCCCTGTTCGGCAGGATGCAGCTGCGCGCCAATTACCGCAACCACCGCAAGATCGCCATTATCGACGGAGAGATCGGCTATGTGGGCGG
>CANQFM010000094.1 GCA_947598825.1 uncultured Eisenbergiella sp. | reverse complement strand
AAAGGCCTCCTATGATTTTTTATTTTATCATAGAAGACCTGTTATGGCTATTTACAGAAAACTTTTCATACACTCCATTTCTCTCATGTCGTCGTTGGGTTCAATTTCCGGTTCCCACCACCAGTTTTTGATGATAAATTCTCCTGCCTTATGGATCGGTTCTGCCTCAAATCTGGCAATAAATTGACCATTATATAGCACAGGCAATACATAATAGCCATACTTTCTTTTTTCAACAGGGGTATACACTTCCCAGCGGTATGTAAAACCAAACAGCATTTCCAGCATTTGTCTGTCCCACATAATGTTATCGAGCGGGGCAAGGAATCTTACATAGCTGTTTGTTGCCGGATCCTTCATATATTTCTTATTTTTTTTTGAAAGATAAAAAGGCTCTGTGATTCCTTCTATCCGTATTTCCTCGATCCTGCTTTTTTCTAGTAGTGTCCGAAGTGTGGAACTGCGGAGGCCATTTTCACTTAAAAAGTGTCCCTGCCATGCTCCGCCTGACTTGTTCCACAGAAAGCCGACACTTTGTATTCGCCTCTCGACATACCACTCCAGAAATTCTTCTACGGTCATATTTGGGTCACAGGAAAGGTTTTCACTGTCGATCACACGTTCTGTCAAATCGAAATACTTCTGTGTTCCGCGTTTGCCGACTACAGTAAGAACGCCAGTGTTAAATAGGTAATCCAAAGCGGCGCTGGATAGTTTTTTGTGTCCCCATCGGCTTTCCCTCACTTCTCCGATCGAAATGTCTTTTGTCCCGGTCTTGCCATGCTTTTCCACAAAATCCCTGACATTGTCCAATATGTTCAGCACTCCTGTCTGATTACGGTATTCCAGGGTAGGCAGTGCATGTTTTTCATATTCCTTTCGCACAAACTGAAAGCGGGCAAAATCTTTGGCATCATAAATACACATTTCCTTATCAAATCCGTCAATTAATTTGTGTTCCTTGTATAATAAATCGGAAAGAACGGATTCGCTGTAATTATCCACTCTTGCCTGTAATACCAGATCCGCATTCCTTGCTACCACATTCAGAGGATCATACTGGATACTGTGTATCCGCTGCATGATCTTTTCGACACCCTTTTTTCCGCATAATGCTTCCGCGCCGTCCAAATTGTGATATCGGCACAGCATACGTCTTGCCTCGTCTTTCGAATATAATTTCATCTATATTCCCCTTTTAGTCCCAGTATAACAGATAAACTATGACACCATTATGTCATAGTTTGCCTAAAGAAGCAATTATTTTACCCGCATTTCCCGAAACGGTCTTTGCGCGGTTGAAAGCAGGGGATATTTTTGATATACTCAAAGAATCGGGATTGACCGCCGCAGATGTTTTAGAGGAGACGTCAGACATGGATGCTTTAAATGATTTGCTTAAAAGTTTTGTCACGCAAAGTCAGAAAATATTAGGAGATAATCTGATTGGGATCTATCTTCATGGCTCCGCTGTTATGGGATGCTATAATGAGAAAAAAAGCGATATTGATTTGTTAGTTGTAGTAAAAGAAGCAATTCCGGATAACATAAAACATCGTTTTCTGGATATGGTTGTAGAATTAAATACCTATGCGCCTCCAAAAGGGATCGAACTGAGCATTGTGAAAAGAGAGGTATGCGATCCGTTTGTTTATCCGACACCTTTCGAATTGCATTTTTCTGTTGCCCATTTAGAATGGTACAAAGCCGGTCCTTTCGATTATATCGATAAAATGAAGGGAACAGATAAAGATCTGGCTGCTCATTTTACCATTATTAATCACAGGGGAAAGTGCCTTTATGGAAGCGATATTAAAGATGTCTTTGGAGCAGTCAGCAAAGAAGATTACTTTGATAGTATTTGGAGCGATGTTGAGGATGCTGAAACGGAAATAATGAATGATCCCCCTTACGTTATTCTAAACTTATGTAGAGTATTAGCATACAAAAAAGAAGAACTTATCCTGTCAAAACAGGAAGGTGGTAAATGGGGGATATGCAATGTCCCTGAAAAGTATCACACGTTAATAGTACAGGCATTGGATGAATATTTATCTGATAAATCAACGGAATGGGATGAAAAGAATGCCCATGAATATGCTGCCTATATGATAACGCAGATAAGGGATTAGCTTTCGTAATGGATGTCATAAATCGGTGTTTAAGGAGGATATGGGAATGGTCTATTATGATAAAAATGGAATTGTAATTCGAGATCTGCAGCCAGGCGATGCCCAAATCATTACAGAGGAAGAAATCGCGCAGGGCTGGGATGCGTCGATAGACAAATACGAAATGCGGCTGAGACATCAGGCCGAGGGCAAAGCGATCGCATTGGTTGCCGAATGGAACGGAAACATTGCCGGATATATCAACGTTTATCCCGATGCCAAGACTGGCGCGTACGCGAATCGGGGCTATGCAGAGATCGTTGACTTCAGCGTTCTGGAGAAATACAGGCGCAGAGGAATTGGCGGCAAGCTCATGGATCTTGCGGAACAGATCGCATCCTCTTATTCGGACGTGATATACCTCGGAGTGGGACTGCATAGCGGATATGGAAGCGCCCAGAGAATGTATGTCAAGCGGGGATACATTCCGGACGGGAGCGGCGTCTGGTATAAAAATCAGATCTGTGAGCCGTATCGTGATTGCTGTAATGACGATGATCTTGTATTGTATTTATCGAAACATATCAAGTAAATCGAAGCTTGCCGGGGAGGGGATGCTGTGTCCAAATACAACATAGACCGGGAATTGGCGAAGATAGCAAAGATCAAAATGCCGGACAACCCGGCGTTGCTGCCCTTGATGAACATATTGCTGTGTCAAACATTGAGGGATCAGGGGATATCAGCAGAACTACATGAGATAAAAGGCGCATGTCACGGATTTGAAACAGCCATAAAAAGCAATTTGCTGAAAAACTGTATAGAGAGAAGGGTAGATTGGCTCAGATTAACTTTAAACAATGTGGATATATGATTAAAAATTTTAAAAAATCCTATTGACCCTCACGGAACGTCATAGAGTAGAGTGTTTCTATCAGGAACAGGGAGGGTATACAGCATGATGACAGTAAAAGAAATATCGGAACTTACCGGTATCAGTGTACGCACGCTTCACTATTATGATGAAATCGGGTTATTTACGCCCACTGAAAAAAGTGAAGCGGGATACCGGCTTTATGACGATAAAGCCCTGGAGGATTTACAGCAAATTCTATTCTTCCGTGAGTTCGATATCCCTTTAAAGGAAATCAAAGCTGTTACAAAAAATCCTGATCTTGACAGAAACCAGATTTTGCAGATGCAAAAAAATATGCTGATTGCGAAAAAGGCGCGCATGGAACGTCTGATATCCAGCATTGATGACATTCTGAAAGGAGAGAATAAGATGGATTTTGCAGTTTTTAGTAAAACGGAAATGGAAGAAATGTTCCAGGTTATGTTGGAGCATATGCCGGAGGATATGAAAGAACTTTCCATTAAAGAATTTGGAAGTGTGGAACAATGGAAAGAGCATTACCTGGAAGTGGTTTCCAGTGAAGAAATGCAGAAAAACTATGCGAAGGTGGTTGAGTGGTATGGAGGAAAAGAAGAATATCTGTCCACTGTTAAAAACCCCGTCAGCAAAGAGGTGGCAGATAGTTATGTGAAACGGATAGAGGCAATTTTAGAAAAAATGATTGCAAAAATCGGCTGCCCGGTGGATTCTTTCGAGGTAAAGGAACTTGTTGCCGAATATGGATTTGTCATGAAGCAGTTTAGCCAGATGAAAGAGGAACGGGGGATGATGCTCTCCGTTGCACATTCCTATCAGGACACGATGGTAAAATCAAAAGTAAATGAAAAGTACGGGGAAGGAGCCGCTGAATTTTTTGCAGAGGCGATTGCGTCATTTTATAAAGAATAGGGGAAGGAAATCCCTCCGTACAGGCTGCATCCCCTTTGGAGGAAAACAGAGTGAAAATAAAGACGTTTGAACTTTCCTATTTGCACGGAACAAAGGACGCATTAAAAAGTGCATTTTACAATGAAAACAGCAATGACATTTTCAATGAATGGGAGCTTGCGGGGGCCTTGCTGAAATCGGATGGCTATTTGCCGGAGTTATGCGTCATTGCGTTAGATGAAGAAAAGGTAGTTGGTTACAATGCCTTGACAAAAGCAAAGATAGGAAGTTCTCCGGGGCTGGCCTTAGGGCCGCTGGGGGTACGAAAAGAATATCAGAATACAGGAATCGGTTCTGCCCTTGTGAAAGAGAGCATTCAAAGGGCTGAAAAGTCAGGATTTTGCTGGATTGCTTTACTGGGCGGAAACTATTATTCCCGGTTTGGATTTGAAAGCGGAAAACAGTATGGAATTACCGTGTCAGAGAATGCATTTGACAATGAACATTTGCAGATTTTATTTTTGGACAAATCTGTAAAGGGCAAGGTTTCCGGGAGACTTGTGTACTGCGATGCGTTTTACGATACTGACGGGAATCTGCTATGAGTGATTTCTGTTCTTCGGTCGGCCGATCGAATTTTGCTGGCTGCGCAAATGGCTAAAATTGCAGAAAAATACGGCTTCGCAGATATAAAGCACGCATGGTTTCACAGAACACGGATTTTTTCCGCAAGTGAATATTGTGCATTGCTTGGAACCTATTTCGATCATGATACCTTTTTATTAAAATTGGTCTGTTGATTCTCACATTTGCCGTTCACGAATTGTTGCATCTAATTGG
>CANQFM010000093.1 GCA_947598825.1 uncultured Eisenbergiella sp. | reverse complement strand
ATATTGTATGCGGCGCTGTACGGGCTTTTGCGGATCCTGCAGAAAGACGGATAAAAACGGGATGCCGCACAAAGGACATTACAGAAGGTGGTACATAAGGACGATATCCTCGTAATGGCCGTCCTTCATGAGAAAGCCGCCGGGGATCGTCCCCAGTTCCACAAAGCCCAGCTTTTTATACAGGGACAGGGCCGGATTCGTTTTCACGACGGCGTTGAACTGTAAGATGCGAAAGCCCAGCGTTTTCCCCATGGCAAGACAATGCAGGATCAACTGTTCGCCGATGTGCATGCCCCGCATGTCCCGGCGGACGGCATAGCTGGCGTTGCAGATATGGCCGCAGCGCCCCTCATTGTTGGGGTGCAGGATGTAGAGGCCGACGATCGCGCCGCTTTCCGGCTGCCGGGCGACGGCGGTAAAGGACTGGGCGCCAAAAAAGGCGGCGCCTTTTTGAAGGTCAAGACAGTCGAGCTGAGGAAAGGCGATCCCGTCTTCTACCACCTGGTTCCATATGGCTATGGCTTCCGGCAGATCCGCCGGCATAAGTTCTCTGATCTGTAGATTCATCTTCGTTTTCCTCCTGTGTCGGACACAATTATCTTATAGAATTGCGGCGGGCTTTTCAAGTGGTTCTTCCCATTTTTCAAAGGATATGATACTCTTAAAAGCACAGCAGGCTGATATTCGCCCGCCTGCACAGGGGGCAGAGGCTTTGTGAAAGGGAGAATCGGTATGGCGGAGAAAATACGGATCGCGCTGCCGGAGGCGGTAGCCGGTATCATAGGGAAACTTCACAGCGCAGGCTACGAGGCCTGGGCTGTGGGCGGCTGCGTGCGCGACAGCATCTTGGGCCGGAAACCGGACGACTGGGATATTACCACCTCCGCAAAGCCGGAAGAGGTAAAGGCTCTGTTTGAAAGGACGGTGGATACCGGCATTGCGCACGGGACGGTGACCGTCCTGATCGGCCGCGTCGGTTTTGAAGTGACCACTTACCGCATCGACGGAGCATATGAGGACGGCAGGCATCCGAAAGAGGTGGCCTTTACCTCTTCTTTGCAAAAGGATCTGGAAAGGCGTGACTTTACGGTCAACGCCATGGCCTATAACGAAACGAAAGGGCTGGTGGATCTTTTTGACGGATTGGGGGACATGAAGCGCAGGGTGCTTCGCTGCGTCGGAGATCCCGCCGCCCGGTTTTCGGAGGACGCTCTGCGCATGATGCGGGCGGTGCGTTTTTCCGCGCAGTTGGGATATGATATTGAGATACAAACCCGGAACGCGATCCGGGAAATGGCGCCGACGTTGGAAAAGATCAGCGCCGAGCGGATCCAGACGGAACTGGTGAAGCTTTTGTGTAGCGACCACCCGCAGCGGATCGGCATTTGCTATGAAACTGGCCTGACGGCGGTCTTTTTCCCGGAATTTGACCGGATGATGCAGACACCCCAGCATAATCCCCATCACTGCTACAGCGTAGGGGAGCATACGATCCATACGCTTGCGCATACGCCTGCGGACCGGGTGCTGCGGCTGGCCGCGCTTTTTCACGATGCCGGAAAGCCCGAAACCTGCAGCCGGGACGCAGAGGGGATCGATCACTTTTACGGCCATGGGGAGGCCAGCGCCCGGATCGCCCGGAGGGTGATGCGGAGGCTGAAATTCGACAATGCTACGACGGATCGGGTGGTGCGCCTGGCAGCAGCCCATGATATCAGGATCGAGCCCGGGCAAAAACCGATGCGGAAAGCCATGAACCGCCTGGGAGAAGATCTTTTTCCGGATCTGTTCGTTTTGAAGGCGGCGGATCTGGAAGCCCAAAGCGGGTTTCAAAAGGATGAAAAAAGGGCCCAGTTGGAACGTATGCGGGCGGACTATGAGGAAGTCCTGCGCCGTAAAGACTGCGTTTCGCTTAAAGACCTGGCCATAAACGGTTCCGACCTCATCGCCGCAGGCATGCGGCCGGGCAGAGAACTGGGCACAGTGCTGCAGGCGCTTCTCGCCGAGGTGCTGGAGGATCCTTCCCTCAACGACAGGGACTATCTTCTAAAAGAAGCGTTTCAAATTTCAATTTCCAGGTAACATAACCGGCCGGATCCTCTCATAAGATAGGTAATACCTAAGAAGCGGGAGGAACCGGGTGTGAACGACAGAGCGGTGAGCGTACTGGAAAATTATGAGTTTGAGGTGGTTCGGACACAGAAAAGCCGGAATGCCATTCTTTGTGAAACGGATAGAGGCTGGGTGATCCTGAAAGAATATAAAGGGCCGGTCTACCGGCTGGAACTGATGGATAAGCTGTTGAAAAAAACCGCAGAGAACGGATTTATCGCGGTGGAACAGATCGTCAGAAACCGGGAGGGTGAACTGCTCTGCCGCGATCAGGAACAGACGCCCTGTATCGTCAAGACCTGGCCGGGCGGCCGGGAGTGCAGCCTTAAGGATGGACAGGAATGTCGTAGCGCCATGAGCTTTCTGGCCGGGCTGCACAAGGCCATGAGCCTGCCGGAGCTGGCCGCAGAGAGCGGCCTGCGCGCGTCGGGCCTGTATACGGAATATGAAAAGCGCAACCGGGAATTGAGGAAAGTACGGCGTTTCCTGCGGGAAAAGGGGCAAAAGACATGCTTCGAGATCTATCTGCAGCAGAACTTTGATCCGTTTTATGAGGAAGCGCTGCGGGTGACGGAGGATGTGAAGGCGTACGGCTCTATATTGGATGCTGCTGCCTGCGAGGCCGGAGGAACTTTCTGTCACGGGGATTATCAGCATCATAATCTGCTTTTTGGGGACTCCCCGGCAGCCGTTAATTTTGAAAAATTTGCGCTGGACTGCCAGATGCGGGATCTCTATCTGTTTTTGCGCAAACTTCTGGAAAAAACCAACTGGTCGGTCCCGCTGGCGCGGGGGCTTCTGGATGTTTATTCGCGGGAAAAAAAGCTGACCGCCGCCGATATGCTGCAGTTGTATTATCGTTTTGCCTATCCGGAAAAGTTCTGGAAAGTAGCAAATTTTTACTTTAACAGCCAAAAATCGTGGATTCCGGACAGAAACATGGAAAAGCTGGAAAAAGTGCTTGCGCAGGAGAACATAAAAAAAGCCTTTTTGGAGCAGACATTTTCCCTGTAACCCTTGACAAATGCGGCAACTACGGGTATAAATAGAATAAGGTGTCTATAGGGAAGTGCCCCATGGGCATTGCATCATTCTTGAAGAAGAATCATAGGAGGAGTTCATAATGAACAAAACAGAGTTAGTTGCTGCTATTGCGGAGGAGGCTGGCTTATCTAAAAAGGACGCTGAGAAAGCGCTGAAGGCTTTTACCGATGTGGTTGCCGGCGAATTGAAGAAGGGTGGCAAGGTTCAGCTTGTTGGCTTTGGTACCTTTGAGGTTTCCGAGAGAGCTGCCAGAGAGGGCAGGAATCCTCAGACCGGCGCGGCGATGAAGATCGCGGCTTCCAAGAATCCCAAGTTCAAGGCCGGCAAGGCGTTGAAGGATTCCCTCAACTGATGGATCAGGTGAAAGCAGCAGATGCCAAGGCGTCTGCTGTTTTTTTCGTGAGGAGTTTGCGAGATGAGATTGGATAAATATTTGAAAGTTTCCCGTCTGATCAAGCGCAGGACAGTGGCAAACGAGGCCTGCGACGCGGGAAGAGTTTTTATCAATGAAAAGCAGGCGAAAGCGTCTGCGGAAGTAAAGGCCGGCGATATCATTACGATCCAGTTTGGCAACAGGGAAGTGAAGGTGGAGGTCTTAAACGTACAGGAAACGGTGCGTAAGGAAGAGGCCAGGGAAATGTTTAAATACCTGTAGAGGTCATATTTGGAGAACCATAGCGCGTATATTATAGAGGGACCGCGGCGCGGCCGCCGTCGGAGACAGGAGGGCGCTATGGAAGAAATAAACGGCAGCAGGGGAAGACAACACAGGATCAGCCTGATCAACCGGCAGATCTGTAACTTAAGCGGGGTTTCGGATGTGCTTTCTTTTGACGTCGGGGAAGTGCTGCTGGAAACCGAGCAGGGAATGCTGATGATCAAAGGGACGGATCTGCATGTGAGCCGCCTTACCCTGGAAAAAGGGGAAGTGGACGTAGAGGGAAAGATCGACAGCCTGACCTATTCCGAAAATGTCAGTACAGGCGGCAAGGCGGAATCGCTTTTTGCCAGACTGTTTCGGTGACCTATGAGCCCGTTTATCCAGGAAGAGGGCTGGTTTTTGCTATATTCCGTTTTGCTGGGCGTCGGCATCTCTTTCGTGTATGACTGCCTGAGGATCTGCAGAAGGGTGGTCGCCCACGGCATTGTCTGGATCTCGCTGGAAGATCTGCTGTTTTGGGCCTTTGTTTCCTTTTGCATTTTTGACCTGTTATATCATGAAAATAACGGGGCGTTCCGGTGGTTCGCCATTATGGGGGCTGCGGTTGGGATGCTCCTGTTTAAAAAGACGGTAAGCCCCCTTTTGGTGAAGTACGTTTCCAGGCTGTTGCTTTGGATACGGCGGATCCTTGCGAAGCTGACGGCGTTTCTGATAAAGCCTTTCCGGAGAGCAGGGCGCAGAGCGGAGGACGCGGCGGCTTCTTTATTCCGGAAAGCGAAGCAATTTGCACGTTTTTTAAAAAAGAGGTTGACGGTTCGTTACAGAATGGCTAAAATGATTTTGTATAAGCATTCTGGGAAGGGATCTGAAGGACGAAATCGATGGTCAGGAGAAAGATCGTATTCCGACAAAAGAAGAAAGAGAACAGAGTGAGCATGATCATGGTCATTATGGCCATGCTGCTGCTTCTGGTCGTGGTGTCCTTCAAGAGCGTGGAACTGCATCAGAAACAGGCTGTTTACGCGGAACGGATCGAACAGCTCAACGCCCAGATCGAGGGGGAAGAGCAGCGCGCGGCGCAGATCCAGGAATACGAGAAGTATACCAAGACCAAGAAATATGTGGAAGAAGTGGCCAAGGATAAACTGGGACTGGTATACGAAGGAGAGATCATTTTCAAGTCCGAGGATTAATTGGAAAGAACATACAGTGCCGCCAAGCGGCACTTTTTTTGTT
>CANQFM010000092.1 GCA_947598825.1 uncultured Eisenbergiella sp. | reverse complement strand
GAGGGTGACGGGACAAGCCGTGTATTGACCTATACGGTGGCAGTTTCAATCCACACCCTCCTGCGGAGGGTGACGAGGATTCATCGAGCAGCTATTCGGGGACATTCCGTTTCAATCCACACCCTCCTGCGGAGGGTGACGAGATCGAACTTGCGCGGGAGATCAAGGCGGCAATGTTTCAATCCACACCCTCCTGCGGAGGGTGACGGCGGTACTATGTCGAGTTTGAGGGCATGAGCGAGGTTTCAATCCACACCCTCCTGCGGAGGGTGACACAGCACAAGCCGTGATGGTGGTACAAAGTCCAGTTTCAATCCACACCCTCCTGCGGAGGGTGACTTTGACGGAGACACGCGATTCAAACAGCTTTTTGTTTCAATCCACACCCTCCTGCGGAGGGTGACGGCGGTACTATGTCGAGTTTGAGGGCATGAGCGAGGTTTCAATCCACACCCTCCTGCGGAGGGTGACACAGCACAAGCCGTGATGGTGGTACAAAGTCCAGTTTCAATCCACACCCTCCTGCGGAGGGTGACGCGGCTGAACTTGGTAGAAGTGCATACGGTTTTGTTTCAATCCACACCCTCCTGCGGAGGGTGACCTGGATACATACACGGGGCTGTGCAAGGAAATCTGTGTTTCAATCCACACCCTCCTGCGGAGGGTGACGGGACAAGCCGTGTATTGACCTATACGGTGGCAGTTTCAATCCACACCCTCCTGCGGAGGGTGACGAGATCGAACTTGCGCGGGAGATCAAGGCGGCAATGTTTCAATCCACACCCTCCTGCGGAGGGTGACATGCCGCATGTGCCGACACGCTCGACTTTGAACCGTTTCAATCCACACCCTCCTGCGGAGGGTGACCCGCCTTTTGCGCGATAGAGCCTCCATTCCTCCAGTTTCAATCCACACCCTCCTGCGGAGGGTGACGTGGAGAACAGAGACAGGAGTTATCTGTTCGGGAGGTTTCAATCCACACCCTCCTGCGGAGGGTGACTGGTACCGGTCGAGGTGAAAGTTACAGATTTGGGGGTTTCAATCCACACCCTCCTGCGGAGGGTGACGGAGATCGAGACAAAGATCACGGCATCCAAACAGGTTTCAATCCACACCCTCCTGCGGAGGGTGACTCGCGCGGCGGTTGGTAAATCGTCCCCCAGTTGATGTTTCAATCCACACCCTCCTGCGGAGGGTGACAGAGGTCAACGCCGACATAGCACTTTGCGCCAATGTTTCAATCCACACCCTCCTGCGGAGGGTGACGAGCAGGACAAGGCAGAGATCGAGGAGACGATCAAGTTTCAATCCACACCCTCCTGCGGAGGGTGACATCCGCAGTTCCGTGTTGTCCATACTGGAAAAGCACGTTTCAATCCACACCCTCCTGCGGAGGGTGACCGCCAGCCTGACGGCGGCGGGTATAGATTACCTGGTTTCAATCCACACCCTCCTGCGGAGGGTGACACGCCCTTATCTATGATACTCTTGCGACCTATGGTAGTTTCAATCCACACCCTCCTGCGGAGGGTGACGCGATTACTGGCATATCTGCACTCTTTATTCCAGTTTCAATCCACACCCTCCTGCGGAGGGTGACTATATTCCGCAATCTGGCGCATAAAGTTTGTGTAGTTTCAATCCACACCCTCCTGCGGAGGGTGACATAATGTCCCGTGTGGTATTCTGTATCGTGTTCTGTTTCAATCCACACCCTCCTGCGGAGGGTGACCTTCATCCGCATACTGTTTCGCTGTGTTTGTAAAGGTTTCAATCCACACCCTCCTGCGGAGGGTGACGGACAGTCAGATTAAGGCGGCGCAGATAGAGCGGGAGTTTCAATCCACACCCTCCTGCGGAGGGTGACGCTTCTGGGAATTGCGGGAAATCCCGTTTTTCCAGAGTTTCAATCCACACCCTCCTGCGGAGGGTGACAGCAAATATACACAAAAATCCATAGATTTCCAAGTGCATTATTTGCATATTCCTACTAAAAAAAATAATGTGTTTTTGTCTTGTCTAAATACCGATTTTAATTTTTCATTTTTACATTAAAAATCAGTGCGAACGATCCAAAAAAATCTGTTTGCTTCCTCTTCGCACTATAAAATAAGTATACCCTCTTGATCATAAGATCCTTTGATTCCATAATGCTCAATCTTATCCTTATATTGATTACCCAGATAATAAAATCGAATACTATCTTTCTCTTGATCAACGATTGCCAGAAGTTTTGCTTTCAACATTTTACATTGGCCAGCATCCAGGACACACTCAAATACAGAATTTTGCACTCTCTTTCCATAATTTACACATTGTTTTGCTACCTTGCGGAGTCGAACTTTGCCTTTTCCATCTTCCGTATTCACGTCATAGGTGATTAACACAAGCATATCGGGCCTCACTTCCATAAAAACGGTGGATATTCATCAATGTCTCCACGCAAATAGCGTGAAAGCAGCAGTGCTTGTACATGGGGCACCAGCCCCCAACATATTTTTTCCTGTAGATACGGGTGAATAATCTGTTCGCGTTTATGTTCCTGCCATGCTGTAAGGAATTTCCTTTTCCCTTCTTCTGTAAATCTCACCGCACCGCTCTCTGTATTCTGAAAATGCTCTTTATGCATCTGCCGGTTATTGATAAGCGTCAAAACGAACCGATCCACCAATACTGCCCGTAATTCTTCCATTAGATCCAGCGCAAGGGATTTTCTACCTGGACGGTCCCTGTGCAGGAAACCTACATAAGAATCTAAACCTACACCCTCAAGCGCATGTGCACAATCATTCGCCAATAATGTGTAGCCGAAAGAAAGCATCGCATTTACCGGATCTAATGGCGGTCGCTTATTTCTACCTTGAAAAGAAAAGCTATCCCTTTGATTTAAGATCAATTCATCAAATATCCCAAAATAAATCTGGGCAC
Organism: uncultured Eisenbergiella sp.; assembly: GCA_947598825.1. Classification (GTDB taxonomy): domain Bacteria; phylum Bacillota; class Clostridia; order Lachnospirales; family Lachnospiraceae; genus Gallintestinimicrobium. The sequence continues at coordinate 2,269 of CANQFM010000092.1, read as the reverse complement.
ACTCCCCCTCCGTTCCACGCAGGGAATCCAAATCTGTTTCCACCCGGATCCGCCCCAGTGAAGCCGCCAAAAATCCAGCGGCTTTTTGACATTTCTCCTGATCGATGCGCAGCGAATGATCTCGCAAAGTCCTGTCAATACTCCATCGGCAGTTAAAAACCTTTCCCAGAATCATATTCCTGGCGATCAAACAGCTTTCTTTCTCATCTTCTGAAGATTGGTACTGCCTCTTTCGCAATAGGACATTCCCTCTGCTTGCCCCAACTGTGCGGCAAAGGAACTTCCCATAAGGAGTATAAAAGGATAACTCGATTCCTTTTTGCGCGCATGCACCCATCAAGGCCGGAGTTGCCCCATTATACGAAAAGCACTGTATACTCTCCAAAGTATGCATCGGAAATTGTCCGGCTCTCCGTCGATCAATTTCAACACAGACTGTCTCGCCCTCCAGGGACAGAAAAGCATTTTCACTTGTTATGAACAGAGTATTTAATAACTTCCGCATTTCATTTTCCCCGTATGTTCTTTTCTATGTATGCGGATGCGGAGTTATCCTTTCCCAATTTTGGAATACAAATCTCTTTTAGGGAACAGGCATTGCACCCTTTTTGGAACTTGACCTTTGGCGTATGTCCTTTATTCCACAGTTCATGCATTTCTCTTGCCATCAGGCATACTTTCTCCCGGAGTTCTTTAGTAAAAGCCACCCTTGTTCTGTGACGGGTTTCACCATAATACAGGCTCCCTTCTGGAATTTGGCATAACAGCATCTCCTCCAGGCACATCGCCTGACCGCAAAGCTGCAGGATATCCGCATCGTTCTCTTTCGGCGCTCCCTTTTTGTATTCTACCGGATATGGCTGCCAGGATCCATCGTAGGCCGACAGTGCGATCCCCTCTTTTGATCTGTGAAACTCCACCACATCACAAATGCCGGACATTCCCAGTTCCAGTGACTTTATGGGGAGTCCCCGCACAACGAGCAGATCTCCTCTTTTTTCAAACCGTCCTCCATCGTGCGCTATAGAATGGAATAGTTGGCCATCTATTGTCCTTTCGTTTTCCGACCACTGCTGCTCGATATGGATCAACGCCCATTGTCTCCGGCAAAAAGCAAAATGCTGCAGCCCGGATAACATCAGGAAATCATCTTCTTTATACATCGTATCAGATCCCCGGGATAATCTCCGGTACCAATCCAGGCAAATCCTCTAACGTGACCTCATAATCATCGATTGCTGCAGGGATTAAAACACCGTCTTTTAAACGGATTTTAAGAGAATCATGTACCTTTGCCGCAGAATACTGCCCGATTCTGTTATTATGCTTCCACCAGTATAAAGTAACCACTTCCATACTTCCATCCGGCCTTGCTGCAGAGGCATCATTAATAAACAACGTGCGGAGCGCCTCCTTTACTTTTTCCCCGTCCTCCTCAGAAAAACCAGTTTTCTCTGCAAGCTGCACATTGATGGATCCTTTGATCTTATACAGCCCAAACTCCACAAAATGCTTAGTTCCCATCGTATCCGAACTGCGTCCCTCAGAAGGTTCCCCGTTTACACTTTTCGTAATCTGCATACTGTTAATATCGACAGGGGAACAGCTTACCGCCTGGTGAATGGATACCGGCCCTCTGACCCCCACGGAAACACCCTCTTTTTTATCCTTGCTCTTGAATGCGAATACCTGCCCAAACGTGCGGACATCGATCCATTTCTCGCAGGCCTGTTTTGCATAATCATCAGTAGAAACATAATTTGCGATATTGCCCGAAGCTCTTTCGCTCAGGGAAGAATACCCGTCATCACTGCGTTCTGCAGATTGGACGAATACTTTTTCCCCCATATCCTGCAAACGGTTCCTGATCTTTCTCTTGATACATACATCGGAAATCTCCCCGTGCCCTGTATAAGTTGTCCGTGGCCGGTTCCCGTTCAGCGGATCCCCGTTTGGATTTGCATTGGCTACCTTCACCAATACTACAAAATCGATTTTGTTCTTCAATTCACTCATTTTCGCTCTCCTCCTTTTGTATATCTTTCTTTTTATTCAGCTCCGCTCTTTGCAGATAATAACCTAACAGGTATGTCTCCTCCAATTCCAGGTTGAGCATCTGATCGTTCATATCCGGCAGCAGCGCAGTTATGTTTCCGATCTGATCCCGGTAGTCGTCCCTTTTCTGTCTGGGAATCTTCTTAAAATACGATGTCAGAATCCCCTCAAGGATTTTCCATGTCTGCATCGGATGATTCACATAAGCGGACTG
>CANQFM010000091.1 GCA_947598825.1 uncultured Eisenbergiella sp. | reverse complement strand
TCTGACATTCTCAAAGCAGAGATCGGCTGGAACATGAACACGACTTATACAGTCATTAAAAAGTGCATCGCAAAGGGGGCCATCGAACGCAGCGAACCGAACTTTCGATGCCACGCACTGATCACCAAACAGGAGGCACAGGAGGCTGAAACGGACGAATTGATCGGTAAGATGTTCGACGGCTCTGCCGACAAGCTGTTCGCTTCTCTTCTGGGCAGACGGAAGCTGACCGTAGAGCAAATCGCAAAACTCCGGCAGATTGTCGGCGATCTGGATGGGGAGGCGGACACATGAGCCTATTGGAAATGAGCCTCTCCGGAGCTGTGATGATTTTGGTTATTGTCGCTATTCGCGCTCTGGTGATCAACCGTCTGCCAAAGAAAACCTTTTTGGCATTGTGGGGCATTACACTGATGCGGCTGTTAATCCCTTATTCCGTCCCCTCAGCGTTCAGCGTGTACTCACTGCTTGGCAAACTCCTTTCTCCGGCAAAGATAGAGACGTTCAGGACCAGCGCTGCCGCGGTTCAACCGACCAATTTACCTGTGCCCGGTACTGGCATAGCGTCATCGGCTCCCGCCGCCTCGGCTGCTTCTCCAGCCGTCCCGCCATATCTATTGGTTTGGATGGTCGGAGCGTTGGCCTGTGCCGCGTTCTTTGCAACAACTTATCTGAAATGCCGCCGGGAGTTTCGGGAGGCGTTGCCCGTGGATTGCCATTTCGCGCTGGACTGGCTCAAAGAGTACCGGCTTTGCCGCTCGATCCGACTTCGACAGTCGGACAGGATCTCAGCCCCACTGACCTACGGTGTGTTCTGCCCGGTGATCCTCCTTCCAAAGCACATAAACTGGGATGACGAAACGACGCTGGCGTATGTGTTAACTCATGAGTACATCCATATCCGCCGCTTTGATGCGGTCACGAAGATGGTTCTGGCCGCCGCGCTCTGCATCCATTGGTTCAATCCGGCGGTGTGGGTCATGTATTGTCTTGCTAACCGGGATCTGGAATTGAGCTGCGATGAAGCGGTGATCCGCCTGTTCGGAGAACGTACAAAATCGGCCTATGCCATGACGCTCATCCGCATGGAGGAAAAACGAAGCGGCCTCCAGCCCCTTTGCAACAATTTCAGCAAACACGCGATTGAAGAAAGGATTATTGCAATTATGAAAATAAAAAAGACTTCATTGGCCGCGCTGATTGTTGCTGCTGCTTTGGTTGCGGGCTTTACCACGGCGTTTGCCACCTCCGGGCAGGCTGCGGCACAGGGAACAGGTGGGAACGGTGTTCTTGCCCAGAATAGCGCTGACACATTTGCGTTTCAAGACACCTTGGGCATGGATGCGAAAAATGCAAAACTTATCGCAGATTCCAGGTGGTTCCCGGATTATGAACAGTACGGCCTCCGTTATGATGCACAACAGGGGGTTCTGTCGTATAATGGTCAACTGATAAGCTTTTTCCACGATGAAACGGCCCCCGGCGTTTACACGCATGTCACCTTTAGCCAGGGAGCAGTTGGGATCGAAGTAAAGCGGAATGCCGACTGGAAAATAATCGGATTGATCGAATATTCTACTTTGACAACCGATGTAACCGTAACCGTGCAGGAAGGCTCCCTGGAGCAAACTACTGTGACTGACCGCACAATATCATCAGCGGATTTCTATGAACCAACACTCTATGATCCAACACGCGATGAACTGCTCGCTGAATACGGAAAATTCGGAATCTCCTTTGACGTTTCCGGCAAAATGCTGTATCAGAACAAACCGGTTCGCTGGTTTGCGGACTTTGTAGAACTGGAAGAAGGCGCATTGGCAACCCGGTATGTTTATCGGAATGACGAGGGAACAGAATATATCCATACAGTCCGTACCCGGATTGACAATGGTAACGGCAGTTATGACCCGTTCGGCCCTCTGCTGGAGATCGTGCCATGGGAAATCGGGGAGCGTGACGACTTTGATTTTCTGTTTCGAGGCAATCAGATCGATCAAACCGCTGAAGCCATCGGCAGTTATAATGTAGACGGCACAACCTTTGAGGAAAGATTTTCCAAGTATAAGGACTTTGGCATCTCCTATGTGGAAGCGGAGGGCGCCAGCGGGCGCGGGAATGTGTATTTAAACGGCTCACTGGTCAGCCGTTTTGCGGATACCGCTCCGGATGGCAGTACATTTTCATTTACTTCGACTGAGACTGGCGGAATGATCGTTCATACGGAATACGACAGTCACGGGAGTTTGATCGGGGTACGGGAAATACTTCCCGATGCGGTTGATGACTAAAATGAGATATGTTCACCATTAAATTTTTATTTTATGTAACTTTTATATAATTTAATGGAGTATAATATATGGAAGTGCTTATTCAATCTGTACTTCCAACGGTAATCCTTTCGGATATTTTTGTCTAAAATATCCACAACTTCTTTTGAAGCCTCCATGGCGCTTTCCCTCCATGGAGGCTTCGGTCACCGTATGCTGCCGGGCGCCCACTTCTGCGTCCGGGTGCGCACTTTTTCCCCGCTGGCAATGGCCTGATCCATCATAAGTCCCAGATAAGCATCCTGCAGCGCCTCTTTAAGCGGGTAAAATTCCACGCCGGTGTCCACATATTCCTTCATTTTCCAAAGGCAGGCTGCCACAGCGATTTCATCGTCGTTGAGCCTGGCCGGATAAAACGGATTTTCATAGACGGACTTATCCAGAAACAGGATACGCTTTAAGGCCCATTCCTTATTGTTGTTAATCCCCATATCCAATCGCTGCAGCTTTTGCTCCACAGGAAGGTTTTCCTTCGTCAGAAAACGGACGACCATATCGTTGATCTCGCCGCGTTCACCCTGGATGTTCCAACGACGGGCCCGGATCAGGGAGTGATACTGCTCTCCGGAAAAATCCAGAAACGCGGTCTTCCCGCCGTCAAACTGCATGTACCCCCATTTGCGTTCCGCCAGCTTCACCGTGCCGTCGTAGACAAAGCCCTGCCGGCCATTGGTCTGCGTCACCGGAAACCGAAACTCCCTTCCTTCCAAAACGCAGTTTTCAAAACCGACCCCCAAAACCTTCCGAAAAACGCTGGCCGCATGGTAATCGTGTACCGCCGACAGGGAAATGTTGGATACCTCCCCCAGATACCCCTGCCCGATGATCTGCAAAACCGCAGCATAATAGGGCTGTAAAAAATACTGCTCCGCCACCTGCACGCGTCCACCGTATTTTTCTTTTGCTTCCCAAAGCGCCGTCATTTCCTCCAATGACGAGGCGGGCGGCGTCTCCTTGAGAACCGGCACGCCCCTCTCCATCAGCCGAAGCAAATACTCTCCGCCAATGGCCTTGGGCACACACAGCACGGCAAAATCCGGTTTTGTTTCCAGGGCCTTTTCCAGATCCTCCGTCGCATAAATATGTTTTTCCTCCGATACCTGCGCCGCCCGTTCCCGTGTGCGCAACACCCCCGCGCAAACTTCAAAACGCTCAGGACACAGTTGGGCGATCCGATAGAAAAAATCCGTCCGCCAGCCATAACCGATCACAAGATACCTCGCTTTTTTCATTCCCGCTTCTCCCTTTGCTCTGAGTCTCTTTTTCCTACGGCCGTACAAAAAGCACAAAAGCCCCCGATCCCGGAAAAACCGGTCGAAGGCTTTGGTCTTTATCTGTTAAAAAAACTTTCTCTTTTTCTTCGGCGGTTCTCCCTGATTGACCCGTTCCGCCGCATGCAAGCTGTCGCCGGAAGCCTCGTCGAACTTGCGCAGCAGCTCTTTCGCTTCGAAAGACAGCCGCTCCGGCGTCTGCACCACCAGGGTAACATAGTGGTCGCCCCGCACGTCGGGATTGCGCAGGGAAGGGACGCCCTTGCCTTTCAGCCGAACCCTGGTGTCCGTCTGGGTACCCGCTTTCACATCGTAAACCACCTTGCCGTCCACCGTATCGATCACCACTTCGCCGCCCAACGCTGCCACCGCAAAGGAAACCGGTACCGTGGAATAGATATTGACGTCCTGGCGCTGGAAGATCGGATGGCTTCCCACGATCACTTCCACCAGCACATCGCCTCTCGGTCCGCCGTTGCTCCCCGGTTCGCCCTGCCCGGCCAGCCGCTTGCACTGGCCGTTGTCGATTCCCGCAGGAATCTTGACCGCAAACCGCTTCTTCATCGGCACATAGCCTGTGCCCCGGCAATCCGGGCACTTCTCCCGGATGATCTTGCCGCTGCCGCCGCAGTCGGGGCAGGTCTGCACATTGCGCACGGTCCCAAAGAAGGACTGCTGGGTAAACACCACCTGGCCCTTGCCGCCGCACTTCGGGCAGGTTTCCGGGTTTGTACCGGGCTTGGCCCCCGTGCCCCGGCAGTTCTTACATTCTTCCTTCACCGTCAGCTCGATCTCTTTTTCCGTGCCAAAAACGGCCTCTTCAAAGGTGATCCTGACGCTGGTGCGCAGGTTCGCCCCCTTTGCGGGGCCGCTCCTGGCGCCGCTGCGGCTTCTGCCGCCGAAAAGGTCGCCAAAAATATCCCCGAAAATATCGCCAAAATCCGCGCTGTTGAAATCGAATCCGCCAAATCCTCCGGCTCCCCCTGCGCCGCCTTCGAATGCCGCATGGCCGAACTGATCGTACTGGCGCCGCTTTTCCGGATCGCTCAGGACCGCGTAGGCTTCCGATGCTTCTTTAAACTTCTTCTCCGCCTCCGCATCCCCGGGATTCATATCAGGGTGATATTTTTTCGCCAGGACTCTGTATGCTTTTTTCAAAGCCGCGTCATCGGCATTCCTGTCCACGCCGAGGACTTCATAATAATCTCTTTTCTGTTCCGCCATCGTTTTACTCCTTTAAGCCTGGCGCACGGTCGGGGGCCAATCTCTTGGCCCCCTCCTTTACGCCTCACTTATTTTATACCTCACGGAAGTCTCCGTCAATAATATCATCGTTCGGATTGCCGCCGGCATTGGCGTCCGCCGCGCCTCCCATATCGGGACCCGCCTGGCCTGCCGCGCCCTGTCCCTGGCTCTGTTCATAGACCTTGGCAAACAACGCCTGCGCGGACTGCATCAGCTTCTCCTGCGCCGCCTTGATATCCGCCACCTGGCTGTCGGAAAGCTCCTGATCCTTCGTGGAATCCAGCAGGGACTTCAACGCGTTCAGATCTGCTTCCACACCAGCTTTCGCCGTCGCATCGATCTTGTCTCCCACATCCTTTAAGGCTTTTTCCGTCTGGAATACGAAGGAGTCTGCGCTGTTCCTGGTGTCGATGGCTTCCTTCTTCTTCTTATCCTGGGCTTCAAACTCCGCCGCCTCGCGGACCGCCTTATCGATCTCCGCATCGGACATGTTGGAACCGGCCGTAATGGTGATGTGCTGCTCCTTGCCCGTGCCCAGATCCTTGGCGGATACGTTCACGATGCCGTTGGCGTCGATATCGAA
>CANQFM010000090.1 GCA_947598825.1 uncultured Eisenbergiella sp. | reverse complement strand
GGTTTGTGCCATTTTTATTGGCTAAAGTATTGATTTTTCAAGGTTCATCACACCAAATGGTGTGGGAAGTTTGAGTTCCTGACTTTAAAACTACTCCAGTGCTATCCCGAAGTTCAAATTCCGCTCCTGCTAAAGGGGAAGCATCTTTAGCATCATACTTGAATATATAAAACTTATATTCTGTTGTGCCTGCCGAGCCCCCGGAAGATTGCTCTTTTTTCACTGTACTCTCAACTTTTGAATAAAGGCTATCATGGCCGGGAATATAAGCTTTATTATTATAAGGGATATCCACTCCTGCAGGCCCAACCAAAGTCGCTTTATATTTGATCTGATAAACCTTTCCTTCCTCCGGATGTAGAATGATCACGCTAATTTGATTTTGCCCCAACGCGATCTCATAATCTGTTCCACGTGTCAGAGGCTGCTGAGAATAAATAGTATCTCCTGACCCTACCGTGATACTCTCGTAATCCAACATAAGGGAATCCGAGAACTGGTCCACGACTACAAGTTCTCCTCTTTCATTCGCATAGGTGAAAGTGAACGGCACATCGATCTCGAATGTGGCCGTGTATTGGTTAGATTGGGCAAACCCAGGATACTCCAGTTTCTTATTAATCAAAGGCTTCGCATATTCATATTCAACCTGCCCTGACTGTGCGCTTACACCATTTTGCGTTTCTACTCTCGCCTGATTTACCAGCTTTGTACCATCCGATGATGTGACAAAGCCATCATCTACTTTCATCTGATAATAAATTACATATAAATAAGGCAGACCATCTGGCGCCACTTCGTTTAATCCAGTTATTTCAAAGACCGTTGTATCACTTCGAGGAGACGACACCTTCACGTCGTGATCTTTCAAATCCAAATAACCGCCATTTTGCCATTCATTCTCACCGTAATTATATGTCTTTGTTGCCTTCACAATAACTAAACTGTCCTCCACATAGGACATTTGTTCGCTATGAACATCCGTAATAGTAATCTTTCCGTCCCCTAATCCTGAGCGTTCTCTATCAAGGACAAGATAATAGATGACCCGACCATTCGTCGCATCAAAATAATTCCCCTCTGAGTCCTTATAATTACTATTTGTACCATTGTTACCAAGTGCTTTTTCAAGTTTCAGGTCGCCAGGTATCGTATTGCTTGCACTTACACTAACACCGTTAAACTCAATAGTATTCGTAACCGTACTGTTTTTATCAAAAAGAACCTCCTGGCCAGTTTGATTATAGGAATTGTATGTATCATATGTAATTACAACATCATACGGCTCTCCTTTATCCGGAAGTTTGGAGAGATTCTTTTTATTATCTACATCCTTTGCATTGATTACATCCGATCCAAAGAAAAAGTAACTCCATCTATCTCCCGGATTGCTACTGTCATTTCCATCCAACACTTCATAAGCAATATCATTCGGAGAAATAACAATACTGTCTTTATCTATATATCCGGATTTCTTATATACAACCTTAACATTGTCTTGAAAATAGAAATCCATCCCGCCTGCCGGTACATGAATCGTAACCTTCCAGCTTGTTTTCTCCGCAGTAATACCGGTAGAAACCTTTTCGGGTTTTTGAACCTCACCAGGGACGTCCACTTCTTTTTTTCCAGAAGAATGCCCTTTATCATCACTGATTGTATTCTCGGCCTTAAAATCCTTAAAGGTTCCGGAAATCTTGTCTTTATCCACGATTGTATCATAACTGAAAGTATAAGAATATACCTCATTTTTCTTATACTTATCACTAGAATTTGACCCGATCACATATTCCCAAGAGCCATCAACAACATTAACTGTAATGTCAAACTCTATTCCATCAGAACGTCTTACATGTACCTTAGATCCCTCTTCAAATTTAACCAGACCGTTTCCCCCAAGGGTATCCGTTACTTTGTTCCCTTTTACGGAAACCTTAGAATTTTCATTATATGTAGCCGTCCATGTGATTTTCACATGATTCCCGTCCAATACACCGTTCTTTGTAAACCAACTCCGATTCTGAAATTCATTTGCAACGTCACAATTAACTTCATTGCTTAAGACGTCATCCTCGCCATTTTTGCCTTCCGCACGAACTGTATTATTCGTCCCCGTAACTGACTCGCCATTAAGCACGCTATCCCGTATTTCATCTTTCAGTTTTGCCTTATAAGTCAGAACTGCAGATTGCCCTGCATCCAAATGCCCAACTTCCGCTTTATTTTTTCCGCCGTCATCTACAAAGTCGCCAGTCTTCTCAGAACCGCCAACTTTGAGCGAATAATCATGTCCGTTTTCTTGTACAATTTCAAGATTTTCACCTAGAGCGTCTTTAATTACAACATCATCGATGGGGCCATTTTCCGCCGTAACCGTAACGGTATAGGTAAAATAACCCGTTTCCGGATCATATACAGCCGTTTTGCTGGCCTGCAGCCGAGGATTCCAGTCAATGTAAACATTAACTTTCAAATCCGTATCCTGGATCTGAACCTCAACGTCCTTATTCTTATGCTCTTCCTTTACTTTCGCGCTAAAATGGAAATTACCATGAACCAATCCCGCATCGGCCCTTTCCATGAATTCATCTGTAAATACAATATGGACATTTCCATCTGAATCCACGGTATAGTCGGCCACTTTTATTTCGGATTCATCGAACATTTCTCCATTCTCAGGCCAATTTACAAGATTATCTGGCATTTTGAACGTCGTATACTTACCTATACGCTTTTCGATATTGGTTTCTTTAAAATCAATAGAAAACTCAAATTCCGTATTAGGGCTGACCGGATTATCGCGATTAGGCTCCTGTCCGTCTACTTTAACGGTCATGCTTGTAAAGAAATCTGCCAAATGGCTGGGGTTCTCGGCACTGTCCCCAGCGCTCAAAAGCATTATCTCATTCCCCATCAGTCTGAACGCAAAAGGCGAGAAGGAGCCCGAGTCAAAAGACGTTGAAGTTACGCCGTCAGTGCGGCTGAATTCCTTAGAAGAAATCACGTCCGCGCTGCCGTCTTTGATATGCACGACTTCCAATGACTGCACTTCCACGGAATCATCCTGTACAAGAATGGGCTGTTTGAAGCTCATCCGCACATTTACCGTGCCGTCTTCCGGCTCCAGCCGTCCCTCGACGGAATCCGAAGTGAAGTAGATGTCATATAATACAAAATCCAGTACCTCAGTCCCATCGGAGCCTGTGCTTCCTTCCATGAGCGCCGCCGCTTCTTCATAAGCTGCGCTTCCCGGTTCCAGGTAGTCCGCATGGATCTGCGCGTCCTCAGGCAGATTCGCGCCCTCGGTCGCATAGGCAAAAATAGATACTCTGTCGTCTTCATAATTGAAGATCGTTTTGTATTTCTTTTTCTCAACAGGCTTTACATACTCATTTTCAAAAACTATATCGTTCGCGCCCTTGTCAACGGCAGCGGTCAGCCCTTCTTCGCCTTCCTCCACAGTGACATACACGTTGTAAACTCTTCCGTCATACTTGATGTTGTCGATGGTTTCGCCGCCGTTTACCTGGGATACCCTGTAATGGTATTCGCCGGGGGTGTCGTAAACGATCTCTTCAAAGACGATCTTCCCGTCCGCATCATTTTCCGCAGAAAGGGAAATCCCATCCTCCGCACCGGCTTCTTTCAGATCAAAACTGAACTGTCCGGCTTCCAACTTTTCCGAATAGGTCACCGTGCCGATGATCTGCGCTGTGACTTCCGCTATTGTTTCCGTCTCGATCTCGGTTTCCGTTTCTGTCTCTGTTTCAGTCTCAGTTTCCGTCTCAGTTTCTGTTTCGGTCTCCGTCTCTATCTCAGTTTCAATTTCAGTCTCGGTTTCAATTTCGGTTTCCGATTCAATCTCCGTTTCAATTTCAGTCCCCGTTACAGTTGTGGTTTCACTTTCCTGTGTTTTTTCCGTTTCCGTTTCTATAGAAGGTTCTGTCGAGGTGCCAGTTTCCGTTTCGGTCGTCTCGGTTGGATTGACTGGGTCGGTCATCTGTTCGTCATTGACTGTTTCTGTCGATACTTCAGAGTTCATCCCGGTCTGTGGTTCGGTCTCAGGCACAGTTCCCGTAGGCTGTTCAACAGAACTCTCCGTTATAGGATCTCCCGTCAAAGTCGACGGATCCACTTCCGCAGGCGTGGTGCTGTTTTCCGGCGCAGCAATAGATTCCGTCGTATCCGGGATGCTCTCTTCCTCCTGCTTTTGCTGTCCGGGATCCTGGCTGTCTTCTCCGCCTGCCCCGGATGTGGTTTCCCCTGTTACTTCGGACCCAGACTGTTCTGTCGGCAGAACATCTGACGCCCTCGATACGCTCGTTGGAGCCATTCCCAATAACATGGAAATGATCAACGCGAAGCTTAATATCTTCTTTGCATACCGTTTCATGACAAACCCCTCCTATATTGTAATAATGTAACTAAATTGATTTGGAATAAGTTTATTACAATATATTTAATTTGTCAATAATGTCCTATATGTCTTCCCTCTGTTGTGCAATATGTATATATTATTTTCATGAAACAGGTAAATGTGATCGTCAAAATCATTTTGTGGCGATATTTTTTTATTCAGATATGCTCATCTTGCATAATTTTCTCTTCGAAATATAAACGAAAACACCAATAGCCCTGCACAATCTTATGCAAGGCTGCTGGTGTTTTCTTTTAAATTTTTTTACTTTTTATTAAACCATTTCCGTAACAGCCCGAAAGTCGGATTCTCTTTTCCCGGGCCAATACGATTATCTTTTTTGCAGATCTTTCCGTTTGCGCCTCACTACCACGATCACGATCGCGGCGGTCGCAGCTCCGATGATCACAATGTAGATCAGGGCCAGCATCACGGAATCATCGCCTGTTCTTACTGCGCCCAGGACGCCTCTCATGGCCCCAAGCACTCCGCCGATACTGTTGCGGACAGATCCGAGTACGCCTTCGTCATCACCGCCGCCTTCCTCAGACGGGTAACTGGGAATTGACCAGCTTTCAGACGGCGTTTCTGGCGTCGTTGCAGGAGCTGTGGATTCGGTTTCCGTCGTTGATTCCGTCTCGGTGGTCGTAGACTCGGTTTCCGTCGTTGTGGATTCCGTCTCAGGAGTCGTTGACTCGGTTTCCGGAGTGGTGGATTCCGTCTCGGGAGTCGTGGACTCGGTTTCCGGGGTGGTGGATTCCGTTTCAGTGGTTGTAGACTCCGTTTCGGTTTCCGTTGTCTCGGTTTCTGTCTCGGGCAGGTCATTGATAAACTCTGCCTTTGACGTTTCGCCTTCCGCTATTGTCCCCTTCGTCCCGGTCGCACTGGTCTTGTAACCATCCTGGTCAGCTTCCTCTTCTTCTACCTCATAGGTGATCCCAGCGGGCAGGCCAGTCGCAGTCTTACTCTCGCCATGTTTCAGCGTGAACTCTGCTACACCGTCTGTGAACTCCATATCGCCGTAAGTGCCAGTGATCAAATCATCTAATGTCACGGTGAAGTGGAACTCTTTAGCCGTATCGCCACCGCCTGTAACGGTCTTGGTGACGGTTAGGTTGCCAGTTTTCTGCGTATAAGTGTTGGTGATGGTCGCGCTCGCTTCCACGTCCTTCGTTACTTCTACGTTCTCCGGGTCTTTCACCACAAGCGCATA
>CANQFM010000089.1 GCA_947598825.1 uncultured Eisenbergiella sp. | reverse complement strand
CTGATGCAGGTTTTATTATCTTTCAGGTCAGATTTAAAAAGAGAAGATTTTAACGCGATTCCTTTTGTAAATGCAAACGGTTACCATTGCAAAACAATCGCTTATTCCATATGGCATATTTTTCGTATTGAGGATATCGTTGCGCATACACTGATAGACGGAAGGGAACAGGTGTTTTTTTCGGGCGGCTATCAGCAGCGTATCAATTCTCCTATCATCACCACGGGGAATGAACTTGTAAAATACCAGATAGCTGATTTCTCAAAGCAGCTCAATTTAGAAGAACTATATGCATACATATCGGAAGTAAAGGAAAGTACGGAAAAGATAATCTATGGTCTGTCCTACGATATGCTTACAATGAAAATATCGGAAGAAAGAAAAGAACGCTTAAAAGCATTGAATGTCGTAAGCAGCGATGAAAATGCAAGGTGGCTTATTGACTATTGGTGCGGAAAAGATATTCGTGGATTGATCCAAATGCCGTTTTCAAGACATTGGATCATGCATATAGAGGCAAGTCTGCGAATTAAGAGCAAAATACATAAATAATTGTAAACGAAAGGAATTATATTTTATGAAAAAGGAAGAATTATATGCTTCGTTCAGAGAGAAGTATGGTGAATTGAAAACGGCTTTAGCCGGAACAGATATAAAAAGAATAAGGGAATTGACATTGGAAGTGCATGCTATGGTACATCCGGCTGAAATATCAGGAAGAACCGAAAAAACGATTGCGGATTATGTCCTGGAGTATATGTTGGCGGGAAATCAGAACAAGGTGGTGCCAAGGGAAGATCATGATGTGGATCTGCATTATGCGGGAACGAATAAAGTTCCCATGTGCTGGCAGCTTTGGCATACATACCGCATCGAAGATCTGGTAAGCAATATTTTAATGGCAGATCAAAATCAGATCTTTAATGCGGAATGGCAGAAAAAAATCGGATCTCCTATTACTGATACCGGAAATGCGCTTGAATTTGAAGAAGCGGTGGAGTTTGGGAAAAAGATCAATGTTTTTGCTCTCCGCGATTATATGTTAGAGGTGGGGAAAAATACGCGCTGCATATTAGAAAGTTTAACGCTGGAACAGATACAGTCCATGGTGCCGGAAAAATGGGTCATGCGGATATTGGAAGAAGGCGGCGTGACTACCGATTTTCGTTCCGTGTGGTTATTAGTATTTTGGGGAAGGCTGACGAGAGGCGGCATGATCTTAACTCCTATGACAAATCACCATATGATGCATTTACCTCCCTGTTTAAATCATTTGCCGATATTAGATGAATGAACATATTTGGCGATAGACGGCAAACAATCTGAAACGATCGGCGCATTCCGGGATGAGTTGAAAAATTGAAAAGGCCGTTCTATCAAATGCTATTTGCTGCGCTGATAGACGATACTCCCAAAACTGAATACCGGAAAACATTGGCGGCCTTGTGCATTGACATGGGGCCGTCTTTTTGTCTGGCTGGATAAAGAAACCTCAAGGTTACCGGAGGTTATGGCAACAACATCCCCGGTGCAAATGCTCAGTCCTTGCCGAAGGCAAGGACTTGGTCTTAGCCGAAGGCAAGAACTTGGTACGCGTAAAGAAGCACAACAAAAAAGCTAATACAGACAGCCACCCGCGCTATTCCGTGCAAGGCAGCAAATATGATAGAATCGCTCTGACGAGGACATAAAATCATCTGAGCGTTTTCTGTTCTACATGGATAGATTATTGTTGCTATAATATGCGAGACGTGTCAAACAGTATTGAAAATCCAGTCCGCCGGGAGTATAATGTGACGAAGTCAAAAAGCTAAGCGTTATTGATGAACCTACTAACGAAAGGAAAACTATCATCATGAAAAAAAGAACAACTATTTTTCTTGTGACTTGTCTTATGTTTTCCCTTGTGGCATGTTCGCCCAACGTGAACAGTGAGCAGCCATCACAGACGCAGACATTCGCCCAGATACAAGAATCAACTATACCAGAAAACGACGAAACAGAAAAGGAAACGTCTGCCACGGGAGGACAAACCGAAGAAGTCCCTTCGGAGAATTCGTCTACAGAAATCCCGTCCACAGAAGCAGACGAAAACGAAGATTCAGAAATGACAGCCGATGAACTATTAGATTTATTTGTCAACGGTTCAATCAACGCTGTTGATCCTACGGATTCGACAGCGACATTTTATATCACTGATTTAAATATGGATTCTGAAGAATGGGATGCTTATTCTGTCGGAGAGAAAATCGATCTTGACAACGACGGAGAAAACGAACTGATTCTGAATGGGCCTTACGGAGGGATATATCTTGACGCACGGGATGGTCAGGTATATGGATTTGCCGCAGGAGAAGGGGATGGATTTACTCTTTCTTATACCTATTTCAAGGGAGCTGTATGGATTTTGTATAGCAACAGAATGCATCAAGGATATGAGTCATACCATATGGAATTATTTGAAGGAGCAGATAATTTAGTTGAAGAAATGAATTTCAATGAAGAACTTATTGATGAAGATAATGTAGAGGGCCCAGAAAAATATTACTTAAATGGAACTGAAATAACTTATGATGAATATTTAGAATTATCCAGCGAGATTTTTGCTGCGCAAGTAACTACAAACTGAAAGAAAATTCTTGTTTGTGGAGTTTGAAGTCCCAAGCGAATACTCAGTCCTTGCCGAAGGCAAGGACTTGGTCTTAGCCGCAGGCAAGGACTTGGTACGCGTAAAGAAGCACAACGGACAAAACTGATACAGACAGCCGCCTGCACTATTCCGTAAAGCAAAGGCATAGAAAAGAACAATCACCTTTCACGCAGAAATCATCAGAGCATATAGAAAACTTCACAATCGTGTGCTATCATTCCTGTATCGGAAAATGATAACTATTTGAGGAGAAAATGTATCTATGAAGTACATGACTTTCAATTCATCATGCTCTTATGCAGGGATTGCAAATCTTTTGTCATTTTATGGGATAGATACCGAGGACAGAACGATTGCGCTTGAAATGGGGCTGCCGTTTTTGTTTGACTACGAGGATGGATGTTATTTTTCGGGGCCAATGCTTCAAGGTGCAAAATGGTTCAATCTCTACTTAAAGACTATCGGCTATACCATGACGGAAAAAGAAGTGAATAAAGAACAAATTTGCGATTATCTTCGTGATTTACAGTATGCCATGCTGGGCATTTATGTAAGCGAGAGGAATAAGCACGCCGTGATTTATACAGGGATGAAAGACGGCAAATTCTGTATGCTCAATAACAAATGGGAACAGTCTGATGAGACTGATACGCTGTTGTTTTCAGAACAAGAACTTTCGCAACGGGTTGATGAAATAGTAACGGTGGCTGTTTTGGATAAGACCGCTTGTGAAACTGTTAAAACTGAAAGTATGGTAAAGCACTCTATAGCTGTACTACAGTCGTTGGCGAAAGAAATCGCCGACTTCTGTTCACAGGAAAAATCCTCAATGGATATTCGGTCGTCTATGAATACTCTATTCCGTGCAATTCTGCTGGATGGAATTACAATGCTGGATTTGATTGGGGAAACTCAAATCAGCCAAAAACTGAAAATTGTACAAGGTCAATTTATGAACGCTGTAAAGGAAAACAACCCCCTACAGCTCGACCAACGCCTTGATATGGCGCTGTTAAATTCCGCTATTACAGAATATATAAACTTAATATTTTCGTTCATGTGTAAACAGGGAAAATAGGCGATCTCAAAGTATGCCGCTGACTATGCAGGACTTCATCATATAGAGCGGTTGCTACAGAGCTTACCGCGCTTCCGCTTTGACCGCTAAACAAAAAACAGAATATTGAAACGCCCATGGGCGATAGGGAGAGCAGAAAATCATAAAACGGTTTCCTGCTTTTCTTTTTGTCAGGGGGCCTACAGCGCCTCGGCTGCCGCCTCGGTCGGCGCTTCTGCCTGCCTTTTTCATATGTCAAAAGTACAAGATAGAAAAATTCACAGCCGTATGCTAAAATGATACAGAAAACAACAAAAAATTCCCCAACCGGTGGTTGAATCTCCCCAATCCAACCATTGGTTCATGTGAAAAACATATAATTAGACGTATCGTTCAAGGGGAAAGGAGAAAAATGATGAATCAGACAGAGATTGGAAAATTCATTGCTAAATGTCGTAAAGAGAAAAAACTAACTCAAGCGCAGTTGGCTGAAAAATTAAATATTACAGATAGGGCGGTATCTAAATGGGAAACAGGTAAAAGTATGCCCGATTCCTCTATAATGTTAGAGCTTTGCGAAATATTGGGAATCACAGTAAACGAGTTGTTAAGCGGAGAGAAAATTGACATGGAAAGTTTTGAAAAAAAGGCAGATGAAAATTTGATTGCTTTGAAAAGGAAAGATGAAAATAACATGACAAAAAATGTGATTATTTCTATTTTGTTTTCAGTAACACTTTTGATAGGAATTATGGTATGTCTCATTTGCAATATTGCAATATCGGGTAATTTAACATGGTCACTGATTCCAGTCAGTTCCATTGTTTTTGCATGGGTTATATCTTTCCCAAGCATTATATTGGGAAAAAGAGGGGTTGTTGTAAGTTTAATATCATTAAGCGTTTTTATCATTCCCTATTTGTTTTTGTTAGGCAATTTAATAAAAGTGAAAGAAGTATTTTCAGTTGGTGCAGTAGTGGCGGTAACTTCAATCATTTTCTTATGGATAATAGCTGCAACTTTTAACCGCATTGGAAAAACAAGGAAGTTAATTGCTTTAGGAACGACTTTTTTGTTGGCTATCCCATTCGTGATCCTTGTCAATGTAGTACTGTCAAAAATGATAGAGGAGCCTATTTTTGACATATGGGATATGCTGTCTATCTTTATACTGTTAATATTTGCAACGGTTTCTTTTATTTGCGACTATGCTAAGAAAAAGGGCTTGATGAAGTAATAAAAAGGATTTCAGTTCTGCCCGGTTTTGTGATTAGTTAATCAGGGGGCGACAGCCTAAGCGCCGCTGGAAAAATAGTCATGATTACATTCAACGACACGGAAGAAAAAGCGTTTGAGAAAGCCATAGCTGTCCTTGCCGCCAATCCGGGGAGGGTATTCACAAAAACGCAAATTCCGGGAGGCTTTTCCTGATTTTCCTTGCGCTGCGCAGTAAGGCTAGAGGGGAAAAGCATCGCCGCATAAGCTGACGGAATCCCCCGCCGTGTCCGTGTTCGATGTCAAAATTCGCCTCTGCACCCATTTTGCCGCATATAGTGGAACGAAGAGAGCGGATATGATACAACGCCCGAGGTATCTTGACAAGTTGATCGATAAAAAAGAAAACGGTTTGATCAACCGTCTTAAAGTACAGTAGCTTTCTTCACATTTGAGGGGTATAATGTTAAGTGTCGAGTGGGCGACTGTCCGACAAATCGCCAGTTTGAAAGGAGATCCAATATGAAGTGCTATCCACAGGTATATGTTATGAATAGTTTTGAGGCGGCAAAAACATATTGTAAAGCGTTTGGTGCAGAAATAACGTTGGAAATGAAAAACAGTAGCGGGACTGCCTATGAGCATTGTGTCTTATCGGTGAATGGCGAAGGTATTTTGGCATTAGCGGAAGCGAAAGAACCTTACGATGTAGAAGCCATTCACAAAATGAGATTGGAAACCATGACTTTTAACGCTTTTGA
>CANQFM010000088.1 GCA_947598825.1 uncultured Eisenbergiella sp. | reverse complement strand
GGGTACTAATAAATGGGACATGGTATATACCTGCTATAAAACTATGAGCCGTTTTGTCGGAACAAAAGAAAATGGCCGCATTGTATTAACAAACATAAACAGCAGACGAAATCGGTGGGTATTTACGGAAATCGCGCCGGACAAATTTCACTGGCAAAACGAGTCCGCCATGAAAGACGGAACGGTTAAGGTATGGTGTGAAGCGTTCGCTACAAGAATGTAGTTGTTTACTTACATAAAGACAGCCACCCCGCGGTTATTCCGTACAGCAAGGGATGGCAGAGAAAAACATACAAAGGGACGGCAGAGAAAAACATACACTACTTGACAAAAGCGGAGAATCCGCTATAATGAAGAAAGAAAAGGGTGTTGCCGATAAGCGGTTAGCCCGGATCAGTTAATGGATTTCAAAAAGTACAAACCTTGAAACCGTCACTTGGCAGAGTGGCGGTTTCTGTCAAGTAGACAGGACAAAAAAGTAAAATTCAGCGCAGTTATGTTCACGCATAGCTGCGTTGTTTTATGCAGTTCTTTTCTGTCGTTTTTTTCTGACCATCGCCCAGAACGCGATGATTCTTTGTTTTCAGGGATCGGATATTGATCGGGGGATCCATTGTGCAGAGCGGCCCCCTTACTTCCATAGGCGCAAGGTTATGGAATCGTTCTTGATACCGCCCATAATTATAATAATGGATGTTATTCCTCAATCGTTTTGATTTTGCGACACCCCCATGGTCTTAGCCACTGGCAAGAATTTTTTGCGTGTAAAGAAGCAAGAAACCGAAAAAAAGAGATAGACCGCCAGCACCACACTATTCCGAAATATGGGAACAAGTCATAAACGCTCCGACCGCCTTAATATAGTCCCATGCTTCAAAATTAACCAATGGCAAAAAATAATTCCGGCTATTTAACTTTTGATCAATAGACTTTTAATCTTCCTTTAGATATACTATACACGGAATCGATTCGGAAAATGTGAAGGAGATAGTTAAACATGACAGTAGGAGAGGTTATCAAAAAATACAGAAAGAATAAAAGTATGACACAAGAGGAGATGTCTGCTCGTCTCGGTGTAACCGCTCCCGCTGTGAATAAATGGGAAAAAGGCAAAGCGATGCCGGATGTCGCTTTGCTTGCTCCTATTGCACGGCTGCTCGATATTACCACAGATGAACTTTTGTCTTTTAAAGACGAGCTTACAGACGAAGAAATAAACCAATATTTATCAAAGATTCAAAAGGACTTGGAGAGCCAAGACTTCCATGATGTATTTCTTTCCGTAAAAGAAAAGATCGAAGAATACCCTAATTGTGAAAAATTGATTTGGCAGGCAGCGGTCATTTTGGACGCAAAACGAATGACATCAGAACTTCCGAGCAAAGACAGATATGATAGCATGATATTCGGATGGTATGAGAGGTGCTTGCTTTCAGAGGATGAACGGATACGTAATCAGGCAGCGGATTCGCTGTTCCATGCATTTATTCGGCAAGAGAATTATGAAAAAGCTGCACAGTATTTGGATTATTTCTCATTGGAAAACCCAGAACGTAAGCGCAAGGAAGCTTTGGTGAACAGTAAAACAGGGAAACGGACGGAAGCTTATCGGGCATACGAGGAACTGATTTATAGCGGATATCAGCACATACAAATGACATTAAATGATTTGCGAGACCTTTATATGGAAGATGATGATCGCGAAATGGCCAGAAAGCTGGTTGAAGTTTCTTCCACCGTTGCGTCTGCATTTGAAATGGGGAAATATAATGAGGTTTGTTGGGGACTGGATGTTGCAGTATGGGAAAAGGATGTTGAGCGGACAGCACAACTTATGCAGGAAATATTGGATAGTGTTGGCACAATAGGTGATTTTGCAAAATCTAAGATTTATCAACACATGATGATAAAATCTATCGACACTGGTTTTTCAGGCGGTTTAAAGCAGAAACTTTTGAAGTCTCTTGGAGATGAAACTTTTAATTATATGCAAGGAAATAAGGACTGGGAAAAGCTGAAAAGTGATGTTTATGAATAACTCCATGAAACCGAGACTATTGTCTGTCAGCAATATAGTTTCTTGTTTGTATCACTAGAAATTTCAAGTCAAAAATTATTATTCATCGCCCGCCGATGAGGGAGAGTAGTCGTTTTGTCGGTGTTCCTTATGCGAAAGGAAAATTTCTCTCCCCGTTTGGCAATTCTGTATTTTTGAGTGGTGTAGGGAGCGAAGAGAAACAAGGACTGAGAATAATTTGATCATCCGTCTTAAAGTATAGTAGCTTTCTTCACATTCGCGGGGTATAATACAAATATCGAGTGGACGACCGTTCGAAAAATCGGTAGTCGTGGAGGAAACATGAGTTATATTGAAGAATATTACAACAGTTACGATGAGGAAGGTCGTTTGCTTTCCCGACATGGACAGGTTGAATACTTAACAACGATGAAATATATCAATGAGTATATTGCCAGAGTGTCTGAACCTGAAATTTTAGAGGTTGGCGCTGGAACCGGCAGGTATAGCGTAACGCTGGCAAAACAGGGATATAGTGTGACAGCGGTTGAACTTGTAGCACACAATCTTGAACTGCTCAAGTCCAAATTAGATGGCTCTGAGCAGCTTACTGCTTTGCAGGGAAACGCGATCGCCCTGTCTGCTCTGTCAGACAATACTTATGATTTAACTATGCTGCTTGGGCCGATGTATCATCTGTACACACATGAGGATAAGTTCAAAGCTCTTTCTGAAGCGGTACGGGTGACAAAGCCTGGAGGCTTTATTCTTGTCGCCTACTGCATGAATGAGCCAACGGTCATACAGTACGTCTTTGGTTTAAACAAGCTACATGAAGTGATGGATCTGAACATGATTACTCCAAATTGGCACTGCATTAGCGAACCAAAGGATTTATTTGAATTAGTTCGCACGGAAGATATAGCTGCACTTGACGCAGAGGTTCCTGTGAAACGGATCAAGCTTGTGGCTACGGATGGAGCAACCAACTATAATCGTCAATATATTGACGCTATGGACGACGACACGTTTGTAAAGTGGATGGATTATCATTTTGCGATCTGCGAACGCTCTGATTTGATTGGCGCATCACATCATACTCTGGATGTGTTGCAGAAGATTTGATAACTTCCTGTAAAAGATTTTAACGCTATGTTGAGTGAATGTATGCGCACTGACCAAAAGAAAGCACGTCCGAAACCGGCTTGGGCAGTTGCAAAGGCAAGGCAGACAGCAAAAACCAGACTTACATATACGGTCAATCACTAAAAAGCAAAGAAAACTTGGCAATATATATTGACAAGAAAACTTGGCAGCACTATAATGAGGATGCGCCAAGAAAACTTGACAGTATGAGTTGGAGGTTTTCATTATGAATAAGGAAGAGATTTTAGCAAAAAGCAGAGCCGAGAACAAAAACAAAGATGTCTATGAAATCGAGGTGTTAAAACAGGCAAATTCGTGTGGGATCATCGTGATGGCAGTTCTTGCCGTAATCTTTTTTTCCGTACAAATCTTTGTGGGCGGCGGTCAAAATTGGGGGATGTGGGCACTTGTTTTCAGTCCAAGCATGGCCACATTCTGGGTGAAATATACCAAGCTGAGACGTAAGCATGAACTCCTGACAGCGATTGCATATACAGTGATTGTTGCGGTAAGCGCTGGATATCATATTTACAATCTGATCGTATCATCTACAATCCTGTAAGGCGGTGGATGATATGGATGACAAGCTTATTTTAAAAAACCGTCTTAAAGAAGCGCGGACAGAACTGAAAATATCGCAGAGCCAACTGGCCGAAATGGTTGGCGTGTCCCGGAATACAATCAGTTCTATCGAAACAGGGCAGTTTAATCCGACTGCCAAACTTGCTCTCATTTTATGCATTGCTTTGGATAAAAAATTTGAAGACTTATTTTTCTTTTGAAAAAATATGTTCCCCCAGCGGTCATGCTGGCAATATTTGAAACAGTGGCAGTCTCTCTCTGGCTGACGAAAGATAATTTGTTTTATCTGCTCAATTTCAGTTATATTGGCATCTCGATCGCTTTGGGGATCTCTCTTTACATATGGCAATATAAGTATGCCCGTCGGGTGACGCAACTGCTGGTCGGATGTTATATGCTGGTTTATCTTGGCCTGATATGCGGTGAGAATATGCAGATAGAAGGGTTTTGGTACTACCTTTTCACGGGCGTTTTTGAGGCGGCGACGATACATTACGCCGTGGCAAAAATATTCGGCCCTTTGCTTTTCGGGCGCGGCTGGTGCGGTTATGCCTGCTGGACTGCGATGGTACTGGACTTTTTGCCCTATAAACAGCCAAAGCAGCCGCAAAAAAAGCTGGGTTGGATACGTTATATCACATTTGCACTGTCACTGGTTTTTGTGTCTGCTCTATTTCTGGCACATGCAGGTAACATGGAACGGATCATGTTCTGGTCGTTTATCATCGGAAATCTGCTCTATTACATCGTTGGCATCGCGCTCGCATTTTATTTTCAGGACAACCGGGCGTTCTGCAAATACATCTGCCCTGTCACAGTGTTCCTGAAACCCATGAGTTATTATTCCCTGCTGCGGATAAAGTGCGACAAAAGCAAGTGTATCTCCTGTGGAAAATGTAAGCGGGTGTGTCCTATGGACGTAGATATAACGGATAATTCCAGAGAGAGAGAAAACGGAACGGAGTGTATCCTCTGTCTGGAGTGTGTGAAAAGCTGCCCAAAGAAGGCGTTGTAAATTTCCACTTTATTTAAGGGTAAAATTGATCGATCTGATGCCTGAATATCCACGACATAAATAATTCCCGTTTGTATAATTGTTTGTTTTTCAAAGTGATTAAGTCGTATGAAAGTGAGGTTAAGTGGCGATGAAACGAGGTTCGGCTATCAGCGTTGGATTCAGCGTGGGAATATCCATGAGCATCCTTTTCAGCGTGATTTTCTGCAAAGTGTTAGAGAGTTACGCTGGTATTGGTGTTGGTATCTGCTTTGGCATTGCGCTGGGCGTTCTTACATTTGTGGTGTTTCGGGCAAGAAGAAAAGGAAAAAGCCTATGACTGTCCGAACTTAAAAGAACCACATATATCCGGCCACACCCGTGATAACGCCTTCCTTTCTCGAAAGGCCGTTGACAGGGACGGCGTTGAAATAAAAACGGCGCTGATCGTCTGTAAAGCGTTTCATGCTCGCAGATGTCTTATGTTATACCAGATTGCTTTTCCTGATGTGGACATAAAAGTCTGCCCTGTGCATTGCTATAACATCACAAAAGATAATTGGTATAAAAGCGAAGCAGGAATAGATCGCGTTCTTGGAGAATTGGCCCGGTGCGGCAATCAATTTGTCGGGGATATTAAGCAGTACATATTGTAAGTCCGACGCGTGTTCACAGGCAGTATCTTTTGTATTGTGCGGATCAATTCTCCCGTTCCGGCTCATAAGGGCAAAAAATAAATTCTCGTTTGTTGAGAAGTTGCAAACCCCTTTCGGAACTAAAGGGCGCACTTCTATACATAGTGTCTGCCCGTTAATATAACAATTTCTAAAATATATTGTAAATACAAGACAATCAATCACATGTATGGTATAATAAATGCGTAATTATTTGCCCGCCAAGCGAATTACCTTTGCATTTTTTTCAGAAAGTGAGTAGATTTCCATGTATAGAACCAGCACAACATCTCAGATCCAGTTTGATGACTTCAATCAGGGCTGC
>CANQFM010000087.1 GCA_947598825.1 uncultured Eisenbergiella sp. | reverse complement strand
CCGTCGCTGATCGACGGGGCAACGACGCTCCGCAGCAAGAAAGTGTCGCTGGTGCTGATCACACAGAGCCTGGAAGCGTTGGAAATATCCTACTCGCCGGCAGAAGTAGAAGCCCTAACCAATAATATGCCTTATATCGCCGTTCTATCGTCTGCATCGTCTAAGACTGCAAAAGCGATCTGCGAGAGGGCAGGAACGTTTAAGGACTGGCGTAAGTCATATATGCAGATCAACAACGGCGGCGACCGGAAAACGTACAGCTACGACTACCGCAATATCCTCGAGCCGGGCGACCTGGCCGATCTGAAAGAGCGCGGCGAGGTAGTCATTGTAAGCCAGGATTACGGCTATTTCCGGGCACGGAAGTGTCCATATTACAAAGATCGGGCACTTTCGTTGATGCAAAAAGAAAGACTGGGGGAATTTAATTGAAAAAGGAAATACCTATCTGGGAAAAGAGTAACTTAACTTTGGAGGAAGCGGCTGCCTATTCTAACATCGGCACCAGTAAGCTGCGGGAAATGACAGATCGCAAAGATTGCCGTTTCGTTTTGTTTGTTGGAAATAAGCGGCTGATTAAACGGAAACTATTCGATCAGTATTTGGAAAATATGTATTCGATATAGTTATAGTTTTTGTTGTGGCAAGCGGTGTTGGTATGGTACAATAAACAGGTCATATCAAGGCTCTTTCCACTCGGAAAGGAGTTAAAAATGTCAGAGAGGCGGAAAGACCATAAGGGTAGGATCTTAAAAACAGGAGAGAGCCAGAGGAAAGACCTGATTTATCAGTATCGTTACACAGATGTCAGAGGGAAACGGCAGACCATTTATTCTTCCGATCTGCAAGAACTTCGGGAGAAAGAAAAGGAGATCCAAAGGCAGCTTGATGACGGGATTGACTATGCCGCCGGAAAGGTTACTGTAATACAGTTGTTAGAGCGGTATATCAGTCTGAAACAAGGAGTGCGCTACAATACCAAAGTCGGGTATAATTTTGTGCTTAACCTGGCAAAAAAAGAAGATTTCGGATACAGGCAGATAAAGGATATTAAAGTGTCCGACGCCCAGCAATGGATTATGAAGCTGCACAATGACGGGAAAGGATACAGTACGATAACAAGTGTCCGGGGCGTTGTCAAGCCGGCGTTTCAGATGGCGTACTGCGAAGATATTATCCGAAGGAACCCTTTTGATTTCAAGCTGACCGATATAGTGCCAAACGATTCAAAAAAGCGGATCGCCTTGACGGAGGAACAGCAGACGCTTTGGATGGATTTTATCCGACAGGATAGCACTTGCAGTAAATATTACGATGAATTTGTTGTACTTCTGGGCACCGGGATGCGCGTCAGTGAATTTTGCGGATTAACGAAAAGCGATTTAGATTTCATAAACCGTAAGATCCGTGTGGACAAGCAGCTTGTCCGGGAGCGGGGCGGCAAGTATTATGTGGAAAAGACAAAGACGGAGTGCGGCTGTCGTTACATCCCTATGACGGAGGAAGTTTACCAAAGTCTCTCAAATATTCTTGACCGCCGGAAGCGGGTAAAGATAGAAACCGTAGTTGACGGATACAGCGGTTTCCTCCTGCTGGACAAGGACGGCAAGCCAAAGGTGGCGCTGCATATTGAGCATGAGATGTTGTGGGCGAGGAATAAATACCAAAAACTCTACCCCGACAAACCGCTGCCTAATATCACCCCTCATGTGTTCCGGCACACGTTCTGTACGAACATGGCAAATGCTGGCATGGATATTAAAACCCTACAATATGTTATGGGCCATTCCGGTGTAGGCGTTACGTTGAATGTTTATACTCATGCGAGTTATGACAGGGCTGCAGAGCAGATGGCAAAGATCCTCGAATTCAAGAAATCAGGTTGATCCAATTTCAGTTTACTACACCATTTGCTACACCATTTGCCTGCCGATTTATGAAGAATTGTAAAGACTTATACGAAATCATGGCAAAAATCAAAATCAGAGAAATACGCCCAAACCCTTGAAAAATCAAGGTTTACAGGCTTATGAAGGGATATGTTCAAGATGGTAAAAGTGCTAATGGTTTGCTATACGAATATATTCCATTTGTTCTCTCCATTTCAAGTGTGGATTTGTCAAACATTCTACCACTCGACATTTAGCATTCTACCCAAAATAAAGCGCCCGTCTCCGATACGGCTGACAAATTCCAGCCGCCGGAATTGGGCATACAGGTCTGAAACCAGGGCCTGACGCCCTCTTTTGCACTGGCGGCCTTTAAGGCATTGGTTTCCGGCTTCCTAGATAAATGGGTCGGAAACGCCATGCGCAGAGTGATATGAATAAAAGTGCGGCGACTTACGCAAAAACAGATGTTGAAAAAAAGCTACGTTCGAATATGCCGTATCGCTTTCCACCGCACATTCCAGCAAAAACATTTTTTCTTCCCAGTCGGGTTCCCTTTTGAAAGCATTGGGTTGTATTCCGTAGAAAGTGCGGATCCCATATACCTTATCCAGGACAAATCTTTCCGGAATACAATCCTTCAAATCCTCAATCTCGTATTCCTTTATCGTTCCGAAATTTTGTGACACGGCATTCCCGCCATTCAAAAGCGCCATCGCCTCGTCAATGTTGTTCTCAAATACCGCTTTGTGCATTATCTTGCCGTTTTTATTATGCTTTACTATTGATAATATCCCATCATTTTTCAAAAGCCTATGAAATTCAGCGATCAGTTCAGCGCGATTCTCAATATACTCCAAAACATTGTGACAGAGTATCACATCGAAACTACCGCTGTCCATCCCCTTAAGGTTATCCATACTTCCCATTATTTGCTCATAACGATTCTCGCATATTCTATGTTCAAGAAGCTCCCTGTTTGGCTCCACGGCCGTCACATCGTTGCATTTTGCCAGGTGGTTTGAGGTAACGCCAAAACCGCTGCCAAAATCTAATATTTTTTTATTTTTTAATTCAAGATTATGCCAAACCAATCTGTAGAACAGTCGTCCCCATGGTGTATTGATATAATCCAGGTACCCGTTAACGTTCATAGTATCCTTCCCTTCATCAATGATCTGGTCAAAATATAACATAAATCTGTGAACAAGTCTACCGCATTTCGTTTTGCCTGCAATTAAATTGAAAAATCCATAAATCTATATTGACACAGTGTCAGTATTGTGTTATGGTAATTATGCTGACATAGCGTCAGGATAAATTGGCAAGCCGAGGCTATTTGTGCCGGAGCGTCACAAATAGCCCTGATGACAGATGAGAAACCGCATTCGCGGATTTCTCATCGCCCCGTCGCATAAACGCTTCGGAAAGAGGACAGAATGCCAAAAGGATCACCAGCGCTGACAGAGGCCCGCCGGGAAGAGATCATCAACGCCTGCGAAAAGCTCTATCAGACGATGAGCTTCAAGGAAATTACCATCAAGGAGATCGGGAACGCAACCAGTTTCACACGCACCTCCATTTACAACTACTTCCAGACAAAGGAGGAAATCTTCCTTGCCCTGCTGAAACGGGAATATGAGCTGTGGATCGCATCATTGAAGCGGTCAATGGAGCAGGTCGAAACGATGACAAAGGACGAGTTTGCCTCCATGCTGGCGCACTCTTTGGAAAACCGGGCACAGCTTCTGAAGATCATGTCCATGAACCATTACGACATGGAAACCGGAAGCCGTCCGGAGCATCTAAAAGAGTTTAAGGTCGCATATGGCGAATCCATCCGCACGGTCATGGCCTGTCTCCATCAGTATTTCCCCGATATGGATGTTGCGCAGAAACAGAATTTTATCTACACCTTTTTCCCGTTTATGTTCGGTATCTATCCCTATACATACGTCACCGAAAAACAGCGGACAGCGATGGAGGAAGCGGGCATCAATTATGTGTTTATGTCGATTTATGAGATCACCTTTAACTGTGTAAGAAAACTGTTGGGAGAATGAAAGGAAGGGAAAACATGAGCAAGACATTAGTGGCGTATTTCAGCGCCAGCGGGACGACGTCCCGCGTTGCAAAGGAACTGGCCCAGGCCGTGGAAGCCGATCTTTATGAAATCCGGCCTGCAGTGCCGTACACAAAAGCCGATCTGAACTGGCTGGACAAAAAATCCCGCAGCTCTATAGAGATGAATGACAAGAGCAGCCGTCCCGCGCTGGCGGATCAGGACGCCAACATCGGGGCATATGATACCATCCTGTTGGGTTTCCCTATCTGGTGGTATGTGGCGCCAACGATCATTAACAGCTTTTTGGAGAGCTATGATTTCTCCGGTAAGAAGATCGTGCTGTTCGCCACCTCCGGCGGCAGTGGATTCGGAAAGACCGTAGCCGGGCTGAAACCGTCCGTGGCGGCAGATACCGTTATCACCGAGGGAAAAGTGCTGAACGGCAGACAGACTGCGGACAGTCTTAAAGCATGGGCCAGGACAGTTCTTTAAGGAGGCAGGAATGATGAAATATGCAAACCTGGGCAACTCTAGCCTGACTGTCTCCCGCATCTGCATGGGCTGTATGGGCTTTGGCAACGCTGCCACGGGACAGCACAGTTGGACGGTGGACGAGGCGCAGACAAGGCAGATCATCAAACGCGGCCTGGATCTTGGGATCAATTTCTACGACACCGCTATTGCCTATCAGAACGGCACCAGTGAGCAGTATGTAGGAAAGGCGCTGCGAGACTTTGCAAAACGGGACGAATATGTGATCGCCACCAAATTTACGCCCCGGACACAGGATGAGATCGACGCGGGCGTCAGCGGACAGAAACACATCGAAAATTACCTGGATCAAAGCTTGAAAAATCTCGGCATGGACTATGTGGATCTTTACATTTACCATATGTGGGACTATCACACGCCGATGGAGGAGATCATGGAGGGGCTGCACGATGCGGTCAAGGCGGGCAAGGCCCGGTACATCGGGATCTCCAACTGCTTTGCATGGCAGCTTGCCAAGGCCAATTTCTATGCCCACGAACACGGCCTGACGGAGTTTGTGTCCGTTCAGGGACATTATAACCTGATCGCCCGCGAGGAAGAACGGGAAATGGCCCCTTTCTGCGCCGACCAGAATATTGCCATGACGCCCTATAGCGCTCTTGCCGGCGGGCGGCTCTCCAGGCGCCCCGGCGAAACCTCCAGGCGGCTGGAGCAGGACGCCTATGCGAAATTCAAATACGACGCCACGGCGGAGGCGGACGGCAGGATCATCGCCCGCGTCGCGGAGTTGGCGGACAATCGCAGCGTTTCCATGACAGAGATCTCCCTGGCATGGCTGCTGACAAAGGTGACCGCCCCGGTGGTGGGAGCGACGAAGCTTTCCCATGTGGAGGGCGCGGTCCATGCCGTTGATCTGGAACTGACGCAGGGGGAAATCGACTATCTGGAAGAACTGTACATTCCCCATGCCCTTGTCGGCGTCATGGCGCAGAACGGAAAACAAAAGGCGGGAAATGTAGTTTAAAAAAGTGGGCAAAAATAAAAGTAACGAAGCCAGATCGCAAAAGATAAACGGTTCCCGGACGGCGACTATCCCCAATATCTGTCCGACTTGATCTACGCCATGCGCGCCTACGGTTTTTCCATCGACATCGTCCCTGACGAGGTCTTTGACAGGACGCTGCGCGCCGCCTCCCGGCGGGAGGAATTAAGCGGCACGGTACTGGCTCTGATCTCCTATGACAGCGGCGACGGCTCGATACGCTATGAGATCCCTGCGGTCAATGATTTTACGGCCAGGGCGCTCTATCGTCTGGGCTTCAA
>CANQFM010000086.1 GCA_947598825.1 uncultured Eisenbergiella sp. | reverse complement strand
ATCTCGTCCTGGTTTTCCACAGCCAGGATCGCATACTGCCGGTTATGGCACAGCAGCATCGCCACATCCCGCCGGCGATCCTTCCCCCTTTCGTAATAGCCTGTTTCCAGCGGGACGAAGTCCTCCGGGCTGTAGACCCATTTCCCTCCGTACAGATTCCCGTTCATAAAGTCCGCGAAGATCTCCGGCTTTGCAAGAAATGCGCACAGCGCATTGTTCTTTTTGCCCAAATACAAGCCCTCCTTTTCTTTTGTCCGTCTCTGTCCTTTTAATCCTTTGATCTGAGTGAAAACAGGGGAAGAATGCTCCCCGGCGAATGCCCGTACCCGTATGGGCAGCGGGCTGTTCTGAAGATTTTCAGATGATCTCTTCTGTCCGCAGAAGGGAAAGAAGCTAAAATTACTATAGCAGAATCCCATCCTCCCCGCAAGGTAAAGTATTTGGCAGTACTGATGGGCTCTGGACGAAAAAATATGGGAATATCAAAACGCCGGAAAGGTCCGTTCAGCGCTGACAGTCCCTTCCGACGCACATTTTATCACTGGCAGGATTCAAATAACATGCAAAAAACTCGATTGACCAATTTGGTCATATCTTATTCCGGCGCATCCAGACCCAGATGATGATAGGCGCGCTGCGTCACCAGCCTCCCGCGGGGCGTGCGGTCGATAAAACCGTTCATCAAAAGATAGGGCTCATATACGTCTTCAATGGTCCCGGCGTCCTCTCCGATGGCGGCGGCCAGCGTGTCGAGACCCACAGGGCCTCCGCTGAATTTTTCGATCATGGTATAGAGCAGGTTCCGGTCGATGGCGTCCAGCCCCATTTTGTCCACGTCCATCAGATCTAACGCCACATTGGCCACCTGTCCGGTAATGGCGCCGTCATATCTGACCTGCGCGAAATCCCGGACGCGCTTCAGGATCCTGTTGGCCAGCCGGGGCGTTCCCCTGCTGCGCCTGGCCAGCTCCCTGGCGCCTTCCGGATCGATCTCCACCCCCAGGATACGGGCGGAATGGAGGATGATGACCTGCAGCTCCTGCACCGTATAAAAATCCAGCCTCTGGATCAGGCCGAACCTGTCCCGCAGGGGAGCGGTCAGAAGCCCCGCCCGGGTCGTGGCCCCCACCAGCGTGAATTTCGGCAGTTCCAGCCGGATGGATCGAGCCGACGCACCCTTCCCGATCATGATGTCGATGGCGAAATCCTCCATGGCCGGATAAAGCACCTCCTCCACCTGCCGGTTGAGCCGATGGATCTCATCTACAAAAAGCAGATCCCCTTCCTGCAGATTATTGAGGATCGCGGCCATTTCCCCCGGCTTTTCGATGGCGGGGCCGCTGGTGACCTTCATGTTGACGCCCATTTCATTGGCGATGATCCCTGCAAGCGTGGTCTTCCCGAGCCCCGGAGGCCCGTAAAAAAGCACATGATCCAGCGGTTCCCCCCGCTGTCTGGCGGCCTCTATCCCAATGGTCAGGTTTTCCTTGACTTTCTCCTGACCGATATAGTCCTTCAAAAGCTTCGGCCTGAGGCTTCCTTCTATTCTGACGTCCTCTTCTGTCAGTTTGGTTTCGATCGTTCTCGCCATAGCTTCCTCCGTGCCGTCCCCGTCACAGCTTACGCAGAGCCGCTTTCAGCAGCGCTTCCACATCCATGTCCTCCTGCTCGACCGCCTTGACAGCGCGCAGCGCGTCCGACGCAGGATACCCCAGCGCCGTCAGCGCTTCCACAGCCTCGTTCCGGGCCTGATCCAGCACGCCCGTCCCCTGAACAACACTTCCCTGCTCCGGCGAAAAGGCATCCTCTATGGATATCTTGTCCCTTAGATCAAGAATGAGCCGCTGCGCGGTCTTATTCCCGATCCCGGGCGCTTTGGCAATGGCTTTGGCATCCTGGGTCAGCACAGCCATCCGGATTTCATCCGCGCTCATGGCGCCGAGCAGGGACAGCCCGCCCTTGGGGCCGATGCCGCTGACCGTAATGAGCATCCGGTACATCCTCAGATCGTCCTTCGTTAAAAATCCAAACAACTGCAACGCGTCTTCCCGCACGCTGGTGTAGGTGTAGACCTTTACTTGCTGCCCGACAGGCGGAAGCTGCGCCGCAACGCTGCCTGGCACCTTAATGTTGTATCCGATATTCCCCACTTCCAGAACCAGATTGTCTTCCTCTATCTCCGCCACTTTGCCGATCAGATACGCGTACATTTCTTCTTATCCTCCCAGGTTTTGTCCCTCCGGCAGCCGCCTGCAGATCTCCCGGGCCAGAACGCCGATCGCGATACCGGTCAGGCATCCTGCCAGAAGCAGCCACGGCAGATAAAAAACTGCCCACACGCTCCTTATTATGCACATCGCCGTCAAAAGCTGCCCGATGTTATGGAACACGCCGCCGCATACGCTGACGCCGATCATGGATAACCCCATCCGCCGCTTCGCCACAGTCATCGCCGCAAAGGACAATAACGCCCCCGCCAGGCTGTAGAGCATCCCGTACATTCCGCTGAACAAAAAAGAAACCAGCAGGATACGCAGCAGGTTAACGCCGAGGGCCGTCCGCTCTCCATACCGGTACAGGCAAAACACCACTATGAGATTGGGAAGCCCCAACTTGATCCCGGGGATCCCCGGCGTAAGCCCGATCATGGATTCCAGCCAGGAAAGAGTCAGGGCCACCCCAACAAACATCCCGAATACTGCCGTTTTTTTCATGGAACCCTCCATGCCGCGCGGCCCGTTATCCGCTTTCTTTCTGCACCCGCACAAGGATCCGGTGCGGCAGACAGACCGCAGTCTCACCCTCCTGCCCGATCCAGCTCTGCCTGACACAGATCTGATCCGGACAGTCCGCTTCCTCCACCCGGACCAGGCCGTCCTGTACCCGGATCACATGGGTCCCGCCCTCCCGGCAGACGAACACGTACGTCCCCTCCTCTGCCAGGGACAACTGCGCGATCTGGCGGCCGTCCTGTTCCACAGTGGCGAAAGTCCCTTTTTCTGCGCTCAGACGGCGGAAAAACAGCAATCCTGCCGCAGTCAGAAAAACAACGGCGATCAGACACAGATCCCGTTTATTTATTTTATCATATCCGAACATATGTTTCAAGTCTTTCTTAACCTTCCATCAACTGCAGGGAGCGGAGCGAAGGGTTTTGGATCTTTTCCATAACGGAGACCGCATGGGCCTCCAGGTACAGATCATGCGCGTCCGTAAGCTCCTGTCTCTCCAACTCCCGGATAACAAGCTGGCAGACGGTTTCGATCAGCACGGCCCTGGTATCCCTGGTGTTGATGATCCCCAGCAAAAAATCGGATTCCTGCGCGCTGCTCCACGCGCTGCGGCTGTCAAAGGGCGCCGTAAGCTGATCCAACAGGTCGTAGATCTGGGACAAAACGGGCAGATCCTTCAGACTCCTGTGCATCCATTTATAATACGGCGTATAGGACCGGTTGAGCAGATGTACCATGGAACAGGCGCTTTTGATAAATTCCTGCAGTGCCAGGAAGGCAGCCGTCCATTCTCCCCTGCGGCAGAGCCTGCTGTAATTATACTGGCCGGACTGCGCCATCAGGGCGGCCCTGGCCGCAATCTTTTTTTTACGCACATCCTCCGGATAGTAGGCGGTCAGGGCGTTTCTGACCGCGCTGAACTGGCCGCATCCGTCCGTGAAGACCTCGCCGTTTACCGCCAGCGCGGCCCGCTCCTCTAAAAGCGCCATCCACTCTGCGTCATTCTCCGGCGCCCTCTCGGAACCGATCAGGCCGTAATAAAAATCCTCCAGGCACAACACTCCTGTCCTGCCTTTCCCAAAGGCTTCCTCGCGCCTCGCCGAAACGCCTGCAAATTCTTTGGGCAGACGGTCGTAGGCCTCCTGACAGGCCTTTCCGTATTTTTCAAAAAGCGGGCGGGACAGCCATAGACAAAAAGAAGGGCCAAAATCATGATCCCGGGACAGGTCATCGTCAAAGCCGAAGCATTCCGACCCATGTCCGACAAGCCCTGCAGCGTATCCGTCCTTTAACTCGGGATATTGATTGACCAATTCGGTCATCATCGGTTTTCCGCACGCTTCAAAGTACAGGCGGCTCAGTTGCAAGCCTTTCATAGCGTTCTGCCTCATCCTTTCTGCCAAGCTGTCCCAGCAGCGTTGCGCAATTGCCGCAGATCAGACGGTAACTGTCGTTTCTGCCGAAATGCTTTTCTACCTCTCCAAGCGCCTCCTCATAAAAGGCCAGCGACTTTTCCAGCCTGCCCATGCGGAAATACGCTTCTCCCAGGCCGGCCAGGGCCGCGCTGTAATGGGCGTCCGTATCCGTCCCGTTTTCCCGGAAGATTTCGACCGCCTCCTTTAAAAGCGATTCCGCTTTCCCGTTGTCCTGCAGTTTGAAATACAACAACGCCAGGTTCGTTTTTGAAGTTGCCAGTTCCATCCTGGCATCCGGCTGCTTTTCCACAATGGAGATGGCCCGTTCCAAAAAGAGGACGGCCTTTTCGTTATCCTCCAACTGCTCCAGCAAAATGCTGACGTTGTTATATAATCCGGCCAGGCGGTAGTCGTCCGCAGGGATCGTCTTTTCGTAGATCTTCAGCGCCTGCGCATAGTCGGCCAGCGCCTCGTTTAAGCGCCCAGCCGCTCGACAGGCGGTGGCCGCGTTCAGCAGCGTAGTGGCAAAATGCTCCGTCTCTTCCATTTGCAGTTCTTCCATCAGCAAAAGTACGTCTTCTGCCATGGAAAGGGCCTTTTCGTGCTCCGAAATGCTTCTGTAAAACCCGATCAGTTCATTGCCTACGGAAATATAGACCCCATAATCCTCCTCGCTGCGCGCCTGTTCCAGACAGGAAAGCAAAAAAGGCTCTACCTCCTGGATCCGGTTCTGCGCAAAAAGGGAATCCAGCTTTTCATAAATCTCCTGCGCGTTCACTCGGCATTCTCCTCCTCCAAAGGCTCTGTGGACGCTACTCCCTGCCATCCGTCCCCGACATTGTATGCGACGCACTTCCAGGCGATCCTTCCCGCGCTGTCCCGTTCAAACACAGAATGCTGGGCCGTAAAATCCACGGTAAAGATCAGTTCCACAACCGCCTCATAATTCTTTTCAAAGGCCGCCGTATAGACCATACAGGCCGCCTCATCGCCGACGCCGATGCTGGCGGGCACAAAAACAGATTCTCCCTCCGAATCCCGGAAGGCAAACAAAAACCTTCTGGACGGCACCTCTTCGGCCAGTTCCTCCTCTGTCTGTTTGTCCCGATCCGATCCCTTCTCTTCTTCTTTCCCGCTGTCGCCGTTTTCCCCGGCAGGCGTCCCTTCCTGGCCGTCCAGCCAACTGTCCAGCGCAAGCTTGGCCTGATCGGGGATCAACTGCGGCCTGGAAAGCAGATCGCTGCGCAGCGTCAGCACCTCCTTACTGTCCGCAAAGGCCGCATAAGACGCCCATTTTTCCTGAAACGCTTCCAGTTCCCCATTTTTTTGCTGCAGGACCGCGTTGGCATCCACCATTTTCTGCAGGCTCTCCTGCAGGGAAGCGGCCGTCGTATGCGCCTGTTCACATTCGTTTCTCATCCCCTGCAGCTTGACGGCCTCGAAGATCACGATCCCCAGCAGGACCACAACGGTGACGATCGTACAAATCCTGGCAAACACTTCTTCTCTGAATCTCATGAAATATCCCTCTGTCGTAAATCATGCGGTAAATATAATATATAGGAAAGATCCCATTCCATATTACAATAAACCCGCCCAAATGTCATCAGATTTTTCATCCGCCTTTGCATACGGCGCAGCCGGGCCGTTGCCGGTTGACAGCGAAAGGACAACTCATTATACTTATTTTGACCGTT
>CANQFM010000085.1 GCA_947598825.1 uncultured Eisenbergiella sp. | reverse complement strand
TTTGGCGCCGATAAGACGATGACCGCCGTCCTGTCCGGAGAGGCCGACATCGGCTTTATGGGATCCGAATCCACCATCTACACTTATCTGGGCGGGACGGACGATTATGTGGTAAATTTCGCGCAACTGACGCAGCGGGCCGGAAACTTCCTGGTGTCCAGGGAACCCGTGGAGAATTTTTCCTGGGAAATGCTGAAAGGGCAGGACGTTTTGGGCGGGCGCGCCGGCGGGATGCCGGAGATGGTATTTGAGTATATCCTGAAGAAAAACGGAATCGATCCGAAGGCAGACCTTTCCATCGACCAGAGCATCGATTTCGGTTCCACCGCAGCGGCTTTTTCAGGTGGACAGGGCAGTTATACCGTGGAATTTGAGCCGCATGCGACTATGCTTGAGCAAAAGGGGGACGGTTACGTCGTGGCCTCTCTGGGAGAGGATTCCGGTTACGTTCCTTATACGGCGTTTTCCGCCAAAAAGAGCTATCTGGAAAAGCATCCGGATATCGTGCAGGGATTTACCAACGCACTCCAGAAGGGGATGGATTATGTGGCTTCCCATACGTCGGAAGAGATTTCGGCCGTGATCCAGCCGCAGTTTGCGGAAACGGATGCCGAGACGCTGACAAAGATCGTGGAACGCTATCATAGCCAGGATACCTGGAAGGAGGATCTGATCTTTCGGGAGGACGCCTTTACCCTGCTGCAGGATATTCTAGAAGATTCCGGAGAACTGTCCGAACGGGTGCCCTACGGCGATCTGGTGAATACAGAGTTTGCGCAGAAGGCCCTGGAAAAATGATCGCTTTTGGCATTGTGCTGTCCGGGGAAATCTGATAAAATTTTATACAGCAATCCTGCGGCGCGCAGGACAGGATACGAAAAGAGCCGTGCAGGGGCCGGGATCTTTGCTGAGGAACCGGCCTCTGTACGAGGGAAAACGAGGCAATATGAGCATTTATGACGCATTGAACAGCCGACAGAGGGAGGCTGTTTTTAAAACCAAAGGGCCGGTATTGATCCTGGCCGGGGCGGGAAGCGGCAAAACACGGGTGCTGACTTACCGGATCTCCTATCTGATCGAACACGAGGGCGTTTCGCCCTGGAACATTCTGGCCATCACCTTTACCAATAAGGCTGCCGGAGAGATGCGGCAGCGCGTGGACGATCTGATCGGACAGGGCGCGGAGAGCGTCTGGGTCGCCACCTTTCATTCCACCTGCGTGCGGATCTTAAGAAGGTTCATTGACCGGATCGGCTATGCGACGAATTTTACGATTTACGATACGGACGACAGCAAAAGCGTGATCAAGGAGGTCTGCAAGAAGCTGCAGATCGATACGAAAATGTTTAAGGAACGGAGCCTGATGGCGGCCATTTCCTCCGCCAAGGATGAACTGATCTCTCCGAAGGAGTTTGAACGCACGATGCAGGGGGACTTTTCGGGACAGAAGATCGCGGCGGTTTATCGGGAATATCAGGATACGCTGAAAAAGAACAACGCGCTGGATTTTGACGATCTGATCGTAAAGACGGTGGAGCTGTTTCGTACATGCCCGGAGGTGCTGGAGTATTATCAGGAGCGTTTCCTTTATATTATGGTGGACGAATATCAGGACACCAATACAGCGCAGTTTGAGCTGATCCATCTTCTGGCAGAGAAATACCGCAACCTCTGCGTGGTGGGCGACGACGATCAGTCTATCTATAAGTTCCGCGGGGCGAATATCAATAATATCCTCGATTTTGAAAAGGTGTTCCCGGAGTGCGCCGTCGTGAAGCTGGAACAGAATTACCGCTCCACGCAGACGATCCTGGATGCGGCAAATGGGGTGATCCGCAACAATAAGGAGCGAAAAGAAAAAGCGCTCTGGACGGATAAGGGCGCTGGCGGGAAAATCCATTTCCGGCAGTTTGATACCGCCTACGAAGAAGCGGAATATATTGCCGATGAGATCGCGCGCAGGAAGAGCCGGCAGGAAATCCAGTACCGGGACTGCGCTGTACTCTACCGGACGAACGCGCAGGCGCGCCTCCTGGAAGAACAGTGTATTATGCGGGGAATCCCTTACGATGTGGTAGGCGGCGTGAATTTCTACGCGCGCAAAGAGATCAAGGACATGCTGGCCTACTTAAAGACCATTGACAACGGGCAGGACGATCTGCAGGTGAGGCGCATCATCAACGTGCCGCGCCGGGGGATCGGGGCTGCGACTTTAAATAAAGTCCAGGACTATGCGAATGAGAATGAACTGAGCCTCTATGACGCCCTGCGGATGGCGGATCAGATCCCGGGCCTTGGCAGAGGCGTCGATAAGGTGGAGTCTTTTGTGACGCTGATCCAGTCCTTTCGGGCCAAGCTGGAATATTATAGCCTGGAAAAGCTGGTGAACGAGCTCATAGAGATGACAGGCTATGTGAAGGAACTGGAGGAATCCGATGAGGGAGATGCGCAGGACAGGATCGCCAATATCGATGAGCTGATCAGCAAGATCGTGGCGTTTGAGGCGGCCAACGAGAACGCCACGCTGGACGCTTTCCTGGCGGAAGTCGCTCTGGTGGCGGATATCGATGGCGTGGACGCGGACGACAATAAAGTCCTGCTGATGACGCTTCATTCCGCCAAGGGCCTGGAGTTTCCCTGCGTTTACCTGGCGGGGATGGAGGACGGCATTTTCCCGGGTTTTATGAGCATTGCGGATGACGATCCCACGGCGGTTGAAGAGGAAAGACGGCTTGCTTATGTGGGCATTACCCGGGCGAAGGAGGATCTGACCCTGACCTGCGCCCGGACGCGGATGATCCGCGGGGAGACGCAGTACAATCCGCCGAGCCGTTTTGTGCGGGAGATCCCGGGAAACCTTCTGGATCAGAAGGTGCCGGGGAGCAAACGGTTCTCCTTCCGGGAGGAAGAGGAAGGAGAGACAGAAGAGGGCGGATTCAGTGGATTTTCCGGTTTTTCCGGATTTGCCGGGTTTGACGGGTTTGCCGGGGAAAGGCCGCAGAAAACTGGCGCCTCTGCCCCAGCAGCGCGCCCGTTCGGTGAAAAACCGAAAGCCATAGCGAAACCGAAGGCCACGGCGGCAGCCCATAAACCGTTTATCGCCCAGGGGATCGGCAGCCTGAAAGGCGTGAGCGGCCTGCAGAAAGGCGGCGCAGGAAAGACCGGCCTGGAATATGGCGTGGGCGACCGGGTCAGACATGTGAAGTTCGGCGACGGTACGGTAATTGCGCTTGCAGAAGAGCCAAGAGATTATAAGGTTACCATTCAGTTTGACGGCTATGGGCAGAAGATCATGTACGCCGGCTTTGCAAAGCTGAAAAAAATATAAAAGTTTGTTTTTTTCAATAGTAAATTTCCCGAATCGGTGGTATGATAGTAACAGTACAGCCGAAACTAAGGGGAAAAAGCGTATACGCGGCTTTGCAACAATTCAGAGAGAGGAAAGGAAGGGTGGCAGTATGTCAAAAGTGGACGAGTTACTGGAAGTTATGAAAAAGAATGAAGAAAAGAAGAACTGGGTTATTCTGATCCTGGCTGTGATCGGGGCCGTCGCGGCGGTCGCGGGGATCGCATATGCGGTGTACCGTTATCTGACGCCGGATTATCTGGATGATTTCGACGATGACTTCGATGATGATTTTGAGGACGATGATCTGGAGGAAACGGAGGAGACAGAGGCCGAAGCGACGGGATCCGGGGCCGAAGACGAAGAGGCGCAGGACAGTGCAAAGGCGGAAGAGCCGGCGTCGGAATCCGAAGAAGAGGCTGAGGCTGCGGACGACGCTGCATACGAATCCTGAACGGTATAAACCTGCCAAACAGATACAGGCGGATGAGCGGGAAGCCCTGAGGCGGTTGGAGGAGATCCGGCCGCCGGGACGTCCCGCTTTTTTTGACAGGAAATATCATCCGGCAATGTAAAAAGGAGGAGGCGTTGATTTGAAAAAAGGACAACTTCGATCGGGACGGGTGGAAACGGTGAAATTTCCCAATAAAGCAGAGGTGTTATTGGATCCTCTTATGGAAGGGGAAAGCCAGGACGGACAGCGGGAAATCTGCATCGTTAAGGGCGCCCTGCCGGGACAGCGCGTTTCCCTGACAGTTACCAGGGTGAGAAAGGGCAAAGGGGAAGGCAGGCTGAAGGAAATCCTGGAAAAGTCGCCTCTGGAGACGGCGACGGCGGAGAATGGGGAAGGCTGCCGGCATTTTGGTATCTGCGGCGGCTGCGTCTATCTTTCCATGCCCTATGAGGAGGGGCTAAAGATAAAGGAACGGCAGGTCAGGGAACTGCTTATGCCGGTACTGGAAGGACAGGAGAGCGCCTGCGCCTGGGAACCGATCAAGAAAAGCCCCGTCTGTTTCGGCTACCGCAACAAGATGGAGTTTTCCTTTGGAGATGAGGTCAAAGACGGGCCTCTGGCCCTTGGCATGCATAAAAAAGGGAGTTTCTATGACATTGTGACGGTGGACGGCTGCCGGATCGTGGATGGGGATTATCGCCTGATCCTAAAGGAAACGCTGGCATATTTCCAGAAGCTGGCTCTGCCCTTTTTCCACCGCTATACCCACCAGGGCTATCTACGTCATCTGTTGGTGCGCAAGGCCGCCTATACCGGGGAGATCCTGATAGCGCTGGTGACGACTTCGCAGGGGACATGTGATCTGGAGGGCTGGAAAGAGAGGATGCTGAGCCTTTCGCTGGAGGGCAGGATCGCCGGAATTTTGCATATCGTAAACGATTCCGTGGCCGACGCCATCAAGAGCGATCATACGCAGATCCTTTACGGGCAGGATTTCTTTTATGAAAGGCTGTTGGACCTGCGCTTTAAGATCTCCACTTTTTCCTTTTTCCAAACCAATACATACTGCGCCCAGGTGCTTTATCAGACCGTCCGGGATTATGTGGGAAGCCTCCTGGATGAAGAAAGCAGGCCGGACAGCGTGGTTTACGATCTCTACAGCGGCACAGGCACC
Source organism: uncultured Eisenbergiella sp. (assembly GCA_947598825.1). Taxonomy (GTDB): domain Bacteria; phylum Bacillota; class Clostridia; order Lachnospirales; family Lachnospiraceae; genus Gallintestinimicrobium. The sequence continues at coordinate 994 of CANQFM010000085.1, read as the reverse complement.
ATCGCCCAGCTTATGGCGCCTGTAGCAAAGAAGGTGATCGGCGTGGAGATCGTCCAGGAGGCCGTGGAAGCGGCGCGGGAGAACGCGCGCTTAAACGGGCTGGATAACTGCGAGTTCATCGCGGGCGATGTGCTTAAGGTGTTGGACAGCATTGCGGAAAAGCCGGATTTTATCATACTGGATCCGCCCCGGGATGGCGTGCATCCCAAGGCGCTGCAGAAGATCATCGGCTACGGAGTGGAGCGGCTGGTGTATATTTCCTGCAAGCCCACGAGCCTGGCCCGGGATCTGGAGGTTTTTCTGGCAAACGGGTATGTGGCGGAAAGGTGCGTGCCGGTGGATCAGTTTCCGTTTACGGCGAATATAGAGACGGTATGCTTATTGTCCAAACTCAATGTCAAGCAGCATATCGAAGTTGAACTCACCATGGACGAGATGGATTTGACCGCTGCCGAGAAGAAAGCCAGCTATGAGGAAATCAAGGAGTATGTGCTGGAGAAATTCGGAATGAAGGTCAGCCACTTGTATATTGCACAAGTGAAGCGGAAGTGCGGGATTATCGAAAGAGAAAATTACAATAAGCCCAAGTCAGAGGATTCCCGACAGCCACAATGCCCGCCAGAGAAAGAGGCGGCGATACGGACGGCGCTGGAGCATTTTGGAATGATTTGATTTGGATCAAAAGCTGGGGCACTGTTTTTAATTGCTCCAGCTTTTTTCAAAAACCCATTGACAAACTTCTATATGACGCATATACTATGAACAGATAGAAAATCGTCTATGGGAGGTGACGAGCTTGCAGACAAAAGAGAAGCAGATAGCAGGGGTGTTCAAGGCGCTTTGCGACGAGAACCGAATTAAAATCCTGCAACTGCTCCAAGGCGGCGAAAAATGTGCCTGTGTCCTGCTGGACGATTTGCATATCACCCAGCCCACTCTTTCCCACCACATGAAAATACTCTGTGATTCAGAAATCGTTGTGGGACGCAAAGAG
>CANQFM010000084.1 GCA_947598825.1 uncultured Eisenbergiella sp. | reverse complement strand
GGTGCGTATTCCGCGCTTGGCGAGGAGGAAAAGGCCCTGGAGCTGCTGAAAAGCAACAACCCGCGCGGCATCAACGACGATGTGATCGGGCAGTCTCTCGTGGTCTTCTGCAACCGCCCCGAGGAGGCGGTGGAGTATCTCTCCACGGCGCTTGTTTCCGTATCGGCAATGCTGATACGGATCGCCAACGGCTTTTTGAACGTGTACTTCAAGCGGGACGACTATGCCTCCGGCGCTTCGATTCTCAAGCTGGCACTGGACTTTTTCGCAGGTCTGAAATCGGACAGAAAAAGCAATTTGTTTGACAAGCCCTGTGTGAGTTTCCTTATTTGTCTTGCCCATGCGCAGTTGAAGCTGGGAAAACCAGGCGACGCCCGAGCTTCCCTATTGGCGGCTAAAAAGCTGGCGGAGGAATTTGACCGGGATCCCAACTATTCTGCAGGCAGCCTTCGCTTCATAAGCGCGGCCAAACAGCAGATGGCGTTCGACAGCTTAGGCAGCACCGCTGCGGAAACAGCCGCCAAAACGTTAAAATCTCTGGAAAACGAATCTCTCGGACGGATGTGGGAGGAAATCCAAAATGAAGAATAAGACATTGCGCAGAGAATATCTTTCCACGTTTTTCAGAGGGAATAAACTGGCGTATTGCGCCATGCTCCTTACTTCCATCCTGTTCAGCGTGCTGAATCTGGCGGTAGCATGGCTCATTCAGCAGCTTGTCGACAATGTGTCCGGCGAGCCGGGCGCGTTGTCCCTCAGTGTGCTGACTGTACTGACAGTCGGCATTATCCTCTTAATCATACCGATCAAAGGACTTCAGTATTGGGCGCAGCCGCAGTTTATGAAAAAAGCGCTGTCACAGTTCAAAAGCTTCGCGTTTCGGGAACTGACACGGAAGAATATCGCGTCCTTTCAGAGCGAGGCCACGAGTACATACATCTCTGCATTTTCAAACGATTTGACTTCCGTAGAGACAAACTATCTTGAAAAGCAGTATGCTATTGTTTTTAATCTTGTCTGGGCGGCCGGCGCGGTCGTTCTGATGCTGCTGTACAGCCCGATCCTAGCCGCCATCGCCATCGGCCTGTGCGCTCTGCCGTTCCTCGCCTCCATGCGGGAGGGGGCGCGTATGGAGAAGGCGGAGAAAGCTGTATCGGAGAAGAACGGCGAATTTACCGCATCTCTCAAGGACATCCTCAGCGGCTTCTCCGTAATAAAAAGCTTCCGCGCGGAGGGCGCTGCCGTCAGCCTTTTGGAGCAAAGCAGCAGAGAGGTGGAAACCGCCAAATGCCGGAAACGGAGGATCAGCGTTCTTCTCGGGATGATAGGCGGCGTTGCGAGTCTTTCCGCTCAGATGGGGACATTTCTCACCGGTGCGGTGCTGACATATCTGGGTTGGGGCATTACGCCCGGTATCCTGTTTGTTTTTATGGATCTGACCGGAGCGGTAATAACCGTTGTCGGCGAAATGCCGGAGCTGTTGGCTTCAAGACGGGCGGCGCTCGGCCTCGTTGACAAAATGGCGCGGACATTAGAGCTAAATGTCCGCGACAAGGGAAAAGACATCCCCAACTGTTTGGAGAACGGTATTTCGGTACACAATCTGTGCTTTTGCTATGAGCAGGACAATGAGATACTGCACGACATTAATATAGATTTTAAGGCAGGGAAGAGCTATGCCATTGTTGGCAATTCCGGCAGTGGGAAATCTACACTCTTGAAGCTTCTGATGGCATCGCGCCACGACTACAAGGGAGCGATATGCTATGACAACACAGAGCTTATGGGAATCAGCAGTAAGTCACTCTATGAGCTGGTTTCCATGGTCGAGCAGCATGTGTTTGTGTTTGATGCCTCCATCCGTGACAACATTACCATGTTTCGAGACTTCCCGACCGCCGATGTGGATAGGGCAATTGAACTTTCGGGGCTGTCGCGGCTCATAAACGAGCGTGGCGGGGATTATCTGTGTGGCGAGAACGGTAAGAACCTGTCCGGCGGCGAGAAGCAGCGCATCGCCATTGCCCGGAGCCTCTTGCAAAAATCATCGGTTTTGCTTGCCGATGAAGTGACTGCGGCACTTGACGCACAGACAGCATATCAAGTGACTGGCGATATATTGAAATTAGATGGCATCACTCGCATCGTCGTAACTCACTCATTAGTAGAATCGCTCCTAAAGCAGTATGACGGCATCATTGTTCTAAAAGACGGCCATATCGTCGAATCTGGAATGTTTGATGATTTGATGGACAAGAAAGGCTATTTCTATGCGCTTTATACAGTGGCGCAATAAAAGAAATGATTTGAAAAACGCACATAAGCCATTAATGCTTACCCTTACGGGCAGCCGTCGCTATTGCTGGTAGCGGCGGCTATCCTTTTTCCTTGAAGATTGTGAAACAAACCCAGTCTAAGCAGAAACGCGTTCCGTGCCGGAGCCTTCCAGCTTAGAGAAGCAGAGCGGATAAACCACCATGAGAAGCAGCAATTCCAAAAAGGTCATCAGGCAATTCGTCCAGGCGGAGGCAAATGCGCCTGTCACGGCAGGGGTCAGGCATTTTTCAATGAAGATGAGCAAAAGCACGCCCACACTCGCCCTGGTCACCTTCTGAATCGGCGATACATCCATGGAAAATCTTACAAAACGCCGCTCCAGAAACCATCCCAGAGTTACTCCTAAAAGCCGCCCGGCATCCTTAAACCCGTCCACCTTCATCTTCTCGGGATCCACCAAAAGCTTTCCATCCGCGTAATCCATGGGATAGGATTTGACAGAAATGTAGATCAAAAATAGAACGGTCAGCACCACACCGACGCAGGGGATCAGCCAATCCTTCTCCGGATGCTCGTCGATCCATTCCCAGACTTTCGCACCTACTACCACGACCACGGCACCCAGCAAAGTTCCCACGATCACGTCCTGGGGTGTATGAACACCGATATAATTTCTGGAAAAAATGGTGAGTACGATCATGAACCCGAGGAAAATACAAAGAGGCTTATGCTTCCTGTACCGCTCCATCACGGTTCCGTAGTTGGATGTGGCAGTGATGCTGTGACCGCTGGGAAAAGAATAGCCGGATGCGGTCTCTACAGGCACGATTTGGTCTGAACGGATCCAGGGCCGGTATACGCAGAAGGTCAGCTTCAGCAATTGCATAAAAAACCTGGAGAAGCCGATGTTCAAAAACAAGAAACGTCCGCTCTTTTTGTCAACAGACCAGAACAGGACACAAGCCAACATCCAGATAAAAATTCCATAGGACAGATCGCTGATCTGCAAAAAAAAGCTGTTCAACACCCCGCCCGTGGCCTCTCTGATTTGCTGCAAAAACAATAAGTATTGGATATCCATACCTTTTCTCCTTTCTTACGTTTGGGAAGAACTCCTCTGAAAAAAGGGCAGGCCGCTTTGGCTTAGGTTTCCCCAGGATTTCTCCCCAAATCATCCTAACAAAGTTCCTCCGGCATGATAAGAAAAAGAAATGAGGTGATGTAAAATTGCGCATTTATCTGGGTAGAGCTTTACGACATTTCCGTGATATCCTGTATTATGTTATGCAAAAAGTTCAGTCCCATAAAATGGATTTACAGGTTCAGGTTGTTCTCATCCAGAAGGAAGTTTTGGATGCCGATGGTCACGATCCCCATATCATTTCTGCGCACCTTGATATTATCCCGCACGACGATGATCTTCTTGAAAGAGTCACCGATGGCGTTCAGCAGGCGCTCCTCCTGCTCCTGTTTGCTCTGGGTATTCCGCTTTTTCCTCCGCCGTTTCACGGGAGAGGATCAGCGGCAGTCCGCCGTAGGTAAAGTAATCGTCCCATGCTTCGTCGGCGCTGCCCTCATAAACGGAACAATACTCTCGGAAGGAGAGCGGATAGATGCGGATCTCATCTCCGCGGCCGCGGAATTCCGTAACCAAATCAGAGGAGAGAAACTTTGAATTGCTGCCGGTCACATATACGTCTGCGTTGCGGATATGCATAAAACTGTTGAGGACATCCTCAAACTCGGCAAGGAGCTGTACCTCGTCCAGAATGATATAATAGGTGTCTCTGTCCACGATCCGTTCTTTTACAAAGCTTAGCATATTGTCGGGATCGCGCAGTTCTTTGTTGCTGCGGTCATCCAGGGCGATCACGATAATATGGTCTTCCTTCACACCTTTTTTCGTAATTATTACATCCAATGCTTCCACAAAAATCAAGTATTCTCCGTAAGTTCATAAAAAAGTAACGAGCATACCCAAAGATTGGCTCGTTATCCATGTAAACAAAGACACCACAGACCGTTTCCATCTGTGGTGTCTTTGCCCTTGTTTTGTACCGGCATTGCTCTCTGTTCACTTTTTCCCTTTGAGCAATACCACTTGCTTTTCCGGGTTTTCCATCGTCGATGCGACAGGATTTGAACCTGCGACCTCTGCGTCCCGAACGAAATAACAATTATAATAATTCGTGTTTAAGAACATAGGCGTTCCGTTTTTGAAGGAATGTCTGTTTTTTAGTATTTATAATACCTAAAAACGGTTGGTTTCTTTATTTCGCGGGAATGGGTGCATGGAAGATTTTTTTGCTTAGAACCAGCTTAGAACGAGAATGCGTGAGGGTTTGAGGACGGGAAGCGCCGTAGGGCGGGAAAAATGATGGTAACCAAGTAACCAAAAATGGTTATGTGAATTATGTGAAACCGGATCCGATGGAATTTCATAAGCTGTCCGAAGAAATAAGTCCTGAAAACCTTTTTTTAAAAAACCGACTGTATATTCGACTCTACTTAAACTGAGGGATATAAAGAAAATATTTTTTATGTGGGAGTAGTATAAATGACGTGGTCAAAAAAGGTGGTAAAAGACAGCGATTTAATAAGTTTTTGAAAAGAGCGAAAGGGGGGAAAATCTGACGCTCGTCAGAACTGGGCTGAAAAAACGGTTGAAAATGAGGTAAAAAAAGACATTGGAAATAGATGTTGGAGCATGGAAAAGAAGGTGCAGAGAAATGGTTTATGGGTATTGTAGGATTTCAACGGCTCGGCAGAACATGGAACGGCAGGAACGGAATATCAAAGGGGCATACCCGGATGCGGTGATCGTCAAAGAGGTTTATACGGGGACGAAATTTCAAGGGAGGAAGGAACTTGAAAAAATAGTGGCGGCTGTGAAACCCGGTGACCGGATCGTTTTTGATTCCGTCTCAAGAATGAGCCGGGACGCGGAAGAAGGATTTCAACTGTATGTAAAGTTATATCAGGCAGGGATTGAACTTGAGTTTCTTAAAGAACCGCATATCAATACATCGGTTTATAAAAAGGCGGCAGATAATTGTGTGGGAATGACGGGGACAGAGGTAGATTTTATCCTTGAGGGAATCAATAAATACTTGTTGGCGCTGGCGGCGGAACAGATTCGGATTGCGTTCCGTCAGTCGGAAAAGGAAGTGTCCGACCTGCGCCAGAGGACGAGGGAAGGAATAGAAACGGCCCGCCTGAACGGAAAACAGATTGGGCATTCCAAGGGAACCCGTCTGAATGTGAAAAAAGCTGAGACTGCGAAAAAATATATCAAGGAAAATAACCGGACTTTTGGTGGTCATTTGAATGATGAAGAAACATGGAAACTGGCGAAGATAACGCGTAAAACGTTTTATAAATACAAGAGAGAGTTAAAGGAGGACTTGTTATGATAAGGGAAGTTTATATGGTAGTTGCGGCGAGGACTAAGGCGCAGAGGTTACGGACGGGGGAGATACGGGTGATAAGCAGTATAGACCCATACACACACACTTATGAGAAAGACCGTGGTGTTATGAATTGTTTTGACAGCCTTGCCCTGGGGAAATCCATCTGGAAGAAAGCACAGGATTCAAGCGGGAAGTCTGTGCTGGGTCTTTATGTTGATGATAGCCAGCTTGTTATGATAGGGGATGCAGAAAGCCTGAGGAATATAAGCAGGATGAAGAAATCGGAGGCGGCAGAGTGGTGTGCGGAGACATATGGGACGCCTAACTATGTCGTACCGTTTCAGGTGGGAGAAAGAAGGTATTGCCATCTGATTATTTCTGATTGTTCTTGTATAACGGGGCTGTTTGATCCTCTTATTCAAAGCAAAAAGGCAGTGGACAACAGTTGTATACCTAAAGAGATACAAAAGGAAAGGCTTGAACTGCCCCGCCCATCTGTAGTAAGGCCGGTGGCTACAGTGACGAGACAGACCGACGGCTTTTCTTGGGATACGCTGGCCTTTTTTATCGGGGTTCTTATCGGGTTTGTGTCCGGGATAGCATTTGGGAAATTTATTATGGAGCATCCGTATATAATTGTCGTGCTGATGATTCCAGTGGTAACTCTGTTGGTTCTTACTCTGATCTGGTTTCTTACGGAAAAGGCAGAAAAGAAGTGAAAAGGCAGTTAAGGGAGAAAGATGCAGTATGGTGTTATCGGAAGCAAAGCTGGGCTAAG
>CANQFM010000083.1 GCA_947598825.1 uncultured Eisenbergiella sp. | reverse complement strand
AACTATGAAAAGATCGTGTTGTCGCTTGAACCGGGATTGGATCGTTCCTATGAAGGGATCAAATCTGAAAATTTAGTGGAGTGGCTGCTTGAAACCCGGTGATCCCTGTCGAATAGAGATTGAAAAGGCATTCTTTTTATGGTATACTCTATAACTGCCCCGGACTTGCCGGGTACAGGAAAAACCCATGCGCCGGACATAATTTGGAGAAAGGCAAAAACCCTTGTCAGTCAAGGATTTTTGGATAGGGATAGGAAGAAATGAAATTAGGCATCGTCGGCCTGCCCAACGTGGGCAAAAGCACACTGTTCAATTCTCTGACAAAAGCGGGCGCCCAGTCCGCCAATTATCCGTTCTGCACCATCGATCCCAACATCGGCATCGTGGCGGTGCCGGACGAGCGCATCCGGCAGTTGGGAGAACTGTATCATACGAAAAAAGTGACGCCGGCGGTGATCGAGTTTGTGGATATCGCGGGGCTGGTGAAGGGCGCCTCCAAGGGCGAGGGGCTGGGCAACCAGTTCTTGAGCAATATCCGGGAGGTGGATGCCATCGTCCATGTGGTCCGTTGCTTTGAGGACGATAACGTGATCCATGTGGACGGCAGCGTAGACCCGATGCGGGACATTGAGACGATCAACCTGGAGCTGATCTTTTCCGATCTGGAGATTCTCGAACGGCGGATCGCCAAGGTCGCCAGGAGCGCGCGCATGGATAAGACCCAGGAAAAGGAACTGCAGATGCTAAACCGCGTGAAGGAGCGCCTGGAGGACGGGAGGATGGCTATCGGCTTTGAAACCCGGGATGAGGACGAGGAGGCCGCTTTTGCAGCGCTGAACCTTCTGACGGCAAAGCCCGTGATCTATGCCGCCAACGTTTCGGAGGACGATCTGGAAGACGACGGCGCAGGTAACGCAGGGGTACAGGCGGTGCGCAGCTATGCCGCCCAAAGCGGCAGCGAGGTGTTCGTCATCTGCGCCAGCATCGAGGAAGAGATCTCGGAGCTGGAGGATGAGGAAAAGCAGATGTTTTTGGAGGAACTGGGACTCAAGGAGTCCGGCCTGGAAAAGCTGATCCGCGCCAGCTACAGCCTGCTGGGGCTGATGAGTTTTCTGACGGCGGGAGAGGACGAGTGCCGCGCCTGGACCATTAAAAAAGGTACGAAGGCGCCGCAGGCGGCGGGCAAGATCCATTCGGATTTCGAGCGGGGCTTCATCAAGGCGGAAGTGGTCAACTACCGGGACCTGCTGGAGCAGGGTTCCCTGGCGGCGGCCCGGGAAAAGGGCCTGGTCGGTATGGAAGGCAAGGATTATGTGGTGAAGGATGGGGATGTGATTCTGTTCCGCTTCAATGTTTGACCCAGATTTAGTAGGAGAATAAAGCGACAACACAAAATATAGTATGACAGGATTTCAGTGCGCCGGCAGCGAAAAGCCGGCGCATTTTTTTATGAAAAAGGGGTTGAAAAACTCCCCTGTTTAAGCTAGAATGAATATAAAAGTGGAGGAAAGTGGTGGAAAATGGTTTAAAGTGGTAATCAAATCCCCGTTTTTCAATCATCGATGTGATGCGGGCCACTGTGAACGGCAGGTGATCGTGCGTGTTTATGGGCGAATACAATCATACGGTGGATACAAAAGGCAGGCTGATCGTCCCTTCCAAATTCAGGGAGACGCTTGGTGACAGGTTCGTGGTGACCAAGGGGATGGATGGCTGCCTCTTCGTGTATGATTACGCAGGCTGGGGCAATTTCGAGGAAAAGCTCAAGACCCTTTCCATAAGCAAAAAGGATCACCGTACCTTCGTCCGGCATTTCCTGGCCGGAGCGGCGGAGGTGGAGGTGGACAAGCAGGGGAGGATATTGATCCCGGCAAAGCTCAGGGAATACGCGCAACTGGTCCGGGACATTACCCTGGTGGGCGTCGGGAGCCGCATCGAGATCTGGGACGAAGCCCGTTGGAGACAGATGGAGGAAGAAGAGGAATCCATGGAGGATATCGCCGAGAGGATGGACGATATGGGCCTGGGCTTCTGAGAAAGAGATGGAATTTGCACACACGTCCGTACTGCTGGCGGAAACGATAGAGGGACTGCAGGTAAAGCCGGAAGGCGTCTACTGCGACGGGACGCTGGGGGGCGGGGGACATGCCTTGGCGGTGGCCGCGCTGCTGCAAGGCGGGGAACTGATCGGCGTGGACCAGGATGAGGACGCGATCGCGGCGGCCGGGGCACGGCTGGAGCCCTGGAAGGAACACGTCCGGTTGGTGCGGGAGAATTTTTGCGACCTGCCTGCCGTGGCCAGGACAATGGGCTATCAGGGAGCCGATGGGATCCTTTTGGATCTGGGCGTATCCTCTTATCAACTGGACAATGCCCAAAGGGGATTTTCCTACCGGTACGACGCGCCGCTGGATATGCGGATGGACAGGCGCCAGACCCTGAGCGCCAGAGAGATCGTCAATACCTATCCCGAAGGAGAGCTTTACCGCATCATCCGGGATTACGGAGAAGATAAATTCGCAAAGAACATAGCAAAGCATATCTGCCTTGCGAGGCAGGAAAAAGAGATCGAAACGACGGGAGAATTAAACGAGATCATCCGGGCTGCGATCCCGGCAAAAATGCGGGAAAAAGGCGGACATCCCTCCAAACGGACTTTTCAGGCGATCCGGATCGCCTGCAACCGGGAACTGGAGGTGCTGGAAACCTCCCTGGACGAACTGATCGGTTTTTTGAATCCGGGAGGAAGGCTGTGTATCATCACCTTTCATTCCCTGGAGGATCGGATCGTCAAGAACGCATTTCGGAAAAATGAAAATCCCTGCACCTGTCCGCCGGAATTTCCGGTATGCGTTTGCGGACAGAAGAGCAGGGGGAGGGTGGTCACCAGAAAGCCCATCCTTCCGTCGCAGGAGGAAATGGATCGCAATCCGCGCGCCAAGAGCGCAAAACTGAGGATTTTTGAAAAAAGCTGACGCCGGCGTACCGGCAGGGGGGAAGGAAATGGCTACGAGAAGGGCCACAGGGAGAGAAAACCGAGCAGGACAGGGAGAATATCGCGGCAGCGCTTATGTGAGGGGGACAGCCGCTCGTCAGGTAGACGTCAGAAGGCAGTTGGAACAGCCCCGGAAGCAGTTGAGCCGCACCACGCGCAAGAACCGGCAGAGGGCGAAGTACATGAATTTCGCCTATGTGATGTTTTTGAGCGCCGCGCTGGTGATGACCGGCATTATGCTCATTTCTTATATCCGTCTGGAGGCGGGGATCACGACCAGCGTGCAGGAGGTGGCCAGACTGGAGAGCCAACTGAACAACCTGAAGCTGGAAAATGACGAGGCGTTAAACCGGATCGACAGCGCTGTGGATCTGGAAGAGGTACGGCGGATCGCCATCACCCAGCTTGGAATGGTGTACGCCCAGGAAGGGCAGATCGTGGAGATCCCCAGCGACGGGAGCGATTATGTGAGGCAGTTTACCGAGATTCATAAGTAAAGCGGGTGTCGTTTTGGAAAGAGGAAGAAGGAACGCTGGACAGGGCAGCGGGAGGACGAACGGCCGTTTCGGCGGACATGGCCTGGGAGAGAACAAATTCACTGCGAAGATGCAGAAAAAGCTGGTAGTGCTGTTTATTCTGGTGCTGCTGGCTTTTGCAGGGTTAGGAGCCAGATTGGTCCTGATCAACCGGGATAACGGGGAACGCTACAAGAAACAGGTCCTTGCCCAGCAGCAGTACAGCAGCCAGACCATCCCCTTCAAGCGGGGCGAGATTTTGGACCGCAAGGGGACAAAGCTGGCCACCAGCGAAAAGGTGTACGACCTGATCCTGGACTGCAAGCAGATGTACGCCAACGACGGAAAATATGTGGAGACGACGCTGGCCGCCCTGGATCAGTATTTCGACGTGAACATCAATGAGGTTCGCAGATATGCCGAGGAGCATCCCAACAGCCAGTATTATTCCATCAAAAAAAGGATGTCCTACGATCAGATCAGCGCATACCAGGAAATGATGGCGGACGAAGCCCGGAAGGAAGAAAGCGCCCTGGTGAAGGGGATCTGGTTCGAGGAGAGCTACAAGCGGATCTATCCCAACAATGAACTGGCCTGCGACGCCATTGGCTTTGTGCGCACCAACGGAACGGCCACTTACGGGCTGGAGGAACAGTACGACAGCGTACTCAACGGGATCAACGGCCGCCAGTACGGGTATCTGGACGCCGATGAGAACTTACAGAGGACGACCAGGGCCGCGGTGGACGGCTATACTATTTACTCCACGTTAGACGTGACCATACAGCGGATCGTGGAGAAATATCTCAAGCAGTACAACGAAGAGAATAAAAATATCGCCCGGGAAGGAAACGGCGCCCAGGATGTGGGCTGTATCATCATGGATGTCAAGACGGGCAATATATTGGCCATGGCCAGCTATCCCAGCTTTGACTTAAACAATACCTGGGACGTGACCCCGCTGATCGGTTCCAAGCTTTTGGACGAGGAAGGGAATGTGACGGATACCATCGTCAACGAGGAGATCGCCGCCCAGATGGAGAACGCGGAGGATAATACCCAACTGGCCTATAATCTGAACGCCCTGTGGAAAAATTACTGTATCAACTCCACCTATGAGCCCGGTTCGGTCATGAAGCCCTTTGTGGCGGCGGCGGGATTGGAGAGCGGCAGGCTGGCCGGCAATGAATCCTTTGAATGTACCGGCATCATCCAGGTGTCCGACCGTAAAATAAGATGCCATAATTATCTCGCCGGGGCGGAGGGCTGGCTGACCATCGGGGAGGCCATCGAGCGTTCCTGCAACGTAGCGCTGATCCGGATGGCCCAGGTGATCGGCAAGGACGTATTTTTAAAGTATATGTCCGAATTTAATTTCGGGCTGCGCACGAATATCGACCTGGCGGGGGAAGCCAGGACCGCCTCCCTGGTCTTTAACGACAAGACCATGGGGCCGACGGAACTGGCCACGTCCAGTTTCGGACAGGGCTTTAACGTCACTATGATCCAGATGATCACCGGTTTCTGCGCGCTGATCAACGGCGGCTATTATTACGAGCCCCATATGGTCAGCAAGATCACGGCAAACGACGGATCCGTGGTGGAAAGCATCGAACCGCGCCTGTTAAAGCAGGTCATTTCGGCCCAGACTTCGGAAAAAGTACGGGAATACTGCGAACAGGTGGTCTACGGCGAGAACGGCACGGGCTGGCGGGCCAAGACGCCCGGCTACCGGATCGGCGGAAAGACGGGGACGGCGGAAACCGTATCCGCCAGAGGAACCAGAGAAAAGGACGAATACGTCTGCTCCTTTATGGGCTACGCACCGGCGGACGACCCGCAGATCGCCATTTATATTGTCTTAAACCGTCCCAATTCTTCCAATCAGGATCAGGAAACCGGACAGGCTTCCCTGATGGCAAAAAATATTTTCACCGAAGTGCTGCCGTATCTGAACATCTTCATGACGGAACCTTTGTCGGAGGAAGAATCCGCAGAGCTGGAAAAGAAGCAGGAGGAACTCAAGCAGCAGCTGATGGAAAGCGCGCCCGAAGAAGGAGAAACGGCATTGGAGGATCCGACGGCGCAGGAAGGCGAAACCAAAGATCCGGACGCTGTGCCGGCAGAGGGAGAGTCAGAGGAGAAAGAAACGCAGACCGTCCAGGAAGGGGAGACCCAGCAGGAATCCAATCCCTATGTCAATGAGGAGGGCCAGCTGATCGATCCCGATACGGGAGAGGTTCTCGGAGAGGATACGGAAGGCTATGACACGCCGGTTTCCGGCATCCTCGGAGGAAATACGACAGAAAAAGCGGAGGAAAGTCTGCCGGAGCCGTAAGCAGTCGTCTGTCCTGCAACAGTTCGCATAACCTGACGCGCCGGGTAATAAATTATAGTAAAACCGGTCCGTGAGGCGTGCATGGAGAAAAGCAGGACTTACCACAGAAAGAAGATTGTCATAGCCTTTTTCCTCTGCGTACTGCTTTTTGCAGGGCTGACGGTACGGGTGTCCTATCTGATGATTTTCCGTTCGGAGCACTATTCCCAGATGGCGCAGGATCTGCATCAGCGGGAACGCCGGATCAAGGCGAAGCGCGGGCGGATCCTGGACAGCACCGGCGCCGTGCTGGCGGATAACCGGACCGTGTGCACCATTTCGGTCATTCATAACCAGATCCGGGACCCGGAAAATGTGATCCGGGTGCTGGCGCAGGAGCTTAACCTGACGGAGGAAAGCGTCCGCAAGCGCGTGGAGAAGGTTTCCTCCATTGAAAAGATAAAAAGCAATGTCCCAAAGGAGACAGGCGACGCCATCCGCGCTTACCGGCTGGAAGGCGTGAAGGTGGACGAAGATTACAAAAGATACTATCCTTACGGCACGCTGGCCTCCAAGGTACTGGGGTTTACGGGCGCCGATAATCAGGGGATTCTGGCGCTGGAAAGCAGCTACGAGGAGTATCTGAAAGGGAAAGAGGGCATCATCCTGGAGACCACGGACGCCAGAGGCGTGGAAATTGTGGAGATGGGAGAAGAACGGGTGGAGCCCCAAAGCGGAGACGATCTCGTCCTCAGCATGGATGTGAACATCCAGCAGTACGCCACGCAACTGGCCGATCAGGTCAGAAAGGCCAAGGAGGCCCAGAGCGTTTCCATTCTGGTCATGCGTCCCGGCAACGGGGAGATCCTGGCCATGG
>CANQFM010000082.1 GCA_947598825.1 uncultured Eisenbergiella sp. | reverse complement strand
CGCTTTGGGGTTCGTCGGCAACTACGCCCCTTATGGACTTTCACCACAGACTGACGGCATGCCCGTCATACGACAAAAGGGACACCCGTTTCCGAATGTCCCCGTATCCGTTGCCCGATAGTAAAGTCATCACCACGAAAAATAGACGGAACTCGCCCCACCGCTTACAGATATTGAAGCAGTTCTTCCCTGACGCCGTCCATACGGCTGTCCGAAATGCCGAAGTCCATTTCCTTATAGCTCCAGGCCGCCCTGGAAATGCCGTATTTTTCAAAAACGCTGTGGATCACGCGGAACCATTTTACCGCGTCCTCAGGCGCAACCCTATCGATCACGCCATACTCCCCGCAGTACAGACAGGTCCCGTTATCGGCGGCTTTCTGCAAAGCTTCCGTGAGCAGCTTTTCAAAATAGGCGGGCGTAATATCCAGTTCCTCAAAGGAAAAGCTTTTATCCGTCAGCTCCTTTACCCAATACGCGCCCTGATGGGTAAACTCCAGCGGGGAATAACAGTGGAAATTATAGACCACCTTGTCGTCATAGGGGGCCGCCAGATCCTTCACCGCCTCCGCGCTGTTATTCCAATAGCTGCCTACCAGGATCAGAGTATCCGGCGCGTACTTCCGGATCCTCGCGATGCACTGCTCGCAAATGCGGTTCCACTGTTCGCAAAACCGCTGCTCCGTCACCTCGTTTAACAGTTCAAAGGCCACATGGCCGGCATTTTTCCCAAACTGCCGCGCCAGCTCCTCCCAGAGCGCAAAAAAACGCTCCTGATACTTCGCGCTTTCAAAGAAACCGCTCTCCGCCTCCCCTTCATCGAAAGAAAAACCGGCCGTCTTATGCAGATCGATGATCGCGTTCAGACCGTATTTCTTTGCCAGTCCCACCGCTGCCTCGATCCTGTCAAAGCCGCTTTGGTCAAAGCCCCCGTCCTTATTTTCCAGGATGTTGTAATCCACCGGGATCCGTACATGGTCGAGTCCCCACGAGGCGATTTTCTCAAAATCCGCCTCCACGATGAAATGATCCAGCCTCTCTTTGCTGTAATCGCACTGAGAAAACCATCCTCCCAGATTGACGCCCCTGTAAAAATTTCTTTCCTGCATGATGTTTTTCATGGTCATCCTCCTCTCCGGCCCCTTCAAAGGCCGTCCCTGCTTTCATTGTTTTTGAAACTGCCAACTGTCTATCTCATAACCTTCGCCGGCGAAAACCAGGCAAAGGTCATGCACCCCTGTCACGGACTGCTCCAGCGGAACGGAAAGATCCGTAAACGCCTCTGACTCGTCCGTTATGGACAAATATCCCAGGACTTCTCCGTCAGGCCCGTCTGCACAGATCTTTACCGCTCCCCTGTTTCCCTCCGGATTTCTCACGGACGCGATCCACTCCGTCGGCGCCTGCGATCCAAAATCCACGCCCTTTACCAGGATGAAATCCCCGGGATCGATCTTTCCCAAAGCCATGTTGCCGCCCCCGCAGGCCCGGGCCGTATCGTCGGCAGGAACGCATTCGATACCGCCCATAACGGCCATATTTGCCGCCCGGTTGCGGACATAGGGATCGACAAAGCCAAGCTGCCTTCTGCCATCCATCGTCTGTTTGATGATCCCGATGGTTCCGTCCTCTCCCATGGAAAATTCATCCACATGGGTACAGCGATAGCCCAGTTCTACGCCCATGGCCTTTTCCAGCACCCGGGTATGATAGGTGATGTACCAGTTGTCCTGGAAAGAAAAGACGCAATGATGATTGTTCCCGTACAGCCCGCAGTATTTCCCGGGATTCTCCAGGATCATTTCTTTGAAAATAAACGGCCCCAGCGGGCTGTCGCTTTCCATACTGACGATCTCTGCGTTATGAAATCCGTATCGGTCGGTTCCTTCCTGATCCACCTGCCAGTTGGTGCAATAAGTGTAGTAATATTTTTCTCCAACCTTGTGGATGCCGGAATCCTCAAACAGATAGGGGGCGTCGATGCACACCGGATCGCCTGCGAGACTGATCATATCGTCGCCCAGTTCTACGACCCTGGCCGTCCCCGGATCAGAAACCTTTCCCTCCGGGACGCCGCCGCCGAAATACAGATAGGCTTTTCCGTCGTCGTCCAAAAGCACGGCGGGATCAAACAGCCACAGCACGTCGGCGCAGTTGGGCGTCTCCCGGGTGACCAGCCCTTTTCCCAAAGGATCCGTAAAGGGCCCCGTGGGGCTGTCCGAAACAAGTACGCCGATCCCGCCGCCCGCATCCGCAAAATAAAGGAAAAAGCGGGGTTTCCCATCTATCTCTTTCCAGACTGCGGCAGGTGCCCAGGAATTTTTTGCCCAGGCCGCGGCGCCTTTTTCCCCGGCTGCCTGGATAGCGCCGTGATCCGTAAAATTGACCATATCCGAAGTGGAGATCACATTGATGCTGCGAATCCTGCCATATGTATTTTCCGCAAGCTTCCCTGCCGCCCCGTCATATACAAACGCGTCGGCAGTCATATAAAAATACACTCTGCCGTCATAGACCATCGCATAGGGATCCGCGCCAAAGCGCTGGGTCATCAGCGGATTGGTATCCTCCAGCCCCTTATAACTTTCCGTCAGTTCCATCCCTTCAAACAGGGCGGCAGGAGACTCCTCCTCTGTCATGGACTGATCTGCCTCTTTTGTTTCCGGTTCTCCCGTTTCCTTTTGCTCCATCTTTTTCTGTCCTTGCTCCGTCTGCTCCATCTTTTCCTGCCCTGTTTCGGTCTGCTCTTTCCTTTCCTGTCCCGGTTCCGTCTGCCCGGGAACGGCCCGTCCTGCGCATCCACACAGGGCAACTACGCCAAGCAACACCCCCGCAAGCCCAAAAAAGATATTTCCTGTCCTCATAGGCGCAATATTCCTTTCGTTTCTTTCCGCCCGGTTCCCTGACCGACCTGCGCAGCATCCTGCCCCATCCCCGGGATCTGTTCCGTCCGCATACCGGCGTTTTCCCCATCATATCAAATGCATCCGACGATTTCAACCGCTTCTTTTTCCATACCCAGGGGAATCTTTCCCGGATAAAACGGAGCGCTCTTAATGCCAGTTTCATTTATCATTTCAGGTGTTACATCCTGGGACTGCCTGTGCTATACTGATAACAGAATTGTAACGGTGAAATTTGAAACTGTATCACGGAGGAAAGCGATGGAAAATACCGAACTCGAACAATACAGAAACGCCCTGTTAGAAAGCGCCGCTTCTGCGAAAGAAACCTGCGCTGAAGGAAGCCCGGCCTATTTCAGCCGCATTTTACACGCCCTTCCTGCCAATCTCTATTGGCCGGCGCTCTATGAAAAGCTGCTCACGCAGGCTGTCGGTGAAAAAGATTTTGCCGGATTGCAGCGCGTTTTTTATCATCAGGCAAAAGTCGGCCTCCTGCCGTCTTCTGGCAGCTACGACCACTGCGATCGCTTCTGGCCGCTGCTGGATCTGCTTGCCTGCGCGGATACAGGCAACCTTTACCGGATCCTGCCGGAAGGGCTGCCGCTTTCCTCGAACGGTTATCCGATGTATATAAACGGTACGAACCTGCTGCTGTGCCTGTTATACAATACGGAAGAAAAAACCGTATATGCGCAGGATCCGGTCAGGACGAAAGCGGAAAAATTCTCCTCTTCCAAAAAACCGATCTGGGAACGGGCGGTGATTTCCTGCCTGTTGTCCGTAATGGATCATGATGTTTCCCGTTTTTCGGAAAGCCTGCAGAACGTATGCGCCGGCTATAACCGGGCGGACATTGCGCCTTACAAAAAGCTCCAGTGCCAGAACGCCTACGGACTGCTTGCACTGGCAAAACGGTTTTTAACCGCGCAGGAATTTGCCGCTGTTGCTCTGCCGGAATATAAAAATTTTTCCAAAGACTATGCAAAATGGCTGGTTGCTCAGGAGAATCTATGTCCCGAACTGTGCGTGGCCTACGAAGCGCCGCTTACCGGGATCGCCGCCATTCTGCAAAAACCCGCCGCCGTCACCCGGATCTATCAAAAATATCTGGGTTCGGACAATCCTCATCTTTCCAGCGTCGAAAAGAAAGCCTGGTATCTGGATCACAACCGGATGATGGAAGAACTGCTGGACGCAGCGCCCGGCACGTTTCAGGAGCAGGACAGAACGCCGGGCAACGGCAGCGCCCGGCCAAACGGTACAGAAACTACGGCCGAACCGGCAAAAAACGGTCTGACCAAAGAGGAACTGACCAGGCTGCAGCGTTATATCGGCCACAATACGGATGAATTACCGGCAAAACAGATCATCGCCCACATCGAAAAAGTGAACGCTAAAACGCCGTTCACAAAAGAAAACTGGGAAAAACTCCTCATTCCCGCCTGCGGCAATCAAAATCTGGAAGTGCTTTCGTATCTGCTCGACCGCACGGGAGAGATACCGGACGTCAGGCCGTATATGCAGCAGGCGGTCATGGGGCAGGAAAAACGGGAAGAATATCTGGCAAAAAGGATCGAAATTTTAAAAAGGCTCATACCCTATCTCTCGGAAAAGGATCGGGAAACGGTCCTGTCGGATACCCTGCTGTCCGCGGCATGGTACGGGGAAACAAAAGTCGTGCGGTTCCTCATAGAAAACGGCGCGAACCTCCATTTCCGAAACGAACAGGGAAAAGACGCTTTGGAATATGCCAGGGAATTTAAGGAGAAATTCGGGGACGATACCCTGTACCAATACCTGTGTTCCCTGGAGCAGGATGAAAAAAAGCCCGCAAAAAGCATCTTTGAACGGCTGAAACTGCCCTGGAAAAAACGGAATTAAAACCCGAAAAAATTGTCTAAGGGGGATCCTGCCATGTTTGGTTTTTCACTCAAAAAAATCCTTGGGGAAAAGGAAAAATGTTTTGAAGATCAGTTTTCACAGTTACAGGCCGATATGGTGGACATTTGTCTGGAATATGTCGAAGACAGGGCCGAAAAGATTTTTATTTACTGCGCCTGCGAAGACAACATGATGGCCAACATTTTTTTCTATCAGATAAACGGGCAAATCGTCTGGAAACATAAACTGAACGACGCGTTAAAAAGCGGCGAACCCAAATATGATGTCTCCATAGAAAGACAGAAAAAAGTGGTAAACATCATTAACGAGGACTTAAAATCTCTAAAAGAGGTCTGCCTCAAACACCATCAAAAAATGCCTGTCCAGATCAAATTGGTGTACGACGTCCTTACGCACAAACTGGACGCAGACTATCAGTATGAACCGATTTTGGGCAAAACCCCCGGTTTGACGATACAGGACGTGGCCGAGGAATGGTATCAGGCGCAGCGATTGGCCGCACACCAGTAATGCGCGGCCAACCGCTGTTTCCATTTATCCGTTATTTTTTCATCAGCCCTGCGCCGCTGTGCCAGGCCTGCCCGACTTTCCCGCCTACGGCATAATAGCCGTTCTGCATCTGGTCGAAAAGGAAAGCGTTCAGTTTCCCGGCATCGATCTTGCCCTTATCATCCAGCACTTTCTCGTCCGCCAACACATTTACGATCCGGCCCAGCACCCGCAGACCGTAAGGCTCATCTTCTATCCTTTCAACGGTGCATTCCAGCGTGACCGGATATTCCTCGATAACCGGCGCGTCCACGCGGCCGCTTTTGACTGCATGAAGTCCGGTACGCTCGAATTTATCCGCCATTTTATTGGCGGTAGCAATGCCGAGAAAATCGGACGCCTCCAGCGTGTCCGTCCCCAGAACGGCAAGCGTGAATGCGCCCCGCGCCCGAATGTTGGCAACGGTCTTATGGTCGGCCTCAAGGTTCAGCGCCACCATATCCTCGGCGCAGATCCCGCCCCAGGCCATCATCATGACATCCACGGTATTATCCTCATTGTATGTGCCGATCATATACGTCGGCATGGGGAACAGGTACGGTTTTACTCCAAAATCCTTCTTCATGGTTTTCCTCCTACTATTATGCTCCTAACAACCGCATTCGCCTGAAACTTTTGATGCTTGCATCGTATTTTCATGAAATCTTATCTCCCTCTTCATCTGCCAGATGTTCTTCCAATAATTTTCTCAAAGCCTCCTTACTGGGCAAAACGGTCTCGTACTTGCTGGCAAAAATCTGTGAATTATCTTCTGGCAACGTCATTTCCACAACCGCATTGTTTTTCTCGCGGCAGAGTAAAATGCCAATTGTTGGATTCTCGTCAGGAAGTTTCACCTTGCGGTCATAATAATGAACATACATCTGCATCTGACCAATATCCTGATGCTTCAACTCTCCAATCTTTAAATCAAAAAGAACAAAGCATCGCAATAACCGATTATAAAAGACCAAATCGACCATAAAGTGTTCTTCATCAAACGTAAAGCGTACCTGCCGACCGACAAAAGCAAAGCCTGTACCAAGCTCCAGAAGAAATTGCTGCAAATGATCGATGATGCGGCTCTCCAATTCACTTTCCGAATATTCCGGCAATTCCTTTAAGCCAAGGAATTCAAGAACATAGGGATCCTTTACCGCATCCTTAGGCGTTTCTATCTTCTGTCCTTCCTTTGCAAGCCTGTAAACTTTTTCTTTATCCGTGCTAAGCGCCAGGCGTTCATAGAGCGCGCTGTTATACTGACGTTTCAACTCACTGAGACTCCAGTCATTTTTCACGGATTCAATCTCATAAAAATGCCGCTCATCCACATTATCGATCCGCATCAGCTTTAAATAATGCGACCAGCTCAAAAAGAACTTTCTACCAGTGCTGACTGCAGGCAGATTTTCAAATTGGCTAAACACAGTTTCGCCAATTTTATCCGCAGAATATACCTTATAAAATTGCCGAATGTTTTTCAGATTTCCAACCGAAAATCCCTTTCCATAAATCTGTGTCAAGTATGCCGATAGCTCTTTCAAAAGCCGCGTACCATATGCGGCCCGGCTTTCTCCGTGCTGTTCCTCCTCAACAATCATTCTGCCGATTTCAAAATAAGCATATACCATAGAGAGATTAACAGCAGTTTT
>CANQFM010000081.1 GCA_947598825.1 uncultured Eisenbergiella sp. | reverse complement strand
CGAAAGGGCAGTTACTGGGAATGTCAGGATTGCTTTTTCGTTTGCACCATCTTCGATTCTTTTCTTAACGATTTGTTGATGAAAGGCAAAATATGTCGGATTGGGTAAAAAGAATAAGAAAATGGAATTGCCTAATAGATTCAGGTGTGAGGTAGATGTAGAAGGTAATGTCCATGCTGTGATGCAACAAATAACATAGATTTTGTCGAGTACAGCGATACTTCTGAAGATGAAAGACAAATGGAGCCAGAGGTGGAACATTATTATGATGTAGATGATTGAACTTGTGAAGGGCGCGGAAAACAATTCAGAGTGCATGGCAGCATTTGGGGGTATCCATTAGGTGCATACAATTATGAGGATATTAATGTTGAAGCTTTAGAAGAAGATGGAGAGTGAAAACAAGAAATGGCCGGTAAGTGAATCAGAGCGCGATGATGAATCTATGGAATTTACATGTGTTAAAAAGAATAATATAATGATTATTCTACTTATCCCTAAACAAATAGCGGATAGGCTTGATAATATGTTTAAAGCCGGGGCAAGGTAACTTCAAATTATCCATTTAGCAAATGAAATTACTGAAAATACTATATTTGGAGTTGACAAGGAAAAACTTCCAGAAATTATAGGTATGTCGATTGATTTGCAAAACCGAACAATTTTTCCCGGATGCAATTGTTTATCGGTCATGGATTGATTCACAGGATACAAATAGAAATGGAAGAATCTCTCATTAAAATCTTTTGCTGGATGAGATCATTCATCACTTTGCCATACTCGTATTCAGACTGTTGCGGATCCATGTATTTGGCGAGGGAAATACCAGAACGGTTCCAGTTAAAGCAGAAATACGGTATTGCTGAGTGGGGAAACCGCGATAAGCGAAAGCCGTAATCCTGGCGGTGTTATAGTATTTCAAGAGGATATAGCGGATTATGATTATGGGGGAGAGGCGAAAAGATGGATGGAATTCAGAAAATATCTGATACAACGCCAGATCATGAGGATTTACGGAACCTGTTTCGTGAAGGCCTGATGGAGAATGATAGGGCTAAACTCCTGAAGGTTCCAAAGAGTGATCTCCATAATCATTCTACAAAGGGATGCAGAAGGAGCTGGCTGGAAGGACGTCTGAAACGTATTCTTCCAAAACCGCCTGTTAGATTCAGGGGACTTGAAGAAATGCAGGAATGGTTTACTGCGTCCATTAAGCCTTATTGCAGTGGCAGAGAGGGAACCATTTTAAGATGGGAAGGCGCTTTTGCGGAAGCAGGGAGGAACAATATTGCAAGACTTGCGATGAATTTTGGAGCGCAGGAAATTGAACTGATCGGGGGAATGGACGTTTTTCAGACAATTATTGAGGGGTATCGTTTGCAATACTGTCCGAATGCGCTTTTTGAGCCAGAGATCACATATGCGTCATCTTGTGATGCAAAGCTGGAGGCAGACAGGATTGATCCGTATATTTCATCAGGTTTTTTTTAGTCCATTGATGTCTGTGGCGGCGAAAATGTGCAGCCGTTTGAAGCATTTTTGCCACTGTATCGAAAAGCAGAAAACTATCATTTGACGAAGAAGATGCATGTTGGCGAAAGCGGATCTGCGGATGATGTAAGGCGGGCAGTAGAAGTATTAGGACTTAGCGAGATCCATCATGGGATCAAAGCCGTTACATCGGACGAAGTTATGAGATTTTTGGCTGAAAAACGGATACAGTTGAACGTCTGTCCCAGCAGTAACGTGATGCTCGGATATGCGGCAAGTTATAAAGAGCATCCTATAAAGATTTTGTATGAGAACGGAGTAAAAGTCACTGTTAATACCGATGATCTGTTGATATTTGACAGTTCCATCGAAAAAGAGTATCTATTACTGTATCAGGCTGGAGTATTCAGTGCGGAACAATTGGAGGAGATTCGAAAGAACGGGTTAAATGCGGGATCGCTTCAATAGTAACACTCCCGGGATCGTCCCAATAGTAACAGCTTCAACCCCGTTCAGCATCTTCGAATATATTCACCCGCCAACTTCGAAAAGCTCTTGTCCACATCGCCAAAATACCCGATCCGCTTCTTACGGCACAGTTCAAGCGCCTTTTCATATTCCCCGTTATGGATCAGCACGATCACCTCGATCACTTCCTGCTGATAGCAGATGCTCCCGTATCCGGCCAGGAAATCTTCTTCCCGGTAATTTTCTGAAAGCGCGACCAATTCCTCAAAAGTACGGTCAACGATCCCGTCTATCTGCGCAAAATCTTCCACCGGATATTCCCTTTCCCGTATCTTGGACTGGATCGTAAACGCGCCGATTCCACGCAGACTGACAGGCGCCGTCTTGTTGCTTTCCATTCCCAGAATGTCCCACAGGATATCGTCCAGCCAGAAAGGCTTGGCACAAAAATACGCCTGCACACGATCCTGGTTCATCGACAGCATTGTGGAATAAAACATAGGATCCCTGGCAAGATAAAACACGAAATCCTTCTTTTTCAGAGGATACTTTTGAAAAGCCTCTTTTGTCCTGGCTTCCAGATATCGGCTCATTTCCCTGTATTTCTTCTGCTCTTCCCGCGTCATGGCTCATCCTCTTTTGCTGTGGGGCAATTATGTTTCGGTCTGCGTATTTTCGGGGCGCAGCAGTTTTAAAACCGCCTGCCCGATCTTTTCATCGGAAGCGGAAACGGAGAGCAGGATGCGCTGTCCTTCGTCTTTGGGAGACGCATAAGCGCCATAGGGATCCCGGACCATCGCCCCTATTTCCAGCGTCTTTCCTTTTTGAAATAAATTGACGCACTGAAATATTTTGCTGAAGGACTTAAAGCCGTTGATGCCTTGGATTCCTGTCATCAGCCAGAAATTGAAGTCTTTCACGTCTTTTCTGTCTACGAATCCGGCTTTTTTTGATCTTCGCAGGCTTTCTCGGATCTTCGCGCCCAGTTCTTCCGCAGATAGCTCTGCCGACGCTGTTTCCATGGGTGGAATGGAAAGCCACGCCACAGAATCTTTCTGGACGGCGCTTGGGATGATGAGGTATCCCTGCCTGGAATGATAATATACCTCTACTCTGGCCGTCCTCAGACGCCTGATCCTGCGTTTGATTTCCGTTTTGATTTCGTGCAGGGAGGTTTTGATTTTATTCGGTTTCCCTGTCAATGTCTTTTTCCACTTCCTGTGCGATTTCCTTCATGGTACGCAGTCGGTGATCCAGACGCTCCATGGAAGATAACACGCCGTTCTGATAGACGGACACCCGGGCGCCGGCGGCGCAGAGATTTTTGATCATATCCATGAAAAGCGCCTTCCGGTCGATGCCCTGCAGTTCTTCCACCACATCGTAATGATCCAGGTCAAAGGCAATCACAAAATCATGGTTTTCTATGTTTTGCCTGATCCCGCCGATCGTTAAAGAGCTGTCAAATTTTCTGAGAATTTTGATATAGCTGGCCAAAGAACCGTCTTTTTGAATTTTTAACTGTACCAGATTCATATAATAGCTGCTCCATTTCTCCTGCGCCCAAATATTTCTTTTTTATCATACCAAATGTTATGGGAAAAACCAATGCCTTACGGGAAAATTCCCTGAAACAAAAATCTCTTTCTTTCTTTATGCGAATGAAGTATAATAGGAACACATCCTTTGAGAAAGCGAAAGGAAACGGTCGTCATGAAAAAAATGTTAACGTTGCTTATGCTCATTTCGCTGTGTCTGGGCGGCTGTGGCTTAACAGGCGACGTATCCGGGGGAGAAACGGTGCAAAAGACCTATGCAGAACTGGCGGAAATTTTTGACAGGTATGGGATACAGGGGACGAGTCCTGCGTTGACGGAAAAAATGGAACAGGACTATAAAAATCTGCCGCCGGAAATAGAACTGAATAAGGCCGCGATGTTGCTGACGGCATTGGGCCGGGGAGAGTATGATTACGAAAACATGGCATGGACTCCTTATGAAAACGGCGTGTATGCTTTTGATATGGAAGTTTTCAATGTAGAAAAAATGTATACGGATTTTCTGACCGGGGTTTCCTCTTTGGATAAGGAAGAACTCGATTTTAAAAATATACGGGAGGATACCAGTCAGGTGGACTGGGAAGAGGGAACAGGGAAACGGACGGTCACTTTTGAGTGGGAGAACGAGTCGTTTACTTTGGAAGCGGAAATGAACAGCGATTGGTTTGACCTGGATGTGGCATACGAACTGAACGGGATCATCGGGGAACGCGGGAAGGAAAAACAGTTGTTTTTTACCGGCGACGGATATCAGGAATGTATCATATTTTATCGCGATCAGGATTGGGCAAAGGAGTTTCAGAAAGAAACCGGGCTGGAACTTGAAGAATTTAATAAATCATGAAAAGGAGAAACAGACATGGCATTTTTGGATGTGGAATTTTATTCGAGGTCTTTGATCCGTCCCGTTACCTTTAAGATGTTCCTTCCCAATGATCCCAGGGAAGGGGAGGCTCCTGCAAAGATCCGTACCCTGTTTTTGCTTCATGGCTATACGGGGGCCGCGGGCCTGTGGGGGCACGAGCAGTTGGCGGAAAAATACCGGGTGGCCCTGGTGATGCCCAACGGAGAGAATGCCTTTTATTTGGATGGGATATCCACGGGGCATAAATATGCGTCGTTTCTGGGGCAGGAGCTGGTGGAATATCTGCGGCGCACCTTCGGCCTGGCCATGCGGCGCGAGGAAACGGGGATCTGCGGCCTGTCCATGGGAGGATTCGGGGCCTTGCATACCGCGTTGGCCTACCCGGAGACTTTTGGCATGGCGGGGGCTATGTCCTCGGCCCTGATCGTCCATGAGGTCGCCCATCTGAAGCCGGGAGAGTCCAATGGCGTGGCAAACTATGAGTATTATCGGGAATGTTTCGGAGATCTGGGACAGGTGGAAGAAAGCGACGCCAACCCGGAGGTGCTGGTGGATCGGCTGAAAGCCTCCGGACGCGCCCTTCCGGAGATCTATATGTGCTGCGGCACGGAGGATTTCCTGCTGGAGCCGAATCGGAGCTTTCATCGGTTCCTGACGGACCGGGAGGTGCCTCACATCTACAAAGAAAGCTCCGGCGGGCACGACGGCGTGTTCTGGGGCGAGTACACGCCCAAGATCATGGAGTGGATGTTTGGTTCCCGGCAATGCTGATCGAGATCACAGACCTTAACCGCACAGAGCTATGGCCCTTTTCCGGGATTTCGGAGACCCGGCTGTATCGGGCTTTCGAACGGCAGCCGGGGATCTTTGTGGCGGAAAGCCCCAAAGTGATCGGGCGGGCGCTGGACGCAGGCTATCAGCCCCTTTCGATGCTGGTGGACCGCAGGCTCGCAGAAAGGACGGCAAAAGGGCTCATTTGCCGCTGCGGGGATATCCCGGTCTATACGGCGCCGTATGAACAGCTTTCCCATCTGGTGGGATTCCATCTGACCCAGGGAGTGCTGTGCGCCATGCGGCGGCGGGAGCTGCCCGGCGAAGAGGCGGTCTGTTTGGGCGCAGCGCGGGTGGCCGTGCTGGAGAATGTGATGAATCCGGCCAACGTGGGCGCGATTTTCCGCTCTGCGGCGGCTTTGGGCTTCGACGCGGTGCTGCTGACCCACGGCTGCAGCGATCCGCTGTATCGGCGCTGCATCCGGGTGAGTATGGGAACGGTTTTTCAGATCCCCTGGACCTATCTGAAGGACAGCGCGCCGGATTATGTGGACGGGCTGAAACGGATGGGGTATGTTTCCGTGGCCATGGCGCTGCGGGAGGATTCCGTGGGCGTAGACGATCCCCGTTTTTTGAAAAAAGAGAAGCTGGCAGTCATTCTCGGTTCGGAGGGAGAGGGACTGTCGGACGAAACGATAAGCGCCTGCGACTATACGGCGCGGATCCCGATGGCCCACGGGGTGGATTCGCTCAACGTGGCGGCGGCCAGCGCGGTGGCCTTCTGGCAAATGGGGCGGCGCTGAGGGCGCCGGGCAGAGAGGAGAGGACAATGGAAATTATCAGGATCGATGAAAACACATGGCGGATCGAGGATATGGGAGTGCGGTTTTTCCTTTTGTCCGGGACGAGGAAGGCGCTTCTCATCGACAGCGGCATGCAGATACATAACGCCAGGGAGATCGCGGAAGGGCTGGTCAGCTTGCCGGTGGAGCTTTTGAATACCCACGGGGATCGGGACCATGTGGGCAGCAATGCGGAATTTGATTATTTTTATATGAATCCGGCCGAAGCGTCTAATTATTACAACACGCAGAAAATGACCGGGACGATCCGCCCCGTGCAGGATGGGGATGTTCTGGATCTCGGGGGCCGGGAACTGGAGATCATCGCGCTTCCGGGCCATACGCCGGGCAGCATTGCGGTGCTGGATAAGAAGAACCGGGTGCTGATCAGCGGAGATCCCGTGCAGGACGGGTCGATCTTCATGTTCGGCGTACAGCGGGAGCTGCACGCCTATCTGCTGAGCCTGGAAAAGCTGCAGGGCTGTCGGGACCGTTTCGATTTGATCTATCCTTCCCATGGCACCTTTCCCGTCCTGCCGCCGCTCATCGACGCGCTGCATGAGGGCGCAAGGAAGGTGATGGCCGGAGAGGTGGAAGGGCAGGACATGCAGATCCACGGGACATGCGTGATGCGCTACGACGTGGGCTGCGCCGCATTTTTGTGCGACAAATAAATTTAAAAAAGGGATTATTTTCCATACATACCGTCCTTCTTTCCTGGAGATACTGTCATTGTCTGAAAGGAGGCTTAGGTTGCTATGAGTAAAACTTTGGACTATCTCGCGTTGATCATCGTTTTCATAGGCGCCTTAAACTGGGGTCTGATCGGACTGTTTCGTCTTGACCTGGTGCGCCTGATCTTTGGCGATATGAGCTGGATCAGCCGTATCGTATATGTACTCGTCGGGATCTGCGGCATCTATTTGCTGACATTCCTGGGCAGAGTGGGAGACGAGGCATAACGCGACAGCGTGAAAAATGACACGTTTAGGATCCTCCGGACGGGAAGATCGCAAAAACCGCTGTGATGCGGCCCGAATGCGGCCCATTGC
>CANQFM010000080.1 GCA_947598825.1 uncultured Eisenbergiella sp. | reverse complement strand
ATGCTACAACAAAATACTATAGCACTTTAAAGCCGTAAAAGCAACTGAGGAAATCCGCCGCAGGGAGAAAAAAGGAACGGATCTGACGGCCGGGCGGGTCGGTTAGGAAAAAGCTGTTATTTTTGCCAAAAGGACTTGCGAAACGATGGAAAGTTTAGTAGAATATCAACATGGGGAAATTGGGATTGATTTTGGGCTATTAAAATCTTTGACAGAATACCCAGAAATAGCATAAAACGGAGGAATGAGCATGAACATTTACACAACCGACAAGATCCGCAATGTCGTCCTGTTGGGCCACGGCGGTTCGGGGAAGACCAGCCTGGTGGAAGCGATGGCATATTTGTCCGGTATTACGTCCAGGATGGGGAAAGTGGCAGATGGCAATACCATCAGCGATTTTGGCAAGGAAGAACAGAAGAGACAGATCTCCATCGACACGTCCGTTATTCCCATCGAGTGGAACGGCGTGAAGATCAATGTATTGGATACCCCCGGATATTTCGATTTTGTCGGCGAAGTGGAAGAGGCGGTCAGCGTGGCGGGCGCCGCAGTCATTGTCATCAACGGCAAGTCGGGCATTGAGGTCGGCACGGAGAAGGCCTGGGAGCTGTGTGAGAAATATCATCTGCCTCGTTTCCTCTATGTGACCAATATGGATATCGATAACGTATCCTATCGTCAGATCGTAGAGGATCTCCGGGAGAAATACGGCAAGAAGATTGCGCCGTTCAACCTGCCCATCCGGGAGAATGAACGGTTTGTAGGCTATGTCAACGTGGTTTCCGAGACCGGTCATCGCTGGCAGGGCAAGGAAGTCGTAGATTGCCCGGTGCCGGATTATGTGCGCCCCAATCTCGAGATCTGCCGCGAGACGCTGCTGGAGGCCGTGGCGGAGACCAGCGAAGAGTTCATGGAGCGTTATTTTGGCGGGGAGACTTTCTCCGAAGCCGAGATCCGCGCCGCGCTGCGCACCAACGTCATCGACGGCTCCATCGTACCTATGTCCATGGGTTCCAACGTGCTTTGCCAGGGCGTTTATACGCTGCTGGACGATATCGTGAAGTATATTCCCAGCCCTGAAGACAGGGAGTGCGCCGGCATCAATGTCAAGACCAACGAGATCTTCCATGCGGATTATGATTTTTCCAAGGCGAAGTCCGCCTATGTATATAAGACGATGATGGATCCCTTCATCGGCAAATATTCTCTGATCAAGGTCTGCTCCGGCGTATTAAAGACCGACGATCTGATGTACAATAAGGACGCGGAGAACGAGGCGAAGATCGGCAAGCTTTATGTGCTGCAGGGCAACAAGCCCCAGGAAGTGAGCGAGCTGCATGCCGGCGATCTGGGCGCGCTTGCCAAGAACGCGGCGTCCACCGGCGACACCCTTTCCACCAAGGCCATGCCAGTGGCCTATGCGCGCACCGAGTTTACCAAGCCCTACACTGCCAAGCGCTATAAGGCTGTGAACAAGGCGGATATCGATAAGATCTCCCAGTCGCTGCAGAAGCTGACGGAGGAAGATAAGACCCTGCAGGTGGTCAACGACGCGGAGAACCGTCAGACCCTGCTCTACGGCGTGGGCGATCAGCACCTGGATATCGTGGCCAGCCGCCTGGAGAACGAGTATAAGGTCAAGATCGAGCTGGCCGAGCCTAAGGTTGCCTACCGGGAGACGATCCGGAAAAAATCCGATGTGGAATATAAGTATAAGAAGCAGTCCGGCGGACACGGCCAGTACGGTCATGTCAAGATGCGTTTCGAGGCGTCCGGCGATCTGGATACCTCCTACATCTTCGAGCAGGAAGTGGTCGGCGGCGCCGTGCCCAAGAACTATTTCCCGGCTGTAGAGAAGGGCATTGCGGAATCCGTGCAGAAAGGCCCTATGGCGGCATATCCCGTGGTGGGCGTAAAGGCGGTTTTGTACGACGGTTCGTACCATCCGGTGGATTCTTCCGAAATGGCCTTTAAGATGGCTGCATCCCAGGCCTTTAAGAAAGGCTTTATGGATGCCGGCCCCGTGCTTTTGGAGCCGATCTCGTCCTTAAAGGTGACGGTGCCGGATCAGTATACCGGCGATGTCATGGGCGATCTGAACAAGAGGCGCGGCAGGGTGCTGGGCATGACGCCCGTTGCCGGCGGCAAGCAGATCATCGAAGCGGACGTGCCCACCTCCATGCTATACGGGTATTGTACAGATCTGCGTTCCATGACCGGAGGCCGCGGCGTATATGAGTATCAGTTCGCCCGCTATGAGCAGGCGCCCGCCGAAGTGCAGGAGAAGGAAGTGGCGGCGCGGGCGGCCAGCGTTGCGGAAAACAGCGAGGACTAAACCGCTGGGGATGTTTTGTAAAATGTGTCATCCATTGTTTCTATCTTTTTTAGAGAGGTATTGATGGGGAAGCAGGGCGCCATTGTGTTGGGGGACACGGCGCCCTGTTCGCCGTCAGGGAGGTCAGAATGAAAAAAGGGAAAAAAGCGCTCTGGGTTAGCATTGCTGTGTTGGCCGGTCTGGCTGTCGTATTTGTCTATTATTATATCACGCTGCCGGCGATCAACATCCACGCCAGCGGGCTTTGGTATTTTATATTGGCGCTGGTGGCCTTCGCGGCCGTAGCGTACGCTCTCAAAAAAGCGGGAGGGCAATATCGGCTTTATGGGACCCAGGCGGTGATGGACTGGAGGGCATGGAAGGGGCTGAAGGTGTTTGCAATCGCCTTTTTTGCCATCCTTGCCGTCTATCTGATCGGGAGCCTGTTGTCGTCGCCGATCATCAACGCGGGGAAATACCGGGAACTGCTGACCGTGGAGGAACGCAATTTTACGGAGGATATCCAGGAGGTGGATTACAGCACGATCCCGCTGCTGGATAAGGACTCCGCGGCCCTGTTGGGGGATAGGAAAATGGGCAGCCTGGTGGAAATGGTTTCCCAGTTCGAGGTGTCCAACGATTACACCCAGATCAATTATCAGGGAAAACCCGTGCGGGTGACGCCCCTGATGTATGCCAGCGCCATCAAATGGCTGACCAATCAGAAGAACGGCATCCCGGCCTATATGATGATCGACATGACGACCCAGGATACGCAGATCGTGATGCTCGACAAGGGGATCCGCTATTCCAAGTCGGAATATTTCAACCGGAACCTTTACCGTCACCTGCGGTTTTCCTATCCGACCTATATTTTCGACGATCAGCTCTTTTTTGAGATCGACGAAGAGGGGACGCCCTATTGGGTCTGCCCGGTAAAGAAGTTCAATATTGGCTTGTTCGGCGGTCAGACCGTGGGCCGCGTGGTGCTGTGCAACGCGGTGACCGGGGAATGTGTGGACTATGCGGTGGAGGATGTGCCCCAGTGGGTCGATAAGGTATATTCCGCAGAGCTTCTTGTACAGCTTTACGATTATCACGGCGTGCTGGTACACGGCTTTTTCAACAGCGTGCTGGGACAGCGGGACTGCCTGACCACCACCACCGGCTATAATTATATCGCGCTGGACGACGACGTATGGGTCTACACCGGCCTGACCTCCGTCAACGGCGACCAGTCCAACGTGGGCTTTGTGCTGATGAACCAGCGGACAATGGAGGCCCGTTATTATAAGATCGAAGGCGCTACGGAAACCTCCGCCATGTCCTCGGCGGAAGGACAGGTGCAGAACCTGGGGTATCGCGCCACCTTCCCGCTGCTTTTGAACATCGCCGACGAGCCGACTTATTTTGTGGCCTTAAAGGACGGGGCGGGGCTGGTCAAAAAGTACGCCATGATCAACATTCAGAAATATCAGTGGGTGGCCATCGGGGATACAGTGGGAGAATGCGAAGAAAACTATAACAAGCTTTTGTCCACCAACGGTATCGTGAGTCAGAACGCCGCCGAACAAAAGAAGCTGACGGGTAAGATCGAGGTGATCGCGCCGGTAGTCCTGGAAGGGACGACCCATTATTTCATCTGCCTGGAAGGAAACGACGGCGTGTTTGACGCCGACCTTTCCCGGGAGGAACTCTACGGGACAGTCCGGCTCAAGCAGGGCGATTCGGTGACTCTGACCTACGAACCCGGCTATTCGCTCAACAGGATTTTGTCCATTGAGCAAAAGACGCCCTGAATTCCGGCTTATTTGGGCCCGTGAAAAGGAACTGCCGGCATTGAAAAACCGGTTGACAAACCGCAGGCGGAAGCATAAAATACAATCATTATTGCCGCGGTATGGAGGAAGAAATGGAAAAAGTTTACAATCCCAAGGAAATTGAACGTAAATGGCAGAAGATCTGGGAGGAAGAAAAGGCTTTCGCGGCCTCGCAGGATTTTACCAGGCCAAAGTATTACGCCCTGGTGGAATTTCCCTATCCTTCCGGACAGGGGCTCCATGTAGGCCATCCGCGCCCCTATACGGCGCTGGATATCGTGGCCCGCAAAAGGCGGATGGAGGGCTATAACGTGCTATATCCCATGGGCTGGGACGCTTTCGGCCTGCCCACGGAGAACTATGCCATCAAGAACCATATCCATCCCAGGATCGTGACGAAGAACAATGTAAAGCGCTTTAAAGAGCAGCTCCAGACGCTGGGGTATTCCTTCGACTGGGATCGGGAGATCAATACCACGGATCCCAATTATTATCACTGGACCCAGTGGATCTTCCTGAAGCTTTTTAAAGCGGGACTGGCCTATAAGGCGGAAATGCCCATTAACTGGTGTACCTCCTGTAAGGTTGGGCTGGCCAACGAAGAGGTGGTCAACGGGCATTGCGAGCGCTGCGGTTCCGAAGTGGTGCGCAGGGTCAAGAGCCAGTGGATGCTGAAGATCACGGAGTATGCAGACAAGCTGATCGACGGGCTGGATACGGTGGATTATATCGAACGGGTCAAGGTTTCCCAGAAGAACTGGATCGGCCGTTCCTATGGCGCGGAGGTGGACTTTGCCATCAAGGGCAAGCAGGAGACGCTGCGCATCTATACCACGCGGCCGGACACCCTCTTCGGCGTCACCTATATGGTCATTTCGCCGGAGCATCCTTATATTCTGAAGTTTGCGGACGAGATCCGGAATATGGACGAGATCAGGGCCTATCAGGAGATGGCTGCGAAAAAATCGGATTTTGAGCGTTCGGAGCTGGCCAAGGAAAAGACCGGCGTCATGATCGACGGGCTGACCGCCGTCAATCCGGTCAACGGCCAGGAGATTCCGATCTGGGTTTCCGACTATGTACTCATGAGCTACGGCACCGGGGCCATCATGGCGGTTCCCGCCCATGACGAGAGAGACTGGGAATTTGCCAAGAAGTTTCATATGCCCATCATTCAGGTGGTGGAAAGCTCCAAAGGGGCGGTGGACGTCAATGAGGCAGCCTTTACCGATGTGGCCACGGGAAGAATGGTCAATTCCGGTTTCCTCACCGGTATGGAGGTGGCGGAGGCGAAAAAGGCCATCACCGAATATCTGGAAAAAGAAAGGATCGGTTCGCCCAAGACCAATTATAAGCTGCGCGACTGGGTATTCTCCCGGCAGCGCTACTGGGGGGAGCCCATCCCGATCGTAAAATGTGAAAAATGCGGGTATGTGCCGATCCCCGAGGATCAGCTTCCGCTGGAACTGCCGGAGGTGGAGAGTTATATGCCCACGGACAACGGCGAGTCCCCGCTGGCGGCCATGCGCAGCTGGGTAGAGACTACCTGCCCCTGCTGCGGCGGCAAGGCCGAACGGGAGACGGATACCATGCCTCAGTGGGCCGGTTCCTCCTGGTATTTCATCCGTTATATCGATCCGAACAACGAAAAGGAGCTGGCCAGCCGCGAGGCCATGAATTACTGGCTCCCTGTGGACTGGTACAACGGCGGCATGGAGCATACCACGCTGCACCTGCTTTATTCCCGGTTCTGGCATAAGTTCCTCTACGACCAGGGAGTGGTGCCCTGTCCGGAGCCGTACAAAAAACGCACTTCCCACGGCATGATCCTGGGGGAGAACGGCGAAAAGATGAGTAAGTCCCGCGGCAATGTGGTCAATCCGGACGACATTGTAAACGATTTCGGCGCGGATACGCTGCGCACCTATGAGATGTTCATCGGCGCCTTTGATCTGAGCGCGGCCTGGAGCCAGGAGGGCGTCCGGGGCTGCCGCCGGTTTTTGGAGCGCGTCTGGAAGCTGCAGGAGCTGGTGACACAGGAGAGCGGTTATTCCAAAGAACTGGAAACGAAGATGCACCAGACGATCAAAAAGGTTTCCGGCGATTATGAATCTTTAAAATACAATACGGGCATCGCGGCCATGATGTCCTTGATCAACGATTTCTATAAAGTCGGCAAAGTGACCCGGGACGAGTTTCGGACGTTTTTGATCCTCTTAAATCCCGTGGCGCCCCATATTACAGAGGAACTGTGGGAGAGCGCAGGTTACGAGGGACGGCTGTACCAGGCCAAGTGGCCCGTATGGGATGAAGAGAAGACCGTAGAGGCCGTCATCGAGATCGCGGTGCAGGTCAACGGCAAGGTAAGGACTACCATCAAGCTGCCTGCGGACGTGACGAAGGAGGACGCCGTCGCGGCGGGAAAAGAAGCGGTGGCCGACCGGCTGACCGGAACCATCGTAAAGGAGATCTATGTGCCAGGCCGTCTGGTGAATATCGTACAGAAATAACGTGGCGCAGGCGGACCGAGGCGCGAAGCAGCCAACGTCTGACAGGACAAAACACGAAGCAGCGGGTCATTCCCCTTGCTTCGTGTCTTTTGTTTGTGGGTCGGATAGACCCTGTTGAGTGCGTTGGAGTTTCTCAATAGAGAAACGGAAACGTACTCAACGTTAAACCACCCGCTATGCGGGTGCGCGACGATTGTTATACAAAAAATCACCTTTCCGCTATAATAGGGTTGTTCAGGCCACTATTTAAAGAAAGGAAAGGTGATTTCATGGCAAAGCAAACGAATTCGCTTGCACATACGAAGTGGATGTGTAAGTACCACATCATCTTCACCCCTAAGTATAGACGAAAAATAATTTATAATCAATACAAAGCTGATCTGCGAGATATTATAAAGTGTAGGTTTACAATACATGTGTTACAACTGAATAATTAAAAAAGCAGAGATCCCTCTTTTGTGTTATATTTTAGTC
>CANQFM010000079.1 GCA_947598825.1 uncultured Eisenbergiella sp. | reverse complement strand
TTAAGCAACAAGATGGGTAATTCCTTACTGGCTGTAAGGGGTATTAACCATAAATACATTGTAGTAGGGAGAAAATGTAGGATGAAGCAGACAGGAAAGCAGAAAAAAATTTTGGCGGGGGCACTTTTGACGCTTTTGCTCTTGGCCGGCTGCGGCAGTGCAGCCAAGGACAGCGCTGCCCAAAAGGAAACGGCCCAAAAGGAAACGGATGTGACGCAGGAGACGGCGGCGCAGGAAACGGCGACAGAGCAAACAGCAGCGCAGCAGACAGAACAGGAAACGTCCGCCCCGGAGGCGGCGGAAACCGAAGAAGAGGATCTGACAGCGGGGCTTTCTTTAAAGGAGCTTTTTGCCCAGCATGGCATGAAGGTGGGCACCTGTCTGTCCACCTATGAGATCAACCGCAATTCCATCAATCAGGTGATCCAGGAGCAGTTCAACAGCGTGACCATGGGAAACGACATGAAGCCCGATTACATCCTGGATCAGAAGGAAAGCCAAAAGCAGGGGCAGCTTGTGGTGAATTTTAACCAGGACGCTATGATGATGCTGTACTGGGCCAAACAGAATCATTTTTCCCTGCGCGGGCATACGCTGGTCTGGTACAGCCAGACCCCCGAGTGGCTCTTCCATGAGGGCTTTGACGAGAAGAACGGTTATGTGGGGCGGGAGGAGCTGCTTGCGCGGATGGAGAGCATGATCCGCCAGGTGTTTGAAAAGCTGGAGGAGATGGGCTATCTGGATCTCTTTTACGCCTACGACGTGGTAAACGAAGCCTGGATGGAGGACGGCACGATGCGGCAGAATCACTGGTCCGAGATCATCGGGGAGGATTATCTCTGGTACGCGTTCTATTATGCGGATCAGTACGCGCCGGAAACCATAGACCTGTATTACAATGATTATAATGAGCAGTTCAAGGCCCAGACCATCAGCGATTTCGTGCGTACCCTTGTGGACGAGGACGGGCGCAGCCTGATCGACGGCATCGGACTGCAGGCCCATCTTTATACCTCGGACGATCTGGAGGCATATTTTGAGGCTGTAGAAACTCTGGGAAAAACCGGGCTGAAGCTTCAGGTGACCGAACTGGACGTCTGCCTGGGTCAGTACCAGATGCCGGGGGCCCCTACCGATGAAAATCTGCGCAAGCAGGGATTGTTTTATTATGATCTGATCAGAGGACTGCTGGAACGGGTGGACGCGGGCGTGATCAAAATGGACGCGCTGACTTTCTGGGGCCTTTCCGACGCCCAGTCCTGGCGCAGAGAATACAGCCCGATGCTGTTCGACTTTGCCATGAAACCCAAATACGCCTATTACGGCGCGGCGCAGAACATGGAAAAGGCGGGGTTTGCGCGGTAAGACACACCCTTATGGCCCCTGTCAGGGCAGCGCTGTATCCCTGCGCCCTCTGTCAGGGAAGCGCTGCACCCTTGCGGCCCAGCCAGGGAAATGCTGTCCGGGAAACGCCCGGATGGCGTTTTTGCGGAATATCTTTACGAAATCTTTAAGCTTTTCTTTACCGGTTTCTTTACGTTCTTCGGTTATGCTGTTAGAAACGGCGCGAAAGAGCGCGCGGGAAACGGAGGAACGGGAATGGAATATGTGCTTACGGCGGACAGCCTGTGCAAGCGGTACGGACATAACAGGGTACTCGACGGGCTGTCCATGCGCGTACCGAAAGGAGCGGTCTACGGCCTGGTGGGAAAAAACGGGGCGGGCAAGACCACGCTGATCCGGCTGATCTGCGGCCTGCAGGAGCCAACGTCCGGATCGTTTACGCTGTATGGGGCCGACAGCCGTCAAAAAGGGATCGAGAAGGCCCGCAGGCGCATGGGCGCCGTGGTGGAGACGCCCTCTCTGTATCCCTTTTTTTCTGCGGAGGAAAATCTCCGGCAGCAATACCGCATCCTGGGAAAGCCCTCTTTTGAGGGGATCCCGAAGCTGTTAGAGCTGGTGGGGTTGCAGGATACCGGCGGCAGGAAGGTGAAGCATTTTTCTCTGGGGATGAAGCAGCGGCTGGGGATCGCCGTGGCGCTGGCGGGAGATCCGGACCTTCTGGTGCTGGACGAGCCTGTCAACGGCCTGGATCCCCAGGGCATTATCGGGATCCGGGAGCTGATCCTGAAGCTGAACCGGGAGTTTCAGATCACGGTGCTGATCTCCAGCCATATCCTGGACGAGTTGTCGAAGCTGGCCACCCATTACGGTTTTCTGGACGGCGGACGCATGGTAAAGGAGGTCAGCGCAGAGGCGCTGGAAATGTCCTTCCGGCGCTGCCTGCAGGTGGAGGTGACGGATACGGGGGCGCTGGCCCGGGTGCTGGAGGAAATGGGGGCGGAATATAAGATCCTTTCCGAAAGCAGGGCGGATATTTATGCGGATCTCAATATCACAAAGCTGGTGACGGCCCTCCTGAAAGAAGGCTGCGAGCTTTTCTCCGTCCGGGAACGGGAGGAAAGCCTGGAAAGCTATTATCTGAATCTGATGGGAGGGAAACGGTCATGAGGAATCTGTTGGCGGCAAATTTTGCGCGTTTGCGGAAGGATAAGAGTTTTTGGATCATCCTGGCGGCGCTGTTTTTGATGGCCCTTGCCACGATCATGAGCAGCGCCGAAAGCGTGGCTGAAATGGAGGCGAATGGCCTTTTCAGAAGCACGGAGTATTTTTTCTTTTCCTCGGCGCCCTATTTGGGAATCTTTTACGCGGTGTTCATCGGGCTGTTTCTGGGGGCGGACTATGTGGAGGGCCCGCTGCGCAACCGGCTGATCGCAGGCTATCGGCGCAGGGAGATCTATCTGGCGGACTGGCTGAGCTGCTATGCCGCCTGCTCGCTTTTTTTCCTGGCCTGGTACATGGGAGGGCTGCCCGGCCTGTGGTGGATCGGCCCCTTTGAGAGCGGGCTGGTCGGCCATCTGGTATATCTGCTGGTCGGGGCAGGGTTTACCGGCGCCTTTTGCGCCCTGTTTCTTCTGGCCTGCTGTCTGACCGACCATAAGGCGCTGATGGTGATCCTTCCGGCGGTCTTTTGGATGTGCCTGACGCTGATGGCCAGCGGGCTGTACGATAGACTCCTGGAACCGGCCACTCTGGGAGGCATAGCCTTTATCAACGGGGAATTCCGGGCGCTGGAGGAAACGCCCAACCCGCTATATTTGAGCGGGACAGTGCGGCAGATCTTCGAAGGGCTTCTGGACTTTCTCCCTACGGGACAGGTAATCGAGATGGGGGAGATCCCTGTCGAAAAGGGGGCGCCCATGCTGCTTTCATCCGGGATCTTTACGGCGCTGGCGCTTTTATTGGGGCTGGCCGTTTTTAAAAGGAAAAATCTGAAATAAGGGGGAGAAGGGAATGCTGCCCTGCCTGGGAGGCGCCCTGCTGTCAGGGATCGCCGTCATGCTGTGTATCAGGCTCGTCCTGATCAGAAAGGATTTAAAAAGGCTTGTCCTGTCGCTGGAGGAGTGCCTTGAGGAGGATACCAATACGCTGCTGTCCACGGCCTCCCGGGACAGGACGGTGCGTTTTCTGGCGTCGCGGCTCAACGGCCAGCTTAGCCTGCTGCGGCAGCAGAGGCGGCGGTATCAGGACGGGGATCGGGAACTGAAAGAAGCGATCACCAACCTTTCCCACGATCTGCGCACGCCTCTGACCGCCGCCTGCGGATACCTGGAGCTTCTGGAGGACGAGGAGATGTCCGACAGCGCGAAACGGTATCTGTCCTATATCGAAAAACAGACGGAGGCCATGCGGCGGCTGACGCAGGAATTGTTTTCCTATTCCACGATCCTGTCGGAAGAAACGCAGCTATCCTTGGAACCGGTGGAACTGAAAGGGGCGCTGGAGGAAAGCCTGGCGTCCTTTTACGCTGCCTTTACGCAGCGGGGTCTGACGCCAGAGATCCGGATGCCGGAAGGCCCCGTATGGCGAAGGGCGGATCCAAACGCCCTTGCCAGGGTATTGGGCAATCTGATGGGCAACGCGCTGAAATACAGCGGCGGCGACCTTACGATCCTTTTGGAAGAGACGGGCAGGATCACGTTTTCCAACATGGCCCCGGGGCTGGACGAGGTGCAGGCAGGGCGGCTGTTCGACCGTTTTTTTACGGTGGAAAACGCCAAAAATTCCACCGGGCTGGGGCTGTCTATCGCAAAGGAGCTGACGGAGCGGATGGGCGGCGCTGTTTCGGCGCGCTATGAGGACGGACGGCTGTATGTGGTCCTTTCTTTTTCGCCGGTCTGAGGCGGCGCGCTTTTAGGCCTGTCAAAAAATACGGAGAAGCGGACAGATGCGCAACATCCAATGGGATATTGCGCATTTTGCGCTATATAATTGGGAATTTTGCACTTTTGCATGGATAATATCTTAGATATAGTGCGAATTGACAGCAAAACGCCAAAAAATTATAATGATCATAAGGAAAAGAAACAGCAAACACTACAAAACTGCGCAAAATAATGCGCAACAAACGGAGGGGTTATGAAGAAAAGCGGATTCAAAGGTTTTTTGAAAAAGCTGCACAAGTATCGCGTGTATCTGCTGATGCTGGCTCCGGCCGTGATCTATACGCTGCTCTTTGCGTATTATCCCATGACCGGTATTGTGATGGCGTTCAAGAAGTACAATTACGCCGGAGGCATTTGGGGCAGTCCCTGGAACGGTCTGGAGAACTTCCGGTTCTTTTTCCTGTCCGGCCAGGCGGGGCTGGTGACGCGCAACACCGTACTTTACAACTTATTGTTCATCGTGGTAGGTACTGCGACGCAGGTGGCGGTAGCCGTGTTTTTGACGGAACTGCACAGCAAGAGGTTCCGCAAAATCTCCCAGTCCATGATGTTTTTACCCTACTTCATTTCCTGGGTTATCGTGGGCGTCATGGCCTTTAACATTTTCAGTTCGGATTACGGCTTTTTGAACCGGGTGATCACTGCCCTGGGCGGAGAAAAGATCGCGTTCTATACCACGCCTCAGGCATGGCCCTTTATCCTGTTGTTCTTCAATATCTGGAAGGGCGTCGGTTATGGTTCGGTCATGTATCTGGCGGCCATCATGGGCATCGATACCTCCATTTATGAGGCGGCCGCCATCGACGGCGCCAACGTGTTCCAGCGGATCTTCCGGGTGACGATCCCGATGATCATGCCGACGATGGTGATCCTGCTTTTGATGAGCGTAGGCGGTATCTTCAAGGGCAACTTCGATATGTTCTACAACCTGGTCGGCGGCAACGGCCTTCTGTATAATTATACCGATGTCATCGATACGCTGGCCATGCGGGCGCTGATCTCCAGCAATGACTTCGGTATGTCGGCGGCCATCGGCCTGTTCCAGTCCGTGCTGTGTCTGATCACCGTAACCATCGTCAACAAGCTGGTAAGCCTGTATGACAGGGATTACGCGCTGTTTTAAGGGAGGGGAAGACCATGGCAAAGAATGATCATCTGGGAAAAGTAAAGACAGGAAAGGATGTCATCGCGCTTAATATCATCGCCTATACCTTTACAGGCCTGTTGGCGCTGATGTGCCTGATCCCGTTTTTAATGGTGTTGTCCGGCTCCTTCTCTTCAGAGGAAGCGATCACGGCCAACGGGTTTTCGCTCTTGCCGCAGGATTTTTCCTGGGAGGCGTATAAAACGGTATTTAAGGAGCCTATCGTGGTGATCCGGGCTTACGCTACGACCATCGGCCTGACGGCAATCGGGACGGCCATCGGCCTGCTGGTGCAGACGATGACAGCTTATGTGCTGGCCCGCAAGGATTTTGAGTGGCGGAATGCGTTTTCCTTTTTCTTCTATTTTACCACCCTGTTTTCCGGCGGCCTGGTGCCTACTTATGTACTCTATACCCAGACCCTGGGACTTCGCAACAACTACCTGGCGCTGCTTTTGCCGCTGCTCTTTTCGGTCTACAACCTGTTGGTGATGAAAAGCTATATCACCTCGATCCCGGATTCCCTGGTGGATGCGGCCAAGATCGACGGCTGCGGAGAGGTGCGGACGCTGTTTCAGGTGGTATTGCCCCTGATCCAGCCGGCGCTGGCGACGGTAGGCCTGTTTATCGCCCTGGCCTATTGGAACGACTGGTACAACGCCATGCTGTATATCAATGATGAGAAGATGTATCCGCTGCAGTACTTCCTGTATCAGCAGGTGAACAACATCGAAGCCTATAAGAAGCTGATCTCCACCAATGCGGTGAGTTCGGCGGTAGTGAGCGCTCTGTCCATGCCGACGCAGACTTTGAAGATGGCGCTGACCATTGTGGTAACGGGGCCGATCATCCTGGCGTTTCCGATGGTGCAGAAATATTTCGTACAGGGCATTACGATCGGCGCGGTCAAGGGCTGACGGTCTGCCGCCGGAAAATGGCGGAGCAGTTGCATCGGGGAAGGGCCGCCGGTGGCGGCATCAATATAAACCCAATTTAAAAAGGAGGTAGTTATGAGAAAGACATGGAAAAAAGTGCTGACGCTCCTGCTTGGAGCAGCGCTGACGATGAGCCTGCTGGCAGGCTGCGGATCTTCCGGCAGTTCTTCCAGCCCGACGTCGGGCAGTTCTGCGGGAGGCGGCAGCTCAGCAGAAGTGGGGACGCCGGACACGTCCGAGCATGTGGATCTGGTGATGTACCTGATCGGCGACCGGACGCCGGATTTCGACGAGGTGTACGGCAAGATCAATGAGATCCTGGAAGAGAAATTAAACTGCTCCATCAGCGTGCAGTTCCTTTCCTGGGGCGAACATGACACCAAATATTCCCTGCTGTTTTCTTCCGGCGAGGACTTCGATCTTATCTTCACGGCGTCCAGTTGGTGTCATTATGAGCAGACGGTGGCGCTGGGCGGTTTCTATCCGCTGTCCGAGGAATTTATTCAGACCTATGCGCCGGATATCTGGAAGGTAGTTCCGGAAATGGCATGGGATCAGGCCAAGATCGATGGGACGATCTACATGGTTCCCAACTATCAGAACGAGTTCGGTCAGGACGTGATCGCGGTTCGCGGCGATCTGATGGATAAGTACGGCTTTGAGGATATCTCTTCCTGGGATGATCTGGTAGCGTTCTATAAGGCCTGTGCGGCGGACGGCATGTACGCCAGCCAGGGCGGCCCCTGGTATCAGTATTTCCAGGCGAAGGGCTATTCCACCACGGGCGGCGC
>CANQFM010000078.1 GCA_947598825.1 uncultured Eisenbergiella sp. | reverse complement strand
TTGTCGGCGTCATTGTTGCTTATTTTTCCAGTAAAATATCCGCTCGTCCCCTACAAAATGTGATTTATCAAATTGATAGGCTGGCATCCGGTGATTTCAGTGCCCGACTGGATTTTGGATGGCCCATCTCCAAACATCCTGTTTTTTCGCAGCTCTCACACAGCTTCAATCGTATGGCCTCCGAACTCAAAAACACAGAAATGCTTCGCGGGGATTTTGTCAATAATTTTTCGCATGAATTCAAAACGCCCATCGTATCTATTGCCGGCTTTGCAAAGCTGCTTCGCCGCGGCAACCTGACAGAAGAACAAAGAGAGGAATACCTGGCGGTTATCGAAGAAGAATCCCTACGGCTTTCCGATATGGCGACAAATGTATTGAATCTGACACGGGTCGAAAACCAAACGATTTTGACGGATGTTGTAAAGTTTAATCTTTCAGAACAGATTCGATCTTCCATCCTGCTGCTTGCCGACAAGTGGGAAAAAAAGCAACTGGATTTTAAGGTGGATTTCGGTGAATACAGAATTTCCGCCAACGAGGAACTTTTGAAGCAGGTATGGATCAATCTGCTGGATAATGCGATCAAGTTTTCTCCAAACGGCGGAGTCATTGAAGTCAATATCAAGAATCGATCGGATTTTCTGTCCGTGCATATTATCAATTCG
Source organism: uncultured Eisenbergiella sp. (assembly GCA_947598825.1). Lineage (GTDB taxonomy): Bacteria > Bacillota > Clostridia > Lachnospirales > Lachnospiraceae > Gallintestinimicrobium. The sequence continues at coordinate 6,744 of CANQFM010000078.1, read as the reverse complement.
GGAGAAGAAATTCCGGCGGAAAGTATATCGAGGATCTTTCAAAAATTTTATCAGGCTGACAGTTCACACGCCGGCGAAGGAAATGGAGTCGGACTTGCAATCGTCAAAAAAGTGGTGGAATTGCACAACGGAACGGTTTCGGCTCAAAGCGAAAACAACCTTACCATGTTTACGGTAACGCTGCCGAAATCACAGCAGAACACAGAAGCATGACGAGCGGTCAGCGCCTATACCTATGGAAAAAATAAAAACATCGACATTCGCAACGGCCTTGTTATGATGGTGACCGTCTTGCTTTTCACCTTAGTAGGCAGTTGGGTGGCCAGTATGGTTCCCAACACCACAATGGGCAGCTTTTCTGTCTTTATGACCATGCTGTTGGGGATCAAATTTATTGTAAAACCTGTCATGACCACAAAGGAGGCGATGGAGGGCTTAAGCACCAAAAAGCGGGTGATTCAGTCGATTGTCTGCGGCACAGTCGTCGGTTTCATTTGTGGTTTTGTGGGCGCAGGCGGCGGAATGATGATGCTGCTCCTGCTGACCAGCATTTTGGGATATGAATTAAAGACCGCTGTGGGTACCAGTGTCTTTATTATGACCTTTACCGCGCTGACCGGCGCCGTCAGTCATTTTGCCATTGGCGGTATGCCCGACCTATGGTGTCTCGTTCTCTGCGTGGCGTTTACCCTGTTGTGGGCAAGGATCGCCGCATTGTTTGCAAACAAGGCCAGCGCAAAAACGCTCAACAGGGCCGTTGGCGTGGTACTGACGGTTTTAGGCGTGGCAATACTTTCCGTTACTTTTCTCAGATGCTGTTTCGTTTCAGTTTAGATTTTGCTGCTATCATTATCTTGAAATGGAACGAATCCAAACCGGAAGGAGAAGAATAATGAAAGAAGTAAAGCATCCTAAGAAACCGCTACTGTATTATTACGGCATCGTCATGCTTGTGCTGATCCTTTTTAATCTGATCGCCATGCCATGGATCGCGCAGCGTCAGATTCAGGAGGTCGATTACGGCACATTTATGACCATGACGGAAGAAAAGAATATCGGTCTGGTTGAAATTCAGAGCAATCAGATCCTGTTTACAGACAAAGAAGGAACCGCTGTCTACAAGACAGGTCTGATTGCAGATTTGGATCTCGTCAACCGTCTTCATGAAGCCGGAGCGCAATTTTCAGGTGAAATCGTCGAACAAACCTCGCCGCTGCTCAGCTTTCTTTTGTCTTGGATTTTCCCGATTGTGATTTTCTTTATCATCGGACAATTCCTTTCCAGGAAAATGATGAATAAGGCCGGCGGGCCGAACTCTCTCATGTTCAATATCGGGAAAAGCAACGCCAAGGTCTATGTGAAATCCTCGGACGGCATTAAATTCTCCGATGTGGAAGGCGTAGATGAAGCGGAAGAAAGTCTGCGGGAGATCGTGGATTATCTGCATAACCCAGACAAATACAAAGAGATCGGCGCATCCATGCCGAAGGGGATCCTGTTGGTCGGCCCTCCCGGAACCGGCAAAACGATGCTGGCAAAGGCGGTCGCGGGCGAGGCCAATGTCCCGTTTTTCTCCATGTCCGGTTCCGAGTTCGTGGAAATGTTTGTCGGCATGGGCGCTTCCAAAGTCCGGGATCTGTTCAAACAGGCCAAGGAAAAAGCCCCCTGTATCGTCTTTATCGATGAGATCGACGCCATCGGACAAAAGCGCAGCAGCGGAAACCTGGGCGGCAACGATGAGCGGGAACAGACGCTGAACCAACTGCTCACGGAAATGGACGGATTTGAGGATAATAGCGGCGTCATGATTTTGGCGGCGACCAACCGCCCCGAAGCGCTCGATCCCGCCCTGACAAGACCCGGCCGTTTTGACCGCCGTGTGCCCGTGGAACTCCCCGACCTGAAAGGACGGGAAGCGATCCTGAAGGTTCATGCCAAAAAAATAAAAATCGATTCTGACGTTGATTTCCTGAAGGTGGCGCGCATGGCCTCCGGCGCTTCCGGCGCGGAGCTTGCCAATATCATAAACGAAGCCGCTCTGCGCGCCGTCCGGGCAGACAGAAAGGCGGCGACCCAAAGCGATCTTGAAGAAAGCATTGAAGTCGTGATCGCCGGTTATCAGAAGAAGAATGCGATCCTGACCGACAAGGAAAAACGGATCGTTTCCTATCATGAGATCGGTCATGCGCTGGTAGCCGCCAAACAGACAAATTCCGCACCTGTGCAGAAAATTACGATCATTCCGCGCACTTCGGGCGCTCTGGGCTATACCATGCAGGTGGATGAGGGCAACCATTATCTGATGAGCAAGGAAGAAATCGAAAATAAGATCGCCACCCTTACCGGCGGCCGGGCAGCGGAGGAACTTGTTTTCAGCGATCCGACAACAGGCGCTTCCAATGATATCGAGCAGGCCACCAAGCTGGCCCGCGCCATGATCACGCAGTTCGGCATGAGCAAAGACTTTGATATGGTGGCGATGGAAAACGTGACCGGACAATATCTCGGTGGAGATACCACGCTCGCCTGTGCCGCCGAAACGCAGGCGCAGATCGACCGGCAGGTCGTAGAACTGGTGAAAAAGCAGCACGAGAAAGCGGCGGGGATCCTAATGGAAAATCGCGAGAAGCTGGATGAACTGGCAAAATACCTTTATGAGCATGAAACGATCACAGGAGAAGAGTTTATGAAAATCTTGAATAGCTGAGCGTAGTCTCGGCTTTGGATTTCATGATAAGTCATCGCATAATCAAAGAAAGGAAGTAAAGTTTCTATGCTGGAACTTAAAAATATCAAAAAAGACTATCCGGCGGGCGACGGCACGGTACACGCATTAAAGGGGATTTCACTGAAATTCCGGGACAGCGATTTTGTGTCCATTCTCGGCCCTTCCGGGTGCGGAAAAACCACGATGCTCAACATCATCGGTGGCCTTGATCAATATACCGAGGGCGATCTGATCATCAACGGCCGCTCCACGAAGGATTTTAAGGATCGGGATTGGGACGCTTACCGCAATCATTCTATCGGTTTTGTATTTCAAAGCTACAACCTGATCCCGCATCAGACCGTACTCCGAAATGTAGAATTGGCGTTGACGCTTTCGGGCGTTTCAAAATCGGAGCGTAAAAGGCGTGCAAAAGAAGCTCTTGAACGGGTTGGCCTCGGTACGCAGCTTAATAAACGGCCAGCCGAAATGTCCGGCGGGCAGATGCAGCGTGTAGCGATCGCCCGCGCTATCGTCAACAATCCCGATATTATTTTGGCGGACGAGCCGACGGGCGCGCTGGACACAGAAACCAGTGTTCAGGTCATGGACATTCTCAAAGAGATCGCCAAAGACCGGCTGGTGGTGATGGTGACCCATAACCCCGATCTTGCCGAGAGATATTCCACGCGGATCATCCGTATGCTGGACGGTGAGATCATTGATGATTCCGCACCGCTCACACAGGAAGAAGAAAACCGGGAGCATCTGAAAGAAAAATCCAAAACGGAGAACAAGAAGCTGCCGTCCATGTCCTTCGCAACCTCTTTCGGCCTTTCGCTCAAAAATCTGTTCACAAAGAAGGGACGCACGGCGCTGACCTCGTTTGCCGGCAGTATCGGCATTATCGGGATCGCCCTGATTTTTGCCGTGTCTCAGGGTATGACCGCCTATATCGACACGGTACAGGAGGACACGCTTTCCTCTTACCCGTTGACACTGGAAGCACAGAATATGGACATGACCTCCCTAATGGAAACCTTTATCGGCGCCGCGCAGTCCACCCATGAGCATGAAAAAGACGCTGTATATGCCAAGGGCATGATCTACGATATGGTCAATTCTCTGAGCGAGATAGAAGAAAATGAAAATGATCTGGCGTCGTTCAAAACGTACCTGGAAGCGGAACTTGCAAAACAAACCGATGATGATAAGCTCAGAGAGGCTGTAAACGGCATTCAGTACACTTACGATCTGGATCTGCTGGTTTATACGAAAAATGTGGATGGGGAAATCATCCGTTCTGATATGGAAGAACTTATGCAGGATTTTCTTGTAGAATATCTTGGTACAGACATTTCTTCTCTGATGACGCTTCGAGATCAATACGGGATCAGCGATTCGCCCATGCAGTCTATGATGCCCAGTGGAATGTCTTCACAGCTTTGGCAGGAAATGCTGCCCGGCGAGAATGGAAAACTTGTCAGTCCGCTTTTGGAAAAACAGTATGACGTGGTCTATGGTTCATGGCCGACTGAATATAACGAAATCGTGCTGGTGCTGGACGAAAACAATGAACTGAACGATATGTCTCTTTACGCTTTGGGGCTTTCGCCAAAGGAAGATGTTGACGCCATTATGGAGGCGGCAATCAATCAGACGGAAGTGCCGGTAAACAAAAAGCAATGGTCTTATGAAGATATTTGTAATATGGAATATCGGACGATCCTCAATTCTGACTGTTATACTTTGGACAGTGCTACTGGAACCTACAAAGACCTTCGCACAACGGAGGCAGGCCTTCAATATCTGTATGATAATGCGATCCCGTTAAAAGTGTCCGGCATCATTCGCCCGAAGGAGGACGCCGTTTCCACCATGCTTTCCGGATCTATCGGCTATACGAGTAAGCTGACCGAGTATGTGATCGAGCATTCCAAAGAGTCGGACGCGATCAGGGCACAGCAGGGGACGCCTTCTACCGATATTTTTACCGGACTGCCGTTCAATGAAAACACCGGCTCTCTGTCCGATGCGGAAAAGGAAACCGCTTTCCGTGAATATATAGCGGAAATGGATGACACCGAAAAGGCGGCCGCATACATTCAGATTATGAGCATTCCCACCGAGGAACAGCTAAATTCCAGTGTTTCGCAGACCATGGCATCTATGACAAGAGCGGATATGGAATCGTCAATGACACAGGGCCTGACCCAACAAATGGGGATGGACGAGGCAAGCGTCAAGGATTATGTCAGCAGCATGAGCGACGAGGAACTGACCGATCTGTTTACGCAAATGGTCACCGAACAGGTGAAGATGCAGTACGCCGCGCAGGTACAGGAACAGATGAGCGGAATGGAAACACCGCAGCTATCCGCCGCGCTGGATCAGGCGATGCCCGGTTACACGACCGAACAGTGCGCGACCTATTATGACGAGATCACGGAGTTTTCCGAATCCACTTATGAGGATAATTTGTCGGCGCTTGGCTGTGTAGACATTGAAAACCCCGCAAGTATCAACATTTTTGCCTCCACCTTTGAAAACAAGGATGTGATCGAGGACGCCATTTCCTCTTACAATGAAAATGTCGATGAACTGTCGCAGATTCATTACACCGACTATGTCGGGATCATGATGTCCTCCGTCACGACGATCATCAACGCCATTACCTATGTGCTGATTGCCTTTGTCGCGATCTCCCTGATCGTATCTTCCATCATGATCGGCGTCATTACGTTGATCTCGGTACAGGAGCGCACGAAGGAGATCGGTATTTTGCGGGCGATTGGCGCCTCGAAGCGCAATGTTTCCAGTATGTTCAACGCGGAGACGGTGATTATCGGATTCGCTTCCGGAACGCTCGGCGTGTTGATTACCCATCTGCTGTGTATTCCCATCAACCTGATTCTGCACAAGTTGACCGGCATCGGTAATTTAAGCGCTTTCCTGCCGCTGCCTGCCGCACTCATTCTAATTGCGATCAGCATGGCGCTGACATTGATTGCCGGCATCATCCCCTCCAGAAGCGCCGCAAAGAAAGATCCTGTTGTTGCGCTGCGGACAGAATGACCCTTTTTCCTTGTTCTTACACCCCGAGGCTCCGGCAGCGTGTTACATCTGCCAGCCAGCACAGCGATAACCACATAAAAGTAAGGGCTTTCGAAGTCGGCGGTTGACCTCGGAAGCCCTTTGTTTCAACCTTTTTTGCGGTGTAATTTTCTCGCTTGTGGGGTGTAATATGTGCCGGAGGCTAACATCGGTAGATTTATTCATGCTTTTGTGATATGATTTATTAAAAGACGAACATATACACCCGGTAAATCGGTTTTTAAGGAAGTAATTTATGGGAACAGGAATTATTGTATGCGGGTTAAATGGCACTGTATAGATAAAAGATGATATGGGAGGATTTGAATAATGGATAACGTTAAGCGGAAACAGCAAGGTCTGCCGTATCGCTATGACGACCCCGCATTACTCGGCGACCAGCATATCTATCAAAACAAAATGACAGAGTATAATCGCACGCTGCCTACCGAGACGGAACTTCGGCAAAAACTCTTGCAGGAGGTATTTGCGGAAGTAGGAACGGGCTGCACAGTGGAAACGCCTCTTAATGCGAACTGGGGCTGTAAACACGTTCATTTGGGAAAAGGAATATATATCAATTCAAATGTTACATTTGTAGATGATGAGCATATCTATATCGGAGATTATTCCATGGTATCCCCCAATGTTGTCTTTACCACTTCAGGACACCCTGTTCTGCCGATTTTGCGGGAACACCACTATGTTTACAATCTTCCTATCCATATTGGGAGAAATGTCTGGATAGGTTCCGGCTCCCAGATTATGCCCGGAATTACGATAGGCGATAATTCTGTTATCGGGGCAGGGAGCGTTGTGACCCATGATATTCCTGCGAATGTAGTCGCCTTTGGCGTTCCCTGTCAGGTTATTCGTGAAATCGGTGAAAAAGACAGGGAGTTCTATTATAAAGACAGGGAACTTGACGTTTGGGAATAACCCAC
>CANQFM010000077.1 GCA_947598825.1 uncultured Eisenbergiella sp. | reverse complement strand
CCGTTTGGCAGACACGATGACGGCAGGCGGAGACAGAAAAATAGTTCAAGGATTTTACACGGAAGATCAGGGCGATGCCTTCACAATTGGAGCCGCATCATATGCGGATCCAATTGTTTCCTGGAGAAGTGCGCCGCCAGGCGCACTAAAAAAGCACCGTATATTCTACGGTGCTTTTTGCCCTTCCTAGTATTTTGATTGTACTTTATTCGTAGCACACAAATAGCACACAAAATCCTCAAAATCAAGAAACTGTGAAATCCCGTGGCATCAAAAAAGCCCGTAAATTCGGGCTTTTTCGAAGCTGCTGACGGGAATCGGAAAAAGCATCCCCAAAAAAACTCAGCAAGAAAGGAGGTTCCAGCCCCATCTATTTCAAAGTGTAACAAAAATGTAATTAAACTGGTTCATTCATATTTCATACGCTCTTTAGCAGCATATCCAGATTCAGGGTATTCCTTTATTCTTACTAGGCCTGTTTAAAGTATATTCACCCTAGTCCGTTCCCTTTCTTTAATCTGACGTACTCGCTCCAGATATTGGGATGTATCATTTACCCCAGCATTAGGGTTTATACTATTTAGCCTGTTCTCTGCTGGAATTTCTGATGCCATTAAATTCTCAAACACACCCAGTTCAGTCGCACCCCAATGTCCACGAGAATCTGTAATGACTATTGCTTTATTCCATATGTCTCTATAGGTTTCTTTCGTTGACTTAGCATGCTCAACAAGCCTTTCCAAAACCGACCCGCCTTCGTTTCTTGGTTTTGCTTGTCCTACATATATTTTTTCAGTCCCTACATCACTTCCAACAAGAAAATATATCGAGCTATAATGGAGTTCCTTATCCATAAACCGATGAATGTTCGAGGTAGTTATGTATTTTCTGTCTATGCAGAATGCTATTATTGCTGAATTTTCACTGATTGCTTTGATTTGTACGTCCTCACTAAACTTCATTCCTTCCAATCTGATTGTTTTGTTATCCATAGCTTTTTATCCCCTTTAATAAGTTCGGGACTCCCACCACACAAAGTAGGAGTCCCTTAAACTTGCCTTATAATGCTTTACTGCCATACTACTGCTTTTTCTGCTTCAGTTAATTCGCCACCTTGACCGAAAGTATAGCCTTCATTAGGCAGTTGATCCACATTCGTAGAAAATCCTGCTGCCTCGGCTGCTGCGTCTAGCATAGCCTCTATCTCTGCGTCCGTATATTCACCGCTGCTACCTTGTTCCCCAGCAGGGGCTACCGTTTCAGCATGCTGTTGGGTTTCAGCAGGCTGTTGGGTTTCAGCAGGAGCAGGCTGTTGAGTTTCTGCCGGAGCAGGGGCTACTGTTTCAGCAGGCTGTTGAGTTTCTGCAGGGGCAGGAGCGGATTCCTCTACGGATTCCTCTACAGGCTTATCACTGCTTAAATACGCCGCAGAAATAAACCCTTCGCCTACCGTCTTATCTTCAACCCTAAACCACTGCTCATCCTCAGTTACACCTGTTACATGCACCCTCTCGCCTTGCCCTACTGCCCCTATTTTTTCAGAATCTTTTGAATAACTGGCGCGTATATTCACGTTGGCTTTGGCGTACATCATCGCGTCCATTTCAGAAATTGCCATTTCTTCCACCGTAGCCGTTTCGGATTCAAGCAATATTGTTGCTGTTTCTTCCTCTGTTGCAATAGGTTCTGTCTCAGCTTCTATGCTCTGTGTTTCTGTTTCTGATGCTATCTCTGTTTCTGTTTCGATGGTGCTTTCTTCTGTCTCTTTAATGATAATATTTTCAATTTCTGACGTTGTTTCTGTCTCGCTGACAGGCTGGGTTTTGCCGCAGCCGCTTGACAGTGCCAGAATGATAAGTGCTGTTATAAATAATCTTTTTTGTTTTTTCATCTCTCGATTTCCTCCCTTATCATGTTGTCTATTCAAAAAGGTGTATTAGCCTTATTTGACTATGTAACAGTGCTTACCTTAATTTATACTATATCATATCCGCCTTTTGTTTTCAACTTATAGCACGATTCTATCCGCATTATGTCGATTTATGTTTCCTACAAATTTCTTTCATTTTTGCTTCTAAATGATAAGGGTCAACTTTTTTCAAAAAAGTTGCATATTTTTCTTTTTTTTTGCAATGTTCTATAGGTGTTGTCAAGAGGCTGCTTTTTGCCATAAAGAGCAATGCAAAAAATCAAAGAATGGACATACGTTATATTTCACAAATCATATGGGGGACATTAGAAAAAGCATTAGTTATTATTACTATATGGCATAGACAGTGTTTTATTTGACGAACGACGTGTTCGAACACTTTACAAGGTAGAGACCATCTTAAAAAAAATTTAGGAGGGTTTCTACAATGATGGAAAAAGAGTATTCTCAGTGGTTGAATGATGTAAGCGGTCAAATAAACAGTTATATCGACGAAAAAGAAATTAAACATCGTGTTTTGGCTAAAACATTTTCTAAACAAGAGAGTGTCATTTCCCGACAACTATACGATGGAAAACCGCATTGGGAGTTTTTGTATTTCCTTCATGTGGTAGAAAAAATGAGCTGGGAAGAATTGCTTGACAGCCATGCAGGGAAAAAGGTCGCGGTCAAAAAATCGATTTCCGAATTCAATAAAAAAGGATGTAATGGGTTCGACAAGTGGATGGATGATCTCAAGAACCGCATGTCAGAATATCTTGATAAGGAAAAAATTACATACAGGAATCTTGCTGACGAATTTGGAGGCGAGGAAAGAAGCTTTTACAGAAAGAGAAAAGAAAATCAGGAAGCGAGTTTTGAAATTTTGTTTTTTTTGCATTCGAAATGTGGAATTGGCTGGGAAGATTTGTTAGATGGGCCTAACTCGGAAGAACAAATGACCCATGCTATTGTTTCCGAAATCATGGATGTGATAAGTGATATTCTGGACTGTTCTGATTTGAAAAAGTTGGGAACTGAGAAAATAATCGGGGAACTCATCAAAAGCCTGCAAAAATATGCAAAAAATAATTGACTTTTTCATCGTGTTTATTTGGTTTGCGTGGTGGTACTCTTGAATTGCAAAAGGGGAAACCCGGAAGCAAATTTTTTTAAGGAGGACTGATCATATGATGATCAAAAATGTACGTTTGGGCGTTGACTCTGTCACGAGGAGGAAGGGGGAAGTTGATTTTGAGGTTTTGGACACATCCCACTACGGGGATTCTGTATCGATCACGGTGGCGGCGGTGAAGGGTGACACCTTGCGCGTCAAGCTGCCCGCAGAGGTCGCAGAGAGGATCGACAGGCTGGCTGCGGATCTGGAGGCTGGCATGGAATACCGTGTGATCTTCGACGGGTTAATCCTGCGGCAGTATGCTTTCCTATCCGAGGATGGGAAGCTGCAAGCCGGAGTGTCCGCCAGCGCGGAAGATTTTTCGCTGCAACCTGTGGATTCGCCCATCGATCTGTGACTGGGCAACAGGGGGGCCTTGCGCCCCCTCTCTTCCCAGTAAAAAGGAGGATTAAAATGGAAAAGATTAAAAAACTGTGGAAAGCCTTTCGAGACTATAAAAAGGAAGGTTTTCTGTGGGGGTTCTTTAAGGGCGCATTAATAGTCGTGGTGCCGGTTCTTTTAATTTTACTGGTTATCCGCTTTTGGTATATAGCGGTACTAATATTTTTCATTTGCTGGTGGTCATTTGAAAAGAAAGTGCAGCCAGATTATAGATCCCAAGTCATTCAACTCCTATTTGACATTCTGAGTAATCAGGCTGCCAACCTGTATTTGGTCAGCCCACAAGTAGCGCAGGACATTATGCCGACTGAGTATCCGTTCGTTACGCTTATGCCTGATAGGAGCAGAAGAGTCTGTTATCGCTTTATTTGCGCTATTGACCCCAAAGCCAGTGGGATTAATCTGACTTTGATCCGCGATACAGTGCAGCGTCATATTTTGCAGAATGTGCAAAATGGAAGCTACGTTGAGTTTTACAACAATAGAACTGGTAAATCTTTTTTGAATGTTGTTGATGTTCGGCATGATGCATGTCATTCAAAGTGCGTCCAAATTGAACTGATTTTTGATCTTTTTGATAAAGGAATGACGAATTACTCCACTTTGCCCCCGAGGAATAATATCATGTTTATTAATGAAAATCACTTCAATGATGAGGATTTTTGATTATGAGAATAAATTTGGCATTGGATGCAAGAAGGTCGTGTCCAGGATTGCCTGTTCCTATTCTATGGGATTTCCAACGGATCCCTCATCTGGCGATCTTTGGTGCAACTGGAAGTGGGAAAACGTATCTCACCAAATTGATCATTGCCCGTATCGGAAAGCACATTCCCGATTCCGAAGTGATTATATGCGATTTCAAGGGCGACGATGATTTTTTCTTTCTGGAAGGGAAGCGCAATTTCTTCCGATATGATGAGTGCAGACATGGGTTGGAAAATGCATTGAAAAAATTGCACGATAGGCAGCAAGGCAGGGACAGGACAAGGACATTTTATCTGTTTTTCTTTGATGAGTGGGCTTCCTATCTGAACTATCTGGAAAAAAAACAGGCAGAAGAAGAAAAAAAGAAGCTTTCCTTTCTTTTGATGCTGGGCCGCTCTTTTAATATTCATGTGATGATAAGCCAGCAGCGGGCAGACGCTTCCTATTTTAATGCTGCCCGTGACAATTTTGGTGTGATTATTGGGTTGGGAAGGCTAAGCCGTGAGTCAATCCAGATGATGTTTCCGGATTTTAAAGAGGATATAGACGCGGTGAAACCCCGTGGTTATGGCTCGGCTGTAGTAGGCGGCGAACTTTATGAAGTGTTAGTGCCCTGTGTGAGGGATGAAGATGCGTTGCGAAAAGCTATCAGCGCAGCAGTTGCAGAGAAATAGTCATAGGATTTGATAAAGTAGTTTTGTTATGTTGTTTTTTGTTTTTTTGTTTTTTGTTTTTTGTTTTGCTGTGGTTTGTGGTGGGGCCGGCGAGGCGTTAGCCGTAGCCGTGCCGCGGCCGTCAGGCCGCCTTTGGGGGGGCATAGTATTACCCCCCCCTGTATGAATGAACCAACAAACCGATGAAATACCAGCTTTATGCCTCATACTACAAAATGTATGAAAAGTATGAATGGAGGAAATGATGATGGAAAAAAAGGGTAAGGATACTCAGGCAAGGAAATTCCAGATCACGATTAACAATCCAAAAGAAAAGGGGTTGGACGCAGCAAAAATAGGGGAACTGCTGAACACTCTGGCAGGGTTGGTTTACTATTGCTTGAGTGAGGAAATTGGTGGGGTGACCCAGCAGCATCATATTCATGTTTTTGTGATATACAAAAACCCAAAGCTCTTTTCAACAATGAAAAATAAATTTCCCCAAGCTCACTTTGAAATGGTAAAAGGAAGTAACAGCCAGAATCGTGATTATGTTTTCAAAGAGGGAAGATGGGAGGGGACAGAAAAAGGCCTGACTAAAATTGAGGGGACGCAGATTGAGAGCGGCGACCTTCCTCCAGATCGCAGCAACGAAAACCCTGAATTGCGCCGCCTTTTTGAATTGATTGAAAGTGGAAGATCGACTTACGATATATTAGATGAGTTTCCAGAGTATATGATGAAAACTATAGATATTGACCGCTGCCGTAGAATCATAAAGGAAACGGAAATGAAAAATATATGGCGTACACTGTCAGTAACTTATATCTTTGGAAAAACAGGGACAGGAAAAACGCGCCACGTTATGGAGAAATATGGATATGAAAATGTATTCCGTGTGACAGATTATCATCATCCATTTGACACCTATGAAGGGCAGGATGTGATTGTATTTGAGGAATTTAATTCTTCGATCACAATTCAGGATATGCTGAACTATCTGGATGGGTATCCTGTGAAACTGCCAGCGCGATATACGGACAAGGTGGCCAGCTTCACAAAAGTTTACATAACATCCAATTTGCAACTTACCATGCAGTATCCGAACGTGCAGGAAGAAAAGCCCGAAGTTTGGGAAGCTCTACTCCGCAGGATTACAGACGTTGTAGAGTTTGAAAGTGGGGGAAAGGTTACAAAATATGGCACGGCAGACGAATACATGGAAAAAATGTCATCTTTTATGAATGTAAAACCAAATGAAGAGAATCCGTTTTCATGCGCGCCATAGCAAGATTGTAATGCAGAGGATTTATTCGTCCTGCCTTTCTTAATTAAAAAGGCTTAGCGTCTAAGCTGGCACAAAGCACTTGACGAGGTTTTTCACGAGTCTAGTGCGACTGCCTGATACGGCAAAGCTTTAAAGTGATTGTTCTATGCTGTAGAACCAATAAAGTCTTGAAGCACGAATTGTAATGTGTATAATGGAAATATGGAACCAAAGATTGGCTGCCATTCAGATGTGGGAAATGTCATTCTTTGGAATTTGATGGAGAGGAGCGTAAACAGTCTCAAACATCAAGAAACCCAACTGCGAAAAACGCATTAAAAAGATACCCGATGAGGCGACATTTTATGTTGCACAATGACAACGGAAGAAAAACTGAAAGAAATTTGTCGTCTGGGAAGCATTAACCCAGAGGCATTAAACAGCCTTGAAATAGATGGTGTGCTGGATCGTATCATAACAATGAAGCGAAAAGAAATCCTAGCGCAGCATCCATACAAAATATGGCAAGGGAAAGATAGCCGCTGGCGAACTTATGTTGATAAGATAGATAAGCCGCATGTCTTGCTTGCCAAAAGCACATTGAAAAAAATCGAGGATTCGATCATAGAAGCGTATGAACGAAAAGCCGTAACCGTTGAAAATGTTTTTTCAGACTGGCTTGCTTATAAGTTGGAAGTGCGCGCAATTATTAAGAATACTGCTGACCGCTATCAAAATGATTTTGATACATATTTTGTCAGTTGTGGTCTTAGCTGCCGCCCAATCAGGGAGGTTTCTGCAAATGATATTGAAAATTTTATTGATGGGATGTTGGGTAGTGGAATATCGCAGAAACGTTTTTCCAATGTCAGGACAGTCCTGTTTGGTATTTTTCGTTTTGCTAAGAAAATGGGGCTGACTTCTCTTAGTATATCCGCTGTCGTAAATGATATAGAAATATCGAAAAGAAGTTTCCAGAAAGCTTCAAAGCGTCCAGAGGAACAGATCTTTTTTATGAAAGAGTTGGAGCAGATCATGGAGTATTGTGACCAAAACCCTACCATTCCCAATTTGGGCATTGCAATAGCTGCCCGTACAGGGGTAAGGATAGGAGAACTTGCAGCCCTCCGTTTTTCTGATGTTGGAAAGAATACCATTCACATCCAAAGGACAGAGATCAAACATAAGAACGAAGAAGGGAAAACAGTCTGGGAAATCAGAGAAATGCCCAAAACAGAGGCAGGAGATCGCCGCATTTATGTTGGTGAAAAGGTGCTGCGCGATATTGAAAAACTACGCAGTATGCAGCATACTACAGATTATTTATTTGAGGTAAATGGTCATTGGATGCAATCATTCTATTTTGACCGTGCGCTGCGTCGTATATGCCAGAGATTGGGAATCCCTGTTAGGAGCATGCACAAATTAAGGCGAACATATGGGACAAACTTAATAAATCACCATGTGGAAGATTCCCTTGTTCTTTCTCAGATGGGCCACACTTCCATAGATACGACACGAAAATATTATTATTTTGATAATCTGGAAGATGAAAGAAAAATGCAGCAGATTCAAAATGTTGTGTCGTTCTGAAAAAGTGTAACTGAGTGTAACTGGTTGTATACAAAAGAAAAGTGCCCGAAAGCCTTGATTTTACTGGCTTTTTG
>CANQFM010000076.1 GCA_947598825.1 uncultured Eisenbergiella sp. | reverse complement strand
TGTATCGCACTTTAAAATAAAAATAAAGTGCGTAAGTTTTTGTTACCGGTAACTTACACACTTTATTTTACACTCCCATAAGAAAATAAATAAGAATCTCTTTTACTCTGAAAACAATTATTCATCTATAAATAATTCCAAATAAGACTGAATCCTTGCTCTGCCATATAGTTCATCCATCAGCCCAAATTCTGGATCATAATATTTTCCATAATAATACAAAATCCAATGACTATATTTTGGTAATAATACTTTCAGAATACACACTGATGGCAATGGTGTGGAATTATCTGCTTTTGTCATTGTTTTCGCCTGAGCGATACCATAATGCTCCAATGCTTTTGCAATATCCTTTTTTCCAGTTCCTTTATCATTATGCATCACCTGAATAACATCATCTATTTCATCACTCCAGCTCAATAATCCCCATCATCTCCGCTGGCGTTACAATGAAATCTCTGATAGGGTAATGTCTCTGATTCCCCGTCACCAGATATGCATTCTCATTCCGCTTTTCCATAGCCACTTCATAAAACACCAAATCATCCATATCAATCAGAATTTTTCCCGTAGGCTGCGGAAAAACTTCTACTCCAAACCATTTAATCGCCGCAAGTACCGCCTGTATCGATTCCTCTTTAAAATGAAACTTTTCTCTGTGCAGCACGGCATCGTATTCGTTTAAAATCTCATTATGATATAACGGCACAATTCTGCCGTCAAGGATCGCACGCAGCACTTTTACCGTTGCAGCATCGCTGTTTTTTGACAAAAGAGCGGATATGAGTACATTTGTATCTATTACCGCATAATAGGTCATGTTATTATTGCTTTTTCCTTTCTGCTCTGGCTGCAGATATTTCTGCGTTGATCTCATCCATTGTCATTTCAGGGAGATCGGCGGCCTGCGCGCGCAAATCCTCAAAAGCTTTTATTGCCGCTTCTCTCGTTACTGTATTCTCGGGAAGTCTTACATCAAACGGAATTCCCTTGACCATTTTACTCTTATTCATAAACATTCGTAATGCCGTAGGTAAGTCTATGCCAAGAGACTCATAGATTTTTGTTACCTCCTGTTTTAATTCCTTATCAGCCCGGAACTGGATCAACACCTGTTCTGCCATAATATGCCTCCGATTTTACTTCACATCGCAGTTGTTTTGCAGTTGTTCTAATTACTATTATATGCCGGATGTTGAATTTTATCAAGGACGCTTTTGAGCCTTTTGAGCCGCTTTTGAGCGCTTTTGCCCGGGCAGGTCAGCCTTCAAGCGGGACGCAGTACCAGTGGCCGTCTTCCGAATCCTGGCCCGGACGGTAGAACAGGAGGGCCTCCACCTGATCAACGTCTATCACTTGTTCGAAAGCCGTCAGGGTGCGGTATTCCTGTGAGGCCGCATCCATATATTGGGTGCCGGCGGAACCCAGATAGGGCAGCAGCGTACCGTCTTTCAGGCGTACGCCCGTAAACGAAGGCAGAACGCTATTGTCGCCGGACTCTTCTGCTTCCAGGATCTTTGCTGTAAGGCCGTAGGTCAGTTGGATAGAAATAGGGGAGAGGACTGCAGTCTTTACGGTGATGCCGGAATCCCCCAGCGCTTCGTCCAGGGTGTATTCCGTGGCCGCGCTGTTTCCGGAAATGGGGATATCAAAGGCCCACTTCCCTGTCAGCACATTTTCGTACTGCGCTTTATATACGGTGCCGAGATTTTCAAATTCCACATGGATGGTTTCCCCCAAAAGGCTTTCGCCCATTTCCGGTGCCCACAGAACCATGTCAAATTCCAGCGCGCCGTTTTCGTCCATATAGTATTCCAGCAGCCTTCCGTTTTCGTCAAATGCGATCGGGCTGCCGTCAAGGTAGACCGGCTTGCCATCGCCTCCCCTGACGATGCCGTCAAAAAAGCTGCCCGACATATTGAGATAACCATCCTCCGCCTGAGGATCTGTCCCCCGGTAAACGTGTATATATTCAAAGCAGGGTTCTGTCCCTTCTTCCAGAAGATATCCTTCCACTGAAAAGGAGAGATGGACGAAAGCGCTGTCTGCGATGACCCCGGCAGCCTTTACGGTTACGTCTCCCGAGGTGACCGCAGGCAGCGTTTCCTCAGGGACGGCTTCCAATACCGTCGCCATGCCGTTTTCCAGAAGCGTCTGCTGCTGGGTCGGCGTGGCCTGTATGACGCCCCGCATCCCGCTGCCGAAATACCGGCAGGCCGCAGCCGTGGCCGTGATCCCGCCTACGATCAGAAGGCAGGCGGCGATGACCGCAGCCGCCGGACGCCGGAAAAGGAAATGTTTTTGGGAAGCGTTGTTATTCTTTGTTTCTTTTTTCATGTCTGTTTCCTCCGTAGTAATGCTGGAAAGAGCGTTTTGGGCCTTTTTCTGCACGATCGGAGGCAGTTTGATTTCTGCTGTGAAGATCTCTGTTTCTCTTTTTTTCATGGGTTTTGCTCCTTTGGACGCACGCCGTAATATTCTTTCGCCAGTTTGTCCCGCCCCCGTTTGAGCCGCGTCTGTACGGTGCTTTCGGGGATGCGCAGGGCGTCTGCGATTTCCCGGATGGAATAGCCTTCGCCGTAATACAGGGTCAACGCAAGCCGGTATTTTTCCGGCAGCATGGACAGCGCCTCCTTTAACTCCAGATTATAGGAGTCTTCGCGGAACGGTTCCTTTATGTCCTCCAGGTCGGTGAACCGGGCCCTGGCCCTGCGGATATCGTAGCATTTACGGATCAGGATCCTGGTCATCCAGGTATGGAAATATCGGGTTTGTTTCAGCGTGTGTATCTTTTCCCAGCAGGCCAGGATCGCATCCTGGATCGCGTCGGCCGCATCCTCGTCGTTTAAAAGGATCGCCAGCGCGGTCCGGTACATATCGGGCATGCAAAGCTGTATGAGCTGCTCAAATGCCTCCGGGTCCCGCCCTTTCGCTCTTTTTGCCAGATGTTCTGGTATCTTTGGCTGCATCGCAGCATTCCTCCTGTGCGCACGGTGTGGTCAGGACATCCTGTTAAGGATCTGTCCTTACATAGATTAGACGGGATGGCGGGAGAAAAAATCCCACTGGCCCGCCTTTTTTTATATTAGTATAACGCCGGGGGAAAATCCGGGGAACAGATTTTTAAAACCGGTAGAAAAGGATGGAAAAATATGCTATGATGGGCCTGGACAGATACAGGGCCGTCCGCTTATATTCACGGTATGGAGGAAAAAATGGGCGCATTTGAAACGGGGATCTACCGGAATTTTCTGGCGGAGATCGGAAAAGGCCAGGAAGAGATCCAGGAGAGGATCAAAGCTGCCGTACAGACTTTTTTTTACGGCGACAAAGAGGAACGTATTTATCATGAAGCCGGAGCGGATATGGGATATCTGGAGGATACCGGCAATCTGGACGCCCGGACCGAGGGAATGTCCTATGGGATGATGCTGTGCGTGCAGTTGGATCGAAAAGCCGAGTTCGACCGGATCTGGAAATGGGCGAAGACCTATATGTATATGGAAGAGGGCGAAAACGAAGGCTATTTCGCCTGGTCCTGTGCGCCGGACGGAAAGAAGAACTCTTACGGGCCGGCTCCGGACGGAGAAGAATTTTTTGCCATGGCGCTGTTTTTCGCCTCCCACAGATGGGGCGACGGAGAGGGCATTTTCGATTATTCAGGGGAAGCCAGGAAGATTTTGAGGGCCTGCCTGCATAAAGGAGAAAACGGCAGGAACGGCCATCCCATGTGGAACCGGGACAATAAATTGATCCTGTTCGTCCCCGGCAGTCCGTTTACCGATCCTTCTTACCATCTGCCTCATTTTTACGAGCTGTTCGCCCTTTGGGCGGATGAGGCGGACCGGCCCTTCTGGAAACAGGCGGCGCAGGAGAGCAGAAAATATCTGGCAAAAGCCTGCCATCCCGTGACGGGACTGAATCCGGAATACGGGGAATTTGACGGATCGCCTGCGCGCAGGGTTATGCCCTGGGGAGAAAAGCATGACCGGTTTTACAGCGACGCTTATCGAACGGCGGCCAACATCGGGCTGGACTGGCTCTGGTTTGGACAGGATGAGGGACAACGCAGCGCGCCGCTGCGTCAGATGCGGTTTTTGGGGACGGATCTGGAAGCGGCCCGGTGTGTGTTTGAAGTGGATGGGACGCCCGTCGATCAGACGGTGCTGCATCCGGTAGGGCTTCTGGCGACGACCGCGCAGGGAGCGCTGACAGTGGAGCCGGGAGACAAAAACGATCCGGAAAGCGATTACGCGGCGGCGGTCAGATGGGTGGACTGGTTCTGGAACCAGCCGCTGCGCAGGGGCGGACGAAGATACTACGATAACTGCCTGTATCTGTTTGCGCTGTTGGCGCTGAGCGGGAATTACCGGATCTGGTGATGCCCGGATCCCGGTACAGCGCGACCCGGCGGCCGGGAAAAAAGAGAGGAGAACAGAATGGACAAGAACCGATTTGCAGTCACCCCGCCCATGGGGTGGAACAGTTACGATTATTATGACACCACGGTAACGGAGGAACAGGTGAAGGCCAATGCGGAGTATATGGCGGCCCATCTGAAGGAATACGGCTGGGAGTATGTGGTGGTGGATATCCAGTGGTACGCCAACGATGCGGGCACCCGCAGGCAGGAGTTCCAGTACATTCCCTTTGGAGATCAGGAAATGGACGAGTATGGCAGATTTCTCCCCAGCCCCCGCCGTTTCCCTTCCTCGGCGGGAGGAAAGGGCTTTGGGCCGCTGGCGAACTATGTTCACAGCCTGGGGCTGAAATTCGGCATTCACATCATGCGGGGCATTCCCCGTAAAGCGGCCCAGATGCACTGTCCGATAGAGGGCTATGCCGATACGGCGGATAACGCAGCGGATCCTTCTTCCATCTGCGGCTGGAATCCGGATATGTACGGCGTAAGGGCCATCCAGGCCGGACAGGCCTATTATGATTCCCTGATCCGTCTGTATGCGGGATGGGGGGTGGATTTCATCAAATGCGACGATATTTGCGACAGTTGGATGTACCGCCAGGTTCCTTTTTCCGGCTGGGAAGAGACGAGGATGATCCATCGTGCCATCGAAAAGGCGGGACGCCCCATCGTGTTGAGCCTGTCGCCGGGGCCCGCTCAGATCGAACGCGCCTGGGAATACGGCAGATACGCGAATATGTGGCGGATCACGGATGATTTCTGGGACAACTGGGATCTGCTAAAGGCCATGTTCCCTCGCTGCGAACTGTGGCAGGATCATGTAAAGCGCGGTTGTTATCCGGACTGCGACATGCTGCCCCTGGGCCGGGTCGGGAAAGGCTTCGGCGCAGAGAGAAGCACCGGTTTTACCCGGGAAGAGCAAAAGACCATGATGACCCTGTGGTGTATGTTCGGCTCCCCGCTGATGATCGGGGCAGAACTGACGCTTTTGGATGACTGGACGCTGTCTTTGCTGACAAACCGCGATATTTTGAAGCTTCTGGGGGAAGGAAGGCAAAGATGCCAGATCCGGCGGACGGACGCTCAAGCCGTGTGGAAGAATTGGGACGAAAAGACCGAAGAAATCTGCCTGGCGCTGTTCAACCTCGCCGACGAGGCGCAGACGATCTCAGTGGATGTTCAGGAACTGGCAGAAGGATATGACGGCAAAGAAACGCTTGTTCTGACGGAACTCTGGGACAGGCAGGAGAGCCGGCAGCAGGGGCGCGTTGAGGCAAAAGTACCCGCCCACGGCGTGAAAGTATTTCGGATCCGTCCATAAGGACGGATCTGCTAGGCCACCCTGTCGATGATGGCCGCGGCCTCCTGGGCGCGCCGGATCACATAGGCAGTGCGCTCAGAAAGCCGCACATTCTTATCGAGATGAAAGTCAGAGTTGTCCAGATAGGAAACGGACAGCAGATAAATATAAGTCTCATCATCGGGCGTCTCATCGGCAAAGGAGACGCCCAGTTCGCGCATATCCTTCGTATCCCGGTCTTTGCCGAGAGTCATATGGGACAAAGTTTCCAGCAGGATCAGAAAGTGTTCTTCGTCCCAGGCGGACATATACATACATTTGCAGACTCCTTTGTTAAAAAAGGGTTTATCGGAAAAACAGTCCAGAAATTCTTTAAACCGCGTTCTGTGGCCCGAATCTTCAAACATATCGGCCTGTGTCAGGGCGTTGAGACAATTTTCGTTCCAGCTCATATCAGATTTTCCCTTTCCTCGTAGGTAAAAAGAATATATGAATGATGTATGGATAAGATTTTAACGGATAATGCGTTTGGTGTCAAGCGTTGGGCGGACGGTCCGGGCGTTGAAGATCGTATGGGGAAATGGGTGCGGCCCTTTTGTATGAGGAAATGGGCACGATCCTTTTCGCTTGCCCTTTTTTTCGTCCTGTGTTATACTGAACACATCCCAGACGGCGATACGGTGGGAACGAATACCAGATTTTGTATTTATAATAAGGAAATCTCTTTTCTGTTATCTACAGCGGCAGAACATCCCGTAAGCGACGGGCCTGCTGCTTCACGGACGGCAAAGTCCAACTCAGAGAAATCTGCGCCCGGGATCGGGCAGATACATTCCGAACAACAGAATGAGCGGATGCTGCTCATCATCACATTTTCATAAAACGCAGTCACCGTCTGAAATTATCAAAGGAGGCCGGGTCGGGAGCCCGAGTAAAAGATCCCTTCGTTTCTCACCGCGAAAAAGGAGGTTAATGCCAGGTAAAAAAGGAATATCCGGCCTGGATGTTACGGAGCGCACAGAAAAACCGGCGTCCGTAAAAGGGCCGGCCGTCGAGGATCTGACGGCAAAGTATGTGTCCCAGTACTTTGGCAGGGAACTGTTAAAGCATCTGGGGATCACAAAAAGGATCCGGGGGATCGCGCCCACGGAATCCGTCCGGCTGGAAGTCCGGCAGATGTACGAGGACTTCAACTTTGAGATGGAGGACGGGGAATGGCTGCACCTGGAGTTTGAAAGCGACGGGATCACGGTAGAGGATATGCGCCGGTTTCGGGAATATGAGGCGGCGACTAGCCGAACCCACCGGGTGCCTGTGGTGACCTGGGTGGTCTGCAGCGCAAAGACTGAAAAGTCCATGGAGAGTATTCGCGAGGGAATCAACACCTATCGTGTAAGGGTCTTTCGGTTTAAGAACCGGAAGGCGGAGGACATGTTTGAACGGCTGCGGGGGAAGACCGTCGGGAAGCGTACCCAGGAAGATCTGCTGGAGGTAGCGCTCGCGCCGCTGTACGGCGGGAAGATGGCTCAGAAGGAGCGGATCCAGGAGGGGCTGACCCTGATTCGGGAGGGCTGTCCGGGAATGACGGAAGAAAAGGTACGGCAGATGACGGCCGTCCTGTACTTTTTGGCGACAAAGTTTTTGAAAGAGAAAGAATTGGAGGCGGTTAAAATGATGGTTGGAATGAATGCGTTTGGAAAGCTGTATTATGACGATGGCGTGAGGGACGGCATGGAGTCCGGGCGACAGGAGGGCTTTACCCGGGCATTTTGCCTGATGGTTCGGGATGGCCTTCTGAGCCTGGAGGATGCGGCAAAGAGAACGGATATGTCGGTTGAGGACTTCCGGGAAAAAATGCAGGAACAACCGGAGGCAGAGCAGGAAACGGCGTCGGTGTAAGCGGTTCCGCACTGTAGCGGGAAGCAGGATAACAGAATCAAAACAGAGCCAAAAACGGCAAGCCATAGAGCATGGCCTGCCGTTTTTTTCCAAGCTATGGTAAACGAAAAATCTTTCGTGGAATAACATATTTCACGAAAGATTTTTTGCCGTTTTTTATCACCGATAGACATTATAACGCATACTTTTTGGTTTGGCAACCTGCTTTTTCATCCAAATTCTGGTTTCTTTCTAC
>CANQFM010000075.1 GCA_947598825.1 uncultured Eisenbergiella sp. | reverse complement strand
ACGCGACGGGGCGATGAGAAATTCGCGAATGCGATTTCTCATCTGCCATCAGGGCAATTTGTGACGCTCCGGCACAAATTGCCGATTGAAAAATGAGCTATCAAGCTCATTTTTCAATCTTTCCTCCTCTTCCGTCTCCGCCAGCCTGTTTTCTCAATAATTCTCCGCCTTGACTTCAAAAAAAGCCTGGGGATGTTCGCATACCGGACAGACCTCCGGCGCGTTTTTACCGATCACCACATGTCCGCAGTTGGAACACTGCCAGATCGTATCCCCTTCCTTGGAAAAAACCAGGCCGTTCTTGACATTGGCCAGAAGCTTCAGATAACGTTTCTCATGCTCCTTTTCGATTTCCCCCACCTGCTCGAACAGCCATGCAATAGAATCAAAGCCCTCCTCCCGGGCCTGCCTGGCAAATGTGTCATACATCTCGGTCCACTCATAGTTCTCTCCCTGCACCGCTTCTTCCAGATTCGACGCCGTATCTTTGATCCCGCCGCTTAAAAGCTTAAACCAGATCTTGGCATGCTGGCGTTCATTGGCTGCGGTCTCCTCAAAGATCTTCGCGATCTGCACATAGCCGTCCTTGCGGGCCTGCGACGCGAAATAGCCGTATTTGGTGGCCGCCTGGGATTCTCCCGCAAAAGCTGCCAGAAGATTTTTTTCCGTCCTGGTTCCATTCAGGTTCATCTTTTCCATCCTTTCCCGTTTTGCCGCTTTCATCGCGGAAACGCGTTGATTTTAAAGTATTCCCTGAAAACGGAGCCGCCATTCATGCTTTCCAAAGAAACAGAAACGGCCCGATAACCCGGACCGTTTCTGTTTCTTTATATGAAAAGGTATCGTAGGATATGCGATCGGGGAAACGCTTTATCATTCGAGTATTTTCCTGTTGTAGCGCCTGCGTTCCCGATATGCTGCTTCATATCCTGTACGATAATCCCTCATACGCTGTTCCTTGCGGTGTATAGTCTCTTCCATCCCGCGGGGCCGATAACCCTTAAAAACATGTTCCAGTCCCAGCTTGACATAACGCACCCCATATGTCAGCGCAATATCCAACCGCATCACCCCAAGACAGAGCATATGATATGCTTTGCTGCCCAGTCGTTCTCCGGTCTCCGGATCCTTTGCCAGATAAGCCACGATCAGCAGAAGGAAAACCGCGACCAGAAAGATGATCCATGCCACCTTCATCGCCCTCGCCTCTTTTCCTGTTGCACTTGATTTTCCTGTGGTATCTGTCTTTATTGTATATGATTTAGTACAATCAGTCAACTTTTTTTAATGCTTTTCTGCACGTTTGTACGTTATTCACAAAATATGCGCATATAAATTATCACTTTGCCACAGAGCAGGAAAAGTCCCCACAAACGCTTAGCGCCCTGTTATGGGTACTTTCCTATGGCTTTCACCATGTTACCAATATACCATTTCAAAATTTACATTTTCCATTCGGTGCAGACCAATTATCTGATTATTTCTCTGCTTGCACTGCCGCAGAAAACGGCTCCGTCAAGAACTCCTGTATTGTCCTCAGCACCGTATCGAAATCATCCGTTTTCGTATCAATCTTCCGGCAGAAGGCTTTCCATTTCTTCTGCATTGCATTATCTGTGCCGAAGGTCATGACCTGCTCGAACTGCTCCACGGTAAAGTGGTGTCCACGGTTTTCAAAGGTCTTTTTCAAAGCTTCCGTCAGCATTGCGCCGTCGAAATCGAACTTATTTGCGAGATAATAAAGGTCGTAATAGTCCTTCATCCGGCTGGAGAACTCCATTAAAGAGAGGATGGCATCGAGCTTTTCGGCAACCGTCGTTTCCAATGAATAGGTATTGATTGTTGGGGCGACAAAATCATCAAGCTGCGTCGGTATCTTCCGCTTTTCCTGCTTCGGCACGATCACGTCACCAACGCCGAAGTCGATACTGAAAGGCGTTTTCGTGTTCTTGATTTTTGCCACAAGGGAAGCACCGATTCCTGCGTACTTTTTTGCCACTGCAATGGGAGCCACATCCTTGATCTCAAAGGTTATGAAATCGTTGCCAGTTTCGGCTGCTATTATTTCTTCCAGTACCGCTTTCAGTCGCTCTGGCGTGTTCGGTATCTTCCTGAGCAGGAAATCAACATCAACGGTAACTCGGCTGTCAAAATCCGTAAGGGAGTAGATGAACAGTCCGCCCTTCAGGACGAGGTTTTCCGCATATTTGGATTTTTCCAGTCGGCGCAGAAATTCTTCCTGGCAGAAAAGCTGCAAACACAGTTGATAGCTTCTGCCGCTTTCCTTCGCTTTGTTTTTCAACCGTGCCAGCACGGACGCAGCAAGATCAGCCACCCAGCAGCACCTCCATCACATTCATTATTTTTGTGTATAGCTTCATTTTTTTTGCATACACAGACAAATTGGCGAGGTTTTTTTGACCATCAATGACATAGGCATTCAACGCCTTGTTGAAAGTTTCATTGTCGAGTTTCGTCCGGTATTTGAAGCAGTCGCAAATGGTGCGTTCCCGATCATATACAGGGAGCATCACACCGTTGAAGCTTTCAACAGTCCTCCCAATTAAAAAAAATTCCTTTTGAATATAATAAGCTCTGACCGGAAATTCCCCCATATTTCCGACTGCCCGGAACGCCGTTCTCGGTACGGCGACAGACCAGGCGCGGGGCGCAAAATCGCTGTATCCGTAATGAAACAGCGCAGACTCCACGCAAACGATTCCCTGCGGCAGCAGTTCGCGGAGCAACTGTTCCTCTGTTATTTGATCGTTGCCTGGCAATTGATACACCCCACGTCGAACACGTTCGAGAAACCCTTCCTTGCACAGCGCCGCCACATCATATTTTTTTATGCCTGCCGCAACAAAGTCGGCGGTTTTAGCAATTCCGCCGTTGCTTTTAAGCACATTTTGTGCAATCTCCTTTTGATTCAAATGAACACCAACTTTCTGCACGCTGCTTTACGTTCTTGTATGCATTCATTGTAGACCCGGAAGCTTCCCCTTGCAATAACTAAATGCAAACAATTTCTGATTTTTGCATGCTGATAATTGAATTACGGGGACAAATGCTCTTGCATAAACCAATCCAAATAAAGCGTCTCTGATGTTGCTGTCATACTTTCATCTGCCGTAACTTAATATCCTCAAATCTACCAATCGCAGGAATACCCACAACCAAAAACCTGCTACTGAATACTGTAGAAATCCCCCTCATTCCATAATTGTATAAATAATTAAAAAATATATTGACATCCGTTTCAAAATCGTCTATATTGTACTTATCGAATAAGTACACATATTACAAGCAGTACGCGCGAGGTGAATAAATGGAAATCATCATAAGCAATAGCAGTGATAAACCTATTTATGAACAAATATGTATGCAAGTCAAAAATCTAATTATGAATGGAACTCTATCCGCTGGTGAAGCATTGCCGTCCATGAGGGCATTAGCTAAAGACCTGCACATCAGCGTCATTACTGTCCAAAGAGCTTATGAAGATTTGACCCGTGACGGATTCATAGAAACCGTATCTGGAAAAGGGAGCTTCGTTGCAGCCCAAAATAAGGAGTTTATCCAGGAAGAACAGTTGCGTGTGGCAGAAGAACTATTGCAAAAAGCTGCGGAAATCGGCAGGGCACATGGAATCAGTTATGAACAAATGACAAATATTTTAAAAATGTTTTATGAAGAATGATCGGGAGGCAAAAACGTGGAAGAAAACAACATTTTAGTACGGGATTTATGCAAACAGTTTGACGGTTTTTTTCTAGACCATGTTTCATTTCAGGTTCCGAAAGGCAGAATCGTCGGCTTCATTGGCGAAAACGGAGCCGGAAAGAGTACGACCATTAACCTAATACTTGATGAATTAAAAAGAGATAATGGGCAGATACAGATTTTTGGTAAGGAAAACACAATTACATCTGTCAAAGAAGATATCGGCGTTGTCTTTGATGAATGTAATTTTCATGACGTATTTAATACGTCCGACATTGAAAAAATATTGTCCGGCATATATAAGTCGTGGGACAGCAGCCTTTACAGACAGTACCTGAAAAGATTCAAAATTCCCGAAAAGAAACAGATAGGCTCTTTTTCAAAGGGAATGAAGATGAAGCTATCCATTATTTGCGCTATGGCCCATAAACCTAAGCTGTTGATATTAGATGAAGCGACTACGGGGCTTGATCCGGTTGTGCGCGATGAAATGTTAGATTTATTTTTGGAGTTTATACAAGACGAGGAATGTTCCATTTTCTTTTCCTCTCACATCACGTCAGATATACAAAAAATTGCAGACTATGTAATTTTGATTCATCAAGGCAAGATTATTTTCGAGGAGCAAAAGGACGACCTCGTTTATCATTTTGGAATAATGAAATGTGGGAAGGAAAAATTCACTTCCATTTCCCCGGATGATTATATTATCCATAGGATGACAAACGTAAGTGTAGAGTGTCTTGTCCGCAACAAGGAAGCGATAAAGCGCAAATACAAAAATATTGTCGTTGATAATGCAACGCTTGAAGATATTATGCTTTTTTATATCAAGGGAGGTGCAGCATGAAAGGTTTGGTTTATAAGGACATTTCTATTTTCTATAAAAGTATTGACAAAAAGCTGGTTCTGATAGCGGCGGGCACAATTATATTGCTCATGATTAATACTGGCGTTTATGCGGGGCTGTTTGCGTCTGTAATGCTTGCAATGACAATAGGCATGCAAAATATAATGAGTTTTGCATGCGATGAAAAGGCAAGCTGGAAAAAATATCAGTTGGCAATGCCAGTAAATGCAGTTTCAGTAGTAACATCAAAATATACTTCTGTTGTCTGCACCTTGGCAGTCAGCCTTGTGGGAAGCATTTTATTTAACCTTTTATCGAGTGTTGCTTTTCATAGTTTTAACACTATTGTCTGGGGAATTTCCGCGGCTGTATCCGTTATCGTTCCATTATTATGGACTGGAATTTGCCTGCCATTGACTTATTGGTTTGGTTCCCATTCCGCGCAGACAATGGGGCTTATTGTAGTTATACCCATATTTTATTTTATTAAATACTTTGAGGACGGAGCAGGATTTTCCACTATGGCAAATTCTATCTTTTCTTACGTTTTTATTGCAGGAATTGCAGCGGTAATTCTCTTTATAATTTCAATGATACTCAGTATGATAGGATACAACAGAAAAATATAGCACTGCCTGTTCCTGTTCCAGAAACAGGAGCGTATCGCTGCCCTGTACCTCCATCCGCGCCCCCAGCGCTTTTTCAAGGCGGCAGTTGACCAGCCGCACCCGACAGCCGGCGGCCCCGCTGACCTGCGCCCGGATCTCATCGCCTCTGCGGACAAAGGAGGCTTTTACCATCTCCCTGTCATCCTGATAAACGACAGTTTCCGCCCTGTCCGTCAGCCCGAACACCTGCAGTTCCAGATTCCCTGCAAAGGGATAGTCTGCCCGCTCAAAGTCGATGCCGACAGGAATGACGCTGTTTTCGCGCACCCAGAGGGGAAGGGAAAGATAACCGTGCTTTTCATGCCGCCAGACGCCGCCGCAAGCCTCTTCCCTGGTGAAATAATTCACCCAGTTCCCCTGAGGCAGATAATAGTGGGCCATGCCCTCCTCGTTAAAGATCGGCGCCACCAGAAGGCTGTCTCCCAGCATATACTGTTTGTCCAGATAGCGGCAATTGTAATCCCGCTCAAATTCCAGTGCCATGCTGCGCATCAGC
The DNA here is from genome assembly GCA_947598825.1 of uncultured Eisenbergiella sp. Lineage (GTDB taxonomy): Bacteria > Bacillota > Clostridia > Lachnospirales > Lachnospiraceae > Gallintestinimicrobium. The sequence goes on along the minus strand of CANQFM010000075.1, from coordinate 2,229 downwards.
GGGACGCCCGTTCGGGACGTACACACCGCGCCGCTGTAAAGATAGGGCACCAGGCTGTGCTTCAGCGAGGTGAAGAAGCGCACCACGTCCACCGCCTCCTCATCATAAACCCAGGGCACCCGGTAGGAACTGCTGCCATGCAGGCGGCTGTGGGTAGACAAGAGGCCGAAAGCCGCCCATCTCTTATAGACGTCCGGCGTCGAAGTATTCTCAAAGCCGCCGATATCGTGGCTCCAGAAGCCAAAGCCGCTGGAGGTCAGTGACAGGCCGCCCCGCAGGCTTTCTCCCATGGAAATATAATCGGACCAGCAGTCCCCTCCCCAGTGGACGGGGAATTTCTGACCGCCCACCGTGGCGGAACGGGCGAATAGGACCGCTTCCTTTTTCCCGCGTTTTCTTTCGATCACTTCATATACGGTCTTATTGTATAAATAAGTATAATAATTGTGCATCTTCACCGGATCCGCTCCGCTGTAATAAACGCAGTCCGTAGGGATCCTCTCTCCGAAATCGGTTTTAAAGCAGTCCACGCCCATATCCATCAGCGTTTCCAGCTTTTCCTGATACCACCGACTAGCCTCCGGATTGGTAAAGTCCACGATGGCAAGCCCCGGCTGCCACATATCCCACTGCCAGACGTCGCCATTTGCGCGCTTTAAGAAATACCCCTTCTGCGCGCCTTCTTCAAACAGCGCGGACTCCTGCCCGATATAGGGGTTGATCCAGACGCAGATCTTCACGCCCTTTTCCTTAATGCGCGCAAGCATTCCCGCCGGGTCGGGGAAGATCCTCTCGTCCCAGATGAAATCCGTCCAGTGAAACTCCCGCATCCAACAGCAGTCGAAATGAAACACGGACAGAGGGATCCCTCTTTCGTGCATCCCGTCGATGAAACTCATCACCGTCTTTTCATCATAGCTGGTGGTAAAGGATGTGGACAGCCACAGGCCGAAAGTCCACTGGGGCGGCAGGGACGGTTTCCCCGTCAGGTCCGTATAACGCATCAGCGCTTCCTTCATGGTAGGGCCGTTAAAAAAGAAGTAATCCAGGCTTTCCCCTTCCACCGCGAACGCCACCTTGCTCACCTGCTCCGTAGCGACTTCAAACTCCACCCGTTCCGGATGGTTGACAAAGACGCCATAGCCGCGGTTGGAAAGATAAAACGGGATATTCTTATAGGCCTGTTCCGTGCTGGTACCGCCATCCTCGTTCCAGATATAGACCGACTGACCGTTTTTGACAAAAGGCGTGAACTGCTCGCCGAAGCCGTAGATCAGTTCATCGATGGACAGGCCGAGCTGCTGGCACATCCAGGCATCGCCGCCCTTATCGTAAGGAAGGCCCTTCCAGTCCGTCTTTACATAGGACAGATCCTTCGCGCCGCTCTTTGTCAGCAGTTCCCCATTGCGCACATAGCGCATGGCCCAGTTCTCCCGGTCGATCTCCAGCGCCAGGCTGCCGCTTTTTATAACGATAAGATCGCCTTCCTGTGTCACATCCAGCGCTTGATCCCCGGGCAGATTCAGTTCAAATTCCGGCGCTTTTTTCTGCACGCCTTTATAATGCCAGGTCTGCACTCGGATCACCTCAGGCGCAGGCGAGGTAATGCGCAGCGTCAGATTGACCAGCCCCAGCGTATCTCCCTTTTTTTCAATCCGCGTCGTAGGCGCGCAGATCAGCACCTCCGTTCCCCGTATCTGTACCTCATATGCCTGTTGAGGGGAAAAGCATCCGACGCCCTCCTTGAATAACCAGCATCCATTGTGAAATTTCATAACGGCCTCCTTTTTGCTCTGATACCCTTTTTTCATTATATCATATTGACAGGGTTTCAAAAAGAGGGCATAACGAAAATATCCCATAGTCATCAGGCATTTGAAAACCTGAAAGCTATGGGATATTCCTTTTTACAGAGGCGCGAACCGGATTTGAACCGGTGATAAGGGTGTTGCAGACCCGTGCCTTACCACTTGGCTATCGCGCCATGATTGAAACGGATTCTTTTTATTTCAAATGACTCCGACGGGAATCGAACCCGTGTTACCGCCGTGAAAGGGCGATGTCTTAACCGCTTGACCACGGAGCCTTATATGCGGCCCTGCTGGCCTTTCTTTCGCCTTGCCTCAAGATCTGTTCCGGCGGACGTTTCTATAGCTCCCCCTGTTGGACTCGAACCAACGACACTGCGGTTAACAGCCGCATGCTCTACCGACTGAGCTAAGGAGGAAT
>CANQFM010000074.1 GCA_947598825.1 uncultured Eisenbergiella sp. | reverse complement strand
TTTTCATCCAGGGCGGGCAATGCCCTGTTCGGCACCATTCCGGATGGATCCTTCTCATCCGCTTCCCTTTCTTCAGGCAGATTTCCAGCGCCTCGATCTCCTCCTCTACAGATTGGCCTGCCCAATCATCCCAATCCCGTTTTCCAAATCGTTTAATATACTCTTTCTCAAGTTTATTATACCTCTGTATTATTTCAGGTGGTTTCCAATCTTTATCTTCCTTCAGCATTTTTGACCACCTCCTTAAACAGCTTGTAAACGCCCGGGAAAGATTCCCTTAGCCTCGCCACTTTCTCCGCGTTCATGGATAATTCCGTTTCGCAGAATTGGGCAAACGCCTCCGAAATCGGGTTATCCGGATTCCGTTTCCAGTAACTTTCCTCGTGACCTCCGTTTGTGATTCCTTACATCTTCATCCAACGCGGGCAATGTGCTCTCCGGCACCATTCCGGATGGATCCTTCTCATCCGCTTCCCCTTTTTTAAGCAGATCTCCAGTGCCTCGATCAATTCTTCAAAAGTCTGACCATCCCAATAATTCCAATCAGGTTCCCCGAAACGCTTTACATACTCTTTCTCAAGTTCCGTATACCTCTGTACTGTTTCAGAGGGTTTCCAATCTTTATCTTCTTCCAGCATTTTTGACCATCTCCTTTAACAGTTTGTAAGCGCTCGGGAAAAATTCCCGCAGCTTCTCCTCTTTCTCCGCGTTCATGGACAATTCCGCTTCGCAGAAATGGGCAAACGCTTTCGAAGTCGGGTTCTTCGGATTCCGTTTCCAGTAACTTCCCTCATGGTCTCCATACTTCCCCTTAGTGAATCCACTGAGGATATCGAAATGGGAATGATACAGAGAAAGCTAGCTTTTATAATTGTCCATCAATTTGTTATCAGCCTGTGCCCCATATCGTTCCACATAATCGAGTAAAACATTTGTCGCATCTTTTTCCAGGGCTATCCAAAACGCCTTATCCTTTGACGGGTATCTCAACAACTTGTCTAAGTAGTATCCAACTCATGGCACAGCGGTTGGAACCGCCTGCGGCGTTTCTGGCCATTTTCCCGTATTGATCCGGATACTACCCCTGCACCCGTTATTATAATGCATCGTAGTCTTTTTGGATTTAAGTTAATGAAGTTAATCTCATTATAATGCTTTAACAGTAGTCTGGCAACAGGGGAATCGTTTTCCTCTATCATGTGCCAGATGGCCTTTGCAAAAGGAAGCTGGTTAAGCGCCAAGGGTCCCGGATCTTCATCGTATCATAGATCAAATGGGCGTAGCCATGGATATCATCCCTGGCGTTTTCCCTCATGCTGCGTTTTCTTTTCCCTCGCCGGAACCAGCATATGGTACTGCTGCGCATATTCTGCGTAGGAATACAAAGCGTGTATTCATGTTATCTCCAAGAGAATAAAAATTGAAATAACAGATGCCGAAGCAAAGTGGGGAGTCATTTTGACAAAATCTCCAGTAAGGAACATATACAATTCCTGTACTAGTAAGGAAAAGAAGAGGATATACAGCATTACATGCGGGAGATCCGAAAGAAAGTAAAGGGTTAGCAGATTGCGCATAACGCCTGACACAAAGGTGTTCATTCCTATGCTTTCAGTCAAACTATAAGGGATGAAATACGCTCCGTTTTTTGCAATGGTGATCCTGAATAGGAGGAAGTATCCCTACGATGAATAACGTTAAGAACTGGGATCTCTGAAAATTGTTTTTACATAATCGTCCCGCCGCCCAGCACCACGTCCCCGTCATAGAGGACGGCCGCCTGCCCGGGCGTGATGGCGCGCTGAGGTTTGTCAAAAATGATGTGTACATTGTGATCGCCTGCAGGGATGACGGTGGCCGGCTGCTCCGGCTGGCGGTAACGGACTTTTGCATGACAGCGAAAAGGTTTCTGCGGCGCCGTACCGCAGATCCAGTTAAAATCGGACACGTCGGCCTCTGCGCAAAACAACTCTTCGGCTTCTCCCAATACCACGGTGTTGTCCTGCGGACAGATCTTACAGACATACAGCGGTCTGGGCAGGGAAAGGCCGAGCCCCTTGCGCTGGCCGATGGTATAGTGGATGATTCCTCTGTGCGTACCCAACACATTGCCGTCCCGGTCTACGAAATGTCCCGGCAGAGATTTTTGCCCCGTGTGCAGTTCGATAACGCTGGCATAATCGCCGTTCGGGACAAAACAGATGTCCTGGCTGTCGGGTTTGTCCGCATTAAGGAAACCGTTTTCTTCCGCCCGCTGCCTGACCTTGGATTTGGAAAGGTCGCCAAGAGGGAAAAGGGTGCGCGACAGTTCTTTTTGCGTCATGGCGTACAGGACGTAGCTTTGATCTTTTGAGGCGTCCGCGGCTTTTTTGAGCAGATAGCGATGGCCGTCAAATTCAATGCGCGCATAGTGGCCGGTCACGATATAGTCACAGCCTAAAATATCCGCCCGTTCAAAAAGTTTGCCGAACTTCATATAACGGTTGCAGTCGATACAGGGGTTGGGCGTAACCCCTTTCTGGTAACAGCCGATGAATTTTTGAATCACCTTTTCCTGAAAGTCGGAAGAAAAATTAAAAACGTAATAAGGGATCCCCAGCATAAGAGCGACGCGGCGCGCATCCTCCACATCGTCCAGAGAGCAGCAGGTATGTTCCCGGGAGATCCCGGCGTCTTCATTGTGATATAATTTCATCGTACAGCCGACGCATTCGTATCCGCGATCCAGCGTCAGCCTGGCGGCCACGCTGCTGTCAACGCCGCCGCTCATGGCGATCAGTGCTTTCATCTTTCCCCCATGGCCTGTTTCTGAGTCCTGCATTTTTACGAATCCAGCAAAGAATTGGTTGTTTCAGTCCACGACGTCGGTGGCCCGCATGGCCAGAATCGTGCGGGAAATTAAGTCGTCCAGTGTCCATCCCAGCATTTCCGCTCCCTGAGAAATTACCTCGCGGGAGCAGCCGGCGGCAAAGCTGGGCGTCTTAAATTTTTTCTTGACGGATTTCAATTCCAGATCGCTGACGCTTTTGGAAGGGCGCATGAGGGCAACTGCGCCGATCAGGCCGGTCAGTTCGTCGGTAGCGTACAGAACCTTTTCCATTTCGTGTTCCGGCTTGACGTCCACGGTCAACCCATAGCCGTGGCTGGCGGTAGCGTGGATGATGCGCTCGTCGATGCCTCTTTTTCGCATGATCTCCTGGCTTTTGATGCAGTGTTGGTCGGGAAACTGCTCAAAATCCAGGTCATGCAGCAGACCGACGATCTCCCAGAATTCTTCCTCATCGCCATATCCCAGTTCCTTTGCGAAGTAACGCATGACGCCCGCTACCGTGAGAGCGTGTTTGATATGAAACGGCTCCTGATTAAATTCTTTTAATAATGCAAGAGCGCTGTCGTAAGTCAGATCCATGATCGCAACTCCTTTATTTTGGTTTTATTCGATTATGCAGGTATGATAACGCCGCCGGAAATGGCTTGTCAACTGTTTCGGCATAAAAAAAGCACCACTCCCAAGGCGCATACGTCCTCAAAAATGGTACTCAATGCACCGCCAGGGGCTCGAACCCTGGACACCCTGATTAAGAGTCAGGTGCTCTACCAACTGAGCTAGCGGTGCAAAATAACTGTTTTTTCAACGCAACAATGACTATAACACATCTCTTTTGCTTTTGCAATACCTTTTTTTGAAAAACGGAAAAAAGTTTTTCGCGAGATTGACACCCGGAGCGGAATGCAATAGGATAAGGAAAGGGAGGGCCAAACGGTGATATTTGAAAGTCATGCGCATTATGATGATGAAGCGTTTGAAAAAGACAGAGAGCAGTTATTGAGCGGTCTTTCGACGGCAGGCGTTGGCACTGTGGTCAATGTGGCGTCCAGTCTCGGCTCCGTTAAGACGACGTTGAAACTGACGGAAAAATGGCCTTTTGTTTACGGCGCCCTTGGCGTTCATCCTTCGGAGATCGACGGCCTGCGCGAAGCGGATATGGAATGGCTCAAGGAGCGGCTGCGTCATCCCAGGGCAGTGGCAGTGGGGGAGATCGGCTTGGATTATTATTGGGAAAAAGAGGAGCCGGTCCGTGCCAGACAGAAAGAATGGTTTGCGCGCCAGCTTGCGCTTGCCGGAGAAGTGCAAAAGCCCGTGATCGTTCACTCCAGGGACGCCATGAAGGACACCTGGGATGTGATGTCGGGAAACGGAGCCAGAGATATGCGGGGCGTGATACATTGCTTTTCTTATACGAAAGAAAGCGCCAGAGAATTTTTAAAATGGGATTTTTATTTGGGCATCGGGGGCGTTGTGACGTTTAAAAACGCCCGGGCGATCAAGGAAGTCGTGGAATATGTCCCGCTGGAGAGGATACTTCTGGAAACGGACTGCCCTTATCTTTCCCCGGAACCCTATCGAGGGAAACGCAATTCCTCCCTCAATCTGCCTTATGTGGCGCAGGCGATCGCAGAGATAAAGGGCGTAACAAAAGAGCAGGTGGAAGAGACAACCTGCCGGAATGCCTGCCGGTTGTTTGGCATTTGATATAAAAGAAGGATATCCATATACGATATCTGACAGGGGAGAGGCTCGATGGATACGCTGGGAATACCTTCCAATACGATAGAGGTACTGCAAAAGCATAAGTTTACCATCCAGAAAAAATTCGGTCAGAATTTTCTGATCGATTCGCATGTTCTGGAACGGATCACGGACGCGGCCCAGCTTAACAGTCAGGATTGCGTCATAGAGATAGGCCCGGGCCTGGGCGCCATGACGCAATATCTTGCGAAAAGTGCGGGGCGCGTGATCGCGGTAGAGATCGACCGGGCGCTGATCCCGATCCTGGAAGAAACGTTATCCGGCCTTTCCAATGTGGAGATCCTCAATGCGGATATCATGAAGGTGGATCTGAGACGGCTCATAGAGGAGAAAAACGGAGGCAGGCCCGTCAAAGTGGTGGCAAATCTTCCCTATTATATCACGACGCCGATCATCATGCGTCTTTTGGAAGAAAAGCTGCCCCTGCAGTCCATTACGATCATGGTTCAGAAAGAAGTGGCGCAGCGGATGCAGGCAGGGCCAGGCAGCAAGGATTACGGGGCGTTGTCGTTAGCCGTACAGTTTTATGCCAAAGCGCAGATCGTGGCGAATGTTCCGCCGAACTGCTTTATTCCGCGTCCGAATGTGGACAGTTCTGTGATACGGCTGACGCTTTATGAAGAACCGCCGGTTTCGGCGCAGGATGAAAAGAGGATGTTTTCGATCATCCGGGCTTCCTTCAATCAACGGCGTAAAATGTTGATAAACAGCCTGCACAATGCGCCTGAACTGGCAGCGGATAAAGAAGCGGTGCGCACGGCCCTGCTTTCCATGGGAATTTCAGAGAAGGCTCGCGGGGAGGAATTGACTTTGACACAGTTCGCGCGGCTTTCGGATCTGCTCGGCAAGGATCGGGCATGAGCGCGTAAGGAGGGAAAGGTGAAAACAGTACGGATAGAGAAGGTGACGGATACCGTCAGGGAAATGTGCATGGAAGTCAATTATCAGTTGTCTTCCGATATGTGCAAGGTATTTGAAAACGCACGAAGCACGGAAGTTTCCCCGCTTGGGCGTCAGATTTTGGATCAGCTTGCACAAAATCTTGAGATCGCGTCAAAGGACAGGATCCCGATCTGTCAGGATACCGGGATGGCCGTTGTTTTTCTGGAGATCGGACAGGATGTGCATTTTGAAGGCGGCAGCCTGGAGGACGCCGTTAATGAAGGCGTGCGCATGGGATATGTGGACGGCTATCTGCGCAAATCGGTGGTACGGGATCCTCTGATCCGGGAAAATACCGGCGATAATACGCCGGCTGTGATCCATTACAGGATCGTGCCGGGGGATAAGGTGAAAATTACGGTGGCGCCCAAGGGCTTTGGCAGTGAAAACATGAGCCGCGTCTTTATGCTCAAGCCGGCGGATGGGATGGAAGGCGTCAAAAATGCGGTGTTGACCGCCGTTAAGGACGCAGGCCCCAACGCTTGTCCGCCCATGGTGGTGGGCGTAGGGATTGGGGGCACTTTTGAAAAGTGCGCGCTGATGGCAAAACAGGCGCTTACCCGGCCGGCAGGTTCCCATTCAGCAGTCCCCTATGTAAAGGAGATGGAGGAGGAATTGCTGGAACGGATCAACAGGACGGGAATCGGCCCCGGCGGGCTGGGAGGCAGCACCACAGCGCTGGCAGTGAACATCAATACCTATCCTACGCATATCGCGGGGCTGCCGGTGGCAGTGAACATTTGCTGCCATGTAAACAGGCATACGGTACGCGAGTTATAAGGAGTTTCTTCCTAATATATATAGTATGCTAAATGTATAATGGGTACAAGATATCGAAGGGAGGACTTTTTAAATGGATCGAAAAATATCTGTACCGCTCTCCGCTGAGGATGCAGCTTCGCTCCGTGCGGGGGATTATGTCTATCTGACCGGTACGATTTATACGGCGCGGGACGCGGCGCATAAAAGGATGCAGGAGGCATTGGACGCCGGGCACTCTCTGCCCTTTGATGTCCGCGGCAATGTGATCTATTATATGGGGCCGTCCCCTGCGCGCGAGGGCCGTCCCATCGGATCCGCCGGCCCTACGACCGCGAGTCGCATGGATAAATATACGCCGGCCCTGCTGGATCTCGGCCTTCTTGGGATGGTCGGAAAAGGAAGAAGATCTCCGGCCGTCCGGGAGGCGGTGATCAGAAATCACGCCGTTTACTTCGCAGCGGTGGGCGGCGCCGGCGCGCTGCTTTCCAAATCCATTAAAGCGGCGGAAGTTATTGCCTATGAAGATCTGGGAACGGAAGCGATCCGGAAACTTTGGGTGGAAGACTTTCCGGTCATCGTCTGTATGGACGCACAGGGGACGGATCTTTATGAAACGGCGGCGGAATCGTTTCGGAGGGAAGAATGAAACGGATCATACTGATGGTATTGTATAATCTTCCTTTTGTCCCGTATTGGTGGTGGCAGCTTTGCCATTACGCGAAAAAGGGAGAAGCTTATAGCCAGGAAAAGCGTTGGGCGCTCCTGCAGAAGATTACCCGGCATGCCAATAAAGGCGGCAGGGTAAAGATCGAATCCTATCAGACCGAGAATATTCCCACGGAGGAGAACTTTATTTTCTATCCGAATCATCAGGGAATGTTCGATGTGCTTTCCATGATCGAAAGCTGTCCGCGCTTTTTTGCCGTGGTCAATAAAAAAGAAGTGAAAAATATTCCGCTTCTGTCGCAGGTTTTTCGGATCATGGGCGCGTATTCCATCGACCGGGATGACATCCGGCAATCCCTGAGCATTATCAACAGGGTGGCCGAGGATGTCCGCGGCGGCAAGAACTTTTTGATCTTTGCGGAAGGGACGCGCAGCAGACAGGGAAATCAGCCGCAGGCATTTAAAGGGGGCAGCTTCAAAAGCGCTTATAAGGCGAAATGTCCCATTGTTCCCGTGGCGCTGATGAATGCCTTTATCCCGTTTGACAGGAACACGATTGAAAAAGTGACGGTAAAGGTAATCTATCTTAAGCCGATCCCTTATGAAGAGTATAAAGATATGAAAACCGTTGAAATCGCGGAAGAGGTAAAAAGACGTATAGAAGCGGCGATCGCAGCGCATACTGATCCGTAAAGCCGCCGCGCAGCACAGCAAAACGGCCCGTCCCGTTGCAACAGTTTTAGCAAAAAGATATTGACAGGCGGGGCGGCTGCCGTTATAATAATTATTACGCTAGATGAAAGGCATACAATTTTATATTGGCAGAGGTTTGGTTCAGATTTTGTGGAGAAATACTCAAGAGGCTGAAGAGGCGCCCCTGCTAAGGGTGTAGGTCGTGTTAAGCGGCGCGAGGGTTCAAATCCCTCTTTCTCCGTTAGCTCTGTCAAGGAAAAAGAATCCTGCAGTTTAGGTTTCTTTTTTTTGCCCGTCGCCGGAAAAGGCGAGCGTGCGGCGTTGGAAAGCGTGTACGCGCGACCCTGCAGGCGGTACGGTCAAACTGTGGCAGGATTTCTGTTCCTTTTGGAAAAAATGTTGACAGAAGCCTTGATTAGATGCTATAATGAAAACCCACCGTCAAAGAAGGCGGGTGCTTCTTTAAAAAGAAAGAAGCAAAAAATTAAAAAAAGTGCTTGACAGTGATTGGTCGACGTGATAGTATAGTCACGTTCGGCAGCAAAACCTGTCGGCAAATGTACCTTGACAAATAAACAGTAATGCAACCCTGAAAATTCGCGAAAACAGGCCTTAGCAGCGCGTAGCGCTGCAGGAGGTTTGTTGAAAGAGATTTCAGAGAAAGAACAAAAACCTAAACAACAGTAAGAACGGGAAGGACC
>CANQFM010000073.1 GCA_947598825.1 uncultured Eisenbergiella sp. | reverse complement strand
GGGTAATCGTTACTGTCAACCATTACTCATTACGGAGGTTTTATTATGTACGAAGATATTTTTGATTCGATCCGCTTTGCCGCAGAAAAACGGAACCTGCGTGAGGCTACTATCCAACTGTACTGCAGCAATGTAAGCTATTTCCTGCGCTTTACCGGAAAACCTGTCTCATCCCTTACTTTGGAGGATGCGGACGCTTTCCTTACTGCCAAACGTCTTGAAGGCAGGTCTCCCGAAACCCATAACCATTACCGTTCCGCTATCAAATTTTTCTATAAAAGAGTCCTTAAAGTCATGTGGGACGATGACGAAGTCCCTGCCATGAAGAGGGAACGGAACCTCCCCGCCGTACTGTCCCGGCAGGAGATCAATGCCGTCATTGATGCCACTCCTAACCTGAAGCACAAAGCCATTATCTCAACGATGTATTCTTCCGGGCTGCGGGTATCGGAAGCCATCCATCTCCATTATGACGATGTCTCCCGCACAAACATGACGATCCATGTCCGCGAAACCAAAGGCCGTATTGACCGTTATACGATCCTGTCCTCAAAAAATCTTGACATCCTCACAGAGTACTGGTATCAATGCGGCCGCCCAAAAGGTATCCTTTTCCCCAGTTCATGGACCGGAGGATATCTCGATATAAACGGTGTCAACCAGTTCTTCAAAGAAAGTGCCAGACGGGCCGGGATCACCCGCCGCGTTTCTTCCCATACCTGCCGCCACAGTTTCGCCAGCCACTTATTCGAAGATGGGATAGATATCAAATATATCCAGTCCCTTCTTGGCCATGTGGATCCGCGTTCTACGGACGTGTATCTCCATGTAAGCAGCAAGGCACTTCTTGGGATCCGCAGTCCCTTTGACGTCCCGGAAGGAGGCAGGCTATGAGTGACGGCTGTACTGTACAGGATGCTTTTAACCGTTTTTATCCCGCTTATGAAAAATCCCATAACCTGTCCGCCGCGCAGAGAAAAGCTGCGTACCACATCATGAACTGCAAAACCGGCGCCTTTGGCGTAAACATCAGTGTATGTGAAGGCTGCGGGTGTATCTCTGTCCATTATAATTCCTGCCGTGACCGGTGCTGTCCCATGTGCCAGGAGTTCCCAAAGGAAAAATGGGTGGATGCGCGCCGGGAAGATGTGCTGGATGCGCCCTATTTCCATGCCGTGTTTACAGTCCCAGAGGAACTGAACCCGGTCATTTACAGCAACCAGAAACTGCTGTATGATGCCCTCTATCATGCTTCTTCCGCAGCATTAAGCGAACTGGCTGCGGATGGAAAACATCTGGGCGCACAGATCGGATATATCTGTATCCTCCATACCTGGGGCAGCGCCATGAACTTCCATCCGCATATCCATGCCATCGTCCTGGGCGGCGGACTGGATGCCGGAAACCACTGGAAAGATAACGGCAGTGAGTTTTTTCTTACGACAAGGGCTCTTTCAAGGCTTTTCCGTGGAAAATACCTGGCGGAGCTGAAACAGTTATGGGCGGATGGCAGGCTGGAATTTCATGGCACCGCGGCACAGTACCGGAACCACTACACGTTTAAGGTCCTTCTGGATGCCTGTTACGACAAGGAGTGGGTTGTTTACTGCAAAAAGCCCTTTGACGGTGCGGAATCCGTGATCCGTTATCTCGGGAAATATACACACCGCATAGCGATCAGCAACTACCGTATCAAAAGTATGACGGAAACCTCTGTCACTTTTGCAGTCAAAGACTACAAAGATCATGGACACTGGAAGGACCTCACGGTTTCCGGGGAAGAGTTCCTCCGCCGGTTCCTGATGCATATCCCGCCGAAACGTTTTGTACGGATCCGCCATTACGGGCTGTTGTCTTCCAGAAACAAAGCCGGGAAGCTCACTTTATGCCGGAACCTTCTGGGCTGCCGGAAATATCTTTCCCGGCTGAAAGGTCTGGATGCCCCGGCAATGATCCGGCTGCTTTATGGAAAAGATGTCTGCAAATGTACTTCCTGTGGCGGAAAGATGTTGATAGTTCCCCGCAGGCAGCATTGCACGGTTCCCCGACCACATTTATTATGCTGAGCATTTGCAACTGAATATTTTTTTTGAGGCTTCCTGGGGGAGGTCTGTTTGTCATACAAAAAAATACTCTTTCGTCGAGAAATTGATACCGTTTCTAAAAGGATTATGATAAACTATAGGTGAAACCATGAAAAAGCGGACAGATTGAAAACCCATATGGGATGCTAATCCGGACGCGCTTTGTTCAACCAGGAAAAATCGAAATTGATGCAAACGAAAGGGCAGTTGTTGGGAATACCAGGATTGCTTTTTCGTTTGCACCATCTTCGATTCTTTCCTTATCGATTTATCAATATTTTTGGAGAGCCAGGACTTGCGATTACTCAGAAAGCATACGAAGAAAAATGGGCTGAAAGGATTTGTTACTGAATTGAGAAGGATCTAGTAATTATAATAGTTAGGAGATTTTTAATAATGGGATATGAATGCGAAGAAGCAAAAATGGACAATAAACAATTAAATACTGGAACAAAGTTGGTTGTGGGAGGTGTTGCGGGGAAAAAGGAGGTGGAAGATTTTTATAAAAGCTTAGAAAGATTGGGCAAGCAAAATTTTGATGAGTATATAATAGGGTATATGGATTTTCTAGGCGTCAGGGATAAAATACAAAATGAAAAAAGTTTTGAATCTTTGCAGATATTAAAATTTTTAATTTCTGGAACATACAATATTTCAACATACATAAGTGGAATTAATTCTATTAACGATTTTGATATTAAAGTTTTTTCAGACAATATAGTGATTGCACAAAAGGTAGATAAAGAAAAACTTGGGGATCAAATAATTAGTATTGTAAATTTAATTGGCTCGATGCAATTTCAGGCCTTATTACAATTTGATTTTTGGCTTAGAGGTGGAATAACAATAGGTGAATTATATATTGACAGGACTATAGTTTGGGGAGCAGGATTAATCGATGCATATAATATTGAGAATAATCTGGCAAATTATCCCCGAGTTATTCTATCTAATAAATTATTATTACAATATGATAAATATAAAAATAAGACTTTGAATTTGTACGCATTGATAAAAAAGATGTTGATGGATTGTGGTTTGTAGATTTTATGTTTGCGGCTCCTAATATAAAAATGATTCCTAAAGTTTCAGAATTTCTTGGAGAAAAGGTAAAGAAATATTCGAATGCTCCTGATAGAGTAAAACAGAAAACTAATTGGATGATTACTTATTTTAATGATTATTGCAATAAATTTAGACAACAAGGGAATTATGAACAATATATGTTAGAAGATGTTTAGAGTGGGGGAGGAAAATGTCCGCACCCCCGCTCTGTTTCCTCAATCATAAGAAGGCATTCCTCGTCATTTTAAATAGCTTTGAGATACCATCGAGATGCATAGAAGCGTATAGTAATTTATTAGTCGAAGATGATATTTGGATTCTCTTTCTGGCAATCATGCTTGACTTTTTCGGGAATGGTTCCTAAAAAATAATCCTCAAGAAGGTTCCATCTCTCTTCATTTGAGAAGTCTCCCTCATATAGATAGGTAAGCATTTTAACCGAGATCAAATGACGTTCAGCAACTGTATCAAGTAATCTATTATTATAGCGATATGGAGCATTTAAAATGTTTTTAAGCGTTTGAATCTGGTTAATATAGATATAAAGTTGACTATTAGCACCACCGATCATTTCAAATGTCAATACACTCATCGATTCCAAAATACCAAGGATTACATTGCATTCTTGCGTGCGCTTTCCATTATCATTAATTAAATACAATTGGCCATTTCGAGTCGCATTCTCTATTTTTCGTAATCCTGCTTCAACCCAAGAGAAATAAGAATTTACAGCAACATTAAACTGATACTTTGTTTTGCCGTCAATTGTTGTTTTTTCTTGTGCTATCGGCGCAGTTGTTCGGGCAAAACTTTTTCTATAAGAATCCATAGAAGTAATAACTACTTCACAGATCGTCTGTGCTTTATATCTGCTGATGCCACAGGATGATGATAATGACTCAACGATTTCTGCTACTGCAGTGTGCTCAGAAGATATCACTTTTTTTCCAATAAAACTTTTTAATGTTGTCCAAATGTTTTTAAAAAGGCTAGAATAATCATTTTCAAAAGTAATATTTACACACAGAGTTGACGTCATTGGATACTTTGTTATCAAATCGAGGTTTTCTGAATCCTTGGAATAAAGCAAAAACTTAAATTTAGGAAATGATTGGGTTTTATAATCTTTATTCCAAATCGTGCTAAGCCTTACTCTGCAGATGTGCTTGTTTGGTTCGATTTCCTCGATAGAATCTGGATATCGTCTTTGCAATCTGCTTTGAACTGATGGATCAATCTCAAAAAATCCAATGGAAAACATAGGAATAGGCCTTACGGTAATTGGCGAAAATCCTATCTTTGATTCAAAATCTTTCTGTATTAAAAGTAACGCAGTTTTAACTTTGTTAACATTGTCATCTTCATCGCTAACTGGAGAACCAAAAATATATGAGAAGTTTTCTGCATCTAGCAACATGGCATTTCGTCGCTTTGTTAGATCCTTACGTTTTCCAGTTTGCATACTCTGCTGATATAGCTCGTCTATTTTTTCGATGACCTTGACCAGTTGATATTTCTGAATCATTGACAGACCATGGAGTCGATTAATGTGCTTAAAATCCCTAGAATTGTAATAATATAATGCTTCTCCTCTAAGGTCTTCACGTCTTGCAGCACGACCGATTTCCTGAACATAGTCGCATACATTACCAGTCGGAGCAAAATGAGCAACGATTTCAATATCATTTATGTCAATTCCCATACCGAAGGCTTTAGTGGCTAACATAAGTAATTTTTCTTTCGAGAGGAATTTTTCGTAATTTTCCTGCTTTGCATCCTTACTGAGTGAGCCATGATACATGGCGACATGCTCAATTTCCTGTTTGTTACGAAGATATTCGTAACATCTGTCGATTAGTGCAACAGTCGGGAAGTAGATGAGAGTCTTTTTGTTTGTAATAATTGCTCTTTTTAGGATAGTTTCAATTTGCTCAAACTTATCTAACTCATATTCAACTCTAGCTCCCTTTTCTTTTTGGGGGTGCTTGATTACTATATCAATATCTTCGCGCTTAACATATCCAAGGTATGTAATAGGACTCAGCATATGAAGGCTATTGATAGTTTCAGTATACATATCCTCTAAACCATGATATATGGCTGTCGCTGTAAAAGTTGCGATAACAAAAGAGCAGTTTTTAGTTTCCATTTGCTTTTTGCGCAATTTGCGGATATGATCTCCTAAATACCAATAATCTGGCCGGAACTGCTTTCCCCAAGTTGTTACGATGTGGGCTTCATCTATAACGATCATGCCAATGGTTCTGTTTCCAATTAATTGTTCGATATCACTTCTGCTCAATAAAGTTTCCGGAGAAATGTATAAAATGTGATACTGACCAGAGCCAACTTTATCAACAATATCCTGCTTTATTATCGGAGAGATATCGGAATTAATCGTTTTTGCTGCAGAATATTTTTTTAATTCCAGATTTTTGACCTGGTCATTCATCAAACCAATCAACGGTGAGATGACTATTGTCAGAAGATTATACTTTTCTGCCAAATAGATTGCCGGAACCTGAAACATTATAGACTTGCCTGATCCAGTAGGGGCAGTGACAAAGATATCTCTAAAATCGAGGCCATTTCCGCAATGTTCAACTTCCTCAACAATATTTGCAATAATAGCTTCCTGAGATACTTGGATAACCTTTTTTTCTCCTTGTTCGAGTTTGGCTATATTATAAACCTGAAGGGCACGATAAGAGGGATATCCCCAATATTTTTTCAAAATATCTGCATATTCATCACGATGCTCATATTCATCGTCCAGTTGTTGTGCCTGAAGACAATAGAGATCTGTATAGTCTTTCCAATAATATGCCGCTAGTGCAATGTGATCGTTTAGCTTATTAATATCTCCAGTATAATTGCTTGTTCGAATATAGATCTCATCTGGTCCAGCAAATAAAAATTTCATCAATTCAATGTAATCAGATTCTTCTATAAGATCAATAAAATCATCTACAAGTGCACTTGTGTACACGATTTCATTTTGTTTTCTTTCAAAAAGATCTATACGGTGTACCTTCATGTTTTGAAGTGCTGAGGTTTCGTTATATACACCGAGGAGATAACCGTTATACTCTTTTAAACCTTCAAAGATCGACACATATTCATCGATATCACCGATAAAGCTATCGTCGTTTTCATCCGCTTCGGACTCTGCAAAATGCGTCAGCAAGCCAGCCCTGATTGCACTATCAAAGCATTCTTCAACTGGATATTGCTCCATATATATATTATTATTGAGAATATAGATCTCTCTATATTGTGACACTATAAAATCCGCCATTAAGAGAAATTCTTCGTACGAGAGGTATTTTCTTTTTCCAAATATGGATAAAAAATATCCTAGTTTATTTGCCACAACATTCGCCAGGTTTATTTCTCCGACTGAAGAATCGAGAATAGACATAGGTATGCCTTTTAACACAACGATTGAATTACTATCAATATCTAATGTGTTGATTCTTTCTTTGATTTGATTTGCAATTATCGTATTTGACATAGTACTACTCCTCTAAAAAAGCATGTATTTCTTTTGATCTATAGGGGTTTCTCAATTTCCTTAATGCTTTTGCCTCTATTTGGCGAATTCGTTCACGTGTAACATTGTATCTTGCCCCTATTTCTTCCAGAGTCATAGGCGGTTCACAATTAATTCCAAAACGTAATTCTATTATTTCGCGTTCACGTGGTTTGAGAGTCATCAGAATCTTACTTAATTCTTCACGGAGAGCCTGGCTCATTGCAATAGTTTCAACGCTCTCGGCATTTTCATCGATAACAAATTCTCCTAATTCTGAATCGTCATCTTCTTTAATAGGAGAATCTAAAGAAGAATAGGACAAATAGTTCTTTTTTAGGATTAAACATTCTCGAACAATCCCCTCAGTTAAACCGAGTTCTAAGGCTATTTGGTTAATTCGCTTATGTAGTGAAAGACCTTCTGTAGCCAATCGATTATCGACAGCAATCACTTTATTAATCCTTTCCATCATATGGACAGGAATTCTAATGGCGTACCCATTATCCATGATTTCTCGAGAGATACATTGTTTGATCCAAAAAACCGCATACGTACTAAAAGCAGTTTCTTGTTGAATGTTGTATTTTTGAGCGGCTTTAATAAGTCCAATAAATCCAACTTGTTCTAGATCCTCAAAATCAAGGCGGTTACCATATCGCTTTTCATAAGCAAGTACATATTTATCGACAAGCTGTTTGTTTTTTACACATAGATCTTGCGCTGCCTGACGATTTCCTTGTTGAATTAGGTTACACAATACTTCATTTGATTGCTTTACGATTCGATGCATTACGAGACTATCAAAACTACTCGTATTTCCTTTTGAGTCTTTAAATATCGATTCGTCATACAGTATCTCAAAAGTATTATTGGGAAGGCAATCATCTTCCTCGGAATCGTCGACATCTAGAATTAAAGCTTCTTCCTCGATATGCTTATCGAGAAGATTGATTCCATTATTGTATAAGATTTCAATAACCTTATATTGCTCACGTAAAGACAGAAGTGAAAAAATGTTTTCAAATTCGTCATATGTAATAGCCCCATCTTTTACATATGGCTGGGCCATATTAAGGATAATTGATTCATTCACAATACATTGTTTTCCTCCTTTGTTTTATTATAGACTCTCGGAATCTCAAAGCCTTATTTTATGCGGTCTCTGGGATTCCATTTTTATAAATTCCCCCAACTTTTTTCAAAAAAGGGCTTGACAAAACGCCCAAAAAATGCGGCGCTTCGCGCCCTTGATCAAAAGACATACCGGCCCTGCCGGCACACACTTTTGATTGGGGGTGTTTCTCTTTTGAAACCGATTAACATTGGCGGCCATGCCGCCTACCAGAAACGTGTCCTGGATCAGCTCCGTAAATATTATCCGGATGCCGCTTCTTCCCTTCCCGCCTCCACCTGGGAAATCATCGAGAAGTTCTGGGCACTTGACCTCTCTGAGGTTGATTCCATCATGCGTGACCGCTATTCCGATTTCGGCCCCGCTCCCAGGCTCCCTTCCGACATGCTCCGCTCCATCCTCCTTTCCGTGGAGTTCAAGGTCACTTCTTATACCAGGTGGGCCGCCGACCTCAAGGAAAACCCTCTCCATGCCATCCTCTCCGGCTTTCCCGTCGGCGATACCCCGGGCACCGGTACGTTTTATGATTTCATGTCCCGCCTCTGGCTTTCCGATGATGACAACCTCTCGCCCAAAGTCCGTCCACCTAAGGAAAAACCTCGCAAGCCAAAGATAAAGGGAGAGAAGGCTCCGCCTGTCGAAAAGGTTACGGTTAAGGATCTCTTTGATAAGTTCACGCAGGATCCGCCCCAGGATATGAAGCCCTGCCTGCGGCTTTTCCAGATATTCAAGGAGCTTTTCCTCCTCAAATCCGACCGCGACCGCCT
>CANQFM010000072.1 GCA_947598825.1 uncultured Eisenbergiella sp. | reverse complement strand
GACTGGAACGACTGCCTGAATCTGAACTGCTTCTCCGAAGAACCCGGCGAATCCTTCCAGACCTTCGGCCCCAGCGAAGGCCCTGTAGCGGAATCCGTCTTTATCGGCGGCATGTTTGTAAAATACGGGGAAGAATATGCGCAGATCCTCGAAAATCTGGGCAAAGCGGAAGAGGCCCAAGCGGCCCGGGCGGAAGTGGCCAAGGTCTATGACGCTCTGCTGGATGCGGGCTGGGACGGCGACTGGTTCGTCCGCGCCTATGACGCTTACGGCAGCAAGGTCGGCTCCAAAGAATGCGAGGAAGGCCAGATCTTCATCGAGCCCCAGGGCTTCTGCGTCCTGGCCGGCGTCGGCGTAAAAGAAGGGCTTGCCAAAAAGGCGCTGGATTCCGTCAAAGAAAAACTGGATACCAAATACGGCGTTATGCTGCTGCAGCCCGCCTATACCAAATATCATCTGGAACTGGGCGAGGTCAGCTCCTATCCGCCCGGGTATAAAGAGAACGCCGGTATCTTCTGCCATAACAACCCCTGGATCTCCATTGCGGAAACCGTGATCGGCAGAGGCGACAGGGCCTTTGAAGTATACAAAAAGACCTGTCCCGCATTCCTGCAGGATATCAGCGAGATCCACCGCACGGAGCCATATGTCTATTCCCAGATGGTCGCCGGCGCGGACGCGGTACATCACGGCGAAGCCAAAAACAGTTGGCTGACCGGGACCGCCGCCTGGACCTTCGTGAACGTCTCCCAGTATATTCTGGGTATCATGCCCGACTGGAAGGGTCTGAAAGTGGATCCCTGCGTACCGTCCGGCTTCGGCAGCTTTGATATCCACAGGACCTTCCGGGGCGCGGAATACGATATCCACGTTGAGAATCCGAATAACGTGGAAAAGGGCGTCGCTTCCATGACCGTGAACGGAAAAGCGGTGGATGGTTGTCTCGTTCCTTTTGAGGCAGGCACGACGCATTATGACGTAAAGGTCGTCATGGGATAAAAAAAGTGTCCGATAAACGGACTGGCGGAAACCCCTCAAAGGGTTTCCGCCAGTTTTTTTCTCAAGAAGCCTGTCGATTCCCGGTATTCCTGCCAGCTTTGCAAATGCTCCGAATAGACCGTCATCCTGTCCCCCAGTTGTCCCGCCAGACGCAGCACCAGCGTAAAATCGATGCTCCCCCTGCCGGGCATCACTTCCCGGATCACGCAGGGCAGCCCGCTTTCCATGATCACATCCTTGGCGTGGATGCTCTTGATATGAGGGCCCAGCAGACGGAAGCACTCCCGGATAAAATCGGAGCTGTGCAGATACCGCCTGGGATCGGAGATCATATTGGTATAATCCAGATGGACCGCAAAACGCTCCCGATCCACATCCTTTAACAGCTTCAGATAACTTTCCGGAGAATCCGGCACCATCCAGGGCATGGGTTCCGCCGTATAGAAAGTGTGCCCGGGATCCACGCCGTCGATGATCTCCCGGATACTGTCCACGATCAGCGCGTAAGTATCCGCACTGTAGTTCTCTGCATACGCGCCGTCCCAGATCTCTCCGGGACAGCCTACGATATTGACGCAGCAATTGGCTTCCATGTCCTCTGCCAGCGCCAACTGTTTCTGACAGTACGCAATGTTTTTCTTCCGGACGGTATCGTCCGGGTGCAGGGGATTCACCCAGGCTCCCACTTCCCCAAGGACCAGATCGTTTTCGGCCATGATCCGTTTATAGGCCGCCCTGGTATCGGCGTCCGCCGTATGATCGATGGGGCAGACCACCGCGGTATACTGCATCTCTTTGATGATCTCCAGCCATTCTTCGGGCGTATTCCACGTCCGTCCGTCAATGCCTCCTCCGATCCGTACCATTTTTCTCTCCATTTTACAAAAACATCAATACGCTTTGCCCCAGTACACCATTTTTTTCGCCGGCCTGCCGCAGCAGACGCACACGTCTGACAGCGTTTCCTGCTCAAAAGGCATACAACGGCTGGTTGCCGCAAACTGTTCTTTGATCTTATCTTCACATTCCTGACAGCCGCACCACATGGCCTTGACAAAGCCGGGGGTATTGGTCAGGATGCTTCCCAGTTCCTCCATATTCCTTGCCACATAGGTATGGGCGTCCCGGTGCGCCCTGGCCCGCTCCAGCATTTCTTTCTGCATGGCCTCCAGCAGCTCTCCTGCCTTTTCTTCCAGGTCGTCCAGCGCACATTCGATCTTCTCCCGGGTATCCCTGCGCACCAGCACGCATTTTCCAGCCTCCATATCCTTGGGGCCGATCTCCACGCGCACCGGAATACCGCGCATCTCCGCCTCCGAAAACTTCCAGCCGGGGCTCTTATCCGTGTCGTCCACCTTCACGCGGAAGCCGGAAAGGCGATCTTTGAGCGCATAGGCCATGTCCAGAACGCCCTCCTTGCGCTGCTGGATGGGCACGATCACCACCTGCGTGGGCGCTACTTTGGGCGGCAGCACCAGCCCGGAATTGTCGCCGTGTACCATGATGAGGGCGCCGATCAGCCGGGTGGTCATGCCCCAGGAGGTCTGATGCACATATTTTAAGGTATTGTCCTTATCCGTATACTGGATCTCAAAGGCCCTGGCGAAGCCGTCCCCGAAATTGTGGCTGGTGCCGGACTGCAGCGCCTTGCCGTCGTGCATCAATGCCTCTATGGTATAGGTAGCCTTTGCGCCGGCAAATTTCTCCTTCTCGGTCTTGCGCCCCCGGACGACGGGGATCGCCAGCACCTCTTCGCAGAAATCCGCATAGACGTTGAGCATCTGGATCGTCCTCTCCTCGGCCTCCTCTGCCGTCGCATGAGCGGTATGTCCCTCCTGCCACAAAAATTCCCTGGAGCGCAAAAAAGGCCGCGTCTCCTTTTCCCATCTCACCACGGAACACCACTGGTTGTAAACCTTGGGCAGATCCCGATAGGAATGGATGTCGCTTTTATAAAAATCACAGAACAGCGTTTCGGAGGTAGGCCGCACGCAAAGCCGCTCCTGCAGCGGCTGCAAACCTCCATGGGTCACCCAGGCCACCTCCGGGGCAAATCCCTCCACATGATCCTTCTCCTTCTGCAGCAGGCTCTCAGGGATAAACATGGGCATATATACGTTCTGCACCCCTGTGGCCTTGAACCGCTCGTCGAGCTGCTTCTGAATCAGTTCCCAGATCGCGTATCCAGCGGGTTTGATGGCCATACAGCCCTTCACGCTGGTGTAACCGATGAGTTCGGATTTGGTGACCACATCCGTATACCACTGGGCAAAATCTTCCTCCATGGATGTGATCTGTTCTACCAGTTTCTTGTCTGCCATACTCTTTTCCTCCTGCGATGATGCGCGCGCCATATAAAATACGCCGGCTCCCCGATCCTGCTTAGGACCGGAAATCCGGCGGTACCACCTAACTTAACGCGCTGCGCACGTTCTCTCTCTTTTCGTTAACGCCGAAAATACGCCGCTTTTCGGGCGGGACTCCGAGGGCCGGTTCAAAATGCGCATCGCAGATGCCTCTCACCTGTGGCATCCTCTCTGGGGCGCTTATGCATTCCTACTATTCCTCATCTGCGTCACCTGCTGTATGGTTCTGATCATAGGAGATAACGGCGGTTTTGTCAACCACAAAAATGATTTTTTTCTAAAACGTCCCATTTGAAAAAGTAAATTCCATCCCTGGAGCGAAAAAGAGAGCGTCAGGCTTTCGTCAGGAAAAAGAGCCGTTCCAAAGCGCTGCGGCGCCCTCTTTGAACAGCACCAGATACAAAGGCCCCAGGAAAATGCCGCTAAAGCCGAACAGCTTCACGCCGGCATAGACGGCAAAAAACATGGCCACCGGATAGATCCCCACCTGCTTTCCCAGAAGCTTCGGCTCTAACAGTTCCCGGGCGGCAATGCAGAGCGCATAAGCGATGACCGCAGCGCAGGCGCCCCGGAAATTGCCTGTTATCAACTGCCAGAGAGCGGTCGGCACCAGCACGATGCCGGAACCCACAAAGGGCAGCGCGTCCAACAGGCCCGTGAGGACGGCCAGCAAAAGAGCGTTTCCTACACGGCCCAGGAGCAGGCCTGCTGCGGCGATCAGCGTAATGACCAGCATCAGCACGCCCTGTGCCCTTATATATCCGCCCAATACCCCCGCAATTTTTTCCATGAAATTCCAGGCCACATCAAACACAGGATTTTTGTCCAGCCTTTCCAGAATATTCTCATAATCCCGGCAGAGCAGCAGGGAGGAGATCAGGCTTATGCCGATAAAAGCGGCGGCTCCGGCGATCCGTTTGCAGCACGCCCAGGATCGCTTTGTCATCTCCGGCAGCATACTTTCCCAAAGATCCGCCGACACGCCCTCCATGCTGTCCTGCATCGCCCGTTCCACCTTTGCCGCGTCCAGCCCCCAGTTTTTTTCCAGAAAAAGGCAGCAGCCATGCAGCGCGTCTCCCACCCTGCCCCGGACGGAATCGATCCCTTCCCCGATCTGGGCGGCATGCACGCTGCTCCAGGAAAGCAGGCTCCAGAGCGCGGCAGCCAGCAGAAAAAGAAGCAGCGCCAGCATCCCTCCCAGCAGGATCTCCCTGCGGATATGCGTCCGCTTCTGCAGCTTTTTTAAGTAGGGCTCACAAAAATAAACCAGTAAAAAGGCGGCCAAAAAAGGGGCCGCAAGGCCGAAAAAATAGCGCAGTACGCCATAAAGCGCCCCCGCATAGAGCGCCACATACCACACTTTTTTCCCTTTTTCTCCCATAAGAACGCCCATACCGCTCCCCTTTTCAGACGTCCGCCGCCAATTTGGGATTAGTATGGGTGTTTCAAAGTCTAACTATGTATTTTTATGTCAATAGCCTTTTGCCGTTTTTTGGGGATTTCGCACCATATTTTCCGCCATTCCCAGGATCAGGAAAAGGAAAGGCGCAGCGCACACCTGCTGATAACAGAAAAAATTGTGCGCGGCGTAGGCCAGCGCCGCCAACGCGCCCATCAGCGCCGGGGACGC
The DNA here is from genome assembly GCA_947598825.1 of uncultured Eisenbergiella sp. GTDB lineage: Bacteria > Bacillota > Clostridia > Lachnospirales > Lachnospiraceae > Gallintestinimicrobium. Next base: position 5,650 of record CANQFM010000072.1, on the reverse strand, counting down.
CTGTTTTGCGGCCTTCCAGAAGCGTTGGATGGCGAGGACAAAGATCGCAGCATAGCTCGCCAGTCCCAGGATCCCTGTGCAAAACATCATATTTAAAAACTCATTGTGGGCGTTGGTCAGCGTCTGGCCGTGTCCGAAAAAGTGATCCAGGGAGCCGCTCAATTCCGCACTCCGATAGCAATAGGCAGAAAAGCAGTCGCACCCCACCCCAATCCATCTGCGCAAAAGCGGCAGCTCCCCAAAGGCGTCCGCCGTAAACTTCCAGATAAAACCCCTGGAATTGCCCCAACTGCTGTCAAAAAGCAGATATGGATCCCTGTTCCGGACGCCGAACCACGCCTCCAGCGCCCCGGACGTATTCAGCCAGACAGCCAGCGCATAGGCGGACAAAAGCACGACGGACGTTACGACCGCTGCCCGGCGCAGCAGCCGCCCGTAGGCGATATCCCTTTTTTCGGGATGGCGCTGGCGAAAAAACAGAAATCCCGTATAAATCAGGCAGCAGGCCAGAAACAGGATCCAGGTGAACCTCCCCCGGGAAACCGACAGCGGCAGCGTTCCCGGATTTACCGCCCGCTGCGGCAGGAGGATCTGAAAGATCCCCACGAGTTTAAAGGAACCCAGCATCAGAAGCGCCGTCTCCCAAAAGCGTTCCATCCGCTCCATGTCGGTACAGGATACCAGAAACAGCCCCAGCAGGATCACCGCCATTGCCACAAAGGCGCTGTCGCTGCCCAGCGTCACCACCGCGGCAAAGCCGAGTAGACAGTACAGACCGAAACACATACGGGCCTTTCTGCCCTTCGCCTGATAAAAATAAACGATTCCAACGGTCAGGACCGTGCATACATAGCCGGAATACCAGGAGGTCTGTCCGACCGTGGACAAAAACTGCTGGCGATAGGACGGGCCGATCCCTTCATACAATCCCAGCGGATCGAAGCCAAACCGCTGGCCGATCCCCAGAAGGAATACCAAAGCCGAGCCAAGAAAATGCCCGGCCAGAATCACCGGATACCCCGTCAGCAACCGAGAGACCAGAAAATAGGACAACACCAAAATCATCTGGGTGCGCAGCCCCATGAACCATCCTTCCACGCCGTTCCATGCCTGGGCCCGGTCTATACTTCCTGCCCAGGACAGCGCCGCTGCCGCCAGATACAAAAGCATGGCGCAATCCAACGCGCTGTAAGACGGGCGAAGGCCGTCCCCCCCGAAACGTCCCCGCAGCGTATGGCAGGCATACAAAACTGCCGCCGGAATCAGGCAGCAGCAGCTTAAGACAAAAAAGAACCGAAATTTTTCATCCCCCAACGCAAAATAACGGTTCCTCATATAAAGAGGGAACACAGCGAACAGACAAAAGGCCCACAGGCCCGTCAAAAACCGCGCCGCGTAAATCCCGCCAGAGGGCTCAGCAAAGCCCCAGTTTTTCTTCCAGTTCATAGCTGACCTGCTTTCCCGTCCCGGGATGGCAAAAGCATAGGCTGACCGCCTGCAACTGTATCCTCCGGATCCCGTACCTGGCGGACAACGCCCGGCTTTGGGCCGTTCCGTAACGGTTGTCCCCTAAGATTGGCATACCGATATGCGCCAGTTGCGCCCGGATCTGATGGAACCGCCCCGTTTCCAGCCGGATCTCCAGAAGCGCCCTGTCCCCGTCCGCCTGCAGGCACCTGCAGGAAAGCCGCGCTTCCTTTGCGCCTTTCTCCCCGGCGCTTACGACATGAGCGTTCCCGTCTGTCCCCTTTACCAAATAATCCCGGCACTCCCAAAAAGCGCCCGGCCCTATCTGCGCCGGGTTTCCTTCCGGCAGCGCCACAGCCGCCCTGTATTCCTTTTGCATCTGCCCGCCCGCCGCCTGCGCGCTCAGCTTTGCCGCGCCGCCGGGCTTCTTCGCAAAGACCAGAAGGCCCGATACCGGCTGATCCAGCCTGTGGATCACGCCCAGGTAGGGCGGTCCTCCCCCATCCGCCAGATATTTTTTCAGTTCGCTCACCATATCCGGCTCCGAAACCCTGGCGCTCTGCACAGCCAGTCCCGCAGGTTTTTCGCAGACCAGGATATCCCCGTCCTCATATATGATCTTCGTCCGCATCCTGTCTGTCCCGGTCTTTCCCATCGTCAGAATTCAAATCTTGAATCTGTATCCCACGCCCCAGATCGTCTCGATATACTGGGGATTGGCGGTATCGAACTCCACCTTCTCCCGGATCTTCTTGATATGCACCGTGACCGTGGCAATATCGCCGATGGATTCCATATCCCAGATCTCCCGGAACAGCTCCTCCTTCGTATAAACATGGTTCGGATTTTCCGCCAGGAACGTCAGAAGATCAAATTCCTTCGTAGTAAACGCCTTTTCTTCCCCGTCCACCCAGACGCGACGGGCCGTCTTGTCGATCTTAAGCCCCCGGATCTCGATGATGTCATTGGCCCGCTGATGGCTGCTGGTCAGCCTCTCATACCGCGCCATATGCGCTTTTACCCTGGCCACCAGCTCGCTGGGCGAAAAAGGCTTGGTCATATAATCGTCGGCGCCCAGGCCAAGCCCGCGGATCTTATCGATGTCGTCCTTTTTGGCGCTGACCATCAATATGGGGACGTTCTTCTCATCACGGATGCGGCGGCAGACTTCAAATCCGTCCATCCCCGGCAACATCAGATCCAGCACCACCAGATCGAAATCCTCCTTCAACGCCCGCAATAGCCCTGCGTCCCCGGCATTGGCGATCTCCACTTCAAACCCGCTCAGCTCCAGATAATCCTTTTCCAGATCCGCGATCGCCACTTCGTCTTCAATGATCAATATTCTGCTCATCCGCCTTGCCCTCCCTATATTTACGGATCACGAAATGAAGGCACGTCCCTTCGCCTTCCCTGCTGGTCGCCCAGATATAGCCGCCGTGATCCTCAATGATCTTCTTTACGATCGAAAGCCCGATGCCGCTGCCGCCCTTCATCGAATTGCGGGAGGCATCCGTCCGGTAAAACCGTTCAAAAATATTGGCGAGATCCTTCGCCGCGATCCCTTTGCCGTTATCCTCGATCTCCACCCGGATGGAATCCACCTCATCCAGAAGCCGGATATCGATGACGCCCTTTTCCTTGTCCATATATTTGATGCTGTTGCCGATGATATTATTGATCACCTTTTTGAGCTGCTCCGGATCGGCGATGATCCTCGTGCCAGGCTCCACCAGGTTGGAATAATTGAGCTGAATATCCTTGGATTCCAGATCCAGGCCCACGTCCTCCACGCAGTCCGCGAAAAACTCCGCCACATCCATCCGGCGGAAATTATAGGGGATGCGGTTATTGTCAATGCTGGAATAATAAGTCAGTTCATTGATCAGCCGGTCCATATCGTTGGCCTTGGTATAGATCGTGCGCAGATACTTATCCCGGCGCTCCTGCGTGTCCGCCACGCCGTCGATAATGCCCTCCACATAGCCCTTGATGGCCGTGATCGGCGTCTTTAAGTCGTGGGTGATATTGCTGATCAGTTCCCGGTTCTGCCGTTCGTTGGCCAGCTTCTCCTCCGTGGACTCCTTGAGTCGAAGCCTCATGTCTTCATAGTTGCGATACAGATCGCCGATCTCGTTGTTGTCCTCCGATTCCAGCCGGTAATCGAAGTTGCCCTCCGCGATCTTCTGCATCGCCAGATTCAGATGGTTGATCGGCAGAAAAACGCTCTGATAGATCCAGCGGCTCAGTACCATGGCGGTCAGGATCAGAATCAGCACGATGGCAAAAAACATATCCACCAGGAAAGACCGGGAAAAAACGCTGGTGATCCGGGTGACGATAAAAACGCTCCCCGGGGCGCCGTCCTCAAAATTAAAATCGATCTGTTTTACGAGCTTGCGCAGATCGTTCATATAGTAGGCGGAATCCGCCCGGTCGCTCTCCTGCCCGTATTGGGGCAACCTGTCGAAAATGATGGCCGAGGCCGAGGCGTTGCCCGTATAAAACTGTGCCTCCTCCCGGCGCACGATAAGATAGGAGGATCGCTGTACGGCCTCCGCATTGAGCTGTTCCAGATATGCCCGATCCTCCAGCTTGTCCGGGGTCTCATTGGCCACGTCGGAGATCTTGTGGAACAAATCGTCGGTACTGTGGCTGAACGCCTCGATAGAGTCTGACATCCTGCGCAGATCCGTCGCCTCTACCCCCAAAGACTGATCCGAAGAGCGGACCAGCACCGTCCCGATGGTCATAAACGCCACCAGAAGCAAAAGCACCGGCAGTAAAATAACCGTAAAAAAAGTGATCGCCAGCTTCGTCCGGAACTTCATACCCTTTCCCCTCTCAATCCTTCAATCAGTATATCATAAACCCGCCCTTTTTTTGTAAAAATGAAGAAATATTATTCTAAAAGTTTTATAAAACGGTTTGACAAAAGACAGGGCAGAACCTATAATTAAAAACAGGAATGATTATTGTTTTTACTTTGAGGTGTCAAGATGCCTTCGATCAAATACAGCCGGCAGAGGGAGGCGATCAAGCGATTCCTCCAAAGCCGCAGGGACCATCCCACGGCAGAGGTTGTATACAGCGCCGTCCGAAATGAATTCCCTAACATCAGCCTGGGGACCGTATACCGCAATCTCACCCTGCTGGCGGACCTCCATGAGATCGCCCGTCTGCGGCCGGGGGACGGCGTGGATCATTTCGACTACGATACTTCCGCGCATCCGCATTTCATCTGCCGGGAATGCGGCAGCGTATCCGACCTAAAGACGCCGGGGTTCTCTCCGGACAGCCTGACCGGCACCGAGATCGACGGCAATCTGATCACCGGCAGCGTTTCCTATTTTTACGGGCTGTGTGCCGCCTGCCGCGGCAGACGCCTGCGCTAATCCCGCGAAAGGCCTTTTACCACCGTCAACTGCCGGAGCATCCTCCGGTTGAAATAATCTTTTCAAAGAAAAGGAGAAACAATTATGAAATTCGTATGTCAGGTATGTGGTTATGTCTATGAAGGCGATTCCGCTCCCGCGTCCTGCCCCATCTGCAAGGCGCCCGCGGAGAAGTTCACCGCGCAGGCCGAGGAGAAGGTCTGGGCTGCTGAGCATGTGGTAGGCGTCGCGCAGGGCGCCCCCGAAGATATCATGGCTGACCTGAGAGCCAATTTCGCAGGCGAATGCTCCGAAGTCGGCATGTATCTTGCCATGGCCAGAGTCGCGCACCGCGAGGGCTATCCGGAGATCGGCCTGTACTGGGAGAAGGCTGCCTATGAAGAGGCGGAGCATGCCGCCAAATTCGCCGAGCTGTTGGGCGAGGTCGTGACCGATTCCACCAAGAAGAATCTGGAGATGAGAGTGGACGCCGAGAACGGCGCGACCGCCGGCAAATTCGATCTGGCCAAGAGAGCTAAAGCGCTGAACCTGGATGCGATCCATGACACCGTTCATGAGATGGCCCGCGACGAGGCGAGACACGGCAAGGCCTTTGAAGGACTGCTCAAGAGATATTTCGGTTAATTTTTCGAAAAACGGGCGCCGTCAGGCGCACCCTGATAAACGGGGGCCGCTGCAGTTTTTGCAGCGGCCCCTTTTCATTTTAAGATGTCTTTTCTACGGAAAGCACCAGATTTTCCAGAGGTTTCAGCATATGGCTGTCTCTTCCGTACAACAGCTCTCCCTCC
>CANQFM010000071.1 GCA_947598825.1 uncultured Eisenbergiella sp. | reverse complement strand
ACCGTGCCGCTGGTGCTGAATCTGCACTGGACAGGCGGAACGCCGGAGGAACAGGTGTCGGAAAACGGGTGGCTGGAGGTGTCCGAAAAAGAGGGCTTCTTGATGATCGCTCCCTTTTACGGCAGCTATGACAGCGTATATAACCATACCGACTATTTTGCTGAAATTGTAAAGGATGCGCTAAAACGCTATCCGATGATCGACAAAAGCCGTGTGTATGTGACCGGCTTTTCCAACGGCGGCGCGGCTGCTGTCGCGCTGACCGACCAGTACCCGGAGCTGTTTGCCGCCATCGCCCCGGAAGGCTGGATGGTAGGGATGCGGGACTGGCGGGCAAAGGGCGCGGATTACGATATGCCGTTCCAGATCATTCAGGGAACAGACGAATATACCTACGCCACGGACAGCGGAGCTATGGCAATCATGCGCGACGAGCAGGAGGCGCTTTCAAACCTCATGCTGTTCAATGAAATGGCGGAGGAATCCTTTGCGCCGGACTATGACGCCACGCCGTATTGGGGCTATCCGGCGGATTCCACGGAAGTCCTGCAATTCGACGGAAAGGATTGGACGGTATCAAACTACTACAAAGACGGTTTCGCCGCGACCTTCGGGCAGCTCATTCTTGTGCAGGACGGGATTCATTGGGCAAGAAAGCCCCACGCCCAGCTTGCATGGGACTTTATGAAACACTTTCGCAGGAATGAGCAGGGCGAAATCGTGGAAATCAGTGAGGAAAAGTACATGAAACAAGTTGATTTTTCGGATTTTCCAAATGTGGAGCTGATCGGTGCAGACCTTGACAGTATGAGCGACGAACAGCTTGCGGTGCTGTATGCGCAGGCAAGATACTGTCAGGCCATGACCGATGCGGACACGGATACCCTCCGGGAGCTTGTGCCGGAGATGCGACTTTTACCCACATGAGCGGACGGCAGCAGACGCGGGAGGAATACTTTACGGATATTGAAAACGGCAATCTGCGGTATTTCACCATCGGCATTGACAGCCCGGTTGTCACGGTGGACGGCGACACAGCCAGCGTCACATTTACCTCTGTGCTGAACGCCAGCGCCTATGGCGCGAGAGGCACCTATCGTATGAGCGGGACGCATCATTGGGAGAAGCGGGACGGCGAATGGGTCGTCTCGGGCAACTCGAACCGATAGCTATTGCTGGAACAATATAGGAAAGAAACACGCCACATTTTTACGGAAAACGTGGCGTGTGTCAGTAAAGGCCGGCGTTACTTATTCTTTTCCTCCCCGGAAGCACGGAGCCATGCCGTCGGGGGCAAACCATAGTATTTTTGAAACGTCCTGTAAAAGCTGCTGAGATTAGCGTAGCCTAACGCCTCGGAGATATTCTCGGCGGACATCTCTCCCTGGCGCAGCAGGGCGGCCGCCTTTTCCATGCGGAGCTTTACGATAAGCTGTGCGAAATTAAGGCCGGTATTCTGACCGACGATGCGGGTGATCTGCCGCTCACTGTAATGGAAGCGGGCGGAGATCTCCGCCAGAGACGTGTGGGCGTAGTTTGTCTGGATATAGGTGAAAATGGCTGAAAACTCATGCTTCCAGAAGAAATCATCAGTCCTGGGAAGTCTCGCCGTGCCCTCATAGCGCCGGAGGGTCAGAAGCAAAAAGGCGGTCATCAGGGCATTGATCATCTGAGCGCTGTACGCCTCGCCCTGCTGATATTCGACATAAATCTGTTTCATCAGGCGCCGGATCCCGGGGTCGTCGCCGGAATCAAACTGGAGATACGCTGTCGCCTGACCGCCCTCCAACGCCCGGTGAAAGAAGGAAGACATCAGGCTCTCCTTTGGAAGCTGGTTCCAGAATACCCGCTCAAAGGTGCTGGCCCGGACCATGCAGTAGACAAGACAGCAGTCGTCAGAATAACAGGGAGTGGCATGAAGCACGCCGGGGGCTACGACCAGGATCGTCCCCGGCTTTGCATTTATCGTTTCATCCCGGAAATAGAGGGGACAGTTACCTGAAAAAACGTAGTAAATCTCAAAATAATCGTTTGTATGCCAGTGAGACGGCATATAGCGGAACATCCGAAAGGCAGAGATATCATGTCCGCCAGAGATATATCGCTCCTCGCTCTGTTCCGTGTACCCGGCGGCCAGCCGCTGCAGCGCCAGAGGATTCCCGGGGTCGTCGATGAGTTTCCGTCCAATGGCGTTGATGTCCGATGTGGCAGCGAATGAAGGAATCTTTTCAGGAGTCAGACGGATCTGATGGCCAAAGTTTATCGCCATCCATGAGATGTAATCCAAAAGCTCCTGAGAAGACAATATTCTGCTTTGAATGTCCGGGCGCTGCGAAAGTATTTTTTTCAGTGCCGTTTCAAGCTCCGTCATGGGAAGATGCTCCAAATCCTCGATAACAGCCATCTCGTTCACTCCATGTCTGAAAATGATAATAAACTGTCTTCTATTGTAAATGACAATCCAGTTTTTTTCAACTACAATGATGAAGGAACACAAAATCACGCCGCTTTTACATCGGATTTTTGAAAAAACAGGAGGAAATGAGATTATGCAGGCAAAAGAAAAAGGACTTGCACGGATATTCAACGCCCCGGCGCTGAACTCCCGGATCAAATCGGCCAACACCACCGGAACCGAAAAATGGCTGGGCTACTTTCTGGGTCCCATGGGCGCATCCATACTGAACTTCACCATCATCGGTTACATCAACGTATTCTATACCGACGTACTGGACCTGACAGGCGCTTTCCCCTGGGTGGCGGCGTTCCTGACCCTGTTTCCGATCATCTCCAAAGTCGTGGATGCCTTCACCAACATCATCATGGGACAGATCATCGAGCACACCCGGACCCGGCAGGGCAAAGCCCGGCCCTGGATCCTGATCTCCGCGCTGCTGATGACGATCTTCTGTATCCTGATGTTCCGGCTCCCCAGAGAACACAGCATCGGGCAGATCGTGATGATCGTAATCAGCTATAACCTTTTCTTCTCCTTCGCTTACACCATCTACAATATGAGCCATACGCTGATGGTACCGCTGTCCACCAACAACGTCCGCCAGCGGGACGGCCTGTCCCTGTTCACCAACATGGGCACCAACATGCTGCCCGGCATCATCGTGTCCCTGCTGTTCCCGGCGGTACTGCTTCCGGTGCTGGGGGTGGACTACGATAAATGGGTACTCACCATGACTATTCTGGCAGTCGTGGCCCTGCCTGTGACCGTGATCGAATACTACTTCACCAAAGAACGTGTCACTGAGGCCGCTGCCGGCGCCGGGGAGGTGCGCACCGTGCCCTTTGCGGAACAGCTCAGGGTTTGTTTTTCCTCCCCGTACTGGCTGCTGATGATCCTTTTCGTCTTTCTGTTCCAGATCATGAGCAACATCATGACCGTCTCCCTGCCCTATTTCTGCAACTGGGTGCTGGGAACCTATAACGACGGCACCACCCAGATGATCCTGTCCGCCGTAGGCAAAGCGCCCCTTGGCTTCGGCGTGTTTCTGCTTTGGCCGCTGGTCAAGAAGTTTGGCAAACGCCGGGTGATGATCGTAGGTTTTCTGATGGCTGCCGCCGCGGAGGCGCTGTGCTGGGCAGGTGCCCACAGTATGCCCATCATGCTGATCGGTTCCCTGATTTACGCCGTCGGCTGGCTGCCCTCTTATGTATACAGCGCCCTGATGGCGGATACGCTGGACTATATCGAGTGTGAGCAGAACGTCCGGGCAGACGGTTTGACTGCATCCATGTTTTCCATCGTGATGACGATTTCGGTAGGCATCAGCCAGGGCCTATTCAATCTGGGCCTGACTACCACTGGCTATGAGGCCCCTCACCTGATCAGCGAAGGCGTCTACAACATTCAAAACGCCGCCGCCCAGAGTTTTATCACTTTCGCGTATGTAGGGATCCCCATGATCTGCCTGATCGCCATGGCGGTCATCATGTTCTTCTTCAAGGTGGAACTCCACCTGCCCCGCATCCACGACGAGCTGACCGCCCGCCGCAAGGCCGAGGCCGCAGCCCGGGGCGAGGTATATATGTCCCCGGATGAGAAAGCTGCCCTGGAACAGGCCGAACAGGACAAGAAGGCTGAAGAGAAGCGTATTGAGGAACTGAAAGCCCGGTGTGCCAGGAAAGGTCTGGACTTTGAGGCGGAAGAAGCCAAGTATCAGCAGAAACTGGCTGCGAAGCAAGCCAAGAGCAAAAAATAAAGGTGCGCAGGGAGGCAATGAAAAATGCAGAAAAAATTATTTAACACCGGCTGGATCTGCAACGGAAAGCCAGTGACGCTCCCCCACGATGCGATGATTCACGAAAATCGGAATGCCCAAAATCCCAGCGGCAGCGCCCAGGCGTTCTTTCCCGGCGGGGAATATGTCTATGAAAAGACCTTCACTGCACCGGAAGGGTTTGAAAACGGACACCTTGTGCTTGAGTTTGAGGGCGTCTACAAGAACGCCAGGGTGTCAGTCAACGGGAAACCGGCGGGCGGCGCAGCTTATGGGTACATACCCTTTTTCATAAATCTCGACGGGCTTCTGCGTCCCGGCGAGAACGTGATCCGGGTGGAGTGCGGGAACCGGGATCAGCCGGACTCCCGCTGGTACTCCGGCGCTGGAATTTACCGTCCGGTCTGGCTCTGGCAGGGATCGGCGGAGAGCATTGAGCCGGAGGGCGTAAAGATCAGCACCGTCACAATCGCCCCCGCCGTCATCCGCATCCAGTCCCCGAAGCCTGTGAGGGCGGAGGTGGAAGGGGTCAGCGGCCAGGGGACGGATTTCACCCTGACCATTCCGAATGCCAAACTGTGGAGTGCCGAAACGCCAAACCTCTATACCGCCCATGTATTAAGCGGTGCGGACAGTCAGGACATCCCCTTCGGCATCCGTCAGATCACCTGGGACAACAGGGGCCTCTATGTTAACGGCGTGTCCACCCTCCTGCGGGGCGGGTGCGTCCACCACGACAGCGGTATCCTGGGGGCAGCCACCTATGACGAGGCGGAGTACCGCCGTGTGAAGATGCTGAAGGACGCGGGCTTCAACGCCATCCGTTCCTCCCATAACCCATGCTCCCGCGCCATGCTGGACGCCTGCGACAGGCTGGGAATGTACGTCATGGATGAGGCATGGGATATGTGGTACAATCATAAGAACAAGTACGACTACGCCTCACAGTGGCGTGAGAACTACAAGTCCGACCTCCGGGCCATGGTGAACCGGGACTATAACCACCCCAGCGTCATCCTCTACTCCATCGGCAACGAGGTCAGCGAGCCCGCCAGGGACGAGGGCGTGAAGGCTGCCTGGGAGATGGTGTCCCTGCTCCACAAGGCCGATCCGACCCGGCCCGTTACCGGAGGCTTTAATCTGATGATCATCGCCTCGGCCAAGAAAGGCAAGGGCGTCTACGATGAAAATGGCGGCGGCCGGGACGAATCCGGCGACAAGGCCATGGCGGGGATGAACTCGACCCTGTTCAACATGGTCACCAATATGGTGGGCACCGGCATGAACAAGTCCGCAAACTCTAAAAAAGCCGATGAAGCGGTAAGCCCCGTTATGGACGCACTGGATATCTGCGGCTACAACTACGCCTCCGGGCGCTATCCTCTGGACGGAAAGCTCCATCCCGACCGGCTCATCTTCGGCAGCGAGACCTTCCCCCAGGACATCGCGAAAAACTGGGAGATGGTGAAGAAATACCCGTACCTCATCGGAGACTTCATGTGGACGGCCTGGGACTACCTGGGCGAAGCGGGCCTTGGGGCCTGGGGCTATACCCCGGACAGCAAGGGCTTCAATAAGCCCTATCCCTGGCTGCTGGCCGACACCGGGGCTATGGACATTCTGGGCGATCCCAACGGGGAATTGTTTCTGGCCCAGGCCGCATGGGGGCTGCTGGACGCACCCGCGATCACCGTTCAGCCCCTCAGCCACGATACAAAGCCCGCCAAAATGGTCTGGCGTGGCACCAACGCCATCCCTTCCTGGAGCTGGCGAGGCTGTGAAGGAAAGAAGGCTGTTATCGAAGTCTACTCCAACCAACCGGTAGTCGAGCTTTTCCAGGATGGCAAATCTTTGGGACGGAAGAAAACAAAGCTCTGCAAGACGATCTTCAAGACGATCTACCACCCTGGCAAGCTGGAGGCTGTAAGTTTCGAAGCCTCCGGGCGGGAAATGGGCCGGAGTACCCTCTCTTCTGCTGATGCAACCCTGCGGCTCACCGCTATGCCGGAGATCCCGGAAGCGGAGAACGGAGAGATCGTATACATCCCCGTGTCTGTCGCTGATGCGGACGGCATCGTGGAGTCCAACGCTGACCGGACCGTTTCCGTTACCGTGGAAGGCGGCGAACTCCTGGCTTTCGGCTCGGCCAACCCAAGGACGGAAGAACGCTTTGATGCTGGCAGTTACACGACGTACTACGGCAGGGCTCTGGCCGCTGTCCGCATGGGTGCGCAAGATCTGACAGTCACCGTTTCCGATGGTCAAAACAGTACGGCAGCAGTCATCAAACACAGAGGAGGTGCGGCATGAGAGCTGTACATTTAAGAACCGAATATCTCGAAAATCCCATCGGCCTCGGTATCACAAATCCGCGTTTATCCTGGCACTGTGAGGGCGGCATCACACAGACAGCATATCGAATCGTGGCGGTGCGGAACGGTGGATCGGTCTGGGATACCGGGAAGGTTCAGTCCTCCCGCATGACCCATATTGCATACGAAGGCGCAAAGCTTTGCAGTCGGGACAAAGTGGAGTGGAGCGTTACCCTCTGGGATGAAAATGACATTCCCGGCGAACCCGCCGCCGCGTCCTTTGAGTTGGGACTTCTTGATCCGAAAGACTGGAAAGCACGGTGGATCTGCGGTGTCGTCAAGCCGCAAAAGGGCAGACGATACCCTGTAGACTGCTTCAAAAAAGAGTTTTCGGCAAAAAAAGCTGTGAAAAAGGCGCGGCTCTATGCCACCGCCAGAGGTCTCTACGACGTGACCGTCAACGGTACGCGCCTTGCGGATTTCATCCTGGCTCCCGGCATCACGGACTACCGGAAGCAGCTCCAGGTCCAAACCTACGATTTAACGGCGCTGATAGCGGAAAGCAACGCCTTGGTGCTTCGTCTGGCCGATGGTTGGTTCCGGGGCAGTTCGGCCGCCTACGGGGTCGTCGATGTCTACGGCAGGCAGACGAGCGTAATCGCGCAGTTAGAAATCACTTATGAAGACGGCACCGCTGACAGGATCTGCACAGACGACACATGGGCCTGGTCAAACGATGGTCTCATCCGTTTTGCCGATTTGAAGGACGGCGAGGTATACGACGCCCGGATACTTCCCTCCTATACAGGCCGCGCCAGGGTGGTAAAAGAGCCGAAGGACGTAAAGCTTTGCGCCTCCGATAATGTTTCGGTGCGGGAACATGAACGTTTTGTCCCTACAGGTTGCGGCCGCATTCTGGATTTCGGTCAGAACATCGCGGGATATGTGGAATTTACCGTGAAGGGACAGCCCGGTCAGGTCTTTACCCTCCGCATGGGTGAAGTGGTGAAGGACGGCCATGTGGATCTCTCCGGCATCCAGGAGCAAAAACCCGTCGGCGGCTGGAAACAGGCAGCAATGCTGAAAAAACTCCTGACAGGCAAGACCCCCGGCGAGACCGTAGGAACCCCGCTGCAAGAGATCCGCTTCATTTGCTCCGGCGGCATAGACCGCTATAAAACCAGTTTCTCCGTGTTCGGTTTCCGTTATGCGGAAATCATCGGCGACATAGATATTGACCCTTCTGCCATCACAGCCATTGCGGTCTACTCGGACATGGAGCAGACAGGCAGATTTCACTGCTCCGATGAGCGGGTAAACCGCCTTTTGAAGAACACCCTTTGGAGCATGAAAGGCAATTTCCTGGACATTCCCACCGATTGTCCCACTAGAGAACGGCTGGGCTGGACCGGGGACGCGCAGGTTTTCTTCGACACCGGCGCGTACCTTTGCGACACCGCCGCCTTTTTCCGTAAGTGGCTCCGGGATTTGGAGGATGGCCAGTACAAAAACGGTCTGCTTTCCGCCGTGGTTCCCTATGAGGGCGTGGAGATGATGTATAAGTCCACCGGCTCCTCCGCGGGCTGGGCGGACGCAGTGTACCTGATCCCCTGGCGGTACTATTTGCGGTACGGGGACAGAGAGACGCTTAAAAGCTGCTGGCCCATGATCCGCAAATTCGCGGAATACCTCTTAAAAAATATCGAAAAGGACGGCCATTACGAGAAGGGCGTCCATCTGGGCGAGTGGCTGGAACCGGAGGAGTTCCGGGACAAGGTTTACGGTGCCCAGGCAAAGCACCCGGAAGAGTGTACAGCGTATCTTTATTACGCCATGGACACAATGGCAAAGATCGCAGATCTGTTGGAGCCGGATTATGCCGCAAGGCTGCGTCAGGCCGCAGAGAATGCGAAGGCAATCTATCCGAAATACGCCGATCTTGACACCGACCGCCAGGCAAAGCTGGTACGTCCCCTGGCCCTCGGCCTTCTGGACGGCGAGACAAAGAAAAACGCCCAGGCAAGGCTCAAAAAGGCGGTGGAAAACTATCACTACCGGGTGGGTACAGGCTTCCTCTCCACTCCGTTCCTCCTCCCGGTACTCACGGAATCGGGAGAAACGGAGACGGCCTACCGGATGCTCCTGAACACCGAAAAGCCCGGCTGGCTGGCGGAAGTACTGGATGGCGCGACCACAATCTGGGAGAACTGGGAGGGAAACTTAAGCCAGAACCATTACTCCCCCGGAGCCGTGTGCCAGTGGCTGTTCGATACCTGCGCGGGAATCCGGGTAACCGGCGAGCGGAGCTTCCGTATTGTCCCCACCCCCGGTCCTGGCCTTGATCACGCATCGGCGGAATATTTAAGTCCCTATGGCCCGGTCAGCTCCGCCTGGAAACGGACAGAGAACGGCATACATTATACGATCACCGTCCCAGCCAACTGTACGGCAGAGATCTGCATCGGCGGCAAAACAAAAACAGTGACAGCGGGGGTGTACGAATATGACGAACAATAGGAAACCTGATAGGATGAACAGCATAAAACCGGGCAAGCCCTGGCTTGACACCGAAGGCAAACCCATTCAGGCCCACGGCTTCTCCGTCTTCTGGAACGAGGCGGAAAAACTCTGGTACTGGTACGGCGAGAACAAAGAGAAAACCGTCGGCGGCAAAAAGAACACCGTCTGGCACTGGGGCGTGCGGCTCTACACATCCCCGGATCTGATGAACTGGACGGACCGCGGCCTCATCATCCCTCCTGCGCCCAACGATCTGTCAAGCCCGCTCCACCCCACCTACTGCATGGATCGGCCTCATATCCTCTATTGCAAAAAGACCGGGAAATATGTGGCGTGGCTGAAGATCATGGGCGGCGAGGTCAGTCAGTTCATGTCCGTACTGACAGCGGACAAATTTGAAGGGCCTTATACCTTTGCCCACGAGATCTACAAGCCTCTGGACATGGATACCGGCGATTTCTGCCTCCACGCAGATCCCGATGGCAAAGCGTATATCTGGTTTGAGCGGCCCCATTTCCAACTCATCTGTGCCGATCTCACCGATGATTACACCGGCGTGACGGGCAAATACAGCGTCCACTACGACGGCCTTCTGCCGCCGCTGACGCGGGAAGCGCCCACCTATTTTGAGCGGGACGGCAAGCGTTATCTCTTCACCAGCGGCACCAGTGGGTATTACCCAAACCCTTCCAAAGTTTGCGTCTTCACGGACCCTCACGGGGAATACAGGGATTTGGGTGACCCGTTTATTGACGACAAGAGCAATACCAGCTTTTCTTCCCAGATTACATCGGTCATCCGCGTGCCCGGCACCGGAAAGTACATTGCCTGCGCCGACCGTTGGATGCCCCAGTGGTATGTAAAGCCCATGGCCAGGCAGATCATAGTCGGCATGGAGCGCCATTTCAAAGACTACAAGCCGGACACAAGTCCCCGCCCGGTGACGCCCCTACCGGGTACGCTCCAGACCCACACAGAAAACACCGCCGCATCTCGCTACGTCTGGCTGCCTATGGAATGGCAGGGCGAGAAGCCCGTTATTCGATGGGTGGACGAGTGGAGACCGTAACATAGTAAAATGGACTTACGCCACATTTTTGCAGGAAGTGTGGCGTAAACCTCTTTTACAGCGGAATTGTTGTTGTTGGCATCAAGGAAAAACAATATAATGGACTTGCGAGTAATAAAAGGCGCAAGTGCAAAAGCGCCTTGCCATAAAATCAGGAGGTATTTGCGATGATTCTCGACAGAAACGAAAACAAAGAAGTTGTTGTCCTTTTGGGTGCGGGCAGCATGGGATGCGCCATCGTCCGCCGCATTGCCGCAGGAAAAAAGATTTTGCTGGGCGACATCAGCGAAAAGGCGCTGGAGCGGGTTTCCCGTGAGTTCACCTACGGCGGGTACGACGTGGAGACGCAGATCGTGGACGCCTGTGATGAACAGTCGATCCGGGCATTTGCGGCAAAGGCCGCCTCTCTCGGCCCGGTCATGTACTATATCCACACGGCGGGCGCATCTCCCAGTCAGGCAAGCCCCGAACATATCATCAAGCTCGACCTGATCGGCACATCCTATGCCATTGACGCCTTTGGCGAAGTGATGGCGAGGGGAGGCGCAGGACTCGTCGTGTCCAGCCAAACCGGGTATATGCCCCATGCGCTTACCGCCGAGGATGAAGAAGCCCTCGCCATGACGCCAACGGCCCAGCTTGCCGCGCTTCCTTGTCTTGACGGCTCGAAAACACCGAATCCGGGCGCAGCCTACATCATTTCCAAACGGGTGAACCAGCTCCGTGTCCGCACGGCGGCGGCTACCACATGGGCGGATAGGGGTGCCCGGATCAACACTATCAGCCCCGGTATCATCGTGACGCCGCTGGCCTATGACGAGTTCAACGCGCCGGGGAACACCTATCAGAACATGATTGACTGCTCCGCCGTGCGCCGCGCCGGAACATCGGACGAGATCGCGGCGGCGGGCGCGTTTCTGCTGGGGCCGGACGCCGGATTTATCACGGGGACGGATCTGCTGATTGACGGAGGCGTGATCGCATCTTTGAAAAGCGGCAGATTTAATCTTCGCGTAAGATAGAGAATTAATAGGAGGATTTTTACCATGGCAAAGACATTGATCGCATACTTTTCCCATGCGGGACAAAATTACTCCCACGGTGGGATTAAAAACCTGCCTGTGGGCAATACCGAGGTCATTGCAAAGAAGCTCCATGCTATGCTTCCAAGCGACTTGTTCTATATCGACACAGTGCAGAAATATCCCGACGACCACATGAAGAAAATCGAGATCGCCAAACGGGAATATGAGCAGAACGCCCGCCCGGAGCTGACGGCGCAGGTAGAGAATATGGACGAATACGACACTGTAATTCTGGCGTTCCCCAACTGGTGGACGACCATGCCCATGGCGGTGTTTACATTCCTTGAAAGCTATGATTTCTT
>CANQFM010000070.1 GCA_947598825.1 uncultured Eisenbergiella sp. | reverse complement strand
GTGCAGCAGGCCCCATAGGGTGCGGATCTATAATCGTGCACTTGGTTCACAGAGGTCTCTTAACGAGCAGACACTACTTATGGTACGCAATATCAAATCAATAGCCTGAAGAACCATGAACTGATGCAATTATTTCATCAAGTATGTGAGGACAATCATATCATACACGATAATGCAAAAATATTTGAATATCTAAGTACTTTTGAGGAAAAGAACAGTCCTGTCCAACTAAATTTGTTTGATTAACGTTCAGACAAGAAATAGCTGATCATGAAATGGCGCTGTACTTGTCTGTTTTTTTGTGGTACAGTAATGGTACATTGCGACGGCTGCGGCATATCCGCCTGTCGGGGAGGGTTTTATGAAGGTCACATATATCGGGCACAGCGGTTTTGCGGTGGAACTGTCCGGGGCTGTCCTGCTGTTTGATTACTACAGGGGCGCGCTTCCCCAGTGGAGGGAGGATAAGCCGCTGTTTGTGTTTGTTTCCCATGGCCATAGGGACCATTTCAACTGGGAGATTCTGAAGCGGTACGGGCAGCGCCCAAACGTCCGCTTTTTTTTCGGCAACGATATCCGGCTGGGCGAAAAGTGGCTGGCACAGAGAGGGATCGGCGCCGGCGTGCGGGAAAAGATCTGCCGGCTGGCGGGAGGCAGGTCTGTCCGGGAAATGTTGGGAGGCGCGCAGGTGGCTGTCCGGACGCTTAAGTCTACGGATACGGGCGTGGCGTTTGTGGCAGAGGTAGAAGGAAAGCGGATCTACCATGCGGGAGATCTGAACTGGTGGCACTGGGAGAGTGAGGATAGGGCAGAGGACGCAGAGAACGAGGCTATGGGAAGGGCATACCGGGAGCAGATCGATCAGCTTGCCGGTATGCATTTCGACGTGTCCTTTGTGCCGCTGGATCCTCGGCTGAAAGACAGCTTCGATCTGGGACTGAACTATTTTCTGGAAAAGACTGACAGCCCTGCAGTTTTTCCGATGCATATGTGGGGACAATATGAGGCGGTAAAAGAGTATAAGGCGCGGCCGCAGAACGCTCCCTTTGCAGGCCGGGTCGTGGAGATAGAAACGGAGGGGCAGACATGGAATATCTGATCCTGGCCGCAGCCCTGCTGATCGTGGGCCTGGCGATTTTTCTGCTCCAGGCTGCGCAGGCGAAAAAACAGCGGGCCTGGCAGAAAAAGAAACTGGAGACGTCCTTTGGCAGCCCCGCGGACCGGAAATATGAACCGGGGGAGCTGCTGGGGATCCAGGGGTATTTCCATAAACACCGGGCCGGGACAAGCCTGGACGATATCACCTGGAAAGATCTGGATATGGACCGCGTGTTCATGCAGATGAACATCACGGAATCTTCCGCTGGGCAGGAATATCTGTACGCGATGCTGCGCACGCCGCTATTGGAGGAAGAAAAACTGCTGCACCGGGAACGGCTGATCCGGTTCTTTGCCGATCATCCCCGGGAACGGCTGGACCTGCAGATGCGTTTTCGCGCTCTGGGCAGGACGGGGAAATATTCCCTCTATGAGTATCTGGACTTTTTGGAGGATCTGGGGCCAAGGAGCAACGGAAAACAGATCCTTTTGGACCTTCTGGTGGTCGCAGCCGTGATCGCCATGTTTTTCTGGCCCCGGCAGGGGATGTTTGTCCTGATCTGCCTGCTGGCTTATCTGATCTCTTCCTATCTCAAGGAGAAAGGGGCGATCGAGCCCTATCTGATCAGCTTCCAGTATGTGCTGCGCACGATGGCGGCGGCCCGGGAGATCTGCAGGCAGGATATCCGGGAACTGTCGGAGGAGAACGGGCGGCTGCTGGAGTATTTAAAGCAACTGAAGGAATTGAAGGCGGGCGCCGCCTTTGGCATGTATACCATGGGGGACGGGGGCAATCCGCTGCATGTTCTTACGGATTATCTGAACATGGTATTTCACTTCGATATCATCGGTTTTAACTGCATGGTAAAACAGGTGCGGCTCCATACCAGACAGATCGACGAGATGCTTACGATCCTGGGGGAGATCGAAGCGCTGATCGCCGTGGCAGGGTTTCGGAAAGGGCTGGAGGAATGGTGCCTGCCCCAGTTTGAAGCCGAAGGGCTTTCCCTGGAAAAGCTGTATCATCCGCTGCTGCGCGATCCGGTGAAAAACGATCTTACGGTACGGCGGGGGGTATTGCTGACCGGTTCCAACGCCTCCGGGAAATCCACCTTTTTAAAGGCTGTGGCCATTAACGCCATTTTAGCCCAGACGATCCACACCTGCTGCGCGCGGCGTTATCAGGGCGCCTTTTTTCGGGTCATGACTTCCATGGCGCTGCAGGACGATCTGGTAAACGGGGAAAGCTATTATATCGTGGAGATCAAATCCATCAAGCGCATCCTGGATGCCGCCGGGGAGGACGGGGCGAAGGTGCTTTGTTTTGTGGATGAGGTGCTGCGGGGGACCAATACGGTGGAGCGGATCGCGGCCTCCGTCCAGATTCTGCACAGCCTTTCCCGCCCGCAGGTCTGCTGTCTTGCGGCGACCCATGATATCGAACTGACGGAGCTTTTGCAGCAGGAATATGACAATTATCATTTCGAGGAACAGATCGAAGAGGGGGATATCCGTTTCCCCTACCGGCTGATGCCGGGCAAGGCCAAAACCAGAAACGCCATCCGTCTGCTGTCCATCATGGGTTACGACAGCGGCATCATCCGTCGGGCGGAGGAGATGGCGGCCCGTTTTGAAAAAACGGGGAAATGGGAGCAGGTATAAAAAGTGACGGGAAAGGAAAGGGTTATGCTGGAAGTGACTTTATATACGGATGGATCTGCCCGGGGCAACCCGGACGGGCCGGGAGGATACGGCGCCGTGCTGCAGTTTGTGGACAGCAGGGGCGTCCTGCACGAACGGGAGTTGTCCGCAGGGTACCGCAGGACGACCAACAACCGGATGGAGCTGATGGCGGTCATCGCCGGGCTGGAGGCGCTGACAAAGCCCTGCCGCGTGTCGGTCGTTTCCGATTCCCGTTATGTGACGGAGGCGTTCAATCAAAACTGGATCGAGGGCTGGCTGAAGAAAGGCTGGAAAGGGGCTTCCGGGCCGGTGAAGAACGTGGACCTGTGGAAACGGCTGCTCAAGGCCGCCGCCCCGCACGAACTGCATTTTACCTGGGTCCGGGGACACGCCGGACACCCGGAAAACGAGCGCTGCGACCGGCTGGCCACATCGGCTGCGGACGGGACAAATCTGTTGACGGATGAACAGGTGGAATGATATGATAGACCTGTGAAAGGATGGGAAGGAATATGGCGAATCTGATCGCATTTTTGAACGCGTTTCTGTCGTATCTTCTGTTATTTGTCGTCTGCGTGGCCGTGATAGTGGCAGCCGTCCGGATCGGCATCGGCCTGCGCAAAAGAAAGGACGCAAAGGACGCAGGGACTGTCGCTGTGCAAAAGGCGCAGGAAGAGCCGACAGAAAGCCGGTAACCGGTAAAAGGGCGGGCAGCGGTAAGGCTGCCTGTTTTGAAATGGAAGTGTTTTGAGGCGTTGCTTATGGCAAGGGGAAACAGCCAGAAGTTGAAGATCTTGTATCTGCTCAGGATCCTGCAGGAAGAGACGGACGAGCGGCATCCGCTGGGGGCGGCGGCCCTTCTGCAGCGGCTGGAGGCTTACGGGATCCAGGCGGAGCGCAAATCGGTCTATGACGATATCGAACAGTTGCGCAGCTTCGGGTATGATATCGTTTTCGTAAAATCCAGGACCCAGGGAGGTTATTATCTGGGCAGCCGGGAGTTTGAACTTCCGGAACTGAAGCTGCTGGTGGACGCGGTGCAAGCGTCCAAGTTCATGACGGCCAGAAAATCCAGGGAGCTGATCGGCAAGCTGGAGAGGTTTGCCAGCCGGGAGGAGGGACGCCAGCTCCAGCGCCAGGTCTATGTGGCGGGGCGCATCAAGACGGAACAGGAGAACATCTATTACAATGTGGACGCCATTCACCGCGCCTTGCAGGAGCAGGTGCAGGTGTCCTTTTTGTATATGGAATGGGGGTTGGACGGCAAACTGCATCCGCGCAAGGAAGGGGCCCTGTACCGGGTCAGCCCCTGGGCGCTTCTGTGGAGCGATGAGAATTACTATATGATCGGCTTCGACGGCGAGGCCGCAATGATCAAGCATTACCGGGTGGACAAGATGCAGCGGATCGGTCTTCTGGAGGAGAAACGGCAGGGGGAAGAGGAATTTTCCCATTTCGATCTGCCGGCGTATGCGAACCGTACTTTTGGTATGTACGGAGGGCAGGTGACCCAGGTAAATCTGGTCTTCCCCAACGGGATGGCCGGCGTGGTCATGGACCGGTTTGGGAAGGACACGCGGATGCGCCGCGTGGACGACGGCCATTTTCAGGCGCGGGTAACGGTGGCCGTCAGCGGGCAGTTTTTCGGGTGGCTGGCAGGACTGGGAAACCAGGTGCGACTGGCAGGGCCGCCTGAAGTAGTCAGCGCCTATCGCAGGCATTTGCAGGATATCGTATCCGTATATGGGGAAGAAAACTAAAGGAGAGAAAACAGACGCCGCATCCTTTTGACGCGGCGGAAAGGAAGGCGCACAGATGGCAGAGCTAGACGGAAAGATGGAAATGGAAACGGATTTCGCGAAGGAGTTTTTACCGAAGCTTCCGGTGGTCGTGATCAAAAAGGACGGCAGCAAGGAGGATTTCAACGTCCAGAAGGTGGTGAATGCCGTCGGGAAAAGCGCGTACCGGGCGCTGACCCGTTTTACCGACGCAGAGAACAGGCAGATCTGCCAGCATGTGGTGGACAAGGTGGACGAAATGGGGCTGACGGAGGTGCCCATCGCCCTGATGCACAACATCGTGGAGAGCGCGCTGGAGCAGGTGAAGCCCATCGTGGCCAAGAGCTACCGGGATTACCGCAACTACAAGCAGGACTTCGTGCGGATGCTGGACGACGTATACAAAAAGAGCCAGTCCATCATGTATATCGGCGACAAGGAAAATTCCAACACCGATTCCGCCCTGGTCTCCACCAAGCGCAGCCTGATCTTCAACCAGCTCAACAAGGAACTGTATCAGAAATTCTTTATGACGACCGAAGAGATCCAGGCCTGCCGGGACGGCTATCTGTATATCCACGATATGTCCGCCCGGAGGGACACCATGAACTGCTGCCTTTTCGATGTGGCGAATGTGTTAAAGGGCGGCTTCGAGATGGGGAACATCTGGTATAACGAGCCAAAGACCCTGGATGTGGCCTTCGACGTGATCGGCGATATCGTGCTGAGCGCGGCCAGCCAGCAGTACGGCGGCTTTACCGTTCCCAACGTGGAGCTGATCCTGGAGCCCTACGCCCAGAAGTCCTACGACCGCAACGTGGCCAAATATACGGGGCTTGGCCTTGGCCGGGAGAAAGCGGAGGAGGTGGCGTACCAGGACGTGGTGCGGGAGATGGAGCAGGGTTTCCAGGGCTGGGAATATAAGTTCAACACCGTGGCCAGCAGCAGGGGCGATTATCCTTTCATCACCGTGACGGCCGGCACCGGTACCGGGCGTTTTGCAAAGCTGGCGACGATCTGTATGCTCAACGTCAGACGCAGGGGGCAGGGAAAGGAAGGGCGCAAAAAACCGGTGCTGTTCCCCAAGATCGTCTTTTTATATGATGAAAACCTGCACGGCCCCGGCAAACCCATGGAAGACGTGTTTGAAGCGGGGGTGCGCTGTTCCTCCAAGACCATGTATCCCGACTGGCTCTCTCTGACCGGCAGGGGGTATGTGCCCAGCATGTATAAAAAGTACGGCAGGATCGTCTCTCCCATGGGTTGCCGCGCGTTTTTGTCCCCCTGGTACGAGAGGGGCGGCCTGCATCCCGCGGACGATCAGGATGTGCCGGTATTTGTGGGGCGGTTCAATATAGGTGTGGTGTCGCTGCATCTGCCCATGATCCTGGCCAGGGCGCGGCATGAGAGCAGGGATTTTTACGAGGTGCTGGACTATTATCTGGAGCTGATTCGCCAACTGCATCTGCGCACCTACGCCTATCTGGGCGAAATGCGCGCCTCCACCAATCCGCTGGCTTACTGTGAGGGCGGCTTTTTGGGCGGCCATCTGAAGCTGACGGATAAGATCAAACCGCTGCTTTATTCCGCCACCGCTTCCTTTGGCATCACGGCCTTGAACGAGCTGCAGATGCTCTACAACGGCAAGTCCCTGGTGGAAGACGGGCAGTTTGCGCTGGAGGTCATGGAGCATATCAATGCGAAGGTGAACGAATACAAGGAAGCGGACGGCAGGCTCTACGCCATTTACGGGACGCCGGCGGAAAGCCTGTGCGGGCTGCAGGTGAAGCAGTTCCGCCGCAAATACGGTATCGTGGAGGGCGTTTCCGATAGGGAGTATGTGAGCAACTCCTTCCACTGTCATGTGACCGAGGATATCACGCCCATCGAGAAGCAGGATCTGGAGGGGCGCTTCTGGGATCTCTTCAACGGCGGCAAGATCCAGTATGTGAAATATCCCATCGACTACAATCTGGACGCGGTGCGCACGCTAATCCGGCGCGCCATGGATTTGGGCTATTATGAGGGCGTGAACCTTTCTTTGGCCTACTGCGACGACTGCGGCCATCAGGAACTGGAAATGGACGTCTGTCCGGTCTGCGGCAGCCGCAACCTGACCAAGATAGACCGCATGAACGGCTATCTGTCCTATTCCAGGGTACACGGGGACACCCGCTTAAACGATGCCAAAATGGCGGAGATCGCGGAAAGGAAATCCATGTAATGCGCTACCATGATATCACGAAGGACGATATGCGCAACG
This sequence comes from uncultured Eisenbergiella sp., assembly GCA_947598825.1. Taxonomy (GTDB): domain Bacteria; phylum Bacillota; class Clostridia; order Lachnospirales; family Lachnospiraceae; genus Gallintestinimicrobium. The sequence goes on along the minus strand of CANQFM010000070.1, from coordinate 4,931 downwards.
GCGACGGCCTCCGCGTCGTCCTTTGGGTGGCCGGCTGCGAGCATTGCTGCCGGGATTGCCACAATCCCATCACCTGGGATCCTGAGGGCGGCCTTTTGTTCGACGAGGACGCGAAAAAAGAGATCTTCGCGCAACTGGATCAGAAGTATATCGCGGGTCTGACCTTTTCCGGCGGCGATCCGCTGCATCCGGCCAACCGGCCGGCTGTCCGCGCCCTGGCACGGGAAGTAAAGGAGCGTTATCCGGACAAGACGGTCTGGCTCTACACGGGGGCGCGCTGGGAGGACATCTGGCAGTTCCCCGTCATGCGTTATGTGGACGTCTGTGTGGACGGCGAATTCGAAGCGCAGACAAAGGATGTGAAGCTGCTGTGGAAGGGCAGCAAAAACCAGAGGGTCATCGACGTGCCGGCCACGCTGCGAAAGAAAAGGCCGGAAGAACCGGTGTTGTACTGTGGGGATTATGCGGCCGATTTTGATGAAGGACCGACGGAAGTTGGATAGTGCGGAGGGGTGACAAACAAATACAAATCAAAAAGGGACTTCCTCAATCCTTAAAAGGCTATGACAGAAACGGTTATATTCTTTTTTCATACGGTTATTACCGTAGAAGATGAAAACGTATTCCCCAGAGCAGAGGAATACCCACCCACAACATTCCGCAATCCAAATAGCCGACAACTAACGGGCAAAATCAAAAACAGCTACTTTCATAAGTGGCATCATGTGTACGCTCATAAGTGGCATTTTGTTTATATTCATTATTTGGCAGATATATCTATCAATCATATCAATCAATATTTATACATCTAACTTTAGATGTAGCACAGGGAAGGAAAAGATGATTAAGGCAATTCTGACAATTGACGATATTGCGTCAAAAAATACTTCTGCGATAGTGGATTATCTGCAGGAGAAAGGAATACAGGCGATAATGTTTGCCGTCGGACAGAATTTGGAGAAATATCCGGAGCAGGCAGTTTACGCACTAAAGAATGGTATGATAATAGGAAACCACAGCTATTCCCACCCCGCGTTTTCGTCACTTTCAATGGATGAGGGTGTAAAAGAAATCGAAAAGTGCGAGGAACTGCTTGACAGGCTGTATCAGTCCGCGGACGTGGAGCGAAGGTTCAGACCTTTCCGTTTTCCGTATGGAGACAAGGGCGGTAAAAATAAAGAAGCGCTTCAAAAATATTTGACTGAAAACGGCTTTAATAAGGTAAAAGACACCCAAATCCCTTACAAGTGGTGGCAAGATAACGGATTTAATAAGGATATTGATACATTTTGGACATTTGATTTTGCGGAATACAATATCCGTCCCGACAGCGGTTTTACCAAAGATGATGTATGGCGGAAAATCCACGACCCGAACCCAAGCACAGGAGCCGCTTTGCTTGCCGATGGAGGCAGGCACATTATCCTTTTGCACGCGCATGACGAGACGGAGGAAATGCTGCCCGAATACTATAAGCTGTTTATTGACCATTTGACAGAAAACGGCGTGGAGTTTGAAAAGCCTGAATTTTTGGGGTGAGAATTTCACGAAAATCCGGTTTTCAAAAGAGAATGTACGATGTATAATAAAAAGGAGAAAGCAGTTGGTATTTTTGAATACAGCGGAGCAGATGCATCTGTTGGATTTGGAGCGTTTGAAGGCGCTTCGATATATGGACGACGATTTTTTACAGTCTGTCTGGCAGACAATGTTGAAGCGGTGGAGCTGATACTTCGGATTGTGCTGGGAAAAGAGGTCCGGATCAAGTCGATCCGCACGCAGGAGGCATTGAAAAATCTGCAGGGGCGTTCAGCCATATTGGACATACATGCAGTTTTCGCAGACGATAAAGAGGCAGACATAGAAATTCAACGTTCCGATGCGGGAGCGGGTGCAAAAAGGGCAAGGCACAACAGCAGCCTGTTGGACGCACATATTTTAAAGCCGGGGGAAGATACGGAAAATATTCCCGACAGCTATGTCATTTTTGTTACGGAAAATGATGTGCTGAAAGGTGGAAAGCCAATTTATCCCGTAGAAAGATATGTTGCAGTCGGAGAGGAAAAAGTATTATTTGACGATGGCTCGCATATAATATATGTCAATGGAAAATATCGCGGCAATGATGAGATTGGTAAGCTTATGCATGATTTTTCATGTACTGATCCCGACGATATGAATTATGACGTGCTTGCAAAACGGGCAAGATATTTTAAGCAGGATGAGGAAGGAGTGAAGTCGATGTGCAAAATGTTAGAAGATATGAGGAATGAAGCGGCGCAGAAAGCGGAGTTGAATAAAGCGCCATAGCGGACAGGGAGCAGTTATCTTCCATTGAGCAGTTTGCGGAGCAAATCAGCGGCTATGCAGGGATAACAGAACTAAATTTTAAGATAGTCAATCAACTCATAGAAAAAATTCTCATTTCTGAACCCGTAGAGATAGACGGGCAGAAAACTCAACGACTTACTATCCATTACAAATTCATAGGGGCATTGGAAACCCTTGAATAATGGATAATTTCTAAGTCACCTATTCCAACTATCCAACAGATGTAGGGAGGGCGGCATGCGAAAGATAGCGAAGTTTGAAAAGGTGAGCCTGCAGCAGTATACGAAGGATTTCTGTGATACGTTTCCTAAGCGGGGAGAGGCGGAGGCCAAAGCGGTTTATGAAGCGATCCGTCTGCCCCGGCGCGCCACGGCGGGCAGCGCCGGTTATGATTATTTTTCCCCGGTGGATTTTACGCTGCGGCCGGGAGAAACGATTAAGATCCCCACGGGGATTCGGGCCAGGATGGAGGAAGACTGGGTACTGTGCAATTTCCCCCGCAGCGGCCAGGGGTTCAAATTCCGCCTGCAGTTGAACAATACGGTGGGCATCATCGACAGCGATTATTATTTTTCCGATAACGAAGGGCATATTATGGCCAGGCTCACCAACGATTCCAATGAAGGGAAGGTGCTTTCGGTGAAAGCCGGGGAAGGCTTTCTGCAGGGAATTTTTTTCCCCTATGGGATCACGGAGGACGACTGCGCAGACGGCGTGAGAAACGGCGGGTTTGGCAGCACGGGCTGACCTATGGAGCGAACGCAGGAAAAAGGACAGGGCGGCCGGGGACAGCGCAGTCTCCGGCCGCCCTTTTAAGAATTGGGGAAAAATGGATTAAGGTTTTTTGAAAACTCCCTTTTGCCGGAGAAAGTATGTTAAGATAGATTCCGGCGGAGGGATTGAGGATGAAAAAAGCGATGGTTCTGTTTTGTTATGCGCTGGCCGTCATGTGCGCGGTTTATGCGATAGGCGTTATTTTCACAGGGGCAGCAGGCACGAAGTTTTATCTGGTCTGGTTTTTGCTGGCGGCCGCTTTCACAGGGCTGGGATGGGGCCTGAAGCGGGATATGTTCGCCGCCTGGCTCCATTTTGTAAAAACGGCATGTCTGATCATGGCCGGTATTGGTCTGGCTTTGTTTTGTCTGGTGGAAGGACTGGTGCTGTCCCGCTTTTTTGAAAAAGGGGAGCCGGGACTTTCCTATATCATCGTGCTGGGCGCGCAAATGAAAGAAAACGGCCCCAGCGTTGCGCTGGCGCGCCGGCTGGACTGCGCGGCGGACTATCTGGCAAAAAATCCGGATACGCTCTGCGTGGTTTCCGGCGGGAAAGGGACCAATGAACCGGTCAGCGAGGCGGAGGGCATGTGCGCCTATCTGGTGGACAGGGGAATCGACCGAAAAAGGATCCTTTTGGAGGATCAGTCCCATGATACGCAGCAAAATCTGGCGTATTCCCGGCGCCTGATCCCGGAAGGGGAGACGAAAGTGGGCGTGGTCACCAACCGGTTCCATGTGTATCGGAGTGTGCAACTGGCCAAAAGGCAGGGGTTTCCCCAGGCGGTGGGAATGGGGGCTGCGGTGAGCGCCTATTTTCTTCCCAACAATATGCTGCGGGAGTTTTTCGGGGTGATGAAGGACTGGATGCAGGGAAATATGCGGTTGTAAGGAAAACCAGACAGCTACATTTTTTGAAAGAGGAAATCACCATGAAAAAAATTTGGCAGAGATCGTTTTTATCCTTGATCGCAGCGGCTCCATGCAGAGACTTGAAGCCGACACCATCGGCGGCGCAATCCTGACAGCCGTGAGATCCGGCTCAATCATGAAGTTTTGAGTGAGACCATCTGTAAAGTAAGAGAATCCCGCCCCATCACCAAAGAATGGAAGAAACGTATTGAGGAAGACTATCTGAAAGGGAAGAATGAAATGAAAAATGTTATCATATGATTGCAAATGCAATCAAAAAGTGGCATAATATGAGCAAGGGGAAATAGGAGGCCCAATTTATGGCAAATACGCTGGTTCAATTCCGCGCGGAGGAAACCGCGCGACGCAAAGCAATCGACATTTGCGAAAGACTTGGGATAGACCTTCAGACATATCTGAGGATGTGTATGTCCAGGCTGATTCAGGAGAATGGGATTCCGTTCAGTATGAAGCTTGAGAAGGAGCCTGAAAATCGGGGACTGGCCGCGATGAAGGCTGCCAGCCGTATTGCGTCTGAAAACGGGATTTCTGAAATGACACTGGAGGAGATCAATGCGGAAATATCTGCGGCAAGAAAGTGAGACAGCATGAAATATTATGTAGTCATTGATACAAATGTCCTTGTTTCCGCCATGCTGAAATGGGATTCCGTACCCGGCAATGTACTGGAGCTTACCTTTAACGGAACGATAGTTTCGCTTTTGAATGTTTAGGATCAAACGATTGCCGGTATCTTTTCATACCGGTTCCAGGAGTCCGCAACGGCCGCCGCGCTTTTGCGTCATATAGGATATCAGATAAAACGGGAGGGCAGAAGAGTGAAGAAAAAGACAGCGATCATGATGGCAATTTTCCTGGGTCTCGGGACGGCTTTCCTTGGCGGCTGCGCAAAAA
>CANQFM010000069.1 GCA_947598825.1 uncultured Eisenbergiella sp. | reverse complement strand
ATTTTCGACCCGCGTCAAGTTTAATACATTTGTCGCCATATCAGAAAGCCGTAGGGATTCTTCTTCAATAACCGCCAGGTATTCCTCTCTTTGTTCTTCTGTCAGGTTGCCGCGACGAAGCAGCTTCGCAAAGCCCGCAATAGATACGATGGGCGTTTTGAATTCATGCGAAAAATTATTGACAAAATCCCCACGAAGCACTTCCGTATTTTTGAGTTCGGATGCCATACGATTGAAGCTGTGCGAGAGCTGCGAAAAAGTAGGATGTTTGCAAATGGGCCATCCAAAATCCAGTCGGGCACTGAAATCACCGGATGCCAGCCGATCAATTTGATAAATCACATTTTGTAGGGGACGAGCGGATATTTTACTGGAAAAATAAGCAACAATGACGCCGACAATATTACTGATGACGATCATATAGAGGATGATCATACCGATGTTTGGCCGAATATCGGTGTCAAGCGTGATAATTTGAAAATGCACCAGCATATAAATAATAGAAGCGGTGATTGAGTTAATAATAAATTGAATGAAAAAAATGAGTGTCGAAATTAAAAAAGTGAGTGCAAAATAATGTTTTCGATTTTGTTTGTTCATACTTTTTTCACCGCCTTATATCCAAGTCCGCGCACGGATTCGATTTCAAATTCGTCCCAGCCCTCGAACCGTTTGCGCAGCCGTCCGATGTGAACCGTCACAGTTTCCCAGCCGGTATCGTTCTCCGCGCCCCAGATTTCATCCATCAGTTGGATCCGTGTAAAAATCTTTCCGGGATATGACAGCAGTTTATAAAGCAGCAAAAATTCCTTTTGCGGGAGTTCTTGTGTCTCTCCGTTTTTGGTCACGGTAAAGGAATCGTAATCCAAAACCACATCTCCGACCACTATTTTACGTTCGTTAGCAATTTGCGCACGCCGCAGGAGTGCCTTGATCCTCCAAAGCATTTCTTCTTCATCAATCGGTTTGGTCATGTAGTCGTCGATCCCTAACGAAAAACCTTTATGTTTATCTTCAGGGAGTTGTTTTGCCGAAATCATAAGAATGGGAAGATTATTTTTGCTTTCACGGAGGATCTTTGTAAATTCATATCCGTCCATTTTCGGCATCATGATATCAAGAATCACAAGATCAATATACTCTTTATCCATTACATCGAGGGCTTCTTCACCGTTTGCCGCAGTAAATACAGAATAGCGCTCCGTTTCAAGCACGGCTTTGAGCAACCGACGTGTATTTTTATCGTCGTCCACAACAAGAATTTGGAACATTGTTTCCACCTCCGAAATAAGGATAACGCTCTATTCTAAACTGAATCTAAACGGAGAACGCCTTCCTTACGTTCTCCGCACATACTTTTTGTACATAGCGTTCAAAAAACCTATTTCACAAAGGCATCCTTCACAGAAAAAGATTCAAATATTCAAGGCGCAGTCAAGTGATCGAAGCCACGAAAGCATTGATCAGCTTCCTGCTGTTTTCATCAACATCGTATGAAAATTCAGGATGCCATTGAACGCCAACTATAAACTTATGGGACGGCATATATATCCCTTCAATCAGGCCATCTTCCGAAACGGCCATTTCCTGAAAAGCGGGCGACAGCCTTCTGATCGCCTGGTGGTGATAGCTGTTTACTCCCATTTGCTCCTTGCCCAAAATATCATAGAGCAGCGTATCCTTTCGTATCGTGACTTGATGTGCCGCCCTGTTATACGGCGGTTTCATGTGATGGTCGATACTGCTGCCATGCTCAATTACCAGATCTTGATACAAAGTCCCATCATAATGAGCATTCATAAACTGAATGCCCCGGCAAATGCCTAAAACAGGTTTATCCACCGCTACGGCGTTCTTTAGGATATATCGCTCCATTTCATCTCGTAATTCGCAGCAGGGGCCGCACCACGGCTTCCTTTCGGCATGATAAACAGCCGGAGACACATCATGTCCGCCGGTCAGCAGAAATCCGCCGCATATTTCCAGAAAACAATCCAATTCCTCGGTATTGGAGGTTAGAGGAAGCATCAGGGGGATCGCATTTTCTTTCTCCAGCATATTCATATATCCCGGCAGCATCCAGTAGCTTTCTTTTTCATCGTCATAAAGTGGCATAATGCCAATTGTTTTTCTCATTTCTATGTCCCTGCTGATCCTGAACAAACAGAATTTTATTTGTATAGTCCAAAATGTTTTGCTATTGAATCACAGACTTCTTCTCTGGTATCTACCCCATTATCTTCTCTGACTATCGTGAAAAAACCGCTGTCAGCTAATTCATCATAGTGCTTTGGGCTATTGATAAGGGCAAGTCCGCGCCGGTAGTTTTCCATAACGGCTTCGGGATCATCACAGTTTTTTATAACATCTAATATAAATTGCTTTTCCGGATCGCCCCGGTCAAAGAAACGATCAACGCTCATGGCCTGCGGGCAGAGCATAACAGCAACACGGTTATAATCGGATATTTCTTTTAGTACATCGATCGGAATATTGGTATCCACGATAACTTTCTTATCCCTTGATATTGAAATAAGCTCGGCCACTTCAAATTCTGCGGCTTCTCTCCCTACGCTGAATACCCATCGCTCATATTCTTCCGGAGAGCGGGTCACAAAATCCTTCCAATCGGTAAGATGATTGAGATAAGAAATATCCGGCTGCAGATCGGGCGTCGCCACGATATCGGATACTGCACTGTGATAGTTTTCTCCGCAAAAGATCATGTCAAATTTGTCGGCAAGCATTTTTACCGTTGTTGACTTTCCGGCATAGGCTGTACCCGTAATAAAGTATACATTCTTCAGATAGTGCTTAAGAATGTTATTCGCAATATTCACTGTTTATCACCTCCGCAAAACGCGCTTTTCGTTCTTTCCCATCGGTATCACTGGAAATTCATGATACTTTTTTTCTCATAATAACGGTGTTTCCGTGATCTGCGGGTACACTTCGACGAATTCATAACCGTCATTTTCAGCATCGTCGCAGACCCGGTGCATAAGTGCCTTTGCAATGCCTTTTCCACGATATTCCGAAGCGATTTCAAAGCATACCAGGGATTTTATTTTCCCGTACTCACCATTTGAAATATAGTAGTCCTCATCAAGTTTCTTATCGGGAATAAACGAACCTGCGCGAACATAATTCTGCCTGTCGTTTGCATTGCACCAACCTATGGCAATTCCGTCCACATAGGCAAGATAACCCTGCATTATGCTCTTTCCTATGCCGTCGCGGACCTCCTCAGCCGTCAGATAAAATGCGTTGCAGTAACAAGGCGCAAAAGGTGAACCGTCAGAAAAAGCCCTGTTGCCAAAGAAATCAAAAAAGTCTGCCATATTTGATCTTGAAAGTTTTTCAATAGTAATATTCATTTTCGCTTTTTGATTTTTATTTGAGTATATCGAAAATGTCTCCTGATTTCAATCATGACCGATTAAAGAAATTTGGCGTTGATGAATCCATCGTCTGAAAAGATTTGATATTGTGGAATAACTGCCATATAATTAAGGATACCATCGATTTGCAACTTGCAAGAAAACCGTAAATTCCAGTTGGTGGGACGGATGTTGAGCGAAAGGATTTTATGCTGTCGTTGTTCCAGACAATGAAACCTCTTGCAGAGCCATACCGCAAGAACAATGCTTGCCAACTCCGAGTTTATTATTTTGCTCAATCAGGCTTCGACTGGCAGAATTAAACTTGCTGAACTGCTCAATATCTCTAATTTGCAGATGTCCTATATCACCAATGTTGAAGCAGGACACTTATCAAGGTCGGCAGTTCGCTCGTTCCTTTTGCCAATAAGTTCCCAAAAAACACAAAACTGTATAAGCTAATGACCACAAAGAAAGTTTTGCGGTTTATAACCGCAAAACTAATTGACTTATGCAAATTTTGCGATATACTATTTTACAGACGGAGGTGGTCATCATGATTTACAGACCTATGTATGTGGATAAGATAATGGCTTATGTAGACACTCCCTTTGTAAAGGTACTGACCGGAGTTCGCCGCTGCGGAAAGTCTACGATTCTCAAAATGATTATGGAAAAGCTGCAAACGGAGCGGAATATTCCCGCAGACCGTATTGTAAGCTGCCGCTATGATTCGATGGAATACGAGGATATGACGGCAAAGCAGATGTACGCTCATCTCAAGGAGCAGCTTTCACCTGACGGAAAAACCTATCTGTTTCTTGATGAGGTTCAGGAAATCATGGGATGGGAAAAGGTTGTAAACTCTTTGGTCTCGGATTTTGATGTAGACTTGTATGTGACAGGCTCTAACTCCCGTATGATGTCCTCAGAAATCTCCACTTACCTGACCGGAAGATATATTGCTTTCCGTATCTTTACCCTGTCCTTTTCGGAATATCTGATGTTTAAGGAGAAATACGATACGGTTGGCAATCCGAAAACGGAACTTGCAGATTATGTTCGGCTGGGCGGTTTCCCTGCAACGCATTTGCAAAAGTATTCGCAGGACGAGATTTACACGATTGTCCGTGATATTTATAACTCAACCATTTTCTCAGACATTGTGAAGCGGAATCAAGTCAGGAAAATAGACCAGTTAGAGCGGGTAATCAAATACACCTTCCAAAATGTCGGCAACACATTTTCCGCAAAGTCGATTTCGGATTACCTGAAATCGGAACGCAGAACATTGGATAACGAGACGGTGTACAGTTATCTCGAAAAACTGGAAAAAGCGTATCTACTCCATCGCTGTTCAAGGTATGATTTGCAGGGGAAGGAACTCCTGAAAACACAGGAAAAGTTTTATCTTGCAGATAACGCCTTGCGGTACAGCGTTCTCGGCTACAATGCCGACAGCGTTGCCGCAAGCCTTGAAAACATCGTGTACCTGGAACTTTGCCGCAGAGGATACACCGTTCACATTGGCAAGACAAGCGACGGAGAAATTGACTTTGTAGCAACAAGACAAAATGAGAAGATTTATGTTCAGGTTACGCAGGAGATAAACTCTGAAACGACCGAAAAACGGGAATACAACCGCCTGCTTGAAATACACGACAATTATCCCAAATATGTACTCAGGGCAGATGAATTTGCAGGCGGAAACTATGAGGGCATTAAGACCATGCACATAGCGGATTTCCTGCTCAGCTCTGAATATTAAAACCAAATAACACAAAATGATTCTGATTAGGCTCTATGGGTACAGAAAACGATTTTGCAATTTTCATCAGAGGGAAATTTTCTGCTTATAAGACGCAAAATCAATATATTGAAAAATACTTGTTTATTACTTGCTTTTATGATAAATTTAATTTGATCAAACCGGTGTGCAAAAGAGAAGCACGTCGCTCATCTAAAAAAGTTGTGGATAGGAGGTTTCAATTAGTTCCAGTGGCAAAATTTAATAAGGCATTTAATCAGTATTTGCCGTATACTTTTGATTATGAAATTATATATCGCTCCGAAGGTTTGGAAAAGCATATTGCAAAGCGACACCCTGAATGTCTTCCCTATTTGGATTATATTGCTTCCATTATTGCTACCCCAGATTACATCGGGGTAAATCCTCGGGAAACAGATGTAAGCTTTGAACTAGTTAAGGTTTTAGCTGAAAATATTCAAGTCGGTATAAAACTTGACAGAAAGAACGATTACCTATATGTGGCGACTGTACACCCTATCACGGCAGGCAAATTGCAACACGGGCTTGAAAATGGCCGATTAATGAAATTTAACGTAGATGAATGAATCTATCACCTGAAAAGATTTGACATTGTGGAATAACTGCCATATAATAAGGATACAATAAATTGAATCGCAAAGGTCGGAAAGGCTCCCGACACACTCGAAAGAGTACCTGAGATGATGGATACGCCGCCCATCTTGTGATTCAATGAATACAGGCGGGGAGCTTTGGCTTCCCGCTTTTGTAATAAAAGAATCATCCGTGAGAATGCTCGACCCTACTTTACTTTCGGCAACAGGTCGCTGGAGCGTCGAAGCCTTCCCGAACCGTGCGAAGAGCCTCATGCAGATCCATGACCAGGTCGCCCTTCACCTGAAACTCGCAGGCATTAAACGGCGCGTTTCGGATGTGCATTTTGAATCTTTGCGCATAAAACTGCAGCGCATACAAAATTGCCAGAATCGATACGCCATCCTTTGTTCCGTTTGTTCGCAGCAATTCGAGATACTCGTCCTCTTTAAACCATCTTTTACTGCTTACCTCATCTGTGTCTATGATTTTAGACTCAGCAGAGACTTTTGCAGCAAAAACATGGACAATCGCATCAAACATTCCATTAGCCGGATTTTGACTGCATAAATATTTCAGATCCTGCAATTCACAGCCGGTTTCTTCTTTTGCCTCTCGTTCTGCTGCCATATCAGGTTTTTCGCCAATTTCAATTTTCCCTGCTGCTTGATTCTATCACTCAACACGCTATCGTCAAACACATCGGCGATCAAGCAGGAATTTCCTTCCTGAATTGTGCCACTTTATCATCAAAGTTTTCTTTTGATAAGGAAGTAAAAAAGGCGCGTCATGGTATATGCCTCACAACCCGGTGTCAAATTCCCGCAGAAACAGCATATTCTCAATGGTAATGATCACCTTGCACCAGTTTTCGGCGACATACCATTCTTTGTAGTCGTTACCCCACGTCCACGGGACGGGATAGGAGCCGTCGGGAAGCTGCGTCCTTTTGATGTATTCACACTCGGCACGGCAAAGCTCCTCTAGCCCCTCATGGTAAAACCTGCTGCCGCGGGAGGTCACAAACGCCGAGGGCCTGGGAATATATTCGCCCCAGCGCGAAACGTCTCGGCAGATGGATCGGTCTACGATCTCCTTCAGCTTTTCCATCAGCGCATTCCCATCGAAGGGCATCACTCCGGCATCCGTACAATATTCATACAGCGAAATAAAACATCCCGCGATATGCCGTTCCAGAGGGGCATCTTGGATAAACCATTCTGCGGCCTCTTTCGCTATCCGGATACCTTTTTCATACAAAGCGCTCTGTTTTTTGGCGTACCTGATGAGAAATCCGGCCAGCGCGGCGGTGGGATTATAGGAAAAAGCGCTGCCACTTTCCGGATATTTCCACCAGATCGCACAGGGATAGCTGTTGCTTGTTAAAACGGTATTGTTCCATTGATTGCGAGCCTGGTCAAAACCATCGCCACTGGAAAGATAGCGAAGTATCCCCTGGATCACAAGATGCTCTGACTCGATCCCGCCGATCCGGCAAATATACTCCGTCGCTTTCCAGACGCCCATGGGCTGGGAATTAGGATTAAAATTGTCGGCTTCGATGCCCCAGCCGAAGCCGCCGTCGGGATTCTGATAGGCCGACAGGGCGGTAATCACGTCCTCGCGCGATTCGCTTTCAAAATTGTACTTAAAGATTGCCAGATCCAGGGGGCGCGCATTGCGATAAATAAATCCGCGGGCTTTTTCAAAAGTATGCATGGTAAGTTCTCCTTCACATAAGATTTGGAAACGTATTCTTTCTCCATTGTATAAAAGCGCTCCCCGTCTGTCTTGTAAAAATCCGACAAAGACAGTCAGATTTTTAGCGCCTTCGCCGGGGTCATACCATGCCGGAACCGAAAATCATGCAGCAGATGCGCCTGATCCGTATAGCCGTATTTTTCCACCAGATCCGCCACATCCGCGCTGCCGCAGGCAATCTCCTGCCACACGAACTGGTAGCGGATCAGATTGGAAAGCGTCTTGGGGCTGACGCCCACGTTCTCTGCAAAAATGCGCTCCATTTTGCGTTCTGACAGAGCGTTTTGACGCGCGATCTCAGAAACCCTCCTGCGGCCGCGATACGCGATCATGTCGCTTATGACATTCAGCAGATCGCAGTTCAACCGGTTATCATTCAGCCTGCAAAGAAGAATTTTCTCCGCCGCCAGCGCCCTTTCCTGCAGCGTGTGAAAGCGACAGACGATCCCGGTCAGCTCTACCGTAATGCCCGGGAAAAATTCATCAAGGCAAAAGACGCGGTTTTTCGTATGACGAAAGCTCTCTGCGCCGAACAGCATCGCGCTCCAACCAAAAAAACGGATCCCAAAAGCGGATCGAGCGTCCTCTTCCTGGGTCCAATAGGGCTGTTCATCCATCGCGCAAAAAACGGTCGAAACCCTGTAGCTGGAATGATCGACCCATACAATGATATCCATACAAGTATCGGGAATTACGAGACGTCCCGCCGTTTCCGACGGGATCTGCGGCGGCTCCTTTTCCCAAAAGCAGCGGATATACGGCCTCAGCGCAGCGCATGGCGGCATCTCGCAGTAATTGCCGCTTCTCGGAAAAGGCGTAGAGGTTATGGGCCGGTATGACATGGAAAGGTTTGCGATCCCCATTCCTTTTCTCCCCAATTCGTTAAAAGCCCCTTGAAAAAGCGTCTCCGGAGGGCCAAAAAAGACGCCGACAAAAACCATATCTGCGATAATTATACAATGGCCGCGCCTCCGCCGTCAATCGTCCCGCCGGCGACGTAGATGTCAGTGTGGACAGCATCCGGGATGATAAGCAGTGCCTTGTTGTCGGAGTACGGATTGTCTTTGACAATATTGGCATAGGCGTCCTTTGAAAAGTAACAGGAATGGGCCTTTTCTCCATGAACGATCAGTACCGCGCCGGGTCTTATAGTAGTCGTAGTAGTCCTTTACAAAGAACGGAGCGTCGTCGGGGAGCGGATCCACCACACCGCCGCCCAGAGTGTAGGAACCGACCTTGAAATCGGCGATCCGCTGGGCGTTCAAAGCTTTTTTCTTTTCGTATCATCATAATCAGCCATCCTTTTTAATTTTCCGTTTTTGCCGCAGCCCGCATCGTGCAAACAGGAAATGAAATCATCCATTGCGTCGCCTCCTTTACTGCTTGATCCTATTATACAAATTTGACTCTCTGTATATTAATGGTTATAATTTATATCATGATATGCTGTTTTGGAATAACAAGTGGTAAATTGGTTGCATTTTTTTCAGAAGATGGATATACTATTAGTGAGAAAATAAGAAATTCTCACTTTCAATTTTGCGAAGGGAGATGTTTGCATGCTGGCTGAATTACGTCAAAAGTCACAGATTACGATACCGAAGGATATCGTCATCAAATTGGGACTTTCGGAAGGTGACAAACTAGATGTCTTTGAACGTGACGGAGCAATTTATATGTTGCCGGTTGTCGTTTATCCCAAAAAATATCTTGACGAACTTCGAGGGGAACTGAACACGGTAAAAGAAAAGATCGCTTCAGGAGAACAGCCTGTTTTTGACAATGTAGATGCGTTATTCGAGAAGCTGGAGAGTGATTAATGGCATATCAGATCACTTTTACAAATCGCTTTGAAAAACATTTTAAGGATCTGACCGCGCAGGAAAAGAAGCTGCTTCAAAATAAACTGCGATGGCGAACCTGTTGGAGAAGCGCCATGTTCGGCTGGATACGCAGGGAGTACCCCGCAGGTTCTTTGGCCTGCGGGCTTTTGGGCGTTATATGGTATCGATCAGCTTTAGGGGGGCTTCATCAGCACTATATCAATAAAGGCGCACAGTAATGATGTGTAATCAAAGAAACTGCAAAAATAAGTTTTGGCATATTCCGATTTTTGTGACTATGGTGCTGGTATTGGTCATCGTAAGCGTACTCATGTGGTATTTGGCAACAAAACCCAACTGGTACGATAAAGATATGTACTTCACGCACGATTTTTATACTATGACGATGACACAGAACGGCGAGGTGACGATCAGCGATCATCTGCAGGCGTACAATACCGATGCCGTTGTTTGGAACGGCAATTACTTCCTTTCCCGCAAGCGGCTTGTTCTGGAAGATAAAAACGGTATAAAACTGGTCTTTACCTCTGATGGTGACGATTGGATCTTTGATGCTCAAAAATCAAGCAGCACGACCGATTTCCCAATTTGGGCAGAGAACCATTCCGTGTGGGCACAAGGAAATCTGGTCGCAAATGTCTATGAGAAAGAAACGTCTTTTTGGTTTAATGACTGTAATCTTAAACTGGACAAAGATGGCAGGGCCAGAATGATCGACATTTTGGGAAAATTTGTTCCGGACTTTACTCTATGGACCGGTTGGTATTACTTGTATGACTCAGCGCTTGTATTAAAAGATTGGAGCGCGGATGTCGTGCTGGTCTTTTATGCAGATGGGGAAAGCTGGGTTCTGGATAAAAAGCGGTCAAGAGGAATCAGTCAGCTTCCCAAACTTGATCTTATGATGGCTCAACGTACCGAAGACGAGATCATATGGGAACCAACGGATTGACATTAAGCTCCTGCTCTTCTCCCAGGAAGAAGAATGTCAGGGTCAGATATATGGAGAAATTTTTGAAAGCAGAATAGAGGTTATTTATGAAATTAGTAATATCGCCTGCGGGAAGCCGTCAGGCAGGCAAACGGGAGGAATTTGCTGTTTTCAACCTGTCTGAATCCTATTGATTTTTATGAAAAAGTCAATATACCGGAGGAAATTACTTCAACATTCTTTATTGCAATGACCTGCTCCGATGAGGAGATCACCAAAAGATTGAAAGCAAGACCGGCTGAGCGTATGTGCGGAGGGGATGCATTTATAAAAGAACAGATAGATTATCTGAACTGGTACAGAAAAAATAAAGGGAAGTTTCAATTATACATTGATAATACAGACATGACTATTTTAGATGTGGCGGACAAGATTGCAGATTTCATCAAGACGCAAATATAATTCAAATCAATATCGGGCAAACAGCTTGAACGAAGCGCTATTTGCAAGGAGGCCGTCCATATGGAAGAAACTCTTACTCAGATAAAGCAGGATACGATGATGAAAATAATAGTAGAAAAAATGGCACTGTCTGAATATAATGGTTGCAACACATTAGCAGTTATGGAGGTGTTATTTTGACTTACAATGAATTAATGATAGAATCTTTATCATCTTTATTAGAGGACGGGGAAAAATTACTTTATCCGATTTATGGAACACTCAAAGCGAAGAAAAATAATTGTTTCGGTTACTTTGGATTGACGGAAAATTATTTATTGATAGCCTTGTTACAGGGAAGTTCCAAAATGATCGATTGGACTACTCGTGTTCCGTTAGATTTAAGGAAAGTTATCGTAAAGAAATGCCTGTTTCCTCAACAATATAATATTTGCATTGAATTTAACGAGGGAGAAAACGCCTGTTTACGAGTTTCTAAAAAAGTATATGGTATAGAAAGTCAAGAGGACAATCTTAAAGGTTTTATAGAATATATTCAAACAAGATAAGTTACAAAGAGATTGTACATCTATTTCGGGAATCGGATATCACCGGCAGACCTTATCTGACAGACCCAAGAGGAAAAAAGAACAGGCTGCCGGTTGACAGCCTGTTCAAAGGTTCCTTTTTACGAATTATTTTCCGAATAAAAATCTAATGGGTCTATTTCAAGTTTTCTGCAAATTTTTATTACTACATCAAAAGATGCCCCGCCAATATCACGAGATAGCAATGTCATTAGAGTACTATACGGAATGTTTGCCTCGATAGCGAACTGGCGAAGACTCGTATAGCTATCAAGGATCAGATTCCGTAGTTTTTGCCCACGGTTCATTTTGGCTCCTCGACAACCGTTATGTCGACACCTTTCTCTTCGATGGCCGCTATCTGATCTTCCATGCAATCCCAGTCTGTGATAATTGAATCAAAAGTATCCGCATCACATACTTTAATGAAGGAATCGACGCCAATCTTTGAACTCGGTATAACAAGACATTTGCTACGGCTGTTTTTAATTACAGTGCGTTGGAATGTTGCAGTTTCATCTGTACCGTTGGAGAGACCGAACTCTGCTGTCAGACCTGCTCCG
>CANQFM010000068.1 GCA_947598825.1 uncultured Eisenbergiella sp. | reverse complement strand
GACCCCTGCGTACAGATCCATTCCCGCCAGATAGCCGATATCCTTTCGCAGCTTTGTCAGGATCGGTTCCATATAGGCTTCCCTGCGGTAAAAAAAGGTCAGCTCCTCTAAGGAAATGCGTTCCCGGCTGCAGGACCTGCGGGACAGATAGCGGCAGGGCCGGTTCATGATCCTAAAAAACAGTTCCCGGCTCCTCTGTCCTTTGGCAAATTCCAGATAGGCCAGCAGATCCCGGCACACCGGATGGGCGTATGGGCTTTTGAGTTTTTCCCGCATCGTAAAAGGGATCCCTGCCTTTTTTAGTTCTTCCGATAAAAGAAGCGCGTCGGAATTGGTGCGGAATATGGCGGCGGCCGTAACGGGCCGCCCTTCTTTTCCAGGCGCTTCCGCCGGCCTATTGGGCCTTCGGATCTTTGCCAGCTCTGCGGCGATCGCCCGGGCCTGCTGCCGTCTGTCCGCAAAGGCGCGCAAAAGCACGGTGTTATCCTCGGTAAAGCCTTCCCAGTCCAAAAAGTCTCCCGTCTGCTTTTGTCCCGTCGTTCTCCCCGCTTCAATATGCTTCGGAAACCGGTTTTTGTTTTCCCCGATCAGCCGTCCCGCTGTTTTCACGATCCCCGGCAGGCTCCGGTAATTGACAGACAGGCTGATCTGTACCGCCTGGGGATAATCCTGGACGAACCGGCGCATAATGGCGGGATCCGAACCTCTGAATCCGTAAATGGCCTGATCGTCGTCCCCCACCACAAACAGATTTTTTTGCTCTCCCGCCAGAAGCTTTACCACCTCATACTGGGCTGCGTTGATGTCCTGAAATTCATCCACCAGGATGTAGGAAAACTGCTCCCGCCACCTTTGAAGCGCCTCCGGGCGGGTTGTAAACAAATGCTTTACCGCCGCCGCGAAATCGTCCAGATCCAGCTTCCCCATCTCCTGCAGCAGCCGCTGAAAGGCCAGAAACGTTTTCCGAAAGCTGGCGGGTTCCAGATAGGCGCTCCGAAAATCCCCGGACATCTGTCCGCAGTTTTTCACATATCCAAACTCCGCCAGCAGCCCTTCCTCCCAGTCCTCTCCCCGGGCGATCCCTTCTCTGTCCTCTTCGGACAGGCCGGCCAGGACGGTACGCAGATATTCCCTTTTTTCCTTTTCTTTGAGGATACAGTTTTGCGGATAATGATAGGAACTTTTCAGAATTTGAAAAAAGACGGCGTGAAATGTGCCGAAGCAGACCGGAAGGCTTTCGCCCTCCATCCTGCGAAAGAAGCGGTCCCGCATCTGCCGGGCAGCCGCTCTGGTGAATGTGATCACGAGAATGTTCGATGGATCCACTTTGTGGACCCGGATCAGATACCGCACCCGTTCTACGGTGGTGAAGGTCTTCCCGGAACCGGGGCCGGCCAAAACCAGCGCGGGCCCCGTGTTCCATCTGATCGCCCTGTTCTGTTGTTCGTTTCCCTCCAAAATCGGGTACTCCTGTTAAAAAAATTACTGCAGCAGCTCGATCCCCCTGCGGATCCGCGCCAGGGATTCCTCCCTGCCCAAAATCTCCATGATCTCCGTAGCGCCTGCAGGCGTCATCTGTTTCCCGGATACCGCGATGCGTACCGGCCATAGCACCTGTCCGTTCTTGCAGCCCTTTTTCTCCACATAGGACAAAAGCGCTGCATACAGGGCGTCGTTGCTGTAATCCTGCTGTTTCTCCAGAACCGGCAAAAGCTCTGTCAGCACCTCCAGGGAACTCTCCCGGGTGGTCTTCATCTTCTTATGGACATAGATCTGCGGATCGTAATCCGGCAGTTCTTCAAAAAAGTCCACCATTTCCGCGATATCCAAAAAGACCTCGATCCTGGTCTTGACCATCCGGGCGATCTTCTGTAAATCCTGCCCTTTGGTCAGGGCCGCTTTCAGATAAGGCTCCGCCATCCCGTAAAAACGGTCAAAGTCCATCGCCTTTAAATACTCGCCGTTCATCCATCTGAGCTTCGTATAATCAAAGACCGCCGGAGATTTGGACATTCTCCGGTAATCAAAGGCTTTCACCAGCTCCTCCAGAGAAAAGATCTCGTTGTCCCCTTCCGGGCTCCAGCCCAGAAGCGCCACGAAATTGATGATCGTCTCGGTCAGAAAGCCCTGCTCCAGCAGATCCTCAAAGGAAGAGTGGCCGCTTCGCTTGGCCAGCTTCTGATGGTTTTCATCGGTGATCAGCGGACAATGCACATAGACCGGTACCTCCCAGCCGAACGCCTCGTAAAGCCGGTTATATTTGGGCGAGGAGGACAGATATTCATTGCCCCTCACCACATGGGTAATGCCCATCAGATGATCGTCCACCACGTTGGCGAAATTATAGGTAGGAAAGCCGTCCGACTTGATCAGGATCATATCGTCCAGCTCCGCATTATCCACGGAAATATCGCCGTAGATCTCATCGTGGAACGTCGTCGTCCCCTGGGTGGGATTGTTCTGCCGGATCACATAGGGCACGCCTGCCGCCAGCTTCTCTTCCACCTCTTCTTTGGTAAGATGAAGACAGTGCTTGTCATAGACGTTGATCTCCTTACCCGCCACGGTGCGGGTCAGGGTGGCCAGCCTCTCTTTATCGCAAAAACAGTAATAGGCCTCTCCCTTCTCGATGAGCTGTTTCGCATATTTCAGATAAATCCCCGCCGCCTGTCTCTCGCTCTGGACATAAGGGCCTACGCCGCCGTCCTTATCGGGCCCCTCGTCGTGGATCAGCCCGGTCCTGCGCAGAGTCCTGTAAATGATCTCCACCGCGCCTTCCACATAGCGTTCCTGATCCGTATCCTCGATGCGCAGGATAAAATCGCCGCCCTCGTGTTTGGCGATCAGATAGGCATACAGCGCCGTACGCAGGTTCCCCACATGCATACGCCCTGTGGGGCTGGGCGCAAAACGAGTCCTGATCTTCATGTTCCTTCCTCCGATCTTGTCTCCTCCCTGTGCTGTGTCTGACGGGAGGACGCGTGAATGTATCCCTATTTTGTCACAAAGCGCCGTCAAAGTCAACCTCCTTGACGCAGCGCCTTCTCCTAAAATTGACGCAGCGCCTTTTCCTATAATTATTGCAGCGCCTTCTCCTGAACACCGCCGGCGCATAAAAATCTTTTGAACGGATAGAATAGTCAGAAAGTTCTGGAAGGGAGTTTTTATCATGGAAAAAATGAGCGCAAGCCTATCGGAAAACATGACATATCTGGGCGGACGGCTGGGCGTCGGAACGAATTTCGACGTGCTTTACCGGGTAGTGGAAATTGGGAAAAAGCAGGCCTGCCTGTATATGATCGACGGCTTCTGCAAGGATGAAGTCATGCAGAAGCTGATGCAGCATTTCATGGGGATCACGGCGGATCAGATGCCCCAGGACGCCCACGAAATGAGCAAGCAACTGGTCCCCTACGGCGAAGTGGACCTACAGGACGACTGGGCGCAGATCGAGTATGCGGTCATGTCCGGCGTGGTGGCCCTTTTCATCGAGGGCTATGAAAAGTGCATCCTCATAGACGCCAGAACCTATCCGGCCCGCAGCGTGTCTGAGCCGGAAAAGGATAAGGTCATGCGCGGGTCAAAGGACGGATTTGTGGAGACGATCGTTTTCAACACGGCGCTGATCCGCCGTCGGATCAGAAGCCCGCAGCTTCGGATGGAAATGATGCGGGCGGGAAAAAGCTCCCAGACGGATATCGTCCTCTGCTATATGCAGGACCGGGCGGACCTCGCCTTTTTGCAGCGGATCAAGGACCGCATCAGCAGCCTGCAGGTGGACGCGCTGACCTTAAACCAGGAAAGCCTGGCGGAATGTCTGTACCAGCGCAAGTGGTACAACCCGTTCCCCAAATTCAAATATACGGAGCGGCCGGATACCGCCGCGGCCCAGGTGTTGGAGGGAAACATCATCCTTCTGGTGGATAACTCCCCTTCGGCCATGATCACGCCGACGTCCTTTTTCGACGTGGCGGAGGAAGCGGACGACTACTATTTCCCGCCCATCACGGGCACTTATCTGCGGTTGTCGAGAATGTTGATCGCGCTGATCACCTATTTTTTGACGCCCACCTTTTTGCTGCTCATGGAATATCCGCAGTGGATCCCCAAGGGCTTTGAGTTTGTTATGGTGCAGGATACCGTCAACATTCCCCTGATCTGGCAGTTTCTGATCCTGGAGCTGGCCATCGACGGGCTGAAGCTGGCGGCGGTAAATACCCCCAATATGCTCAGCACACCCCTTTCCGTGCTGGCAGCCCTGGTGCTGGGCGAGTTTTCCGTAAAGAGCGGCTGGTTTAACGCCGAGGTCATGTTATACATGTCCTTTGTCGCGGTGGCCAACTATACCCAGAACAGCTATGAACTGGGCTACGCCCTGAAATTTATGCGGATCCTCAACCTGATCCTGACGGCCCTGTTCGGCGTATGGGGCTATGTGGCGGGCATTGCGATACTGGTCATAAGCATCGTGACAAACCGTACCATCAGCGATCAAAGCTATCTTTATCCTCTGATTCCCTTCAACGCCAAGCAGCTCGCCCACCAGATCTTTCGGACGCGCCTGCCGGAAGCCAAAAAATAAGGTCTGCATTCGTTTTACCGGCGTTTTTACGCCTTCGCGATGCGTGGGCGGCAGCTTGACATTTCCTTTTTTCCATGGGAAAATGAAAGCAGAAACCTTGCCCGGGGGAGAGGGAAATGCGATTAAAACGTGACTTCATTCTGGATCTGATCAGCGATATCGTCGGAAGCGCGCTGTACGCCGCCGGCGTTTATTCCTTTGCCAGCAAGGCCGGATTCGCGCCGGGCGGGATCTCCGGCCTGTCCCTGATCATCCATACGCTCTGGGGATTTCCCATCGGTACCGTATCCCTGATCCTGAACATCCCTCTGATCCTTTTGAGCTATCGGATCATCGGCCGCCGCTTTCTGCAAAAGACTGTGCGCACCATCCTGATCAACACCCTCTTTTTGGATCTGATCTTCCCGCTGCTGCCCTGTTATGAGGGCAGCTCCATGCTGGCCGCCCTCTTTTATGGCGTCTGTATGGGAAGCGGCCTGGCCATTATCTATATGCGGGGTTCCTCCACCGGCGGTACGGATTTTCTCACCATGTCCATCAAGCTACTGCGGCCCCATCTGTCCATCGGCGCCGTCACCATGTCCATCGACCTGGTCGTCATTTTGCTGGGCTGGCCGGTATTCGGCAACGTGGACTCGGTACTCTACGGCCTGATCGCTACTTTCGTGGCCTCCACAGTCATCGATAAGATCATGTACGGCACGGAGGCCGGGAAACTGGCCATCATCATCACCACAGCCGGGGAGGAAGTGGCCCGGGGGATCGACCGTTCCTGCGCCAGAGGCTCCACTTTGATCCTGGCCAAAGGCTCCTATACGCAAATGGACCGTCAGGTCCTCCTGTGCGCCTGTTCCAAATCGGAGGCCTATAAGGTACGCCATGCCGCCTACGCTGCGGATCCCCAGGCCTTCGTTATGATCACGGAAACCAACACGGTCTTTGGAGAAGGCTTTATCGATCCCACGGACAACGTGAAGATCGGCTGATCCTTTTTCTCCCTTTTTCTGACCGTAGGATAAAAACTTATGAGCGCCGTTCTATGAACGGCAGAATGGAGGATTCCCATGCGATACGCCCCCTTTTTACCGCCCTCAGGCACCATCGGTTTTGTCGCCCCTTCCTTTGGCTGCAATACCTCCCCCTATCGGGATGCCTTTGACAACGCGCAGCGCAAATTTGCCCAACAGGGCTACCGTCTCGATCCCGGCCCCAATTGCTATGAGGGCTGCGGTATCGGGATCAGCAACACGCCGCAAAAATGCGCCGCGGAACTGATGGAATATTATCTAAAAAAAGGAAACGACTGTCTGATCTCCTGCGGCGGCGGGGAGCTGATGTGTGAGATTCTGGAATATTTGGATTTTTCTGCGCTGGCCGAAGCGGCCCCCAAATGGTTCATGGGCTATTCCGACAACACCAACTTTTCTTTCCTGCTGGCGACGCTGTGCGATACCGCCGCCATTTACGGCCCCAACGCGGCGGCCTTTGGCATGGAGCCATGGCATCCTTCCATTGAGGACGCTCTTTTTCTGCTGACCGGCAGGCAGCTTTCGGTAACCGGCTATCCGCTCTGGGAAAAGGACTCCGAAAAAAACGAAGAACAGCCTTTTGCGCCCTACCAGGTGACCCAGCCCAGAATCCTGCGCAAATATCCGGATAAGGAGCTGGCGTTTTCCGGACGGCTGCTGGGCGGCTGTATGGATTGTCTGGTGAACCTGACGGGCACCCGTTTTGACCGGGTTGCCGCTTTCACGGAAAAATACCGCGACGACGGTATCCTCTGGTTTTTGGAGTCCTGCGACTTAAATGTCTTCGGAATCCGCCGCGCCATGTGGCAAATGGAACAGGCGGGCTGGTTTTCCCATGTGAGCGGTTTTCTCATCGGCCGCCCCTTATGCTTTGGCCAGGAAATGATGGGGCTGAACGCCTACGACGCCGTTCTTTCCATCGCCTCCCGGCACCGCGTCCCGGTCATCATGGATGTGGACCTGGGGCATCTTCCGCCGATGATGCCGCTGATCACCGGCAGTATCGGCCATGTGTACAGCCAGGGCAACGATATCCGTATCGACATGGAACTGGGCTAAAGCCCTCTTTTCGTCAACGGACGCCTCTTACATATATGCGCGCCAAAGTGCAGACAAGGAAAGGGACGCTTCACGCCGCGTCCCCTTCTTTTTGTTCCAGACTGTTTTTCAGGATCTCTGCCGCCTCTTCCGGGCTCAAATTCATTTCCGATAACAGGCTGTTCAACGCCTCCAGATTGCGTTCCCGCTCTTCCTTAAGCAGCTCCTCCAGCTCTGCGTTCTCCTTTTGGATCCTTTTTTTCAGGGAAGCGATCACTTCCCTCTTTTCCCGGATCTTTTCCTCTATCGGTTTCCTGACGCCTCTGGCCATAAACTCGTCCTCCTTGCTGAATCTGTTTTCTTGTACGAGTATATGCACAAACTGGAAAAAATATGCATCCTATTGATTTTCTTTCGTTTCTGGCTTATGATTGGGACAGCAAAATTTACACGGAAGAAATATTACTTATTAATTGAGGAGAAAGCACGGATTGAAAGAGTATTTATATCACGGTTCACCTTATAAATTGAATAAGCTGATTCCTAATCAAGCCAATGATGCAGGCTTTATAGAAGGGTGTCAATTGGCGGTATATGCCACCAGTAATCAGAATATGGCTATTTGCTTTGCACTTGGATGCGTTCCTGACGGCGAGAAACCAGAACGTATTATGATGCCGGAATACGGAGACAAAATGATCTTTAGATACTGCCATCCAAATTATGGTGGAAAGGGATATGTATATTATCTGGATAAAAGTAAGTTCATACCAGCTTTGGGGTCTCAATGGGTATGCTTTGAGGAAATAATCCCTGATAGGGTTATTGAAATAAATGTAGATGATTATTTGGATATGTGTGTGGTGGAATAATCGATATTCATCTTTTTCGCAAACAAACAGATGAGATTATTTTTATTCACTGGGTACATAATTTTGCTTGCATCGCGTTTTTTGTTGGGCACAAAAAATTCCCACAGCCATTTAATGCTGTGGGAACATTCTTTTCTGCCGGCGATGGGACTTGAACCCATACTATGTCACCATAAACAGATTTTGAGTCTGCCGCGTCTGCCATTCCGCCACGCCGGCCAGCCTTTTTGCAGACACTACATATACTAACATACCCGGCCGTCGTTTGCAAGCTTTTTTTGTCCCCTCTCCAATGCAGGACGGCTCACAGCTTCAGTTCCCGGTAAAAATCAAAACCGTCAAAGGTGGCAAAGTAATCCTTTGGCGTTTCCGCCCTGCGGATCAGCTCCACGCTGCCGTCCTCCTTAAGCAGAAGCTCCGCGCTGCGCAGCTTGCCGTTATAGTTATATCCCATGGAATAGCCATGGGCTCCCGTATCGTGGATGAACAGATAATCCCCCATCTCAATCTTCGGTAGCTTTCTGTCTATCGCAAATTTGTCGTTATTCTCGCACAGGGAACCCGTCACATCGTACAGATGGTCGCAGGGCGCATCTTCCTTGCCCAACACCGTAATATGATGGTAAGCGCCGTACATGGCGGGACGCATCAGATTGACCGCGCAGGCGTCCACGCCGATATATTCCTTATAGGTATGCTTCTCATGGATCGCTTTGGTGACCAGCGCCCCGTAAGGCCCCATCATGAAACGGCCCATCTCCGTATAGATCGCCACATCGCCCATACCGGCTGCGGTCAACACTTCCTCATAAACCCTGTGCACGCCCTCGCCGATGGCCAGGATATCGTTGGGCTCCTGATCCGGCCGGTAGGGGATCCCAACGCCACCGGACAGATTGATGAAGGCGATCTTGGCGCCGGTCTTTTCCTGCAGTTCTACAGCCAGTTCAAAAAGCTGCTTCGCCAACTGGGGGTAATATTCGTTTGTTACCGTATTGCTCGCCAAGAATGCGTGGAGGCCAAAACGTTTCACTCCTTTTTCTTTCAGGAGGGTAAAAGCCTTAAAAATCTGTTCCCTGGTCATGCCATACTTGGCGTCCCCTGGATTGTCCATGATCCCATTGCTTAAGGTGAACACCCCGCCGGGATTATAGCGACAGCTCATCGTCTCCGGCAGCTTTCCCAGGATCTTCTCCACGAAATCGATATGGGTGATATCGTCCAGATTGATGATCCCGCCCAGGCTGGCGGCCAGCGCATATTCCTCCGCCGGCGTGTCGTTGGAGGAAAACATGATCTCTTCGCCCTTCATGCCGATGGCACTGCAGAGCATCAGCTCCGTCAGCGACGAGCAGTCTGCGCCGCAGCCGTACTGGCGCAGAATGTTGACCAGAAACGGATTGGGCGTGGCCTTGATGGCAAAATACTCGCGGAAGCCCGGATTCCAGGAAAAAGCCTCCTTTACCTTCCGGGCGTTTTCCCGTATCCCTCTTTCATCGTAGAGATGAAACGGCGTAGGATATGTTTTTACGATCTCCTGGATCGCTTCCTTCGTCACAAACGCATTTTTCTTCATCGGTCAAATCCTCTTTTCCGTTTCTATGTTTTCGATCTGCCAGTCGATGGGTTTTATCCCGTGGGCCTGTAAAAAGGCGTTGGCCTGGCTGAAATGGCGGCATCCGAAAAAGCCGCGGTAGGCCGACAGCGGGCTCGGATGCGGCGCCTTTAAGATTAGATGCTTCGGGTTGTTGAGCATGGAGGCCTTCATCTGGGCCGGCCGTCCCCAGAGCAGAAAAACGATCGGCCTGTCCTGGGCGTTGACCGCCGCGATCACCGCGTCCGTAAACTGTTCCCATCCCTTGCCCTGATGGGAATTGGCCTGATGGGCTCGCACCGTCAGGACCGTGTTCAAAAGCAAAACGCCCTGATCCGCCCATTTTTTCAGATATCCGTTATTCGGAATAGCACAGCCCAGATCGTCGTGCAGCTCCTGATAGATGTTCACCAATGACGGCGGGATCTCCTGATCCGGTTGTACAGAAAAACACAATCCATGAGCCTGTCCCTCGTTATGGTAGGGATCCTGTCCGAGGATCACCACCTTTACATCCTTTAGGGGCGTAAAATGAAAGGCGTTAAAAATATCGTCCGCAGGCGGATAGATCACCCGGGCGGCGTATTCCTGCTGCACAAAACGGAAAAGCTGCGCATAATATGGTTTACGAAACTCGGCCTGCAAAGCCGGAAGCCAGTCGTTACTGATCATCGCCATGGTTTTTTCCTCCTGCGTCCTTCTTCTGAAACGTCACAAACGCACCGGCACGCCTCTTTCTTTCAGGTATCCTTTTACCTCCTGAATCTCCAGTTCCTTATAGTGAAACAGCGAGGCCGCCAGAGCCGCTTCCGCCTTGCCCTTTGTCAGCGCTTCATAAAAATGGGCCATCGTCCCGGCGCCGCCGGAGGCGATCACCGGAATGGAAACCTCTTCCGCAATCGTCCTGGTCAGCGCTATATCATAGCCCGCTTTTGTCCCATCGCAGTCCATACTGGTCAGCAGGATCTCGCCGGCCCCCAATTTTTCCACTCGAGCCGCCCATTCTACAGCGTCAATGCCTGTATCGATCCGGCCTCCGTTTTTGTAGATATTCCAGCCGTTTCCGTCCGCCCTGCGTTTGGCATCGATGGCTACCACCACACATTGGCTGCCGAATTTTTCGGCCGCGTCGCTGATCAGCCCCGGCGTATTGATCGCGGAGGAATTGATGGAGACTTTATCCGCCCCTTCCCGCAAAATAGCCCGAAAATCTTCTACCGTGCGGATGCCGCCCCCTACCGTAAAGGGAATGAATACCTTTTCCGCCACCCTGCGCACCATATCCACCACCGTGCTTCGGTCGTCTGCGGAAGCGGTGATATCCAGAAAAACCAGTTCATCGGCCCCCGCCTTATCGTAAGCCTCCGCGATCTCGACCGGATCGCCCGCATCCCGCAGGTTTACAAAATTGACGCCCTTTACCACTCTGCCCGCATGTACATCCAGACAGGGAATGATCCTTTTCGTATGCATCCTTTATTCCTCCCTGCCCAACTGCAAAAAATTCTGCAAGATCTTCAGTCCCGTCCGGGAACTCTTCTCCGGATGGAACTGACAGGCAAATACATTCCCTTTTTCCACGGCCGCGTCGATGGATACGCCGTAACCAGTCCTCGCCGTAACGATGTCCTCTTCCGCTTTCAGATAATAAGAGTGTACGAAGTAAACGTAAGACTCTTTCGGCAGCTCCCAAAACAGCCTGCTCTTCCTCAACCCCTCCTCGGGAAAAAGGGCCAGGCTGTTCCATCCGATATGCGGGATCTTGATAGGCTGCCCACATTCGTCCAGCCCTTCCGGAATCCGCAGGATTCTCCCCTTTAACAGCCCCAGGCCTTCTTCGCCGGGGCTTTCCTCGCTGGATTCAAACAAAAGCTGTAAGCCAAGACAAATGCCCAGAAGCGGCGTGCCGCGCTCTGCAATCTCACGGATGACCTCCACCAGCCCAAATTCCCGCAGACGTCTCATCGCGTCGCCAAACGCGCCTACGCCGGGCAGGATCACTCTGTCCGCCGCCAGCAATACAGCGGGATCTCTTGTGACCACAGTCTCTTCCCCTAAAAAGAGCAGCGCTTTTTCCACGCTTCTGATATTCCCCGCATCGTAGTCAATGATTGCCGTCATCCTTCCTTTCCTCTCCCATAGAAAGCAAAAAATCCACCGGGTTTTGAGGGACGGAAACCCCTTTTCCCTTCAATTCTTCCGTCAGTTGATATAATCGCGAATGCACGCGGTAAAAATAAGCCCTTTGATTCACATACGCCACCTTTTCAAAGGGAAAGCGGATGATCTGCAAAAACTGCATCCCCACGCCCAACTCCAGGATACAGAGCTTTCTGTTCAGCGTTCCCATCAGCCAGCGGGTGTACTTCTGCCACTGGGGCAGATAGCCCTCTTCCCGATATTCCGGCGCAGAGATCTGATTGAACCACAGCGGCGCACTACATTCCGCACACACGGGAAAGTCGATCGCGTCCAGCTCTCCATCGCACCCGTCGATGCTGCTTAAAAGCTCCCGCATCACGTTTTCGTCCGTCACCAGAGGCTCCTGATCCGTCACGCACTCCCGGCCGCACTGCATGGCGCGCCAGCCGCCGCAGGGCGTCACGATCCTGGAGGGATCCAGACCTGTCTCATAGATCAGATCATCCGTGCAAAGCGATACAATAAAGTAATCCTTTCCTTCCAGAAGGGATGTCAGTTGTTCATATGCGTCCAAAATCCGTTTGTCCGGATGTCTTTTCAGATAATGGAACTGCAGATATTGCCGTATCTGTCCTTCGAAGGCATCCGATCGGGCCTGAGCGGCCAGGGATGCGTAAAAAGCGTCCTGCTCCATCGGCTCCAAACGCTGTGCAAACTCGGCGCCGATTCCCACCAGGACGTATTGTGCGTCCTCGATATTCTGTTTCAGATCCATCTGCCGCCGATCCTGCATTCCATCCTCCAAACCGCAAAAAAGCCCCTATTCTTCGCTGAATAAAGGCTTTGTAAACGCTATACCTTCAAAACTGAACACCAAATCTAACCTCTCACATCCTTCTTCCCACAACCTTACAGGATAAGCCCTCGAC
>CANQFM010000067.1 GCA_947598825.1 uncultured Eisenbergiella sp. | reverse complement strand
CGTTCCCCAGCGCCGATGAAGGTGTCGGGCTCTACCAGCCAAAGCACCACATCCACGTCCTTTAGGGTACTCTCCGCCACCTGTACCATATAGCTGCCCAGCTTGTTTTTGGCCTTGTGGATGCCGGGCGTATCCAGAAAAACCACCTGCCCCTGAGGGCCCGTATAGACGGTCTGGATCCGGTTGCGGGTGGTCTGGGGCTTATTGGAGGTAATGGCGATCTTCTGGCCGATGAGATGGTTCATCAGCGTGGATTTGCCCACATTGGGCCGTCCCACCAGCGCGGCAAAGCCCGATTTCTTCTGTCCGTTATCCATCCTGCGCCTCAATCCTCATTTCCGGGCTTCTTTGCATCCCCTGACGGTTTCTCGCCGGAGGGCTGCGCCTGCACCTGCGCTGCTGCGCCCTGTTGCGGCGCGCTCTTTCCCACGGCCACCCTGCTGCCGTAACGGTTGAGTACGACGCCCTGCTGCTTAAGCCTCTCCCGTTTCTTCGCCGCCTGTTTTTCGCTGAAACGTACCAGCAGCATGACGGCCAGAACGATCAGGGCGATCACGATGGCGGCAACCACCAGAAGCGGCAGCGCGATGATCAGCTCGATAAAGAACTCCATAACGCCGCTCACCGCCCGGCGGAGGTTGTTGACAAAGCCCTCCCGGATGCGTTCTCCCGCGCTCTTCTTCGCCGCAGGCACATAATGCTCCACTTCCTTTATATCCAGATAGACCGTGCTGTAGTCGATCTTATTGTCATATGTACGCAACTGGGACTCCATGCTTTCCAGCCGGTAACGCACATCCGTCAGTTGCTCATTGATGGCGATGATATCCTCGATGCTCTCCGCATGCTCCAGCATGGACAAAAGGCTCTCCTGCTCCGCCTGCAGCGCTTTCTTATGGCTTTCCAGATCCACATACTGCAGCGTCACATCCTCCACCGTCTCGTTTTTGCGGACTACGTTGGTGGCGTCCTCCAGGGTATCCAAAAACTCGTCCAGCCTCCCGGAAGGGATGCGCGCCGTGACGGACGCGTTTCTGGACTGGTAATCGGAAGTATAGCTGCCATTATATACCGAACTGTTCTCAATATATCCGCCCAGGGCCTCCACCCGGCTTCTGACCTGCTCCAGCAGCCCGTCGAAATTCTCCGTCTCCACGGACATATCCACATTGCGGATCAGCTTGCGGTTGTTCTGCGTTACGGTTTCGGCGCCCTCTTCGGCGACAGCTTCCTCCTGGGGGGCCTCCACCGCGTTTGCCATTTCATATAATCCCCCGTCGTAGGCCGCCGTATCGGCGGTAGCGCCCGAAGCGTACTGGGTTTCTTTATTGCTTCCTCCGCAGCCTGCCGCAGCAAAGCCGAATAAAAGGGCAAGGCCCAGCGCTGCGGCCCTTTTGCCCATCCCTGTAATTTTGTTTTGTAAAAATCCTTTTTTCCTCATGGTCTGCTCTCCTGATATAATGGTTTCAATTCCAGGAAGTTTTCCTTTTCTTCTTTTATTTTCTTCTCGCTGCCCACGACGCACAGACAGTCGTCCGCCAGAAACGCCCGCAGATGTCCGGCCAGGGCGCGGATGTCCTCCGGCGTCGCGTCCAGGATCTGATCCCGTTCCTTTTGCATATCCTCCCGGGTCTGATCGGTCAGATACAGGCTCATGGCCCGAAGGCCCTTTCCGGCCGGATTCTGCGGGATATCCAGGTCGCTGATGGTGCCGATGACCGCCTGGGTCATGGCCCTCTCATCGAGCTTTAAGTTTTCCACAAACCCGGGGGCCTGCTCAAACACCTGGATCGTCCTGGACAGGTTCGGATCCCGGTAGGATACGAAGAAGGAATCCCCGCCCTTGCCGAAATTGCACATACAGCCGTAAGCGCCGCCCTGGACGCGAATGTTGTTCCACAGATAATCGTTGTTCATGATGCCCTTTAAGATCCGCAGCGCGCCCGTATAGGAAAGCCCCTTGTCAACAAAATTGCCGGCGCGGCAGACGTACTGCACCTGGGAAGCCGATAAAAACCCTTCGTTTTTGCGCTCCAGGACCGGTTCAAAGGGTTTTGTCCCGATCGGATCGGTATACAGCTTTTCCTTCAGCGCAGCGGCGCCTTCCAAAAAGATCCGATACTGACTTTCTTCCTGCCCGATAAAATCGAGGATCAGGTTCTCCGGCCTGAAAACGCACCTGCACAGCCGATCCAGCTTCTCTGCAAGAGTTCCTGCCTCCTCCCCGCCTGCGCAGAGCCGCTCCGTCAGGCGGTAAAAATCCACGCCGTTAACGGCCTCCTGCAGCGCTGCGGACCCTGAAATATAGGACAGCGCCCGCTGGCTCGCCACCGTATGCCCCGCCGAGATCATCGACGACTGCATATGGGACCGCAGCTCCGACAAAATCTCCGCCATCCTCTTCGGGTCGGAATAGTCCGAAGTCAGCAGCATCTCGCCCGCCAGATCCATCGCCTCTTTCAGCCTGTCGAAAAAGGCCTTGCCCTTGAGTTCAAACCGCACCGTCCTGCGGGAAAGATCCTTCGCGCTGGTATAGATATTGGTGACGGGCACCAGGCCGCCTGTCGCCAGGTCGATCTGCGTATACAGCTCCCGGTAAGAATAGCGGGCCGTATCCACCATACCCATGGCCGCCTTTAAAATGCCAAGGTACGGGAAAAGCTCCCCGGGCACCTGCGTACAGTCAAACAGCAGCCTGAAATAACTGATGCCGTTGGTGGGGATCGGATGATACAAAACCGTCGTATCTCCCAGCTTCCTCTCCTCCAGGATCACGTCTTCCGTCTCCCTGCGGATATCGGAACGGGAAAGCAGCGGGATCTTCGCCAGATCCTCCGGCCTGTCCTCTTCCCTGGAAAAAGCTTCCTGCTGCCGCGTCCTCTCCAGGATCTCTTCGATCTGTTCCGGGCTGCAGGCCGCCTTATAGGCCGCCAGTTTCTCGGCCAGGGCAGCTTCCTTCTTCTCGTTTAGCCCCCTGACGGGCGCCAGCACTACCACGCTCTTATGGGGATTGTGCAAAAGGCGGCTCTCCACCAGTTCTTCAAAATAACGGCTTTGGATCTTGCTGCGCAGTAAACGGTAAGTCTCCCCGGCGTCGATGTGCATAAACGGCCGCTCCTCGTCGTAAAGCCAACTGTCCAGCATCTGCAGCCCATACATCAATCCGGCGGGATAGGATCCGAAATCCGCCTCCCGGTATTTGAACTCATAGTAATTCAGCCCCGCCTCCAGCGATCTTTTGTCGATCCCGTCCCGGCACAGCGACGTAAGCACCTCTTCGATAAGGCGCAAAAAATCGCCCTTCTGGGACTCCTCCGCGTTCTTCGCCACGATGGAAAAATACGGCTGACGGGTTCCGTTGTCATAGAAGCTGTAGACGTCCTGGCCGATACCGGCGTCCAGAAGCGCCTGCTTTAAAGGCGCTCCCTGGGCCGTACACAGCGCGTAATCCAGGATCTGGAACGCCACATACTCTTCCCGCTCCAGCACATCCCCCACCACAGCGTTGCATGTCAGATAGGTATTGCGCTCAAGAGGCTCGCTCTCCGAAACCGAATATTCCCTGCGCAGATCCGCAGGCCGTATAAAGGGCGGCTGCAATGCGATCGCGGAATCCACCTCCAGCTTGTCAAAGTGCGACAGATAGCGTTCATCCAGCCAGTCCAGACGTTCGGCCATATCCAGATCTCCATACAGGTAGATATAGCTGTTGGACGGATGATAATACTTTCTGTGAAACTCCAAAAACGCCTCATAATCCAAAGACGGGATCTCTTCGGGATCGCCGCCAGACTCAAAGGCATAGGACGTATCCGGGAACAGGGAGTTTAACACTTCCCGCTCCAGCACATCGTCCGGAGAAGAAAAGGCTCCTTTCATCTCGTTATATACGACGCCGTTTATGGTCAGTTCGTCGCGCCTGTCCTGCAGTTCGTAATGCCAGCCCTCCTGATAAAAGATCCTGGGTTCCCGGTAGATGTTCGGATAAAACACCGCGTCCAGATAAACGTGCATCAGGTTGGCAAAATCCTTATCGTTGCAGCTCGCCACCGGATAAACAGTCTTATCCGGATAGGTCATGGCGTTTAAGAACGTATTCAGAGAGCCCTTGACCAGCTCGATAAAGGGGTCCTTGACCGGAAAATCCCTGGAACCCTCCAGCACGGAATGTTCCAGGATATGCGCCACCCCCGTGCTGTCCTCCGGCGGCGTGCGAAAGGCGATGGAAAACACCTTGTTCTCGTCGTCGTTTTCCAACAGCGCGATCCTGGCGCCGCTCTTTTTATGGCGCAGAAGCCACCCCACCGAGCGCAGATCGTCGATCGGCTCCTTTTTCACGATTTCATATGCTTTCAGGTCTTCTATCCTCATGCGGTCCCATCCTTCCTTCTTACACTCATACCGAAAAATTCATCAACGCAAGCTTTGGCAGCCTGAGTTCCTGTACGATGATCGTATCCATCTGCTCATGCAGCGCCCGGCTCGCCACGATCTCTTCGATCCTGTATTCGCAGCTCTCATAATGTCCCCCTCTGCGCCGTTTCGGATCCGCCGGCGTCCAGACGCTCATCCTAAACCTTGCTTTCAATTCCTTATAGGTCTGGTAAGCGAAATCTTCTGCATCCATAAAAAATATATGGTCCTCCATCCGCGTATCCAGATCCACCGCTTTGGAAAAATAATGGGCGATGACGGCTTTCCATTTAAAGGGCATCTGGTCGCTTCCCATCATTTCCCGGTACGTCCACCTGGCGCCGATATAATAATTGCCGAAATCCTGCAGAATATGCTTAAAATCGTTATCCGCCGCCATCAAAACCCCTCTTTCGTATCCAGGTATTCGATCCGGTCCCCGGTGATGCGCACCGCCTCCCGGATCCTGTCCCGGGACAGCCCGCTCTCTTTGGCCAGTTCCTCCACCTTCACCTTGCGCCCCAGATCCTGCGCCATCTCCCTGGCCTTATCCAGCACGTCGTTGGCCTTTTTGACCAGCTTTTCCCCGGTCTTTTTCTCTCCTGCGTCCCGGGCGATCAGCTCCTCCATGGCCTCCATGACCGCGCTTACGAGATTGCCGTGGGCCTCCTGGACACTGCCGGCGCAGGATACCATTTCTGCGGCCATGGCCAGCGCCACGTTCCCTTCGCCGATCAGATCCTCCATGCCGATGCCCTGCCCGGCATAGAGCCTGGCAATCTCCGCCACCCTGGGCAGAAAGATCTCGATGAGCTTCTCCCTGGCACCGGACTCCCCGGCCATGGCGGACAGCGTGACCGCTTCCTTTTCCCCTTCTGTCAGCGTCTGCAGTCCCTCCAGTTCTTCCAGGTACAGATCCAGATACCGGACTTCCTCCTCTGACAAAAAGGAATCCGGATCCCCCGGTTCTCCCACGCCGATCTTTTTTTCCTTCAGATAATCCCGCACCAGCAAAAGCTGTTCGCCGGACAGGGAAAGGCCGTTCTTTTCAAACGCCTCTTCCAACTGCCGCTCAGAAACCGCGTTGCCCTGCTCCCTGGCCTGCCTGCATAGCGCCTCCAGCGCCTTTGCAAAAATCTGTTCCTCGTTCATCTGCGCTCCTTAAAAACAGCCAGCCCGTCTTACTTCACATGGGTATGGGTGAAAAGATGCTCCTGACAATACTCGTAGTTGCCGTTGCATTTGGAACAGAACCGAAACTCCAGATCGTCCCCGTCCAGCTCCGTCCTGCCGCAGACAGCGCATTTATGCTTCGTCACGCCCTGGGCCGCCTGGGTCGCCGATCGCATCTTCTGTTTAAATTCGCGCCGCGTCTTCATCTGCCCCGGCGACAGCCGCATTTTCCCCCTGGCCTTTAGGAAAAAGATCAAGAAATTGAGCAGCGAAAAGACCGATACGATCCAGGTGGCAATGCCGCCCTGGATACACTGCAGGATCAGCATGGCGCCGTAAAGGATCCCCAGCCATTTCACCTTAATGGGGAAAAGGAACATCAAAAGAAGCTGCACATCCGGGATGCTGGCGGCGCAGGCCAGGAAAATGGACATATTGATGTAATAGGTGGAAAACTGCCCGAAACTCACCCAACTGCCGTTTCGGAGCATATAGATCCCCGGTATCCCGGCGTACTCGGCCCCCATCAGAGCGCAATAGGCGCACAGCACCAGCGCCCCCAGGATCGTAAACAGGATGCCTGAAAAAATATAGACATTATACCGGTAAGTCCCCCAAAGCCGCTCCAGGAGGCTTCCCAGCGAATAATACAGATAGAGCATGATAAGCACGAAAATGATATTGGAACTCTCCGGCGGGATCAGCACCCAGGTCACGATACGCCAGATCTGCCCTTTCCCGATCAGGAACGGATCCAGAAGGAACAGATAAATGACATTGGGCGCGATAAGCTGCAGCAGATAACCGATCCCGTAACAGGCGATCAGATAGACCGTCAGATTCGGGATGGCGTACCGGCGCAGTCTCCCTTTCAGATCATTGCGTTTGTCCACGAAAATCAGCACCTTTCCTCTTTTCTTTCATAATGTTTTATTTTACCATCCCGCCCGCAAAAAGGCAATGATTATAAATTTTTAACAGGATTTTAACCTGCGTTTCATTGCGCGATCCGATATTGAGGCGTATAATATGGAAGTTAAAACAGCGGTAAAACAACTTAAAACATAGGAACGAAAAGAGTGATATACATGAATACGGTACGATCCGAGCTTTGCACAGGCTATACGCTGGGGATCGACATCGGTTCCACGACGGTCAAGGCCGTGGTCCTCGACCGGGATAAAAACCTTCTGTTCGCCGATTACCGGCGGCATTTCGCCAACATCCAGGAGACGCTGGCGGGCCTGCTCTCAGACGCCCTGGCCGCTCTCGGCGATCTTGACGTACATCCCACGATCACAGGCTCCGGCGGCCTGACGCTTGCTGATTGCCTGAAAGTGCCCTTCTCCCAGGAGGTCATCTGCGTCGCCACCGCCCTGCAGGCGGTAGCGCCCGCCACCGACGTGGCCATCGAACTGGGCGGGGAGGACGCCAAGATCATCTATTTTGAAAACGGCAATGCGGAACAGCGCATGAACGGTATCTGCGCGGGCGGCACAGGCTCTTTTATCGACCAAATGGCTTCCCTGTTAAAGACGGATGCCGCCGGTTTAAATGAGTATGCGAAAAATTACCGCTCCCTATACACCATCGCCGCCCGCTGCGGCGTTTTCGCCAAATCCGACATCCAGCCGCTGATCAACGAGGGGGCCACCCGGGAGGATCTGGCCGCCTCCATCTTCCAAGCGGTGGTCAACCAGACCATCAGCGGCCTGGCCTGCGGCAAGCCCATCCGGGGACATGTGGCTTTCCTGGGCGGTCCTCTGCATTTTCTTTCCGAGCTGAAGGCCGCCTTTATCCGCACGCTGAAGCTGGACAGCGAACATATCGTCGACACGGACCATTCCCACCTGTTCGCCGCCATGGGCGCGGCCATGAACGCCAGGCCGGAGGTGAGCCTGCCCTTAAGCGAACTGATCCACAGCCTCTCCGGCGATCTGCACATGGCCTTTGAAGTGGAGCGCATGAAGCCCCTTTTTTCTTCCAGGGAAGAATATGAGGCGTTCCAGAAGCGCCACAGCGCCCACCGCGTAAAGACCGCCCCCCTTTCCGATTACCGGGGCGACTGCTATCTTGGCATCGACGCCGGTTCCACCACCACCAAGGCGGCCCTGGTGGGCGAGGACGGCTCCCTTTTATATTCCTTTTATTCCAACAACAACGGTAGCCCCTTAAAGACCGCTGTCGCCGCGATCCAGGAGATCTATGCCCATCTGCCAGAAGGCGCCAGGATCGTCCATTCCTGCTCCACAGGCTACGGCGAAGCGCTGATGAAAGCGGCTTTTCTTCTGGACGAGGGGGAAGTGGAAACCGTGGCCCACTACTACGCCGCCGCTTTCTTCGACCCGCAGGTGGACTGTATCCTGGACATCGGCGGCCAGGACATGAAATGCATCCGGATCAAAAACGGCACCGTGGACAGCGTGCTGCTCAACGAAGCCTGTTCCTCCGGCTGCGGCTCCTTCATCGAAACCTTCGCCTCTTCCTTAAATTACAGCGTACAGGACTTCGCCCAGGCCGCGCTTTTCGCGCCCCATCCCATCGATCTGGGCACCCGCTGCACGGTGTTTATGAACTCCAAGGTCAAGCAGGCCCAGAAAGAAGGCGCCAGCGTGGCGGATATTTCCGCCGGACTGGCCTATTCCGTGATCAAAAACGCGCTGTTTAAGGTCATCAAGGTATCCAGCGCTTCGGAGCTGGGAAAGCAGGTGGTCGTCCAGGGCGGCACCTTTTACAATGACGCCGTGCTGCGCAGCTTCGAGCTGATCGCCGGCTGCGAGGCCATCCGCCCCGATATCGCGGGCATCATGGGGGCGTTCGGCGCCGCGCTGATCGCCCGGGAACGCCACCGCGCAGATTATCAGACCACCATGCTCTCCATCGACCGGATCAACGCCCTGGAGTTTACCACCTCCATGGCCAAGTGCCAGGGCTGCACCAACCACTGCCGCCTTACCGTCAACCGCTTTTCCGGCGGCCGGCAGTACATATCCGGCAACCGCTGCGAACGGGGGCTTGGAAAGGCCAAAAACCCCAGTCAGGCGCCCAACCTCTTTGCCTACAAGCTGGAGCGGATCTTCGGGTACGAACCGCTGACGGCCGACCGCGCCACCAGAGGCCGCGTCGGCATTCCCCGCGTTCTCAATATGTATGAGAACTATCCTTTCTGGTTCACGTTTTTTACCGAACTGGGATATCAGGTCGTACTCTCCCCGTCCAGCAGCCACAACCTGTATGAACTGGGCAT
Source organism: uncultured Eisenbergiella sp. (assembly GCA_947598825.1). Lineage (GTDB taxonomy): Bacteria > Bacillota > Clostridia > Lachnospirales > Lachnospiraceae > Gallintestinimicrobium. The sequence goes on along the minus strand of CANQFM010000067.1, from coordinate 3,632 downwards.
CGAATCCATTCCCAGCGAATCCGAATGTTATCCGGCCAAGCTGGCCCATGGCCATGTTTCCTGGCTGATCCGGCAGGGCGTAGACTTCATTTTCTATCCCGCCCTGTTCTATGAGCGCAACGAGACGCCCGACGCCAACAACCACTATAACTGTCCGATCGTCACCTCCTACTCGGAAAATATCAAGAACAACGTAGAACAGATCGGCCGTGGGGAAGTGCGGTTTTTAAACCCTTTCCTCTCTTTCGCCTCCTTGGACGCCGCTCTGCCCGCCCTCAAGGAAGCTTTTCCAAAAATCAGCCCCAGCGAAGTGGAATCCGCCGCCCTGGCGGGCTGGGCGGAAATGCAGGCGGCCCGGGACGACATCCGGAAAAAAGGGGAAGAAGTCCTTGCCTGGATGGAAGAAAACCATAAACACGGCATCGTCCTGGCGGGACGTCCGTATCATATCGACCCGGAGATCAACCACGGCATCCCGGAGCTGATCAACTCCTACGGCCTGGCCGTGCTGACCGAGGACAGCGTTTCCCACCTGGGACAGCCGGAGCGGCCCCTTATCGTTTCCGACCAGTGGATGTACCATTCCCGCCTCTATCGCGCCGCCGCTTTCGTGCGCACCCGGGACGACCTGGATCTGATCCAGCTCAACTCCTTTGGCTGCGGGCTGGACGCGGTGACGACAGACCAGGTCAACGACATCCTCTCCGGGTCCGGCAAGATCTATACCTGCTTAAAGATCGACGAGGTAAACAATCTGGGGGCCGCGCGCATCCGGATCCGTTCGCTGCTCAGCGCCCTGCGGGTACGGGAGGAAAGACAGATCCACTGTGCGGTCAGCCCCACCGATATTCATAAAGTACCGTTCACGGAGGAAATGCGCAGCACCTACACCATCCTCTGCCCGCAGATGTCGCCCATCCATTTTGAACTCATGGAGCCGGCTTTTCGCGCCTGCGGCTATCAGGTGGAGCTTCTGCCCGAAGCCGACCGTCAGGCCATCGATATGGGGCTGAAATATGTGAACAACGACGCCTGTTACCCTTCTCTGCTGGTAGTGGGCCAGGTCATGCAGGCGCTGCTTTCGGGACGCTACGATACCGATAAGGTGGCGGTTATCATGACCCAGACTGGCGGCGGCTGCCGGGCTACCAACTACATCGGCTTTATCCGGCGCGCGCTGGAAAAGGCGGGGCTTTCCCATATCCCGGTCATTTCCCTGAACCTGTCCGGGCTGGAAAGCAATCCGGGCTTTCATCTGAACGCGGACCTTCTGATCCGGGCCGCCTACGGCGCCATCTTCGGCGACATTTTCATGCGCTGCGTCTACCGGATGCGCCCCTATGAAAAGCAGGCGGGCAGCGTCAATGCGCTCCACGCGCAATGGGCCGACCGCTGCAAGACATTTTTATCCAGCAAAAAAACGCCAGGGTATTTCGCCTTTTCCAAAATGTGCCGTCAGATCGTCGCGGATTTCGACCGCGTTCCCATCACGGAAGAACGTAAGCCCCGGGTCGGCGTAGTGGGCGAGATCCTGGTCAAGTTCGCGCCCGCCGCCAACAACCACCTGGTGGAGCTTCTGGAGGCGGAAGGCGCGGAAGCTGTCGTTCCCGACCTGCTTGACTTTATGCTCTATTGCTTTTACAATCAGATCTATAAAGCGCAGCACCTCGGCATGAGCCGCAAAACCGCCCTGATCGCCAGAGCCGGGATCCGTGCCCTGGAGACCGCCCGATCCGCCGCTTCAGGCGCTTTTCGCAAAAGCGCCCACTTTACGCCGCCCTCCCATATCCGGGCGCTGGCCGACTATGCGGAACCGATCGTTTCCATCGGCAACCAGACCGGGGAAGGCTGGTTTCTGACCGGGGAGATGCTGGAGCTGATCCACGCGGGGACCCACAACATCGTGTGTACCCAGCCTTTCGGCTGCCTGCCCAACCATGTAGTCGGCAAGGGCGTCATCAAGGAAATCCGCCGCCGCTACCCGGCGGCCAACATTGTCGCCATCGACTACGATCCCGGCGCCAGCGAGGTCAATCAGCTCAACCGGATCAAACTGATGCTCTCCACTGCGCAGAAAAATTTGAATCCGTGAGAAGGAGGGAGAAGCTCCCATGAAAACTTCCAGATCCCGTATCCGCCCGGCAGTTCTGACCACATTGCCTGCGCTGGCCGCGCTCACCGCGCTGACGGCCCTCACCTGTCCGCCCGCCGTTTCGACGGTACACGCCGCCGCAAACAGCGTCTATTTTGCGAAGCAGGAATGGGCGCCGACGCCGCTGCCCGCCGCCAGCTATGATACGGTTTTTGGAGACGAGCTTTACATAAACCCGGCCTTCCGGACCAGGAAAGTGACCGCCACCTACAAAGGGATGAGCTGGGTCACCGGCATGGACGCATTCCTTTCCATCCCGGTGCGGCTGACGGGCATTGAAGGCCGGATCGCCTGCACCTTTACAGACCTGTCCGTCTTTCAGGGCTTTTTTAACGCTATCAGCGCCCAGATCGCTGCCGCCACTTCCCAGACCAATCTGCCGTTATACGACAATGGCAACGGCACCTATATCTACCTGACCAGCGAATCCCATCTGGAGGTGCGCCCGGAGGCCGCCCAATACCTGGCTAACCTGCTTTCCAACATGGTGCTTTCCGGCGGCTGCGACGACATCGCGTTTGAACTGGGCGATACTCTGCTTAGCACCGTAGAGAACGACCGGCAGCTTTCCGTCAGCCCGGACTTCGTTCTGGCCGGGGAATGTACCACCAGCTTCCGTACCAGCGGTTCCAACCGCAGCAACAACATCCGGGTGGGCGCGGCGCGGATGAATAACCTGGTCGTCATGCCCGGACAGACGGTTTCCGTCAGCGATACCATCCTGCCCCGCACCAGTGCCAACGGCTATAAGCCCGCCGGCGTTTACTTAAACGGCGTACACACCACCGGCATGGGAGGCGGCGTCTGCCAGATCTCTTCCACCGTCTATAACGCCGTCATGAACGCCGGGATGACCGTGGTGGAGCGCAAGCCCCACAGTATGCCCGTCTCCTACCTGCCCAAAGGTCTGGACGCGGCCATTGCGGCAGGCTCCAAGGACATGAAATTCAGAAACGACTACGCTGCGCCGGTGATCCTGCTGACCAATACCGACAACAAACGCCTCACCGTACAGGTACTGGCCCTGCAGAGCGAACTGGGCGGGCGCACCCATAAGCTGTGGGCTGCCCAGACGGGATCCCTCACGGCGGACACTTACCTGACCACCTACCAGGACGGACAAGAAACGGGCACGGTGCTGATCGGACACAGCCGCTATAACCCGTTAGTAGAAGAAGGGGATGAAGACTGAACACATAAATTACTCACAAAATAACCCCCGGCGCATGGCCGGGGCGTTATTTTTGCGATCTGTGGCGTATGGGGACGCATTTTCCACCTCAAATATTTCCATTCAACATCTATGCAAAACAAAGAGGACACCAGGCAGGCGTGCCATTCTCCTGCATCTCTCAGGGTTTTCCCTTGTCATTACCAGCGGCGTGTGGTTGACACGAAAGTTTACCACCACAAGTGCCCTCATTTGTTATTGTAGTTAGATTGTACCATCCCTATTCCCGGCTGTAAAGAATTTTTTTGT
>CANQFM010000066.1 GCA_947598825.1 uncultured Eisenbergiella sp. | reverse complement strand
TTAGAGTACGCCAAAAATCCGGGGAACCATCTGGAATCAGAGAGGTCTCCCGGATTTTTGGGTTATAATAAGCGAAGATGTCGCTCAATCATCTAATTTTGATGATTTTGCGACACCCCCTTCACAAAATACCGTAACAAGAATTAATCTCGTTCTAACACCTACTGTTTACGGGGCATATGTGCAAGAATTTTCCTCCTTCTTGCTTTTTTTGATTACTCCTTTGATTACTTTGCAAAGTACAAACCCAAAAAGCCCGCAAAATAAGGTAGTTGTTGACTGCGGAAGATGGGACTTGAACCCACACGACATTGCTGTCACAAGATCCTTAGTCTTGCTCGTCTGCCAGTTCCGACACTTCCGCATAGCGGATTCCCGCTGCAAAATGTATATTACCATCTTGGGCCGAGAATGTCAACAACTAATTCAAACAGGATTGCCCGTTTTAAGTGTCAGACAGGATCGCCCGTTTAAGCCGGTTTCCCCTCCTGCCTGCGACAGACCAGGTTCATCATTTTCTTTTTCTGCTGCATGGAAGTATGCACATAGATGCTCATGGTGATTTGAATGTTGCTGTGCCCCAGGATCTCGCTAAGCGATTTCATATCGCAGCCCTGGCGGATACACTCGCTGGCAAAGTTATGGCGGAGAAGATGAAAATGGAACGGTTCGAGCCCGCTTTTTTTCAGAATGGAGGCAAAGCGGTACTGCATCGTCCGCACTTCCGTCCAGGCGGCCTTTTTCCCAGGGACCAGATACTCCTCCGGCCTGCGCCTGTGCTGCCTGAGCAGTTCCGTCAACCTCGCGGGAAGCGGAATGACGCGGATCGATCTGGCCGTCTTGGGAAGCTGTGCAAGGACTTTCGTCCGGCCTTCCCTTACGGCGTTTGGCCCTTCCTCTTCGTTACAGGTTTTGATGCGCTGCAGGTTGCTGTGTATCATAAGGGCGCCCTCGTCCAGATCTATATCTTTCCATTGCAGCGCGCACAGTTCTCCGATCCGGATCCCGGTATAGCGCGCCACAAGGATCCCCAGACAGGTATCGTTATCCAGATTGTCCATCAGATATTCCTCCATCTGCCGCAGCGTCCTGGCGTCCGGAAGCTGGGGCAGCGCCTCCGCCACCCTGATATCCGGAAGCGGCGGCGGCGTAAGATCCAGGTCCGCCTTTTCGCTTTCAAAAATGATGATATGGCGTATCACCGTGCAGATATATTTTTTGTAACGTTCCGATACGCCTCCCCTGGGGGAAAGACGGTCGATTTCCTGGGTAAATTCCGCCAGGATCTTCCTGGAGATCTCGTGGATCTGATAACTGCCCAGGACCGGAATGATATAATGCCTGACCAGTTGCTCATAGCGGTCATAGGTAGTGGCCTTCCAAACCGCGCGGTTTTCCTCCAGCCAACCGTTCGCCGCATCGCGCATACGCCGCGCCGAAACCAGATAATCCTCCTCCACCTTTTCCTGGATATCCTGCATTTTCTGCTTCAGATCCTTCAATGTCCTGGCATAAACGTAGATATAGTGGGGTTTGCGGTAAATCGTTTTCCCTACCAGGATCCTTCCCTCGTACCGTCCATCATTGCGTTTGTAAATGTTGCTTCCTGATTTTGCCATTTCGCTTCTCCTTCCTGCGAAAAACCGCGGCATTTTGCGCGGCCGTGATCTTGTTTCAAGTTAATTGAAACAAAAAAACCGCATAAATAAAGCCGCCTGGCTCTATTTATGCGGTCAAATCACCTATTTTATTCTCGCAGGAAAAATATCGGCGTCTATTGCCGTTTTCCTGAAGCTTTCCTTCTCATGAGATCCGTCCTCTCAGCTTGACGCGGTAGATCCGCGCCAGGGAATCGTCGATCCGCTCTTCGCTGATCGTGCCGTTATGCACCGCGTCTATGACGCCCTCATAGGCCTTCTCAAAGTCCTGCGGCATAAGCACCATATCCGCCCCCGCTTTGAGCGCCATGATCGCGGCAATATCCGATTCATAATATTCCGTCACGGACGCCATATCCAGGGCATCCGTAATGACGATGCCGTTATAGGAAAGTTCATTGCGCAAAATACCCGTAATGACATCCTCCGAAAGGCTGGCGGGAACGCTGTCCTCCCCCAAAAGCCCGGTGGGGGTGACATTGCCCACCATGATCATATCGCAGCCCGCCGCAATACCCGCTGCAAAGGGGACGAACTCTTCCGCCGTCATCTCCTCTTTCGTCCGCACCGTTTCCGCGATCCCCTCTGCAGGATCGTCTGACGCGCTGCCCAGCCCGGGGAAATATTTCAGGCAGGCGCTCACGCCGCTGCTCTGCAGCCCCTGCACCATCCCCGTCACCATCTGGGACACCACCTGCGCGTCACCGGAAAAAGCCCTGTCGCCGATGGGCGACTCTGCGTTGACAAGCACATCCGCTACCGGAGCGAAATCCAGATTAAAGCCGCAGGAGACAAGATAGGAACCGATCGTCCCTCCCGCATCGACCGCCGCCTGGACGTCTCCCGAAGCGCCGATCTGCGCCATGGAGGCCGGATGCTCAAGCCCCAGCGCCTCGGCTACCCCAGCCTGGTCCCCGCCCTCTTCTGCCACTCCCAAAAAAAGGGGGAACGCCGAATAAGAAACCGTATTGGAAAGCATCTGCTGTATCTGTTCCTGGGACTGGATATTCCTGGCGGTATAGATCAATCCCCCTACAGGATATTTCTCCAGCGCTTCCTTCGTACCGTCGCCCGCCTGGATCGCCTGGCCCACGCCGGTGATCTGCTCCGGCGTCACGATGAACAGCCCCGCCACCTTCTGTTCCAGCGTCAAGCTGCCCACGCTCTCAAGCACCAGTTCCTCCAGCGCGTCCTGTATGGAATACGTCTCCGTCTCGGTTTCCGTTTCCTGTTGGCTTTCCGACGACTGTTCCAGCATAGCGGCTACCGCCGACTCCGCCGCCATCGACTCTTCCGCCAGGGACTCCTCGATCGCCGCCTGTCTGGCCTCTTCCCTGGCCTGCGCGCGCTCTTTCACGGCGCCCGCCGCCGCCCTGATGCCAAAAAAGCCTCCTGCAACTGCGGCCAGCAGGATCACAACGCTGATCCCATAGGAGATCACCTGATTGCGGATCCTTCTCTTTCTTCTCTCTTCCCTCTTCTTTTGGTTATCCGACATAGTATCGATACTGCTCCATCCCGTGCGCTTTTTTTGGCTACTCCTATAGATTAACACAAACAGAAGCGGGTATCAATCATCTTTTTGATCAATACCCGCTCTTATGCTGCGTTGTCCAATGGTAAATACCTCCGTTTTTCCTTTATCTTTCCACTTTTCTGATCTGTCCTTCTGCGTACGGCCCGAACCTTTTTCCATTCCCGGCAGTTAATGCTCTTTTCTCTGCCTCTGCGGTCCGTCCACCGACGTTACCCTGCTGCCAGCGTACTCGATAAATCATTTACCTTCGCATTTTCTTTAAAGTGAATGGAACCTCCTGTTCCCTTTAAAGACTCTCTATGAAGTTTTCGGTCTTGTACCTTTCTCCTTTCAGAAAGGGAAGCTGATTCATGTGTTAGGTGGAACCATCTCCTTTATCTGTTTATTTTTTCTTTTCTCTTTCCTCTTGTTTATAGTTTTATTATAGAGAAGGATTGTATTTTTGTCAATACAATTTCTTTTCTTTTTCCATTTTCGTCTGAATTTCATAATAAATATTGTTTTTTATATTGCATCTTATCCATTATTATCTGAATTATCAGATAATTTTTGCAAAAAAGAACGCACATCCGAACAGGACATGCGTTCTCCCCTCTCCAATTCATTCGTTTCTTATCGCCGCAAGAGGGCTTAGCCTCATCGCCCTGCGGGACGGGAAAAATCCGGCCACCATGCCGATGATCACGGCAAAGACTAATGCGGCGGCTGCCAGCCAGGGCGGAATATAGGAGGTTACCGTCGATTCGCCACCGGCCGCCAGCGCCCGGTTGATCACGGTCGATATGGCGTAGCTTAAGCCCAGTCCCACCAGACCACCGATAAAGCCGATATAAGCGGCTTCGATCAGAAACAACGCCTGAATATTGCGCATATCGCAGCCCAGCACCTTCATCACGCCGATCTCCTTGGTCCGCTCATAAATGGACATCATCATCGTATTGGTGATGCCAATGGCCGCCACCAGCAGGGAAACCGCCCCGATACCGCCCAAAAGCGCCTGGATGTTGGCCATCTGCTCCTGGGTGGACTGGATCCATTCGATATTGCTGCTGGAAGAGTAGCCCAGCGAATTGATGGCTTCCTGCACCTGGGTCACATTGCTGATATCATCCACCACAACGTTCGCCCGGCTGTAATAAAACACTTTATATGGTTTCCCGTTCGCACCCGTAGGCTGTCCCGGGATCGCCTTATTGCGAAAGACCCTTTTTAACGTAGTCTCCAGCGCCTCCAGGTTACAGAACACGGAATACCCGTTCTGGCTCCATTCCCCTTCCGGGCTCGCCTTCTCTATCCCGGCCGTTTTGAAAATATATTTTTTGGGAGGCGCCGTATTTCCGCCGCTGCTATTGCTGCCGGAAGGGCTGTTGAAGTAGGCCGACTGGTCGAGGATGATAAACAGCGTATCCTTACTCAGATCCACCGCATACTCCCCGGTCTCATAATAAGGATAGGAATAGGTTTTGGGATTGTAAAAGTCCGCCGCCACGCGGTTGCCGTAAAACAGCTCCAACTCATCGCTGCTGGTAGGCAGATATCCCTCCCCCACTTCGATGTTCAGATCCTCTATCCCCTCCGGCGGCATCGCCTGTATGCTGAGCATCGTTTCGTAAGGTCCGTACTTGGCGATGGCGCTGTAGTTTAAGACCGGATATGCCTTCGTCACATGGGCGAGCCCTTTGAGCGTCTCCACCGCAGCATCATCGATCCGCTTCACATCGTTGGAAGAAGACGAAGAGGAAATGATGACGACCGAACCACCGCCGGCGGACCGGCTCTCGTTGCGGCCCTCCCTGACTTCAATAGTCGTCAGGCCGCCGTACTTCTCGATCGTCTCCATCTGCGCCCGGTTGATCCCCAGGCCAAGGGATACCATGACTACGATGGAAGCCGTACCGATCATCACGCCCAGCACGGTCAGGACGGTCCGGAATTTTCTTTTCAGCAGACTGCCGGAACTCATCCGCAGCAAATCCAGAATCCTCATTCCCCGTCTTCCTTATCCAGATCCAGCAGATCCTCTTCCAATCTCTTCTTCGCCTTTTTCTTCTTGAGCAGCTTTACGATCACCATGGCGACGATCGCGGCCGCTACCGCGGCGCCCGCCGTGATCATGACGATCTTGGGCGTCGTCAGCGTCGGCTGCGGCCGTATGGCCGCCTCATCCTCCGGGAATTCCACCAGCCCGCTGTCCATGGGCATATCCGTGACCATAAGGCTGATCTCCACCTCTGTCCTGGTCGGCTTGCCGGTATCGTCCTCATAGGTGATCACCGCCTTTACCGTACCGTCGTCCATCGTGGCCGCCGATCCTGTGACCATGGTATCCACGTTACCGGTAGCGCCCGGCTCCAGGTTTCCGATAAAGGCGTCTCCCCCTGTAACGCTGTCCGCTTCAAACTTCACCTGCACGTTATACAGGGTCGTCTTACCGGTATTATAGATCTGGAACATGACGTTGGACTGCTCGCCCACCATAATGCTTGTGGGCATCACCTCCGGCGTGCTGTGGTCGAATTTGGCCTCCTGTTTGACCGGGATGGAAACATTGGCCTCCCCTGTCAGATCCGCTGTCATATCCGTATCGTATGTCATCTTCACCTTCACCACATAGGGCCGCTGGGAAAGGTCCGCCTTGGCCTGCATCTCAATAGCCAGTTCCTTTTCGCTGCCGGCGGGCATCTGTTCCACATAGACGGAGTTGGAACCGGAGGTGGGCAGGAAAGCGGAATAACTGTTGCTGACCGTCCCGTTGGAGTTGGTCACGCCGCTCTCCACCGATTCCAGTTCAAACAGCACGTTATTGACCGCCGTATCCGGGGAAGTGTTCTGCACCCGGAGGGTCAGCATGAAAATATCCCCTGCGTAAACCTCCGTCGGTTCGGTCGTAAAACCGGTCACAATGATCCTGGGCTTGGAAACGTTGTCCTGATCGCTCATACCAATGCGGCCGCTGCCCGGTTTGCCCTGGCAGTATACATAAACGGATACCTCCGCAGGTTCCTCGCAGCGGATCCCGTCCCTGCTGTACCAGACCCGGAAAGTCAGAGGGTAATACCCGGTCAGCACGTCTTCCCTGGCCGTAAAGGTATACGTCACTTCCCTCCGGTTGAACATGGCTTCGTCGTACAAATGGGTCGCGCATCCGGGGATCTCGTTAAAATTCTGGGTATACCCGGTGCTGTCCGGCTTGAAGGGCCATTCCTTCACATCGTTGGAAACCACCGGCTCCACCAGAAGGTCCGTCAGCCACTCTTCCCCCAGATTGATCAGCGGCAGGACGATGCTCACAGTCCCGTTATACGAAACCGAAGGGGTGCGCCAGTTGTCCGCCAGCGTCAGAAATTCCGTGGTAGAGGTCACTTCACCGCTGCGGCCCACGGCCGCGTCCATCTCCGCTTTCACCTGCGACACATATTCCCACATCTCGCTCTCGGTCATATGCTCCGATTCCGCGATATAATAGATCCCGCTGTAGAGGATCCTGTCCAGCTCATCCAGGATGTACTGCTCAGGGTTTTCCCTGCGGATCAGAGTTTCCTTATAATTGAGCATGTCCTCATCGGCGCGGGCGCGCATATCGTCGTCGATGTAGACGGGTTGCGACTGGCTGCCGGAAGAACTGTTCTGGTCGGAGTTGGAAGTCGAGGAAGAAGTAGAAGTCGTCGTACCACCCGCCGCATACAAACCGATCAACTGCAGAACCTCAGACACATAACTGTCCAGTTCTTCCTTCGTCCATTCCTTTTTTTCCTCAATTTGGGCATAAGCTTTACTTGCCTCCGCCAGGATACTGGACTTGTTGCTATTGGTATTGTATTTCTCCACTTCCTTACGCAACTGCTCCTTGGCAGCATCGCGCTCTTCCTGGGTGGCGGGATCCTGCTGTGGCGCGGAAGACTCCGGGACCGTAGACTCCGGTTCACTGGATTCCGCCTCTGAAGATTCTTCTGTGGATTCCGTTTCTGTTTCAGTCTCGTCCGACTCTAATGGAGCCTGAATCTGGGAAAGAATATCCTGATCCAGCGTGTCGATTCCTCCCGAGGCCCGCACGGCCATCCCGGCGGGTAAAACGATCAGCCCTGCGCATACCAGGGCAGCCGCAAATATATTTTTCAAAAAATGGCTGTTTCTGTGCATCTTACCGTTACTCCTCCGTCCCGTCCGTCTCTTCCGGGCTCTTCATTCCCTCCGGCTCTTTCTTTTCTGCGCCGGCCCTGTCCTGATCCACGCCGCTCCTGTGGCCCCTGTTGTCCTCGATCTGCACGATCTTCCCGTCTATGATATGGAAGATCCTGTCCGCGAAGCTGGCCAAATGGTTATCATGGGTCACCATCACAAGCGTCTGGTTTTTTTCCTGTACTACTTTCTGCATCAGCCGCATCACTTCCTCGGAAGTGTTGGAATCCAGATTGCCCGTGGGCTCGTCCGCAAAAATAATCTCCGGATCCACCACCAGCGCCCTGGCGACGCCGACGCGCTGCTGCTGGCCGCCGGACATCTGCGTCGGCCGGTGCTTCTTGTATTTTTTTAATCCTACCAGATCCAGAAGCGCTCCCGCTTTTTTCAGGCGGGCCTCTTTGCTCATCCCCTGGAAAGTCAAAGGCAGCGCCACATTCTCCACCGCGTTCATCGTGGCCATCAGATTGAAAGACTGGAAGATGAAACCGATATGTTCACGCCGAAACCGGACCAGTTGGTTTTCCGTCTTGTTCTCCATATGTTCCCCGGCGATGATGATCTCGCCCCTGGTGGGTTTCTCCAGCCCCGCCAGCATATTTAAAAGCGTGGACTTCCCGGAACCGGAGGTCCCGACGATCGAACAAAATTCCCCTTTGTAAATATTGAAATCTACACCGTTTAAGGCGCGCACCTTCGTGTCCCCGACCCGGTAAACCTTATACAGATCCCTCACCTGTATGACAGGTTTTCTCTCCTTAGCCATAACCGCTTTTCCTTTGGCCCTGCCGGGCAGCATCTTCTTTTCATACTCCCCAATAGTATACCACAGTTTTTTGCCATTGTCTTTAATAAAACCTTAAATTGTGAAAAAAAGACCGTCCGGAATGATCCTTTCATTCCGGACGGCCCCATGCTGCCCCGACCGCACTCTCTTATTTCAGAGCTGGACCAGGACGAACATATTATAGATGGCTCGTATCGCCTCTTCAAAATCTTCGTTATGTACGCCGATGATGATGTTTAACTCGCTGGAGCCCTGGTCGATCATACGGATGTTGATGTTTTTATGGGCCAGCGCGGCAAAAATGCGCGCCGCCGTCCCTCTTGTGGATTTCATGCCCCGTCCTACCACGGCAATCAGGGCCAGATCCGCCTCAATATCGATCATATCCGGATCCGCCAGCCTGTGCAGGGCGGAAACCACTTTCTGCTCCTTGTTGACAAAAGCGTCCTGATGGACGAATACGGTCATCGTATCGATGCCGGAGGGCACATGCTCAAAGGAAATGCCGTTATCCTCAAAGGCCTGCAGCACCCTCCTGCCAAAACCGATCTCCGAATTCATCTTGTCCTTTTCAATATTGACGGAACAAAAGCCTTTTTTCCCCGCTATGCCCGTAATGACGAACTGGGATCTCTGACAGGTGCTTTCCACGATCCAGGTGCCCTCGTCATCGGGCTGATTGGTATTGCGGATATTGATGGGGATCCCTTCGCTGCGCACCGGGAAGATCGCTTCCTCATGCAGCACGGAGGCTCCCATATAGGACAGCTCCCGCAGTTCCCGGTAAGTGATCATGTCGATCTTCTCCGGATCCGGGATGATCCTGGGATCGGCGATCATAAATCCCGACACGTCCGTCCAGTTTTCATATACGTCGGCCTTTACCGCTTTCGCCACGATAGAACCGGTGATATCGGAGCCGCCCCGGGAAAAGGTGCGGATCGAGCCGTCCGGATTGGAACCGTAAAACCCCGGGATCACTGCGTTTGGCATGTTTTTCAGCCGCTCCGCCAGCACTTCGTTGGTCTTTTGGGCGTCAAACTCCCCATCCTCCCCAAAAAGCACCACTTCGGCCGCGTCCACAAAAGCAAAGCCCAAATAATTTGACATGAGGATCGCGTTTAAATATTCGCCTCTGGATGCCGCATAGTCCTTTCCGGCACGGGCGCGGAAATTTTCTTCGATCTTTGCAAATTCCGGTTCCAGGGACAGCTTCAGCCCAAGCCCGTCTACGATCTGCTGGTATCTGTCCCTGATCCTGTCCAGTTCTTCCTTAAAATCTTTTCCCTGCTCCGCCAGCGCGTAGCAGGCATAGAGCATATCCGTCACCTTCGTATCATCCTTGCTGCGCTTGCCCGGTGCGCTGGGCACCACAAACCTCCGGGACGTCTCCGCCCTCACGATCGCCCCCACCTTTTCAAACTGATGGGTGTCGGCAAGAGAACTGCCGCCGAATTTTACCACCTTTTTCATCGCGTCTTATGCTCCTTTAAGAAAAAAAATAATGCATCAGCTCATAGCCATGGGCCACATAATTGCCGCTCAAAATCGCTTCCGCCTCGTTATAGCTCCAGTCGTGCTTCTGCGGCCGGGTACTGTCATAAAGAAGATACGGCACCTCCGCGTTCGTATGAGTACGCTTCGCGATAGGGGTGGGATGATCCGGCATCACCAGCATTTTAAAATCCACGCCCGCCGTTTCCAGTTTTTCATAGAGAGGGCCGATCAGGCGGGTATCCAGATAGTGGATCGCCTTGAGCTTTTTCTCAACGCTTCCCTGATGCCCCATTTCATCCGGCGCCTCCACATGGATATAACAAAAATCGTAGCCGCCGTCCGTCAGGGCCTCAAAGGCAGCCTGCCTCTTTCCTTCATAATTCGTATTCAGGCCCCCGGTAGCGCCCTCTACCCGGGCCACGTCCATGCCCGCCCCGACGGCGATCCCTTTCAGAAGATCCACAGCGGAGATCATGAGCCCCTTTTTGCCGAACTTCTCATAAAAGGAGGTCAGGGCCGGCCTGGTCCCCGCGCCCCAGAACCAACAGCAGTTGGCGGGCCGCAGTCCCTTCTTTTTCCGTTCCAGGTTCAGCGGATGATCCTTAAGGATCTCATAGCTTCTGCGCATCATGGCGTTCAGATCTGCCTGGGTAGGAAGATAAGGGCCGATCTGACAGCCCAGCACGTCGTGGGGCGGCGTCAGCTCCACCACCTGACCCCCTTCCCAGATCAGACAATGCCTGTAGCTGGTGCCCGCATAAAAATGCCAGGGCCCGCGCTCCAGTTCCTTTCGCACCGCATCCAAAAGCACGCTGCAGTCCTCTGTGGAGATCTCATCCGAGCTGTGATCGATAATGGTTTTTTCCTCAAAGGGCACATCATCGTCGGAAATGGTCACAATATTACAGCGAAGCGCAATATCCGTGTCCTTCATCGGGACGCCGATGGACAACGCCTCCAGCGGAGAACGCCCCGAATAATACCGTTTGGGATCATACCCCAGCACGGACAGGTTCGCCGTATCGGATCCGGGGGACATCCCTTCCGGCACTGTGCGCACCATCCCGATCTCGGATTTTTTGGAAAGGCTGTCCAATGCCGGCGTCGCCGCATAGGAAAGGGGCGTCCTGCCTCCCAGCTCCTCCAGCGGTTCATCCGCCATACCGTCTCCCAGCACTACTACATATTTCATAAAACGTCTGCCTCCGTTTTTCTCGTTTTCTCCATGCCGCCGATAGATACAGACAGGCCCTCTCAGTCTTTGATCCGGATCCGGGATAGGAAACCGGGAAGCTGCGACGCCTTTTGGGCAAATTCCGCCTGAGACATTTCCGCCGTCACAAACCCAAATTCCTCCGGACGCCCGGGCAGATGCAGCTTCTTCACGTCGCCGAACAGCTCTGATACCGTTTCTTCATCAGCGATAGCGGTACGCACGAAAAATCTGCTCTGCACCGCCGAAAAATCCTTCAGCACAAGCTCCTCGCTATCCCACAGGCAGATCACATGTTTGCCCGGATGCTTCACGCAGTCGATCACATCTGCCACCACAGCGCTGGCCGTGGCCAGCTTGCCGGCCCCCTTGCCGTAATACATCGTCTCTCCCTGCATGTTACCACGAACGGAAATGGCATTGAATACATTGTTGACGCCGGAGAGCGGATTCTCGTTGTCCAGCAGAGACGGCGCAACGGCCGCCAGAAAACCGTCCTCTTCCTCCTTCACCGTGGCCAGCAGCTTGATCGTGCATCCCATGGCGTCCGCATAGGCAAAATCCTCAGGCGTGATCCGGGAAATGCCCTCTGTGTAGATTTTGCGGTAATCCACAGTCCTGCCGGTCATCAGGGAACCCAGGATCGCGATCTTGCGACAAGCGTCGTAGCCTTCGATATCCGCCTCGGGGTTGCGCTCCGCATACCCTTTTTCCTGCGCCCGTTTCAGCAGTTTTTCAAAGGGCGCCTGCTGGGTTTTCATCTTCGTCAGAATATAGTTGGTCGTACCGTTTAAAATGCCGGTGATCTCCGTCACATGCTCCGCGGTCAAAGAGGTGTTCAGCGGACGGATGATCGGAATCCCGCCGCCTACGCTTGCCTCAAACAAATAATTACACCGGTTTTCCTCCGCCAGCGCGATCAGTTCGGCCCCGTGATTGGCGACCAGCTCCTTGTTGGAGGTGCAGACGCTCTTGCCCGCCTGCAGCGCCTTTTTGGAAAAAGAAAACGCCGGCTCTTCCCCGCCCATCGTCTCGCAGATCACCGTGACCTGCGGATCTTCCAAAATGACGCCGATATCGTGGACGATCCTGTCCTCGTAGGGATCTCCGGGGAAATCCCGGATATCCAGAATATATTTTACCTCCAAAGCCTCGCCGGTCCGCTTCGCGATCAGTCCGCCGTTATGCTCTATCACCTCCACAACGCCGCTGCCCACCGTTCCGTATCCTAAAACCGCAATCTTAGCCATGCTCTCCTCCTTGACCCTTTCGCGTTATTCTTTTGCCAGTATCTTCACGCCGTGAACGCCGTTTCTGTTCTCCAGTTCATCCAGCATATCGGATATATCCCCTGTAGTCTGCAGCACCTGTACGCTCAGGCTCACCGCCGCCACGCCGTTTATGGGGATACTCTGGTGGATCGTCAGGATATTCGCCCCGGAATGGGCGATCACCTGCAGCACGTCCGACAAAAGTCCCGGCTCATCGTCAATCTGCATGGAAAGCGTAATAGTCTTTCCCTGCGAATTGTCATGAAAGGGGAAAATATCGTCCTTATATTTATAGAAAGAACTTCTGCTGATCCCTATCCTGTCCACCGCTTCCTGGATGGTCGCAGCCTTACCGCTCTCCAGAAGGCGCTTGGCTTCCACGACTTTTAAAAGGACTTCCGGCACCGCTTTTTTTGTCACCACAAAATATTTGGTAGGCCCTGCCATTTCTCTTTCCCCTTTGTTTTCACTTCGCATACATTTGTGCGTAACCGGGAGATATTTTAGCATAGCCTACCAATGAAAGCAAGACTAATCTTGTATTTTTATAAAAACAATGTGTAGGTTTACAATACATGTGTTACAACTGAATAATTAAAAAAGCAGAGATCCCTCTTTTGTGTTATATTTTAGTC
>CANQFM010000065.1 GCA_947598825.1 uncultured Eisenbergiella sp. | reverse complement strand
TCGCAGATCCCTGCGTGCAGATTCATCGGATATACCGTATTTACTCGTGATTTCGGCAATGGTGATCTTGCCATTCTCTTTAATAGTATCTGAAATTTTTTGATGGCGTTCTTCAATAAACATAACCATACCTCCAAATTGAAAATAAGATATTATCGAATTCGACATCATCATTATACAACGCAAACGGTAACAAGTCAACGCATTCGGTAATCGGAGTTTCGTATATTTGTGGGAAGGCATAGCTTTTAATTGGGGAAGTGCCTTTTCTTCCCCGGTCAGTTCGGTTTCCTCATGGGGTATCTCGATTTTGCCGATATAATTTAAGAATATCTCCACTTCCTGTGTCCATCCTGCACCTATGCTCTCGGCTTTATGGACTACGATTTTTGAAACAAACTCGTTAATCATGGCGGGGGTGAGTTCCTCAAAATCGGTATACTTTTTTGCAAGTTCCATAAAGAGGTCTGCGTTCTCCCTGTCGCTTAATTTTCCGCTGATGTTGTCCTCATAGAGTTTCTTTATCAGGCGGTTCACTTCATCATAACGCTTTTCATTTTTTTATCCGCTGTCTGACGGTCTTTCCTGCGTCCGCTTTTCTGTCAGAGGACAGTTTGCAGATAATCCCCTTAAACTCGCCCTCGTTTGTCTGTATCCCGTGTGAGAAACACTGCTGTCTGTATTTCTGCCTGCCTAAGTTGTAGTTGGAGCCGTTGTGATCATCTTCGGGAGCAATCCACCTCCTGCATTTTTTTGCCGGAGGTTTTCATTTTAATATTTTTCTAACAAAATTTGAAAGTCTCTCAAACATTTACGCAATACAATATGGCCATCAAGTGAGAGATCACTAAAAAACTGGAGGTGCATTTCAATGAAAAAGAAAAACTTTGTAACCCTGATCATGAGTACCGTCGGTGGTATCCTTTTCGCTCTGGGTATGTGCATGGGACTCCTTCCACAGTGGAACGCGTTCAAGCAGGGCGTTGTGATCGGCATAGCAGGCGCGGTGATCCTGCTGGCGATGGTGTTTGTCCGCAGGAAGATGGATGGAAAACCCGCCATCGTTTTTAACGGTAAGGCTATTGGAACAACGCTTCTGAGTATCTTCGGCGCGATCGTCCTCGGCGTGGGGATGTGCATGGTGATGGTTTGGAATATGCTGGTGCCCGGCATCATCATTGGCATTGTGGGGATCGTCCTGCTGCTCTGCCTGATCCCTGTGATCAGGGGCCTGAAATAAATATTGAAGAGATCGGAGGGATTACATCATGGCAAAATCAAAGCTCGTACAGGCAAACGAAAAAATCGCCGACGCGGTTGTCAGCGGGTACAAAAAGATCGAGGACGGCGTTGTAGGCGCATACAGAAAAGTCGAGGACGGATTCGTGGATAGGTTCCTGACCCACGATGGTGAAAACGTAGAGGATGCGAAAAAACGTCTCGCAGAGGCACAGGCTCGGCGCGAAGCCGCTGCCAGATCCAGCGTAGAAGCCAGCAAAAACGCCGGAAAACATTAAAACTCAATTTCGCGCCGTACATATTCCATCTGTGCGGCGCATTTTTTTGAAATTTTTTTGAAAATGTCAAAACGCAAACAAAACCTTAACATTTGGATGTTATAATATGACCTGTAAAAGTCATCGACAGAATCGAAGATTCTGGAGTGGATTTACGGAGGTACGCCTTATGTTTAAGATATTAGTTGTGGAGGATGACAAAGACTTAAACCGCACGGTCTGTTCTTTCCTGAACAGCAGCGGCTATCAGGCGGTGGGATGTCTCGATGCAAAGGAAGCCTACGATACTATGTATGGGAATACCTACGATCTGATCGTTTCCGATATTATGATGCCCGGTATCGATGGTTATGAGTTTGCAAAAACGGTGCGTTCTCTGAACGAAGATATACCGATCCTCTTTATGACGGCACGGGACGATTTCGCGTCCAAGCAGAAAGGCTACCGAATCGGAATCGACGATTACATGGTCAAGCCCATCGAACTGGACGAGCTTTTCCTGCGGATCGGGGCGCTGCTGCGGCGGGCGAAGATCGCCACCTCCCACAAGCTGGAAATCGAAAAGCTGCGGCTTGACATGGACGAGCGCACGGCGGTCTATGACGGAGACGAGATCCCCCTGACGACGCGGGAATTCAATATCATCTATAAGCTGCTGTCCTATCCCGGCAAGACCTTCACCCGCACCCAGCTCATGGATGAGTTTTGGGATGCAGAAACGAATACCGCACCAAGAGCTGTGGACGTTTACATGACAAAGCTGCGCGGGAAGTTTGAAGCCTGTGACGAGTTTGAAATTAAGACCGTTCATGGCCTGGGCTATAAGGCGGTGGTGAAATGAGCAGGGAGAACGCTGTACGGCGGCAAAAGCGACTGCTTACCGCCCTGCGTCGTTATGCCGTATTCTTTTTACTGATCGCATTTGTCATCACCTGCTGCATGCTGCTTTTTCTCTACACCATGCAGATTTCTGTGGAGATCTCCTTCACGGAAAGGGGCATCCGAACCGCGGCGGCTCTGACGATGGGAAACGTACTTTTTCTCAGCCTGCTATGCACCGTCATAGACGCTGTACGCCGGAGGTTTATGGTAGAGCGTCCTGTGCGTCAGATCATAAAAGGAGCGGAAAAACTCATGCGCGGCGATTTTTCCGCCCGCATTGAGCCGATTCGCGGTTTTACAGGCGAGGATGGCTTTGACATCATCATCGACTGTTTCAACCGTATGGCGGAGGAGCTTTCCGGCGTGGAAACCCTGCGGACGGATTTCATCGCCAATGTGTCCCATGAATTGAAAACGCCGCTGGCTGTGATACAGAACTACGGAACTATGCTTCAAAGTCCCAACCTGACAGAAGCGCAACGAATGGAATACGCAAAGGCGATCACCGAGCAGTCCCGCCGCCTTGCGGATTTAATCACAAATATTCTGAAACTGAACCGACTGGAAAACCAACAGATCTATCCCGCCGCAAAACGGTACAATCTCGGAGAACAGCTTGCCGAGTGCCTGTTGAATTTTGAAAGTACCTGGGAGAAAAAGAGCATCGACATTGAAACGGATCTCGAAGAAGAAGTATTCGTTCAATCGGACGACGAGCTTTTGTCCCTGGTCTGGAACAATCTTTTTTCCAATGCTTTCAAATTTACGGAAGCCCACGGCACGGTGTCCGTATCGTTGAAAACCGAGGAAGATTATGCCGTTGTCCGAGTATCCGACACCGGCTGCGGTATTTCGCCTAAGACCGGCAAACATATCTTCGAGAAATTCTATCAGGGCGACACCTCCCACGCTACGCAGGGCAACGGCCTGGGACTGGCGCTGGTGAAACGGGTGGTGGATATTGTCGGCGGCGATATTTCCGTTGAGAGCGAGGTTGGGAAAGGAAGTTCCTTTACCGTGAAGATTAGGAGGGCGGCCAATGGAGACGTTCAAAAAGATTCTTAAAAAGATATTCTGTCTTCCCCCGGTTCCGACGGTTTTGGCAGCCCTTTTCGGCTACGGTTTTGTGATCGCCGTGTTTGCGTTCGATATACAAATCCCTATCCTGCGATACGCCTCCTACGCAGCTTCGGCCTATGCGCTGATCGTCACTTGCACGGGGCTTGTCTATGTCAATGCGGCCATTGGCGGTGTCAAAAAGTTCGTCTCCGATCATCCGCTGATGAAAAAATTCCGCTCCACCGAGGTGGGCGAAAAATACATGACCGATGTGCGTTTCCGGGCGGGAGTTTCGCTGTATCAGGGCTTTTTCATCAACCTTCTGTATATTGTTATGAAACTGGTATCCGGTGTTGTCTACCGCTCTACATGGTTTATCGCGCTTGCGGTCTATTACATTTTGCTTGCCGTGATGCGCTTTATGCTCGTGCGGCGGCTGAATGTGCAGGACGAAGCATCGGAGCTGCGCCGTTACCGGCTGTGCGGAATCTTGCTTTTGTTTATGAATCAGGCGCTTGCCGGGATCGTTGTATTTATGGTGCATCAGAACCGGGGCTTTGATTATCCGGGACTGCTCATTTATGCGATGGCCGCGTATGCCTTTTACGCTGTCATAGTTGCCGTAATCAATATCGTAAAGACCCGAAAGCATAAAAGCCCGATCCTTTCAGCGGCTAAGGCAATCAATCTTGTGGCGGCAATGGTGTCCATTCTTTCGCTGGAAACCGCAATGCTGGCGCAGTTCGGTGGGGACGACGATCCGCTGTTCCGTCAGGTCATGACCGGCGCGACAGGGGGCGGCGTCTGCACCATCGTGATCGGTATGGCAATTTACATGATCTGGCGGGCAAATAAAAATCTCAAAAAAAAGGAGTAATGGATCATGGAAGAAAAGAAAGAAACCTTCACCTATACCTATTCCGCAAAGGAGCAGGAAGAAATCAAAAAGATTCGGGACAAATATACGCCCCCGACAAAAGAAGAAACCTCGATGGAACAGCTTCGCCGTCTGGACGAGAGCGCCACAAAGGGGGCGACCGTTGTCTCGCTGATCGTCGGGATCATCAGCGCCCTGCTTCTCGGCGTGGGGATGTGCTGCGCGATGGTGCCCGGCTGGGAGCGATATTTCATTCCGGGCATTGTGATCGGCGTGGTCGGCATCATCGGCGTGATCGCGGCTTATCCGATCTACAACCACATGGTCAAACGCAAGAGGGCAAAACTCGCACCGGAGATCATACGGCTCAGCGACGAGCTGATGAAGTGACAATCGTTGATCGCAAAACGATGCGATGAAAAACGTGTCATTTCTGGATGATGATAAGTTTATCTTTTGTCGGCAATATCATCTACGAGGACGAGTGGCAGGCCGCCGTGTGGGTAGAAAATGGCAAAATGATTTAGACATGGGAGTTTGCCGGGTGGGGAATAAATCAGCCATTCCCCTTAGCTGGTCTTTTAATATCTTCGGGCAGATAAGTCAGTCCAACCTCCCTCAAACTCATAACGCTATCATGGATCCATCCAACAGCTTGACCATCACAATACAGACAATAGCAGCCAAACATTTTCTTGACTTCAATATTCAGGCTTTTTAAATTGTTCAGCCATTCGTGGACTATACTTTCCGCTTCATACATTGTAATCATACCTCTTAGGGATAGCCGTTTTAGCGACACAGGGAAGTGCTGCCAGGCCCATGTACCGATTTAACCCTCAAAAGCGAACAAATTTCCAAGCGGAATAGTAAAGCCTAATGATTGATACATTTTAATGTCGCAATCCGCACATCCAACTGTGAGAGAACCCACACCGCTTTCTTGATAAGCATATCTGACTAACCGTCCTGCAATTCCTTTGTGCCGATATTCCGGAACAATGTAAAAATCTTCAAACACGCCTCCTGTCTGATAGTTAAATGTGGAATAGGTTGGTGTGATGGAGCAGCATGCGATCAGTCTGCCCTCATCCGCACATCCGTAAAAGATGATCTGCCCCATTTTAATAGCTTCAGCGAGGCTGTCAAAGTTCTCATCCGTAGGCGCTTCTTCTCCAATCTCCTGTTTGTAACCTATGTGAAGCACTTTAAGTTCGTCCATATTGTCATTTGTTATACGAATATCTTGATAAGTCCCGAAAAAGCCTGTAAAATCAATGTTTTTTGAACCGGAAGGGCGCTTACTACACCACTACTACACCATTTCGGAAAGAAGCTTTGGTATGACAAAAACAAAAAATACATAAAAAGGAAGTTCAGAAGGCTGCCACCGGCAGCCTTCTTTTTTGTGGTAGCCAGGAAGTGAAATATATAATAGGAAGGAATGCGTTATATTACAATATGATAAACTACAATAAGGATAACAAAAAACGTAATTTCGACCAAAAATTTGTTCGCTTTTTTTACTTTATTTTGTTGACTTTTGGTCGAGGATGTGCTATTATAATTATAGTTACTAAGGTATAATTTTTGACACCTACCGGGTGCGGTTACACGCTTACCTAGGGGGCAGTTTGTTTAATCAAAACAGACTGCCCCCTTTTTTTGTGCTTCGGTAGGACAGAAAGGAGGAAAAGCAAATGTACGCCATGCCACCGCTGTTAACCATACCACAGGCTGCCAGCTATAGCGGACTATCCGCCTACGCCCTACGGCGCCTATGTGCAGATGGAACGCTGCGCACCGTTAAGAGCGGCACCCGTACCTATATCGTGCGGGCATCATTGGACGCCCTCATCGGTCTGGATCAATCTCAGCACCAGCAGCAGTAACCCGACAACCCAGCTTGCCCCACCGGTCAGGGGCATCAAAAATATGACCGGAGAAGGAGACGAAAATGAAACAAATTATTAACGGCAAATTGTACAACACAGCGACGGCAACGGTCGTGGCCGAATGGAACAACGGGCGGTGTGGAGGATACAGCGAAGAGGTAGAAACGTTATATCGTACACCCAAGGGGGCGTACTTTGTGTACGGCTACGGCGGCCCCATGAGCAGCTACCGCCGGCAGGTGGAAACCAACAGTTGGGCAGGATCTGCGGCCATAAGGGTGCTTGACGACGCGGGGCTAAGGGCCTGGCTGGAGGAAAAGGCCGACGCAGATACCTATCTGGCAGTAGTAGGCAGCGCGGTAGAGGCATAACTTAATTTCATTCATCATCCCCGCCCCATCCGGGGCGGGGAAAGAAAGGAAGGTACAGCAAATGGGCAAAATGCGAATCGAAAAAACAAAAAACTACACGGTGATGAGCAAATATCATCTGCGCGACAGGACACTGAGCCTTAAGGCCAAAGGGTTATTGTCCGTCATCTTAGCATTGCCAGATAGCTGGGATTACACGATCGCAGGTTTGGCGGCGATAAGCCGGGAGGGAATCGACACGATCCGTCGGACGATTAACGAGTTGGAGGACGCAGGCTACATTTGCCGGGTTCCCGTCCGAGATGAGCGCGGACGATATATCGATACCGATTATACGGTATATGAGCAACCGCGCGACCACCGATAAGGAAAAATACCGTTATCGGTAAAACCAATATCGGTAAACCCAATATTGGTTTTTGCAAGGTAAATATAAATACACTTATTAAATATTATTACTAAATGAATATAAATACGCTGCGTGTCACGCAGCGTACCTATATTATTAACACTACCTATATAGGGGCCGGCTCTGCAAATAGGGGCACGGCGGCAGGCTCTTAAATATAACTAAACGCTGCGTGATACGCAGCGTTAGGAAGGAGAAAAAGTAAAGCTAATGGAAAACGAAAAAAAAGTACGGCTAGAAATACCCTGGTCGTTATTTGTTCGGCTTCTGGCGGCCTGCGGCGAACCAGGCCAGGACGAAGCAATAACGGAATTAAATAAAGTATTAAACGTAAAGTTGAACGCCATGTATGACAGGGCACTGTACACGCAGTACAAGCAAGCCGGCAACGAGCAGGCCCGGAAAGATTACCTCGAGCGGCGGGGTATACCGGCTAGTTTCCGGTGGTAATGGAAAACAGAAAGGAGATCAAAATGAAAACCAAAAAATTAGCAACCCTTATA
The DNA here is from genome assembly GCA_947598825.1 of uncultured Eisenbergiella sp. Taxonomy (GTDB): domain Bacteria; phylum Bacillota; class Clostridia; order Lachnospirales; family Lachnospiraceae; genus Gallintestinimicrobium. The sequence goes on along the minus strand of CANQFM010000065.1, from coordinate 6,363 downwards.
TTAACCATGATGATCATGATCGCCCAGGCCGGCGCCATCTACGGCACGGACACGCAGACGCCGGCGGCAACAACGACGGAAACCGAAGAACAGGCCATGGCAGGACATATTCTTGAACTGGTCAATCAGCAGCGGGCAGCGGCAGGCTTACAACCCCTTACCTGGGACAGCCACCTAGAAGATTGCGCAACCGTAAGGGCCGTAGAAGCGTCTCAGCGTTTCGGCCACACCAGGCCGGATGGCAGCCAATGGTATACGATAGATCCCGTTGGCATGAACGGCGAAAACCTGGCTTACGGATATAAGACCGCAGAAGCAGCCGTAACAGCCTGGATGAATTCCCCGACCCATGCGTTCAACATACTCTATCCTGATTTCAAGCGCTGCTCCATCGCCATATATAAAAGCGGAAACGTGCTTTATTATGCGCAGGAATTTGGTTTATAACGAATTATAAATAGTATCAAAAGTAACGTTGCAACAAATTGTACCAGATTACATTATAAAACACCCTGGCCAGGGAAATAAAAAAGTAACATAAGTAACGGTCGTTAATTTTGATATTAGGAAGGGAAAAAATATGATATATGGATATTGCAGGGTTTCGACACCCCGGCAGAACATAGAACGGCAGGAACGTAATATCAAAGCGGCATACCCTGATGCGGTGATCGCCAAAGAGGTTTACACGGGGACTACAATACATCGTAAAACGCTCGAAAAAATAGTGGCGGCTGTGAAACCCGGTGACCGGATCGTTTTTGATTCTGTTTCAAGGATGAGCCGGGACGCGGAAGAAGGATTTAAACTGTATGAAAAGTTATATCAGGAAGGGGTCGAACTTGAGTTTCTTAAAGAACCTCATATCAATACATCAGTTTATAAAAAGGCGGCAGATAGCTGTGTGGAAATGACAGGTACAGAGGTGGATTGCATCCTAGAGGGGATCAATAAATACCTGCTTGCCCTGGCGGCGGAACAGATCCGAATTGCGTTCCGTCAGTCGGAAAAAGAAGTGTCCGACCTGCGCCAGCGGACAAAAGAAGGGATAGAAACGGCCCGACTTAATGGCAAACAGATCGGTCAGCGGAAAGGCGTAAAGTTGCACACTGTAAAGGCAGCCAAAGCGCAAACCATCATCAAGCAGCACTCTAAGGATTATGGTGGAAGTTTAAGTGACCAGGAGTGCATCCGATTGGCAGGGATTTCACGAAATACATATTACAAATATAAACGAGCCATGAAAGAAGAAGCAGGGCAATAAAAAGCGCATGGGCAAAGATACCATGCGTTTTTTAATGTCTTAGTTTCTTTTCTTTTTCAAGAGGACAATCAACCCTAACAGGGCCACGATCAAAACGCCGCCACCGATAAATACAGGCAAACGAATGGACGGCTGTTCAATATCCGATTCCGTCTCGGAATCCGTGACGGTTTCGATCACTGAAACCGTTTCAGTTTCCGAAACGGTTTCTATTTCTATTTCCGTCTCGGTCATAATTTCCGGTTCGGTTTCGATCACTGAATCCGTCTCGGTTTCGGTTTCCGTTTCCGTCTCTGCCGGCGCCGTCTCAAACAGGTCATCGGAAGGATCCACAACGGTGCTTTCTCCTTCCTGCCCTTCGTCTGTCCCGCCAGCTTGATCTTCTCCGGCTGCCTGCGTACTTTCCTGGTCTTCATCGCCATCCTGCGCACTCTCTGCCGTCGTCCCGCCTGTTTTTTCTTCCTGGCCAGACTGCCCTTCTGCCTGTCCGGGCTGCTGCGCATCCTGTCCCGCATCGTTATCGCTACTGCCCTTCTGCTCTTCCTGTGGGGCTTCCTGCACAGTAGGCTGTACGACAGGTTTTTCTTCTGCCGATGGAGGCGTCTGCTGCGGCTGGTTCTGCCCGCTTGAAGGAGTGCTATCTTCGTAGACAGACTGCGGTTTTGTTTTCGGTTCTTGCAGCGCCGGCCGTGACATGGCATCCGCTGGGATAAGCCCCGCATCCACGCACCACTGGGCGCCAGCTACATCCAGACAGTCATTATCGATCATCCAAAGGATATCCTCTGCGGAAACCTCTCCAGGAGAGTGCTGAATAAACATCAAATTATCATGATAACCCGCTTGCACAATGAAATCCTTATTGAAATCAAAGAACGGGCTTGCCTGCACGGCAATGGGCTGCCATAGCGCCGTCATCAGGAATGCCGCCGTAAATGCGGCAATGATCTTTCTTTTCATGTTTGCAACCTTTCCCCTTATGACAAACTCATTAGAAGCATTGCCACATCCAGACCGCACAAATGAATATTGGTTTGTATTTGCTGATTAAGGATTTGATTTTGATAGTTTTCCATGCGCCACTGATGCAATTGAGTTTCATACAGGTTGACCGCTTCCTTAATCGAATCTGCCCGGCGGTTGATCAATACAGAAAGGATATAGTTGGATGCCATGGCATAACGATAATCTGGTGGTAATACTTGTAGAATATCGTAATTTTTGGCATAGAATAAATCTATATCATCATCTATTTGTTTGATCTGTGCATCCATTTCTGCGATTTTTGTTCTTTTATTTTCTTCGGCTTTTTTATATTTCTTGTAGACAAAAAAACCAATAAGCGCGGCCACAGATTCAGCAATAACAAAAATAATAATTTGGCCAATGAAAGTGATGATTGCTACAAGGAAACCCTCTTCTTTTATATGATTACCAATTTGTAAAATGCAATCGATGAACCCGAAGAAGGAATACAATCCAAATAATCCTATTACAATTAGAATTATCATTTCCGGCTGAAAGTATTTAACCAGTTGTTGTTTGCGCTGTTCGAGAGGTGTTTTTTTGTTGCCCATTGTGTAGATCTGTTGACATATCTCATTTGCTGCTTGCACGGATGTGACTAAAGTATTCACATCCTGCTGTTGCATTGGTGTTTCCAGAATTTTTTCCCCGCAATTCGGGCAAAATTTGGTATTGTCAGATAGTTGTGCGCCACAGTTACTACAGATCATTTCTTCTTTCTCCTTTCTGTTTTGAACTAATCCCATATCGTTTTTTGAATCTCTCGAACGCCGCCTGGACATCATTTGCGGGCACACCATCTATGTATGCGTCCGGCAGCGGGTCTATTACGTCAAGCCTATCACAAATGCGTGTGATCTCATTTGCATCTAACGGTGCCGTGCCAAATGTCATATCGTTTAATCTTTCATACAATTTTCTTTTCTCTTCCTCATTGGCATTCATAACCCGACCCTCAAATTCATGTGAGACCATATGGTGGCTTTTCGAAAAAAGTGTATCACTTTTAACTTATTATTGCAACAAGGAGAGTGGTTAAATTGTATTTCCCTCGATTAGAAAACCTACGAATAGACCACGATAAGACACAAAAAGAAATTGCCGAAATACTGCATTGTCGGCGTGAGGTATATCGCCGGTATGAAAAGGGCAACCGCGAACTGCCACTATCCTATGCTATAGTCCTGGCCGATTATTATAACGTATCGATTGATTATCTTGTTGGACGTGCAGACGTCAAATAAGAAAGGGCGGAAATAATCCGCTCTTTTTTCATGCCCTGTGCTGCCGGAACGCTGCTTCGCGAAATCTACTTCCTGGCTGCCGCCCAGTGCCAAAAAGGCAATGGCGCACTTACCTACCACCGCTACGCGGCGGTAGTAGTCCGTCCTGCGTCCGGACCCGTGCGCTCTCCGAGGGGCAAAGGGGCTATCGCCCCTCTGCACTTCCCGCAGAAGCCGTCCCAAAGCTGCGCAATGGGCCGCCTTCTGTTTTCCGCCGGCGCATTTTCACGAAGCAAAAAAACTTCTTTTCCGGCGAAAAAAAATCGAATAAAGCGTTGACAAAGCCGAACATATGTGCTATAGTTATTACATACTTAATTATGTATAATTTTCGACGACGTTTCGAGCTTTCATAGAGGCCGTCATTTACTTTTACGAGTAAATGGCGGCCTCTTTTTTTTGCGTTGTCGGAAATGTGCATCACAGAAAGGAGTGATGCCTATTGGCGATCTATCATTTATCGGTTCAGATTATAAGCCGGGGACAGGGCCGATCTGCCGTAGCGGCTGCGGCGTACCGCAGCGGCGAGCGGATTGAAAATGAACATGACGGGATCACGCATGACTACACCGCCAAGGGCGGGATCGTTCATTCGGAAATCATGCTGCCGGAAAACGCGCCGCCCGAATGGGCCGACCGGGGACGATTATGGAACGAAGTGGAGCAAACGGAAAAACAAAATAACGCAGCCCTCGCGCGGGAAATCAATGTAGCCCTTCCGGCAGAACTGGATCGCGAGGAACAGGTCGATCTGATCCGCGATTACTGCAATGACAATTTTGTTTCCGCCGGTATGTGTTGTGACTTTTCCATCCACGACCCGCCCCAGCGGGACGCAGACGGAAAAGTCATTTATGACGCAGACGGAAATGCGATCCACAACAATCCCCACGCGCACATTATGCTTACGGTAAGACCGTTGGACGATCAAGGCAACTGGGTGGCAAAATCCCACAAGGAATACGTCTGTGAACGTGACGGGGAGATCAAAAATTTTGCGCCGACCGAATATAAGGACGCCGCAAAAGAAGGCTGGGAAAAACGATACCAGTACGCCACGCCAGACGGTAAGCAATGGCTGCCACCGTCAAAAGCCGGCGAATATGAACGGATCTCAAAGGCGCCCCAGGATGTCAAAATAACAGATCCCAAAGCGGAAGAATGGAAAAGCAAAGAAGCCCTTCTAAAGTGGCGCGAGGACTGGGCTGCAAAATGCAACGACCGGCTCCGGGAAAAAGGCGTTGAAGAAATCGACCACCGTTCCTATGCGGATCGTGGCCTGGAACAAGTCCCTACTGTACACGAGGGGCCACAGATCCGAGCCATGACCGCGAAGGGGATTGATACGGATGTGGCCGAGCAGAACCGCAGGGCAAAAGAGATCAACGAAAAACTGGACAAGTGGAAAAAGGAGATCCGGGAACTGGCTGAAAAGGCTAAAGAAAAGGGCCGCGAAGCATACGAGAAGGGCCGTGAAGCTTACCACCAAATCGCGCAGCGGCTTGAGGATATCCGGGCCAGGTACATACGCCGCGATTATGATGCTCAGAAAGAAGCGGAGCAGATTGTAAATAATCAAAACGACAAGTACCAGGCAACCAGGACAGTGCAGGCGGCAGACGCATACCGCCGATACGACCAGGCGGCCAGGGATACGCAGGATAAGATCAACGACCTGCAACAGCGAAGGGATGAAGCATCCCTGCTACAGCGCCGACAGCTAGGAAAGGAAATATCCACCGCACAGGAACGCCTGGAAGAGATCACGGATACCCAGCAGGGCATCCTGCGGCAAGGCGGCTACGATAGCCCAGCAGATCTCTATAAGGCGGCAGACGAAGCCCAGGAAACCATCAAACGGCAGGAAGATCTGCAGAAGGCCCACACTAAAACCATGGACGATAGGGATATGGCGGCCCGCGAATACCGTCAAGGCAAGCAATCTCTAAATGAGGACGAACGGGAACCCGTCAGCGAGGCCCAACAGGAAATCCGGGATGACGATAAGCTGGCAGCCGAAATTAAGGAGCAGGAAAAACAGCAATATGACCCAGCAAAAATGGCCGCAGCGTTTTCAGCGGCGGAAAAACTTGAACAGAAAGGAGATCAAAATGAAAGAGGAAATGAACGCGAAGAAGAACTGGAAAGACTGGAAAGATGAAATAATTGCCACCCCTGGCGATATACTGCGGCATTACGCATACTGCCGTACCTACGACGTACTTATCCTTAACGCCACATGGGAGCCGGCATGGGCAGACTGGGCCGCCCGCAGGGGGCTTAACTGGGCACCAGCGGCGGAAGGCCAAACATACCCGTATCAGCGTACCCTTTCCGGGGCCAGCATGGTGCCGACAGAGTATATGGCCGGCTACGACCATAACCCTACCCTGGGCTGGCCGGCGTGGCTGATGCCCGACTACGCATCCGAGCTAACGCTGCCGCCTGCCATGGTGTGTACCTTTGTAAGCGTCCTAACTGATTATTTCCAGTAAAAATTGAAAGGAGAAAAATTGAAATGAAAAATGCAATGAAAAAAAGAATGACATACCTTGCCTGTGCTGCAATCCTTGCAGCAAGCACTATAGCCGGCGCCATCTATGCCGTCCCGGTGGAATCCGATCTGCAGGAAACCGTTGCTGAGCCGGTGGAATCCGTCCCCCAGGAAACCGTTGCTGAGCCGGTGGAATCCGTCCCCCAGGAAACCGTTGCTGAGCCGGTGGAATCCGTTCCACAGGAAACCGCTGCCGAGCCGGTGGAATCCGTCCCCCAGGAAACCGCTGCCGAGCC
>CANQFM010000064.1 GCA_947598825.1 uncultured Eisenbergiella sp. | reverse complement strand
GAGGCAGTGCTGAGCGCACAGAAGTCAGCAGAGGCCATAGTAGCAGAAATGTGAAGGGCCGAATCAACAGGAGTCTTGAGTACGACCCGGAAAGGAGGAATGGGCAGATGGGTGCAGAAAACAAGGAAGAAAGCTGCTTGCAGAGAGATAGTGCGGAACATAAAGGGTATGTAAGAGCGCACCGCTCATTCAACCGGATATGGAAGGAAAGGGACAGTGCAGAGCCTAACCTCTTGGGAAAGATACTGGATAAGGACAACCTAAACAGGGCATTCAAGAGAGTGAAGGCAAACAAGGGAGCGCCGGGAATTGACGGGATGACCATTGACGAGGCGCTTGCCTATCGGAGGGAGAATAACCACGAAATCGTAGACAGGATAAAAGCGGGGCACTATACACCGAAGCCGGTCAGAAGAGTGGAGATCCCGAAGCCCGATGGTGGAATGAGGAAACTCGGCATTCCCACCGTCATAGACCGAACCATACAACAAGCTATGGCCCAGCAGATGATACCGATTTATGAGCCGCTATTCTCGGAAAACAGCTTCGGCTACCGACCGGGGAAAAGTGCAAAGGATGCCATAGGAAAAGTGAAGGAGTATGCGGAACAGGGATATACTCATGCAATAAGCTTGGATTTATCTAAGTACTTCGACACGTTAAACCACACAATCCTGCTGAACCTATTGAGAAGGGACATCAAGGATGAGAGGGTAATCCAGATGGTGAAGCGGTATCTGAAGAGCGGAGTGATGGAGAACGGAGTGGTCATCGAAACAGAGGAAGGCTCGCCACAGGGCGGGAACCTGTCGCCACTGTTGACAAACGTCTACCTCAATGAGTTTGACCAGGAGTATGAGAGACGGAGAGTTCCCTGCATACGCTACGCAGATGACATTGTATTGCTGGCGAAGAGCGAACGAGCCGCCAAAAGACTGCTGGAGGCAAGCACAAAGTATCTGGAAGGGACACTGAAACTGAAAGTGAACCAAAAGAAGAGCCGAGTGGTAAGCGTGTTTGCGATCCGAAATTTTAAGTTCCTTGGCTTTGCATTGGGAAGGAACGGAGCGGGCATATATGTCCGGGTTCATCCAAAGTCATGGAAGAAGTTTAAGTCTACGCTGAGAGAACTCTCTTCCCGGAGACGCTGTCAGAATATCAGGCCTTCGCTGGAAAGGATAAAAGTCTATGCGAGGGGCTGGCTTAACTATTATGGGATAGCAAGCATGAAGAACAATCTCGACGACCTCAACGGATGGCTGTACCATCGAATCCGCATGTGTATATGGAAGCAGTGGAAGCTACCGAAGACGAAACTGCGGAACTTAAAGAAGCTGAGGGTACCGGATTGGGCAGCATACCCGGCGGCGAACAGTCGTAGGGGGTATTGGTTCGTGTCAAACACTGGGGCGGTAAAGACTGCCCTGACCAAAGAAAGACTGATACGGTCAGGCTTTTATGATTTAGCCACTGCGTATCAGTCTATGCACGTCAACTGTTGAAACCGCCGTGTACCGAACGGTACGCACGATGGTGTGAGAGGACGGCGGCTAATCACCGCCTCCTGCTCGGTGGGAAATATATAAACTTATAAGATTTAGATTTCATTAATTATGTCCCTTTTCGAAATTGCGGATTTGATCAGAGCCTTACCCGATTTGGTAAGCGTCGTAATAAGTATAGTTGATTTTGTTTAAGATTCCAAAGTGTCTTTGGTAGCTGAAATTAACTGAAGCGTATTGAAATATAGTATTTTCGTGTATTTAAGGGTGTTGTGGCAATAGGGACACTTTTTCGAACAGAGATTTAATTTTATGTAAAAATAAATATATTTAAATTAATTTACATAATATTATATATTATAGTTGACAATTTGTAAAATGCGCACTATTATGAAGATGATACAATTGGAGAGGAGAAATTAGCGCGGTATCAATGAATAATAAAGTAAGAAATGATATAAAAGCATTACTTGCAAAACGCGGTCGCACGTTAACTAGTGTTGTACAAGAAATGAATAATCGACACCCAGATAATAAAACTACGATTCAAAATGTCTCCAACAAATTATCAAGGGGGACAATTAAGTATTCAGAGGTTATCGAAATCGCAGATATAGTCGGATGTCAAATTGTATGGAAGGGACCTGATGTTTCTGGATGATTTGTAATTTGACAAGTTGATAATTGGCTTCTAAAGCTATAGAAAGGAGTTTTTATGCTTAAAGAAATATCTATAGAAATCATACGAAAGTGTCCGAATCTCTGTTTACATTGTTCTTCTATGGCACATAAACAATGCAAAGAAATCTTGCCATATGATAAATTCAAAGAAGTTGTTTCAGATGCAGCAAAATTGGGTGCAAAAATAATATGTTTATCGGGTGGGGAACCTTTTTTGCATAATTCGATTGTGAATATGGTTAAATATATAAAGAAACAGGGATTGGAGTGCTATATTTATACAAGCGGTATTGTATTGGATGAATTCGAAAATCCGACTTCCTTGTCTAAGAATGTTTTGAGTGAAATATCCGAATATGTTACAAAGCTTATATTTAACATTGAGGCGGGTACAGAGCATACATATGACAAAATCATGGGTACTAAGAATTGCTTTAGCAAAATGCAGCAGTCGGTAATATGCGCGATAGAGGTTGGGATACATACAGAGGCTCATTTTGTCCCTATGAACATCAATGTGGAGGAAATTGATGAAGTTGTTACACTGTGTAAAAATTTACATATTTGCAAGCTAAGTTTTTTACGTCTTGTATTGCACGGCAGAGCTAAGCAGAATAAAAAAGAACTTGAGTTATCTGAAAAAAAATATTTGGAACTGAAAAAGCACCTACAGAATATCCGGGAGCAAGTAGATATGGAGATTCGTGTGGGAGTTCCGCTGTCGTTTGATACATCTTGTTGTAAATGTGAAGCGGCAAAGGGTAAGCTGAATATTAAATATGACGGATATGTTTTTCCGTGTGAAGTGTTTAAAAATAATAGTATGGAGAAAAGTTTAGGTGGGGTAAGACCTGACAATATATATCAAAAAACACTGGCTGATATTTACAATTATTCGGAATATTTAAATAGTGTAAGAAGATTATCAAAAAGATTTTCCGATAGATGTGAAACTTGTGTCGGTCAATATTTAATAACATATGAAAAAGAGGAAAGATAATGAGTAACCAAGATTATAAGATGTTAGAACAATGCACTAAAAAAACAGTAACTGATTTATTTAATGCGGTGAATGAAAAATGTGAATATCCGATGGATAGGGATGTGATAGCGGCATTGAAAAAATTAAAAAATTTAATAGGGAGTAGCGAAGATGATTATGAGATTTTTCGATATCGGGATGAAGCTGATAGATTGTGGATTATGCTTTTGGAAAAAGCGATAAAATGCTTGCGGTATTATGATGAACGTGAACCGTTTAAAGAAAAGAGCGATGAAAAAAAGCCAAAGGCTTATGGCATTGAAGATATAAAAAATTATTACAAAAAGTATGGTGAATTTGAACAGGTACTCTATGGTTCCAGTCGTTATTATCGGGATCATGTGATTCATGTGCTGCGGACTTGGCTTTCGGGTATAGGATTGTTGACTAAAAATAGAGGAGAATACCTTAGAAATATATCAATTAAGGAGAAGAACATCAGTCCAAATATAAATAACGTAGAAAAAATAAGCATGTGGACAATTATTGCTTTGACTCATGATTTGGGATATCCGCTTGAAAAAGCGAAAGGTATTATTGGTGTCACACAGAATATGCTTGCAACATTTATTACTAATCCGGATGTATCGGTTGATTTTGCGTTTCATGGTGTACAGAATTATATGAATGATTATATTGTCCGCTTAATGAGTTCAAAAATGGAGGAAAGCAGACTGCCAGCACATAGAGACGTGGATGATGATGAAAACCTAAAGGACAGAAAAAAGAAAAAATATTATGTTGCCAGACTACAGTCGAAATATTATTTTAAATTTCAAAAGTCTCTTGAACGAAATAGTCATGGCATTCTCAGTACATTGATTATTTATAAGTTGCTTACATATTTTCTGGAATCAGACTATAGCATAAATGAAGACTACTATTTTAATGATGAAGAATGCCGTCAATTTTATATTCGCCGTGAAATATTACGGGCAATCGCCTCTCATACCTGCAATGAGGTATATCAAATGTATATGGGTTCCTTTTCTTTTTTGTTGAGAGTTTGTGATGATACGCAGGAGTGGGGGAGAAAAAATATTTCGGAATTATATGTCAAATCAAAGCAAAGATATGAATTAAAAGATATAGAGATTGTTTTTGGGGATAATGATCAGGGAAATACCTGCACTGTCCAGGAAGAAATAACTGTGCAGAACAGTGAAGATGCAGTTAGCCTGATACAGAGATTTCGTGAACAGGCTTTAGTTTATGTTACGATTTTCAGGGATGGTCAGGATACAAGCCGCCGAGATTTCTCGTTTAAACGTATCCTTACTATAAAAACGAGTGATAATGTAGAAATTAAGGTGTTATTGAATGTTGATAGGGAAAAGGCTTCACAATTAAGCGGGGAATTAATGTATATATCAGATGGAGATAAAAATAGTGCATTTGGACAAAAATTTTATCAAGCTCTTGCTGAGGACTGTCAGTGGAAAATTTGTGATAATAAAGGTGAAAAATTATTACAAAATGGAACAGATATAAAAGAAGATGATGAACTGACAAATGCAGCGAGCTGGAAAAAAGGGGAATTTACTATTCTATTGATGAATTAATTATGGAAAAAATTTTTTTTTCTGCCATAGCTCAATCCAAAACAATCATGGCCGACTATATGGTCGAAATATATGCAGCGACGCCGAAACAATGTATTGAATTTGAAAACAAAGTGTTTTTTAGTCAATTGTGTGAAAGTGGGTGTAAAAATTTCAACAATAAGTGGTCGTGTCCACCCAATGCGCCTGCTTTTTCGGCAATTTCCTTGTCATGGCGCGAACTGTATATTATATATATGCGTATGCCGATGTGTGCGTTTGCGGGGATCAAAAATGAATACTTGCGAATAAAAGCGGCAAACTCTATGCTGAAATCTAGAGCAGATAAATATGTGCGAAAACTCGCTGAGAAATATGGGAAATCTATATCGACTGGCAGTTGTAGACTTTGCAAGCCTTGTAAAATTAAAGAAGGAAAACCTTGTGCATATCCATCGGTCATGGCATACAGTTTTGAAGCCTTGGGAATTAATGTCGGAGCGCTTATTAACAAATTCTCCGATTATCCCTTGCTTTGGTATCGAAAAGGCAATTCTCCTGACTATACTTCCGTAGTATGCGGACTGTTAACAAATGAGGAGATCGATTTGGAGGAATTAAAAAAGCAATATTTTAATATAATACGAGAAGCGTAATTGGTGCGAGCAGATTGAATCATTTTGGATCTATCTAAGCAGATGTTACCCCTAAAATTTAATGTCAATTATTTATTCCTAAATCAAAATATAATAGTCCGGGATGTAATTTATCTATTCAAAAGCTGGATGATATTATCCGTGTGGGATTGAACATGGATGATTTGGAGGTCACACCACCAGCAGGGGCGAAGGCCACCTATGGTGAGATCAAGGCGTATGTGAAAGAGCATACTGGCCTCGCGTTTTCTTCTCTCTATATTGCGCAAGAGAAACAGGAATACGAGGTATCATCGCAGCCACAATGTCCGCCGAAAAAGGAGGCGGAGATCAGGGAGACATTGGAACATTTTAAGATGGTGTAAAGGAGAGTATTATGTTGATTTTAAGATTAATACTGATAAAGCAATATTTGCGTGGATGAATACATAGCAGTTTAGCTTTGAATGTCTGCACGGCAATCCTAATGCTTTAAATTAAGAAATTATGGAACAAATGACAACTAATTTATCCGTTAGGGAAATAGTTCCCGATGTTTATTATAGGGCAAGGATAACAGATGAAAAAGATGATGAAAGTACGGGAATTATGTGTGAAGGAGGAATCCCAATAACTGGATATGATGTCTGTCATTTCGGAGTCGTACCAAAAATTAAAATAACGGAAAACGGGCGTAAAAACCATATTGGGGAATAAGTACTATATTTAGTAGAAGATGAACAAACAGCTTACAGGGAAACTAAAGCGGATCGAAATACTTATTTATCTGTTGCCGAATGTTCTATTGATCGGTCAATAAGGATTGTGGATTTTACATATTCTGTCTCTTTCGGATTAGGGAAAAAATTTGATAAAACAGGTTTAAAATTTGAAATATCTTTTAACATAGTTATAAGAGTATTGTATATGGAATTGCGGGCATATTTAAGTGCGCCAAATTATAAGGAAACGGAATATATTATTCATCTGGCATTTTTAGATAAATTAAAGAAGTATAAGGATATTTCAGGTATAAAATATTCTTCTTCTTACACAGATAAGTGCAATATAGCAATATGGGATGAAAATTAATTTTTGGATTGTATCAATAGAAAAGTAAAATAATAAAGATTTACTTATATTATATATAGTATTAACATTATAATCTTATGGGACGACTTTTATTTCTATGATTGCCTCTATTGTATCTCCATTAGGGGCAATAGAAGTTGCAATAACCTCATAAGTGCCAGTATGTTCAAAATAGACATTCTTGTGCCATTCGGTTTCATTATTACGCGTCATCAGCAAAGTATCACCATCTGCAATAGAATTAAGGTATGCGTTCAAACTGATCGAATTAGTCTCAAAGTTTAATGTTGCAGTTATGTCAGTTGTAGCATTTGCTTTTAATATAGTATATTCAGAACTTAAATAAATTTTGTATTCAGAATGCGAGACATGGGAGTTTTTATATTGTAAATAGGCAATCAATACACCAATGATAGTAACAATCAATGCAATTATTTCTATAACTATAGAGAGTTTGGAAGGCTTTTCGGTAGCCTTTGTATTTTCCACAACAGCATCTATTTTTTCAATTGTTATTTCGGTGTTTTTGCTTATACTTTGGACACTTTTCTCAAGATTACTTAAATGATTTGTGGTTTTTTTTCGTGATGGCTTGTTCTTTTTCATTTATTTCCTCTTCAATGTATGTTATATGAAAACTACATATTATTTATAATATAATACATTTACAGGTATAGTAAAGTACTTTATCTAATTTCTTGATCTAAATTATCAAATTCTGATGAGGAAAAATATTCTCTAAGGCTAATTTCAAGACTATACACACATAGTTTTTATTCCAAAATACCGTAAGCAGGTATTATAGGAAAAAATTCGGGATGATATGTGAGAGATAATAAGTACATTATGCAAGTACAAAAATAAGGATATCATAGTAGAAGCAGTGTGTGCCGATCATGTACATTTAAGTGTAGCAATACCGCCGAAGATAAGTAAATTGAATTACCTTGGATATTTGAAGGGAAAAAGTATGCTAATGATTTACGACAAACATCCTGAACTGCGGAGCAAGTGGGAGAAAGTATTCTGGGCAAGAGGATATTACGTTGAGACAATCGGTAATATTACAGATAAAGCAGTACAGAAGTACCGCTTTATAAGCGGATCAATGATAATATTTATGACACCGTCCTGTGGGGTGAGCAGTAAGATTAGCCCTTTGGAGAGTTAATAGCAAACCACCAATTGAACTAGTGGTTGTTGACTAGATTTGTTATGTCAAAACATTCAAGGCATTGTCTCCTGTCTTGTGGAGACGGTGTGTTTGTTATCGCGTAAGCCTCAGTTTAAGCGGGGATTGGGGATTTTTTGAAGAAAATGTGCCTGTGTTTTTAGCAGAGAAAATACATATAGAATAAAGAAATTAAAGAGAGGTGCAGAAATTGTGGACGTCAAAGATGTGCGCTGGAATTGTATCAGTTGAAACTTGCTGTCTGCGAATAGCTGCCCCTTTTGCTTTTGGCCTAAAATTAGTCTGAAATAAGACTGAATTTTGTTGCAAAAATGTACATAATGATATATAATAATATATGTAAATGATTCTGCGCTTTCAAAGTACAGGAACCTTTTTTGGTTATAAAAAGTAGTTGAGGAGATATTACATGAATTTTAAAGCGGATTGGAGCTTTTTAGAAAAAATAAGTATGGGAGCTGTGTCTTCCAGAGAAGTAATTAAGCAGCTCAATTTATGTGGGCATCAAATAATAGAATTGGAACGATATAGCACATCAAATAAAATATGGTCTACCAAGATAAAAAGACTTAGACTTCCAGATTTAATATGTTTGAAATGTGGAAGAAGAATAGAATCAAGGGCTAAATTAAATTTAGCCGTTAGAATGTCTGATAATGAAAATAAACCAGACAGAAGATGGGATGCAGGATTAAATGATAAGGACATAGTTGCCTTTATACAGTGTTCCAAAGATGAGAATGGCTGGCATCCAGCAAAAACAGTAAATTACTTTGATGCAAAGAGCATGAAAGATACGGTCGGAAGAAGTAAGTTAGGAAAGTCAAAATCTGTCGGTGAGGGGGCTGAAAGGGATAGAGTTTGGCCTACTTCAATACCATCGAAAGATGGTAAGGTAACAGATATTATAACATTAGCAGATAAAGTACAGATTAAAGTTAAATATGATGATGGCTCCAGGCAATATACATATTCAATTAAGAATGATAAGGGATATCATGTGTATGTTAATGTTGGAGATCACTTTGAAGCAAATGCAACTATGATAGCGGGTGTTCCAACGAACAAAACTAATATGGATTCATGTTGTACAACATATGATTTTCTTAATGATTTGAGAAGTACTGTAAAAGAAATTAGATATGCAGGAGTTAAAGCGCTAGGGCATCTTGCAAAGAATAGTACAAATATAAATGGATTGAAAAACTTACTTCTTACAGAGGTTGACCATAGAATTAAATTGGAGATTTACGCGTCATTATTGCGTCTAGGAGAAGATTTGTGGGATGAATTTAAATGTTATGCAATGTCAATAAATGAAGAAATGTACAAGTTTGAGTATGTTTTGATTTTAGGGGAATTAAGTGCCTTGTTAAAGGCTGTTGATGAACTATGTAGAATAGCGCTTGATAGTAATTATGACAGCGAGTTGCGTTCGGCAGCAGCCTGGGGTGTTCCTGTAAATATTGATACATTAGAAAACCTTATGAGTATTGCATGCGTTGAAGATGATAGTGTTGCGTCTCATGCAATAACTAATATTATAGAAAATATAAACGATACGCTTATTTGTAAATTATTTGATACCGTAACAAATGAGGAATTGGGAGGTATTGCTTTAAAGATATTAACCGATTCGGATAATATTAGTAAAGAGGCCGTTGAGAGTACTTATCAAGTAGTAAGTGGAGATCCTATGAAAACGAAATGGTGCGCTATGACTATTGGTTTAATGGGGGCTGAAGGGTTCAACAAAGATAAAGTTAGGTTAATAGCACCTGATTACTTTGATACAATTAGAAATTTGTGGGATTATAGTAAATCAACAGTTAGTGATTATAGAACCGGCGAGATTGAATTTCTGAGAAAGCAAAGCTTTTAATTGGAATTTGATTAATGCCGGACTACGGAGGTTGATATGAAACAGAGTAGAATATTTTTAGATAGTTATGTTTTGCAGCAAGATATGAGAATTCGGATGCCAAAAGCGATATTGGAAAATGTAAATGCGATAAAAGGTAAAACGATATTTGATGTTTTTTATGATGCTGAAGAAGATGCAATAGTACTAAAAAAGCAAGAAGGAAAAGAGGAAGATGAATGAGTGGATATTCTACAAATTTAGGTCAATGTATCTGCGGTGATTCTTTAGAAGAATTGGAAAAACTTGATGACGCAAGTATAAATCTGGTCGTAACGAGTCCACCGTTCGCGCTTCAAAGAAAAAAAGCGTATGGAAATGAAGAACAAAAAACCTATGTTGATTGGCTATGCCGGTTTGCGAGATTAGTCTACCAGAAATTACGTGATGATGGAAGTTTTGTAATTGATATAGGTGGTGCTTATGAAAAAGGAGAACCATCATACAGCTTGTATCAGTTTCGTGCGTTAATAAAAATGGTTGATGAAATAGGCTTTAAGCTAGCACAGCCATTTTATTGGCATAATACGTCGGCGCTACCTGCACCGATAGAGTGGGTTAATAAAAGGAAATTAAGAGCAAAAACCTCAGTAAATACGATATGGTGGTTATGTAAAAATCCGAAAGGATGCAAAGCTGATGTAAGAAATGTACTTACTCCATATTCAAATAAGATGAAAAATTTAATTGATCACCCGGAGCAATATATAAAAGGTGACAATGTTGAAAGGCCCTCTGGTCATGTTTTAACAATTTCATCATGGACAAAGAATAATGGAGGAGCAATTCCGCCTAATATGCTTCAATTCCCAAATAGTGAAAGTAATAGCCAATATTTAAGATATTGTAAGAAATGTGGTGTGAAGGGACATCCTGCAAGATTCCCGACAGCGTTACCAGAGTTTTTTATAAAGTTTCTAACTTCTGAAGGGGATCTCGTAGTAGATATATTTGGAGGAAGTAATACAACGGGGATGATTGCAGAAGGACTCAATCGTAGGTGGAAAACATTTGAAATTTCGCAAGAATATGTAGCGACCTCAGCATTTAGATTTGCGAAAGATGATGCGGAGGCACAAACTATATACGACAGTATTATGGCAGGAAATGATGTTAAAATCTAAAATAGTTTTTCCCACCAGGCATTAGTCCTGGTGGGTTTTTCTAGTTAATTGAATCTGGATCAATTGGATTGTTCGGATTTATTGGGTATACTTTAATGCCATGTTCTCTAACATATTTTACAGGTATTTTGGGATTATTTAAATGTGCCATGGTTTGAAGTTTTTCTTCCCAGTGTTGGTATAATGGTTCCAGCATATCTGGAGTCATAACATACATTTCAGAAAGATTTATTCCATAATAAATCGCGAATGTCCAAGGAACTTGTCGATATTTTGCAATTATGTCATGAGTAGTGTGGTGATTAGTACTGAAACCTGAAGCTGACGTTTCGAGATTTATTGATTTCATTTCCCATTCTGTTCCACTTGCTGAAATACAATCATTACCTTCTCTACCTGGAAGAATTGACATGTTAAGATAAATTAATTGTTGCAATACTTTTGCCCCGTTATCTTGAAATATATCAGGGATTCCATATACCTGAGCTATTTGGTTTAACTCGTTAAGATTGCCCCATAGTTGTTCAATTCGAGCAATTTTAGCACGATGTTTTTTATCATAAAAGCCCATTTTTACACCTCCTTTAACAATGACATAAAATAATTATATCACAAATTATGTATACAAACCAGAGATTGAACAAAATCGCTGCGCGATGGCCTGCCGAGGCTGTGGTGCAGTTTTTCTTTCTCAAAAAATGAAAAGCAGTGGAAAAATCTTCCGTTATACGGTATTGTTAAGTTACCACACCAAACAACCAAATACGGAGATCTCCACTGCCCATGAATAGAATACCACTTTCCGGCATCTGCCGCAAGCGGAATTATGATGCCAACGCTCCTCCGAATGGGTAATCGTTACTGTCAACCATTACTCATTACGGAGGTTTTATTATGTACGAAGATATTTTTGATTCGATCCGCTTGGCCGCAGAAAAGCGGAACCTGCGCGAAGCTACTATCCAGCTGTACTGCAGCAACGTAAGTTATTTCCTGCGTTTTACCGGAAAACCTGTCTCTTCCCTTACTTTGGAGGATGCGGACGCTTTCCTTACATCCAAACGTCTTGAAGGCAGATCACCGGAAACCCATAACCATTACCGTTCCGCTATCAAATTTTTCTATAAAAGAGTCCTTAAAATCATGTGGGACGATGACGAAGTCCCTGCCATGAAGAGGGAACGGAACCTCCCTGCCGTACTGACCCGACAGGAGATCAATGCTATCATTGATGCTACTCCTAACCTGAAGCACAAAGCCATTATCTCAACGATGTATTCCTCCGGGCTGCGGGTATCAGAGGTCATCCATCTTCATTATGACGATATCTCCCGCACAAACATGACGGTCCATATCCGCGAAACAAAAGGGCGTATTGACCGTTATACGATTCTGTCCTCTAAAAATCTTGACATTCTCACGGAGTACTGGTATCAATGCGACCGCCCAAAAGGCATCCTTTTCCCCAGTTCATGGACCGGAGGATATCTCGATAAAAGCAGTATCAACCAGTTCTTCAAAGAAAGTGCCAGACGGGCCGGGATCA
Organism: uncultured Eisenbergiella sp.; assembly: GCA_947598825.1. Lineage (GTDB taxonomy): Bacteria > Bacillota > Clostridia > Lachnospirales > Lachnospiraceae > Gallintestinimicrobium. Next base: position 1,657 of record CANQFM010000064.1, on the reverse strand, counting down.
CCCGCCGCGTTTCTTCCCATACCTGCCGCCATAGTTTCGCCAGCCACTTATTCGAAGATGGGATAGATATCAAATATATCCAATCCCTTCTTGGCCATGTGGATCCGCGTTCTACGGACGTGTATCTACATGTAAGCAATAAAACACTTCTTGGGATCCGCAGTCCCTTTGACGTCCCGGAAGGAGGCAGGTTATGAGTGACGGCTGTACTGTACAGGATATTTTTAACCGTTTTTATCCCGCTTATGAAAAATCTCATAACCTGTCAGCCGCGCAGAGAAAAGCAGCGTACCACATCATGAACTGCAAAACCGGCGCCTTTGGCGTGAACATCAGTGTATGTGAAGACTGCGGGTGTATCTCTGTCCATTACAATTCCTGCCGTGACCGGTGCTGTCCCATGTGCCAGGAGTTCCCAAAGGAAAGATGGGTGGATGCGCGCCGGGAGGATGTGCTGGATGCGCCCTATTTCCATGCCGTGTTTACGGTTCCGGAGGAACTGAACCCGGTCATTTACAGCAACCAGAAGCTGCTGTATGATGCCCTTTGCCATGCTTCTTCCGCCGCATTAAGCGAACTGGCTGCGGATGGAAAACATCTGGGCGCGCAGGTCGGATATATCTGCATCCTGCATACCTGGGGCAGCGCCATAAACTTCCACCCGCATATCCATGCTATCGTCCTTGGCGGCGGGCTGGATATCGGAAACCGCTGGAAAGACAATGGCAGTGAGTTTTTCCTTCCGGTAAGGGCTCTTTCAAGGCTTTTCCGTGGGAAATACCTGGCGGAACTGAAGCAGCTATGGGCGGATGGCGGGCTTGAATTTCATGGCACCGCGGCACAGTACCGGAACCACTACACGTTTAAAGAACTTCTGGATGCCTGTTATGACATGGAATGGGTTGTTTACTGCAAGAAACCCTTTGACGGTGCGGAATCCGTGATTCGCTATCTCGGGAAATATACACATCGCATAGCGATCAGCAACTACCGTATCAAAGACATGACGGAAAACACGGTCACTTTTACGGTCAAAGACTACAAAGACCATGGACATTGGAAGAACCTCACGGTTCCTGGGGAAGAATTCATCCGCCGATTCCTGATGCATATCCCGCCGAAACGCTTTGTACGGATCCGTCACTACGGGCTGCTGTCCTCCAGAAACAAGTCCGGAAAGCTCACTTTATGCCGGAACCTCCTGGGCTGCAGGAAATATCTTTCCCGGCTGAAAGGTCTGGATGCCCCGGCAATGATCCGGCTGCTTTACGGAAAAGATGTCTGCAAATGTACTTCCTGTGGCGGAAAGATGTTGATAGTTCCCCGCGGAGAGTATTGTCCAGCCTCCAGACCGCATTTATTATGCTGAGCATTTGCAGTTGAATATTTTTTGAGGCTTCCTCAGGAGGTCTGTTTGCCATACAAAAAATACACTTTTGTCCGCAAAACTGGTATCGTTTTTAAAGGGATTATGATAAACTATAGGTGACACCATGAAAAAGCGGACAGATTGAAAACCCATATGGGATGGCGATCCGGACGCGCTTTGTTCAACCAGGAAAAATCGAAATTGATGCAAACGAAAGGGCAGTTACTGGGAATGTCAGGATTGCTTTTTCGTTTGCACCATCTTCGATTCTTTTCTTAACGATTTGTT
>CANQFM010000063.1 GCA_947598825.1 uncultured Eisenbergiella sp. | reverse complement strand
CTGATTGATCTCCTTGATCAGATCCAGCACGGAAACCGTCGTCTGCGGATCCAGCGCGCTGGTGGCCTCGTCGCTCAGCAGCACGTCCGGCTCGTTGGCGAGGGCCCTGGCGATCCCCACCCGCTGCTTCTGGCCGCCGGAAAGCTGCCCCGGGTAAGCGTCCTTCTTATCCGCCAGCCCCACCAGCTCCAGAAGTTCTTCGATCCGTTTCTGGATCTCCTCTTTCTTCCATTTTTTTATCCTGAGGGGATAGGCGATGTTCTCATATACCGTCATGGAATCGAACAGGTTGAACTGCTGGAAGATCATGCCGATCTTGCTGCGCTGCAGATCCAGTTCTTTTTTATTCAAAGAGGTCACGATCTTATCCCCGATCCGCACCGTACCGGCGTCCGGCTCTTCCAGACGGTTGATACAGCGGACCAGCGTGGATTTCCCCGCGCCGGAAAAGCCCACGATGCCGTAAATCTCTCCCTTTTTCACTTCCAGGTCGATGCCCTTTAGCACAGGCACGGACTCCTTCTTATTATGAAAGGTCTTACAAAGGCCCTTTATCTCAATGAAATACTCTTCCATTGCCTCCCTCATCCCGCCGCAGGGGCGGCGCACGAACAAAAAATCATCCGTCAAACAAACTCATAGTAAAGTCGTTGTCAACTTTTGTCAAGTACATTTTGACATAATTCCTATAAATCTATCTGTTATATGGGTTATTTGTCCTCTGGCAAAGCGGCCCCTTCGCCGGACAGCGGGATTTCCTTTGCCAGCGCGAAAGAATACAGGATCTTTTCCTTCACCGGTTTGCCGGTCAGCCGTTCCAGGGCCTGCGCATAATATTCGAGCTGTATCCGGTAGCGCCGGACGAGTTCCTCCGCCTGATCGACCGCGTCGGTCTTATAATCTGCCACCACCAACTGCCCGTCTTCCTCAAAATAGACGTCGATGATGCCCTGGATCAGCACGGTTTCTTCCTCAGGCAGCTCTTCCTTCAGTTGATCTGCCGCGATACCCAGCACAAAAGGCTGCTCTTTAAAAAGCTGGCCCGCCGCCTGCGCCCTGCACATCCGCCGGGCCAGGGAGGATTGCAGAAACTGCACGATCTTGGCAGGCTGGATGACCTTCCCGTACTCCCTGCTCAGCGTCCGCTCCTGCATCTTTTCCTCCAGGAGCGTTTGTACCTCCTGTCTGGTCCACGCTGCAGGATCCTTCTCCCCGAAGTCAAACAGCTCCAACAGCCTGTGATAAGCGCTCCCCCGCAGGGCGCCCCCGACGTTTTCCTCCCGCTCCTGGATAAACCGGGGCAGATAGGGAACTGCCGGAGCCTCTTCAAACAGATGGACGCCTTCTTCCTCCTCCTGCTCCCGTATCCCGGCCATTTTCAGTTCGGAAACCGTGGTCTTGACAAAAAGTTCTGCCAGATTCTCATGGGCATAGGGCGTCTGGATGCGATCCAAAAACGCGCGCCCCTCCTCCCGGGTTTCCTCCGATAGCTGCTCTAAAGAAAGCCGCTGCCGTTTTGTTTCCTCCCGGATAAACCGGACCGTATCGGCGCTCTCCACCTCCTGTGGCTCTACGCGTCTTATCGCCCTGCCCGTCTCCCGCCACACGGGCAGCGCCAGATCCAAAAAGCACCGGGCTTCCAGAGGGCCGGGCGCGCCCCCTTCTTCCTCCTCTTTTTCAGGATCGACCTGACCGGTCAGGATCAGCTTTTCCTCCGCCCGGGTCATGGCCACATAAAGCACCCGCAGCTCCTCCCCCATGCTGTCCCGGTACAGCTTTTGGGACAAAACGTTCTTTTTAAGGGTAACACGCCTGGTACGCAGCGCAGGATCGATGCAGTCTATCGCAAGGCCCAGATCCATATCCATCAGAACCGGCTGACGGACGTCCCGGCGGTTAAACTGCTTGGACAGTCCGGCAACAAAGCAGATCGGAAATTCCAGCCCCTTGCTTTTGTGAATGCTCATGATGCGCACCGTATCCGCGTTTTCGTCCAGTCCCCCGGCCTCGCCGTAATCCACCTCGTATTTTTCCAGTTGTTCGATATAGCGGATGAAATGGAACAGTCCAAAATAGCTGGTCTTTTCAAAGCGTTCCGCCATGGAAAGCAGCATTTCCACGTTCCGCCTGCGCTGGTCGCCTCCCGGCATGGCGCTGACCGTGAGCAAATACCCCGTTTCCTCCAAAAACCGTTCCAGCAGGCTATGGATCGAAAGATAGACGGCATAGGCCCGAAACCGCTCCAAAAGCTCCAGAAAATCCCGGCACTGCCGCGCCAGTCCTTCCTCCTGTGCGCCCTCCGCCGTCAGCCGCAGGCAGTCATAGAGCCTGCGCTTCTGCCTCTCCTCCCCGGCCCGCAGCATGGCGATCTGCTCGTCCGAGAAGCCACCCACAGGGGAATGTAATACGCCAAAAAGCGGGATGTCCTGCAGCGGATTGTTTAAAGCCCGCAGAAAATTCAGCGTATCCTGGACCTCCCGGGCAGAAAAATAGCCGGTCCGGGAGGCGACATGGACGGGGATCCCCTCCTCCTCCAGAACCTTTTTGAATCTGTCGTCCCACCCTGCGGCAGTGCGCAGCAAAATCACCATATCCCCATAGGAGGCTTTTCTCAGGCCGCCCGTTTTTTCATCCCGGAGCAGAAAGCTGCCTGCCAGCTCATGGATCCGCGCCGCGATCATACGGGCCTCCTGCTCCCGGGCGGCGGCGCCGCTTTCCTGCGTCGGCGCCAAAAGAAGCTCCGGCTCATAGGGGCTTGCCGAACTGTCCCCATCCGTTTCCTGTGGGGCCGCCGGGTAGACCGCTGCCGGGGAAAGGGCCGCGTTTTCATCATATTCCACGCCGCCCACCTCTGCGTGCATGAGCCGGGAAAACACCTCGTTTACGCAGTCCGTCACCTCCCGCCTGCTTCTGAAGTTCTGCTTAAGATCCACCCGCGCGCAGGACGTGCCGTCCTTTTGGTAGCGCCCAAACTTTTCCATGAAGATCTCCGGCCGGGCCAGGCGGAACTTATAGATGCTCTGCTTCACATCCCCCACCATGAACCGGTCGAAGCGCCCGTCCTCCTCTCCGGAAATGCTCTGTAACAAAAGCTCCTGCACCAGATTGGAATCCTGATACTCGTCGATGAGAATCTCCCGGAAATGCTCCCGGTATTCCAGCGCCGTCCTGGAGGGGCAAACCGTCCCGTCCTCCCGTCGATCCAGCAGGATTTCCAGCGCCATATGCTCCATGTCCGAAAAATCCAGCAGATTCTTTTCCCGTTTTTTCGCGTCGAACCGCCTTTTGAACTCCAGCACCAGATCCACAAGGGCGCGCAGGGCGGGGGCCGCCTTTTCCATGTCCGCCAGATACCCCGGCAGAGAGCGTCCAAAGCAGTCTTCCCGCAGAGACAGCAGGCTTTTTTTCACCTGTTCCCGGTTCCTTTTGGCCAGTTCCCGCTTCTGCGGCAGCACAGACATATCCCTTTTGGCGGCCAGCTTGGCGAAAGAAAGCCGGTTCATCCCTTCAAACAGGGCCCGGACGTCCTCTGCGCCCTGCAGGGCTTCGTCCCGCCCGCCGGCACCGTCCGGCAGCGTCCAGAGCAACAGGCCGATCTGCTCCAAATCCTCCCTCAGCGCAGGCAGATACATATAAGGGCCTCCCGGCTCTTCGCACAGCCGGATGGTATCCTCCGTTTTCTTCTGACAGGAGGCGAGGGTCGTCTGCGCGATCCGGAGCAACTGGCCAAACCAGGGGGCCGCCGTCAGCGCCTCCACCGTCCCCGTATCGTAATCCGTTCTATGGCTTTCCAGCCATTCCTCCGGCCAGGGACAGCTCATGGAAAACTCATAGATCTGCAGGATCAGCTCTTCCAGCCCTTCCTCACGGCCTCCCGGCACAAAACATTCCACGCAGTGCAGAAACTCCCCGTCCGCCTGCGCATATTTTTCCTCCAGCAGCTCCTTTAACACGTCCTGGCACAAAAGGCGGCGTTCCCCCTCGTCCGCCGTCCGAAAATCCGGATCCAGACCGATATCGTTGAAGTGGTTCCGGATCAGATAAAGGCAAAAGCTGTCGATGGTGGTGATCTGCGCATTGTGCAAAAGCACAAGCTGCCTCTGGAGACGGGCGTTGTCCGGTTCCTGCTGCGCCCGCTGCGAGAGGGCCTGTTCTATCCGCTCCCGCATCTGGGCCGCCGCCGCGTTGGTAAAGGTCACCACCAGCAGCCGGTCGATGTCCGTCCCGTCGTCCGGACCGCTCACCAGACTGAGGATCCGCTCCACCAGCACGGCGGTTTTCCCCGAACCGGCTGCGGCCGACACTAAAATATTGCGATCCCTCAGCCGGATGGCCCGCTGTTGATCCTCCGTAAATTGCATCGCCATCTTTTCCTCCCTGCCGCAAATATCACAAACCGCGGATTGAACAATAAGCCATCGGGCTTATTGCCCGCTTTTTACCTCCCTGCGAATGCGCTCCAGCGCTTCCAGATCCCCGAGATTTTCCAGTTCCCTGACCGAAAACCCGGTCAGCCTGCGGTCAAAGCCGCAGACCTTTTTAAAATCGCAGAAATCACAGGCGCTCTCATTTCCCCGCACATAGGGGCTGCAGTCGATCTGCCCCTCTAAGATCCGGCGGCCCGTCTGCCGGATCTTTTTTTCCACAAAGGCGGAAACCGCCCTGAAATCTTCCTCAGACAGCACGCTGGACCTGGCGGAGAGGCTTCCGTCTTTTTTGCGCTCCAGCGGCGCTGCGTCGGAACGATCCGTAAAACCGGCGTCCAGCCCTTCCGCCACGCCTTCCTGGGCGCTGACCACACCGGTGGGACGCAGCGCCTGCAGGATCCTGGCGTTGACTTCCTCCGGCGTCAGCTCCTGCGCGCCCGGCTCCACATACGGATCCTGCACCCGGTAATAGAGCATGGCGGCAGGCACCGCCTCCTTCCCGGGATGCCGTCTGGCCGCCATCTCCAGGCCGGCGTTTAAATAGACTACAAGCTGTAGCTGCAGGCCATAATACAGCGCCGCCAGAGAAAAGTCCCGGCTGCCGGACTTATAGTCCACCACCTTCACAAAGACGCGGTCCTCTTCCTCCTTAACGTCCAAACGGTCGATGCGTCCCTTCAGCCGCATCCGTTCCCCCTCTCCCAGCGCGATGTTGACCGCGTCCAGATCCTGCACCACAGAAAAGGACACCTCGAACTGTTCCGGCACAAAGCTGCCTTTTTTCAACTGGTACTGCAGCGTTTTGACGGTACGGGACAGGATGCGCCAAAGCCGCGTCACCGTATAGGCGCTGCGGGCGCTGTCAAACAGCACCGTATTGCGGTAAGCCACCGTATAGGCGTCCACCGCTTCCCGCAGTATCCGCTGTCCTTCCTCCTCCGGGAAATCGAACCAGGTATACCCGTTTTCCACCAGTTTTTCCGAGAAAATCTCCAGCACGCCGTGGAAAAGATTGCCCAGATCCGCTGCCTTTACCTCATATTCCTCCTGAGGGGACAAATTCAGCCCGTACCGCAGGAAATGGGCGTAAGCGCAGGCGGCGTACTGCTCCAGGCGGCTGACGCTTCCGATCAGCGTATTCCCGTAAAGGGCGGCCGCCACCGCCCGATCCAGCCGGGACTGGCGGTGCCTGAAAAAAGCAGCGTCCTCCATCCCTTCTGCCCAATGCCCGTAGCCTGCGTCCTGCCGATAAACCCGATAGAGGAAAAACAACGTCTGTTCTTCCGGATCCGTCAGCTTTCCGTCAGCATAGCTGCGCAGCGTGCGGGCCAAATACTGCCGCCCGTCCTTTAAGCTCTGGATCCGGTCCAGAAGCGGCTCCTTCTCCGGGTTTTCTATCTCCACCTGCGCAAACATCCGCAATAGCTGTCCGATCAAAAAGCTGGGCCGCATGGACTTCCCCTCGGCGTTCATCCTGGCATAGGACAGCACCAGCTTTTCAGAAGGCTTCGTCATATTCAAATACAGATAGAGCCGCTGAATATACATCTGCTGCCGGGGTGTGGGCGCCAGCTCCCGCCCTGAGCCGGCCAGAAATTCCCGGTCCAGATCGGAAAGGATCCCGCCCCGACCCGCGCTTTTGGGAATATAACCGTCATTTACGCCCGCAAAAAAAAGGGCTTTTACCGGTTTTAAACGGGTGCGTTCGATATCCCCCACCACTACCCGGTCCACGTTCTGGGGAATGGTGCCCACCTGGATCTCTTCAAACCCGGCCTCCAGGATTTTGGCAAATTCCTCTATCCTGACCGGCTCGTCCCCGATCAGCGCGACCACCTGATCCAACAGATCCATGACAAGCCGATAGATCTGGGCGTATTCCCGCTGCCGCACCATATCGTTTTCGGCGGCAAACTGCTCCTCATAGCGTTTCAGCTTCTGCTGCACCTGGTTTTTTTCGATAAACCGGTACAGGCTCCGGGCGAACTCCTCCGTTTTTTGGCAGCTTTCAAATAACGGCTGCATCTGCTCCACCAGACGGCTGCGCAGCCCGTTCAGTTCCTCCAACTGGGCCAGCGGATCCGTCATTTCCTTCATCCGGCTGACAAAGGGCGTCTCCCATTTTTTCCGTCCCCGTATCCCCGCAAAACGCACATAGATCTCCAGCCGGTCCGCCTCCTGCATGGAAAACCCGGCCAGGCCGCTGCGCAGATAATGGAAAACCGATTCAAAGCTGTAATTCTGCACCCGCACCTGCAGGGCGCTTTTGATATACTCGATAAACGGGTTTAAGCTGATGCCCCTGGTCTGATCCATGTAGACGGGGATATCGTAGGCCTTAAACTCCCGCTCCATGCACGCCGCATAGGAAGCGAAATCCCCGCAAATAACCGCGATATCCCGGTAACAGTATCCCTTTTCCCGGATCAGCCGGCGGATAGAAACGCAGATCCGGCGCACCTCCTCCGTCTGATCGGGCGCCTCCAAAACAGAGATTTCCTCCGTCCGCTCCGTATAGACCGCAAACGGATAGCGGAAAAGATGCCGCTCCAGATGCGCCAGCGCAGGGGAGCGTAAAAAGCGGGGCAAAACCGGAGGGCGCAGAAGCACCGGTTCCTCTATCGCGCATCCGGCCTCTTCCGCCAGCTTTTCTAAACGGCGGATCGTCTTTTTGCTCAGAAAAAACAACTCCTGCTGCGTTCCCTTCTTTGGATCCGCGTCCCCGTCCATAGTGACGGTCACCTCTACCGCTCTTGCCAGCTTCATCAATTCCCGCAGAACCTTTTCCTGCACCGGGGTAAACCCGGTGAAGCCGTCAAAGGCGACCACGCTGTCTTTGAGCAGGTGAGAAGCCGGAAGCAGCGACGCCAGCACCTCTAAGGTTTCCTCCGTCGTCAGAAACCTGTCTCGGATGAAATCCAGGAAGCCTTCGTAGATCACCCGCAGATCCTTTAGCTTCTGGCAGAGCTGTCCCCGGTTTCGGGCGAAGGCCTGCAGCTCGTCCAGCTCTTTTAACCCGATGCCGTACTGCATCAGTTCGGACAGCGCAGACTTCACCTCGTGGACATATCCGGTTTTCCCCAGATTTCCCCCGATCAGAGGCATCTGATCCTTCAGACCCGCCGCCACCCTGCGGACGATCAGGCTTTTTCCCGTATCGTCCAGCATCGGCATATCCTGGCCGCCCAGTTCCTCAAAGATCCGGTGGGCCAGCCGGTTAAAGCTCAGCACGTCGATGTTCAGAATGCCCTTTTTTTCATGCATCATCACCAGATCCTGCTGGGTCTGCATGGTAAACTGATCCGGCACGATCAGAAAAAAATGCCCCTTCGGATCCGCCTGGGCGCGTTCGATGACAGACCGGTATAGCCAGGTGCTTTTTCCGGCGCCGGAAGCGCCGATGAGAAAACGCAGGGACATAACTGACTCCTTTCACACGCGGCGTTTTGCTCCTCTTTGGCGCTGCGCCGCCCGTATTTTCATTTTACCAGATTGCGCCCCGGTCGTACAGACCGGAAATTCCGGCTTTTTTAAGATTCCAAAGGGAAACGCAAAAACCGCAGCCGGGCGGGAAGGCCATATGCCTCTGCCAAAGCTGCGGTTTTTACCGGTGTCAGGGTCTATCCCCCGCCCGTTTTATCTTCTCAGTCCGAAAGCACGCTTTCTTCCCCTTCCGGCAGGATCAGCGCCAGAACGATACCTACCACCGCCGCCAGGGCGAGGCCGGAAATGGTCACGGTCTCCGTGATCGGAATGCTGTCGCAGCCGATGCCCAGCACCAGGATGATGGCGGCCGTCAGCAGGTTCCTGCTGTCGCCGAAGTTGAGCCGGGAATTGATCAGGATACGGACGCCCACGGCGGAGATCATGCCGTAAAGCACAATGCTGATGGCGCCGGTCACCGGAGAGGGCAGGCTGGTGATGAACCCGCCGAATTTACCGATGGTGCCCAGGATGATCGCAAAGACGGCGGCGATCCGGATGATGGAGGGATCGTAAACCTTGGTCACCGCCAGCACGCCGGTGTTCTCCCCATAAGTCGTATTGGCGGGGCCGCCCAGAAGCCCGGCCAGCGCCGTCGCCAGGCCGTCGCCCAACAGCGTCCGGTGTACGCCGGGATCTTCAAAGAAGTTCTGCCCTACCACCGCGCCGTTGGTGGTGATGTCGCCCACATGCTCGATCATGGTGACCAGCGCGATAGGCGCCACCGCCATGATCGCATCCATCCGGAAGGTAGGAAGGCAAAGAAGCTGGGAATAGATCGCCTGATCCGTAAAGGAGATCCAGTGGGCCTCCCGCACCGCGGTAAAATCGCAGAAACCGAGGGGCAGACAGACCAGATAGCCTACGATGATGGCGAACAGGATGGGCATGAGATTGAAAACCCCTTTTGCCCATATGGAAACGATGATGACCGTAGCCAGCACCACCAGCGTCACCAGGATCGACTTTAAGCTGAATACGCCGTCATGGTAAAAGGCGCTGTTGATGGCGGACGCGGACAGACGCAGCCCGATGACGATGATCACGGGCCCCGTTACGATAGGCGGCAGCAGCCGGTTCACCTTTTCATATCCGAAAAATTTGATCAGCAGGGCGAAAACCACATAGACCAGGCCCGCCACGATAAGCGCGCCCTTCAGGGCGGACAGCTTATCCAGATAGTCCGGATCCCCCACTCTGGAATCCCCCAGCACCGCCATGATGCCTGCCATAAAGGCGAAGCTGGAGCCTAAGAATACCGGCACCTTTTTCTTGGTGATCAGATGGAACAAAAGCGTTCCCAGGCCCGCGCACAAAAGCGTGATGGAAACGTTCAGCCCCGTCAGCGTCGGCACCAGCACGGTGGCGCCGAACATGGCCAGCGTATGCTGGATCCCCAGAATGATCTTCTGGCTCAGGGTTCTTTCTTGCATTTCTTTCTCCTCCTCATGATGATATTAGATAAACCGGATCTCCCGGATGATCCCGTCAGAACATAACCTCTGTCCTCGCAGGCTCTGTCTTTGCCAGCAGCTTCCCGCCCTTAAAGGAATAGAGTACCTCGCTCTTCTGGTTCAGGGCGTCGTAGAAATTCTCCGCTTTAAGCACGATAAAGTCTGCGGGATTGCCGACCCGGATCCCGTAAGAATCCCCCAGATGCAGGGTTTTGGCCGCGTTGTGGGTGATCAGCCGATAGGACTCCATGATCTGCTCGTATCCCATCATCTGGCACACATGCAGCCCCATGAAAACGCAGTCCCGCATATTCCCTGTCCCCAGCGGATACCAGGGATCAAAAATATCGTCGTGGCCAAAGGATACGTTGCAGCCTGCCTCCAGCAGCTCCTTCACGCGGGTGACGCCCCTGCGCTTCGGATAGGTATCCGTCCTGCCCTGCAGATGCGTGTTCACCAGCGGGTTTGCCACGAAATTGATCCCGCTCATTTTCAGCAGGCGCATCAGCCGATTGACATAAGCGTTGTTATAGGAATGCATCGCCGTCGTGTGGCTGGCCGTCACCCTGTCTTTCAGCCCCGTCTCCAACGCCCGGCAGGCCAGGGTTTCCAGCCCCCGGGAAGCCTCATCGTCGATCTCGTCGCAATGTACGTCCACCAGCCTGTCATACTTCTCCGCAAGAGCGCAGGCAAAGTTTATGGATTCCACGCTGTACTCCCTCGTAAACTCGTAATGGGGAATGGCGCCCACGCAGTCCGCCCCCATCTTCACCGCCTCTTCCAGAAGTTGTTTCCCGTTCGGATAGCTTAAAATGCCCTCCTGAGGGAACGCCACCACCTGGATGGTGATGAGGTCTTTGAGTTCCTCCCTGATCTCCAGCATCGCCTCCATGGCCGTCAGGGAAGGATCCGTTACGTCCACATGGGTGCGCACATACTGGACGCCGTTGGCGGCCTGCATCCGCACCGCCCGCTTTACCCGTTCCTTCACATCCTGCCGGGTCAGTTTTTCCTTGCGCCTGCTCCAAAGCTCGATCCCCTCAAACAGCGTGCCGCTTAGGTTCCAGGCCGGATCGCCCGCCGTCAGGCAGGTATCCAGATGCACATGCGATTCGATAAAGGGCGGCAGGGCCATACAGCCTTTCCCCTCGATCACCTCTTCCTCAGGACCGGCCATCAGGTGTTTTTCAATGGCTTCAAATTTTCCGTCCTTTACCCGGATATCCACGGTATCCGGACTGTTTTCCAAATGAATGTGCTTGATCAGCATCCCGTTTTTCCCCCTTATTGAAAAGGCGCACGGGAAATACCGTACGCCTTCCTACTCACTTCTTTTTATGAATTGCTTCTCCAACGAGATAACAGATACACGCCACCACCATGCCGTTGATGGAAGCGATGCCGAAAGGAACGAGATTGGCGACCAGGGCACCCAATACCACGCCTCCAACGGCAAACCAGTTCACCTGCTGCTTTACCTCGTCCCATTTCTCGTATTCCTTAGCGTGACAGAAATACCCCAGGACCAGGATCGCGCCCACCGGGGGCAGCGTACAGTTCAGGATATTCAGCCAGCCCACGAAATTGTTATAAAGCCAGATGGCCGCTACCGTGCCCAGAACGCCGGAGATCAGAACCATCGGGCTTTTTTTGACTTTCGTAATATTGGAAAGGCCCAGCCCCGCAGAATACAGCGCGTTATCGTTGGTCGTCCAGATATTCAGGCCCAGCACCAGGATCGCAAACGCCGTCAGGTTCAGCGCGACCATGACTTCAAAAATATCGTTGCCTCCCACATAGACGCCGCTGACTGCTCCGAAACAGAACATCAGGCTGTTGCCAACAAAAAACGCGATCACGGTCACCAGCACCGCCTGTCCCGCATTCCTGGCAAAGCGCGTGAAATTGGGCGTCGCCGTGCCGCCGCTGACAAAGGAACCGATGACGAGGCCCGCCCCGGTGATCACGCTCATCCCCTGCTGCTGCGCAAACTTTTCCGTCAGGGACATATCCCCGTTCTTCACGGCGATCACCATGGCCGCTACGCCCAGCACCGCGATCAACGGCACGGAAATGTAACTGACGATGGTCATGGCCCGGATCCCGAAAAACGCGGATCCCGTCATGCATATGCCCGCCAGCGCCACCAGCACATAGGGCAGCCACCGGGAATCCGGCGCGATCAGGTTCGCTACCGGGATCGCAAACATCGCGACGCCTACGCCGAACCAGCCGATCTGTGTGAAACTGATCAATGCGGAGGGAAGATAAGAACCCTTCGCCCCAAAAGAATGCTGCGCCAACAGATCCAGCGAAAGCCCTGTCCTGGCACCCACATATGCCAGCGCTCCGGTATAGGCCCCCAGAATCGCGCCTCCCAGAAGAAGCGCCTCCCAGAATCCCGTCAGATCCAGCGAAAGCCCCAGCGTCTGCCCCGTCCACATGCTGGCGGAAAAGAATGTGAACCCCAGCATGATCATGAACATGGTCAACAGACTGCGCCTTGCGGATCCGGGAACCGGCGCCAGCGAATAATCGTGATCTACGCTCTGCGTTCCCTGCCTGTTCATTTTTCCTCCCAAAAACTCTTTTCAATCCAAACTACTACAAAATCCCTCTCCTGTCAACCCGATTTTGCTCTTTTTTGCACCCCGATTTTGCTCTTTTTTGCGCAGAACATACAAACAGCGCAGGCATCGGCGCCCGCGCTGTGGAATCGTCATTTATTCGCTTTATACGGCGGATCCGCCGGATACCCGCCCCTTAGCTTCTGCATCCCCCTCTGCACCGCATCCCGGGAGGTTTTCCAGTCCGCATCCTTGTTCAGGTAATCGAACTTCTCGATCAGCCAGTCCACATCCGCCGACATCCGCTCCAGGTTGCGGGTCATGACCTCGAAGATCATGGGATAAAAGGTTTCTTTTTCCTTATCGGAAAGGCGGCTGTCGGAGCCGCTGCACAGTTCTCCGAAGTGATGCAGGCAAAACCCCTTCCCGTTTCTGATCTTCTCTACAAAGGCCGGATCGTTCTTATAAAGATAAAAGAAGGTGTCCAGATATCGCTCATATTCCTTCCGAAAGCGGTCGCAGACATAACAGGTACTTTCCCGCTTCTCCACCCACATCCCGATGGCGTTTTCGGAAGCCGCCTTACGGAATTTGTCCGCAAAGGAGACCTTGCCGGGTTTAAACTGCTTAAACTGGCCTTCCATCTCTTTGAGCAGCTTTTTATAATGGGTCTTTAAGATCCAGCCGTTGCCCAGGGTATTGCCATAATCGAACATCTTCTTCATATGCATCCGGCAGAACCCTTCTCTGTCCGTGTCCTCCCGCACGTCGCTTTCCATATAGGAAGCGCAGGAGCCCAGCACAAAATCCATCAGGTCCTGTTCCACCTTGCGTTCGATAAAGCAAAACGGGCATTCGTCATCCGCATTGACCGCATCGTTCAATGGAATGGTATATAATTTTTCCTTCATCTCTCCTGTCCTCCCCGAAACGCATTCCGTAAAATATCCAGATAGGCGCAGATTTCACGATACAGCTTCTCCGGCGTAAAATCGTAGCGGCCCGTGACTTCCTCGGTCACCCCCCGGATCATATACTCGACAAGGCCGGTCAGGCGGCTGGAATCGGCGATGGACGCATATACGCCATAATCCACCTGCATAAAATAATCGTCCATCCGCTGCTTATAGTCGGTTCTCCTCTCCTGGGTCGCCTCCAGGGCCTCCGGGCAGTCCTCCTTCATGCATCTGTTGATAAACTGCTGCATATAGGGATACATCTTCATCACCTGCATCCTGGCGCGCTCCATCTGACGGACCAGTTCAAAAAAATTCGTCTCTACGCTCCTAACCTCCCTCGAAAGCTCCAGCAGCATAAAACGCGCGCTATATTCAAATAAGAATGAATAAAGTCCGATCTTACTGCCAAAATAATGAAAAAGAAGCCCCTTGCTGATCCCCGCCTCCCGCACGATATCGTCCGTGCTGGCATGGCGGTAGCCGCTCAGGGCGAAAATCTTCAGCGCCGCGTTGATCATCCGATCCTGCTTGGCCTGCTTCAGTTCAAAAAACTTATCGTTCAATCTTCCTGCCCCCTATACGGTTGACCTCAACGGTCGACCTGTTTGTATGATAACACATCGGGGACAATTCTTCAACCGTGACCGCGTTTTTTGAATATTTAGAATATTTTTATACATAGTCTCTTTTCAATTTCACAAAATAGTATTAAAATAGAAAGGAAAAAAGAATTCATGGAGGAATATTATGGCTAAGAATTTTGGTAAATTTCTGGTATTTGCAGTTGCCGCTGGCGCTGCTGCGGCGGGCACCTACTATTTCCTGCAGAATAAAAAGGCCAAAGACGAAGAGGCTTCCTGTGACGCCTCCGATGGCCTGACCCCCGACGAAGAGCTTTCTTTCGAGGACGGGGAGCCGGAGGACAGCGCCTTTGACGACGACGATTTTGAAGATGAAAGCGAAGCTGCGTCCGAGGAGCATAGCGCCGTCTTTTCCAAAAACACCAACGACAAGGGACATACCTATGTTTCACTGGACTTAAAGGCAGCCCATGACAAGGCGGCCCATCTCTATGACAACGTCGCTTCCAAGGTCAACGAGACCGCTTCCAAGATCAAATCCAGCAGCGAATATAAGACCGCCCGGGATAAGATCACGGAGACTGTCAGCAAGATCAAGAACAGCGATGAATTTCAGGCCGTTGACAGCCATCTGGAAAGCGCGCTCCATAAGGTGAAGGAAGCCACGGAAAAGGCGGTGGATTCCGTCAACGAGAAGCTGAACGAATCCGATGCCGGCAAGGCGGCAGAGGCGATGGGCGATGCTGCGGAAAATGCAGCGGAGGCCGTAAAAGACGCAGTAGAAAATGCAGCCGACGCCGCAGAAAACATGGCAGAAGATGCGGCCGATACCGCTGAAAACATGGCAGAAAATGCAGCCGATGCCGCAGAAACGGTTGCAGAAGATGCCGCCGAGGCGGTGGAGGACGCTGCTGACGCCGCAGAAGAAAAGCTGTCGGGGACGGACGAAATTTAAATAATCTGTGGAGGCTCGCCCTCCAGGCGCGGTAAGCGCCTGGAGGACGTTTTTGTGTGGGTTGGGGTTAACCTATTGAGGGCGTTATTGCTGCAGTTTCCTTGTTTTCCTATAGTTAATCGATTAAAATAGCGTGTAGAAAGGG
>CANQFM010000062.1 GCA_947598825.1 uncultured Eisenbergiella sp. | reverse complement strand
CCTATATGGAACCGATCCTGACAAAGCTGCGAAAGGATATCGGCTATCTGGCGGGAATGGATCTGTACGCAGGGGTCAATTATATCCGCAGGGGCATAGGCTATGAGGAATGGATGAAAAAGGAGATGGAAGAAAAAGCCTATCGGGAGGGGAAGGAAATGGCGGATTTTTTCCAGGAAAGCATGCGTCAGTTTCATACGATAGAGGAGGTAAAAGAACATATCGAAAGCTATGAGCGTTCCCTGCAAAAGGCTGTAGCGGGGAACGAAGAAGATAAGGAAAATCCCGTCACCCTCATAACCATGCACGGCTCCAAGGGGCTGGAATACGACGTGGTTTTTCTGCCCGACTGCAACGAGGGGATTGTCCCCCATAAAAAAAGCGCCAAAGGGGAGCAGATCGAAGAGGAAAGGCGGATGTTCTATGTGGGGATGACCAGAGCCAGGGAAAGGCTGTATATCAGTTGGGTGGGCGGAACGAAAGAGGAACCGGGTTTTGTTTCGCGCTTCCTGGGGGATATGGGCTATCGGGAACCTTACCGGAATTAAGACAAAAAGAAAGAGGGGGCTCTGCCGGGCAGATCCTCCGCCGTTACCACTGCCTGTCCCGCCGGATCGCAGCGCGGTCAGTCTTCGTCCTCTGCGTCGATGAGTTCGTCAAATTCGCAGTTATCCAAAAACTCGTCAAAGGCGTCCTCTACTTTCTCGTATTCCTCATCGTCGTCGATGTAGCCAAGGACGGGCTCTTCATCGGGATCGGAAGGGTTCTCGGAATAGCGGTAGAACCAGACTTCCCCGTCCGTATTTTCGCCGGACTCGTCCAGCGGCATTAAAACGATATAGTCGCTGCCTTCCACTTCCAGAATGGTAATGACGGCACAGGTCACATTGGTGCCGTCCTCCAGCTCCAGGTCAACGGTCATCTCTTCTTCATTCTCGTCATGCGGTTTGCTCATATCGGGATCCTCTCTTTTTTTGAAACTGTCGGATATATCTGTAGTATACCCGAAGTTTCTGTGGCGTGCAAGATTTTCTTATGGTATACTTTAAGTGTATCTGTATTCGGACCGGATCGTGCGCAGGACGACAGGAAGGACGGGGAAAGCATGAAGAGAAAAGGCATAATCGTTTCAACCGGTAGACCGTATCCGCTCGGCATGACCGCCATAGGCGAAAAGGAGATCAATCTGGCAGCAGTTTTGCAGACGAAAGAGGAATGCGGCGTCATTCTCTGCCCGAAGAATGGGAGAACCCCGATCCGCATCCCTTTTCCCAAGGAAGGCCATACAGGCGGCATCCGCTGCATGAAGCTGTCCGGCATCGGCGCTGAGGACTGCAGCTACCGTTTTTATGCCGGAGAGGAAGAAATGGCGGATCCCTATGCCCGCCGTATCCTTGGCAATGAAACCTGGGGGGAGAAGACAGATCCTGTTTTATCCGGCGTAGTCGGCGCCCGGGACTTCGACTGGGAGGGCGATGCGCCCTTAAAAAAGCCGCTGTGCGACAGCTTTCTCTATCAGCTCCATGTGCGGGGCTTTACGAAGCACGCCTCTTCCGGCGTAAAGAAAAAAGGGACCTTTGCGGGTATTGTGGAAAAGATCCCCTATCTGAAAACGCTGGGAGTGACGGCGATTGAAATGATGCCCGTCTACGAGTTCGTGGAGCTGCAGAGCGAAAAGCCCGCCGGGACGATTCCGATGCAGGAATCGGTGCTGCGGCACCGGGGGATGGATCTGCCGGCACAGGAAGCGCGCCCCCGCATCAACTACTGGGGGTTTAAGGAAGGCTACTATTTTTCGCCCAAAGCTTCCTATGCCGCGGGAGCGGATCCCGGCGCAGAATTTAAGCAGATGGTAAAGCAGCTCCACAAAAACGACCTGGAAGTGATTCTTCAGTTTTATTTTCCGGGCAGGACCCGTCCGGGGCTCATTCTCGACGTGGTGCGTTTCTGGGTGGAAGAATATCATATCGACGGCGTTCACCTGCTGGGGGAGAAAATCCCCATGACGCTGATCGCTACGGACCCGATGCTGACCGAAACCAAGCTCATCGGGCGCGATTTGGACTGCAGGGAGATCTATCCGGACCAGGAGACGCCCGCCTGCAAGAATCTGGCCTGTTTTTCCGAAGATTTCCTCTATGATATGCGGCGCTTCCTCAAGGGAGACGAGGATATGCTCCACAGCGTCCTTTATCAACTGCGGAAGAATCCGAAGCAGGCCGGAATGATAAATTTCCTCACCAATTATGAGGGCTTTTCGCTGGCGGATCTCGTTTCCTATGAAAGAAAGCACAACGAGGAAAACGGCGAGGAAAACCGGGACGGAAATCCCTATAACGCAAGCTGGAACTGCGGCGCAGAGGGCCCTACCAAAAAGCGCAGCATTTTGAAGCTGCGGCGAAAGCAGATGCGCAACGCCATGCTCCTTTTGCTGTTTGCCCAGGGGACGCCGATGATCGTGGCGGGGGACGAGTTCGGCTTTTCCAGAGGAGGCAACAATAACGCCTGGTGTCAGGACAATGAAGTCAACTGGCTCAACTGGAAGCTAAACGCCGACAACAGGCGGTTTCTGGAATTTGTCAGGGAGGCCGTCGCGCTGCGCATGGCGCACCCTATCCTTCACCGCCCGGACGAGCTGACGATGATGGATTATATCGCCTGTGGGTGTCCGGATCTGTCCTATCACGGGCAGGAGGCCTGGCAGGTTTCCTATGACCGCATCAGCCGGGAGGTAGGAGTGTTATACTGCGGCAGATACGCGAAGATCGACCGGAAACAGGAGGACGATTATTTCTATATCGCGTATAATATGCACTGGGAAGAAAAAGAGATGGCGCTGCCCATTCTGCCCGGCGGCCTCGGCTGGGAGATCGCCCTGGACAGCGCTCTGGACCCGGCGGATAGGGAAAAGGCGATGGAACAGGAAGAAAAGCCTGCAGAGAGGAGCCTTTTGTCCGGGCGGACCGCCATCGTAAAGGAACGCAGCATCCTGATCCTGAAAAGCTGTAAAATCGCCTGATAAGGAAGGTTTATAAGGTGAAAGCGCTGCAGCATTTAAAAACGATCTCATACCATAAATGGCTGGTCATGAAGGGCTGCTTTGCAGTGGGCCTGTACTGGCAGGGGATCTGCCACGATCTTTCCAAATATTCCTGGACGGAATTTCGGATCGGCGTGAAATATTTTCAGGGGAACCGCAGCCCCAATGCGGCGGAGCGGGAACAACTGGGATATTCCACCGCCTGGCTGCACCATAAGGGGCGAAACAGGCACCATTGGGAGTACTGGATGGACTACAGCGGACGCCTCTATGAAAGTGGGATGGCGCCCGCGCCGATGCCGGTCCGATATGTCGTGGAAATGTTCATGGATCGTATCGCAGCTTCCAAGGTATACCGTGGAGAAGCTTATACGGACGAAGATCCGCTGGCCTATTACAGGAGGGCGAAAGAAAGCACCATGCTTCATCCCGACACCCGAACGCTTTTGGAGACGCTGTTGAATATGCTGGCCGGGAAAGGGGAAAAGGAAACCTTTTCCTATATTAAAAAGGAAGTTCTGAAATAACAGGACGCGGTCACATCACGGCACAGGGCGCATAATATAGCAGTATAAAGTGAGGAGATGAGAGAATATGAACTGTCTTTGTCTGCTTTGTCTGCTGGGCCTGTGCCGCAGTATGGGAAACAACGGCGGCTGCGGTCAGACATCCGCCAGGGTAAGCCGTAAGGCGGCTCCCGCCGCAGGTTCGGCTGTCAGGGAAGCGAAAGAGGATTGTGGCTGCGGCCAACAGGCGGCAGGAAACCAGGCGCGCTACGATGAGCCGGTGCGCGGATATCCTTTCGCGGATACGGTGCCCCATATGGAGCAGGGGCAGCCGGTTTCCTATGCAGCCGCCAGCGCCGCCTATGCAGAAGGATGTAGCTGTCACGAATGAAAGGCAAAAATGAAAGGCAAAACCGGGCAGGATCGCGGCCCGGTTTTTTGCTCCCCAAACCGTTTTTTTCAATCCTCAAAAACCGTTTTTTTCAATCCTCAAAAAAATACTTGCCAAATATATCATTTGCGGTTATAATAACTTTTGTTGAGGTTTTGCCGGGATAGCGCAGTCGGTAGCGCAACTGATTCGTAATCAGTAGGTCGAGGGTTCGAGTCCCTTTCCCGGCTTGGTTCAAAGCAAACGTATGGGCAAAGCGGCTGATGTTTCATCATGTCGCTTTTCTTATGACTTCTGGCAGGGGAAAGGAAACCGGACACAAAAGCCTGAATAAAGGAGAGAGCGAATATGACAGCCTACAAGGACAGGAGCAAAGAGGAATTGCTGCAGATCAGGGAAGAACTGCAGGCCGCGTATGAGGCATTCAAAAAGCGCGGGCTGAAGCTGGATATGTCCCGCGGGAAACCCAGCGCGGAGCAGTTGGATCTTTCCATGGGGATGATGTGCGTGCTGGACAATTTTACCGATCTGAAATGCGAGGACGGGATCGACTGCCGCAATTACGGCGTGGTGGACGGTATTCCGGAGGCCAAGCGGCTGTTGGGCGAGCTGATCGAGGTGCCGGCGGATCATATTATCATTTACGGCAATTCCAGCTTAAACGTGATGTTCGATGTGGTTTCCCATGCTTATACGCACGGCGTGATGGGCATGACGCCCTGGTGCAAGCTGGACAAGGTGAAATTTCTTTGCCCGGTGCCGGGCTATGACAGGCATTTTGCCATTACAGAATATTTCGGGATCGAGATGATCAATGTCCCCATGACGCCGGAAGGGCCGGATATGGATCTGGTGGAAGAACTGGTGAGCAGCGACGAGGCGGTCAAGGGGATCTGGTGCGTGCCAAAGTATTCCAATCCTCAGGGCTATACATATTCCGATGAAACCGTGCGCCGTTTCGCAAATCTGAAACCGGCCGCAAAGGATTTCCGCATTTTCTGGGACAACGCTTACAACGTGCATCATCTCTATGAAGAAAAGCAGGATGTGATCCTGGAGCTTTTGCATGAGTGCGAAAAGGCCGGGAATCCGGATATGGTATATAAATTCAGTTCTACCAGCAAGATCTCCTTCCCCGGCTCCGGCGTGGCGGCGATCTCCGCTTCCAAGGCGAACCTGGAGGATCTGCGCAGACAACTGAAGATCCAGACCATCGGCCACGATAAAGTGAACCAGCTTCGCCATGTGCGTTATTTTAAGAGCATAGCCGGGATCGAGAAACAGATGAAGAAGCATGCGGACATCATGCGGCCGAAGTTTGAGGCGGTGCTGGATATGCTGGAAAAAGAACTGGGCGGACTGGAGATCGGCACCTGGACGAAGCCTCACGGCGGTTATTTCATTTCCTTTGACGCGCTGGAGGGCTGCGCGAAGGCTATCGTGGCGAAAGCAAAGGAAGCGGGCGTGGTGATGACCGGCGCGGGCGCGACCTATCCTTACGGAAAGGATCCGCACGATTCCAACATCCGTATTGCGCCGTCTTATCCGCCTATCGAGGAACTGGTGCAGGCGACCGAGCTGTTCGTGCTGTGTGTCAAGCTGGTCAGCGTGGAAAAGATCCTGCAGACCAAATGAGCGGACAGGAAAGAGGAAAGTACGGTGATCAACTGCGATACCTGCGCCAATTACGTTTACGATGAAGAGTATGAGTGCTATGCCTGCGAGATGGATCTGGACGAAGACGAGATGTACCGTTTCCTGAAAGGTTCCTTTGACCGCTGTCCCTATTATCAGGCCGGGGATGAGTACCGCATTGTGCGTCATCAGATGTGAAAATATTCCTTGACAAACCGATAGGGTATCTGTATAATTCATAGAGTGTGGACGAAATCTGCCCTGATTTCGTCTGCCCGTTAGGAGTATGCTATGTTGGTGAATTTAACAGATGTCTTTACATCCGACGGCAAAGTCGTGGAACAACCCTTTTCCTATGAGGCCAAAGAGGTGTTTTTTGAGGGAAAGGGCTATCCGGTGAAGGAGTGCAAGACCGGTACGGTCAGAATCTCCAATGCCGGGCAGGGCAAGGCGCTGGTGGAAGCTGAACTGAAGCTGACGGCGGCGATCCCCTGCGACAGATGCCTGAGAGAAGTGGAGCAGCCCTTCGATCTTCATGCGGCCTGCGAGGTCGTATCCCCGGAGCGGGCAGACGCCGAGGCGTTGGAAGAGCAGGCTGCTTTCATGGAAGGTTATGAGCTGAATATAGATAGCCTGATCGACAATGAGATTTTGATAAGCTGGCCTATGAAGGTGTTGTGCAGGCCGGACTGCAAGGGGCTGTGCCCAGTCTGCGGGAAGGATCTGAACACGGGGGCGTGCGGCTGCGATACATTCGTTCCCGATCCGAGGATGGCGGCAATCATGGATGTCTTTAATGCGAATAAGGAGGTGTAACGATGTCTATCTGTCCTAAGAATAAGACTTCTAAGTCCAGAAGGGATAAGAGGAGGGCGAACTGGAAAATGAGCGCGCCCACTCTGGTGAAGTGTAGCAAGTGCGGCGCCCTGATGGTGCCCCACAGGGTATGCAAGGCCTGCGGTTCTTACAACAAGCGTGAGATCATCAAGGTGGAAGACTGACCGCGCAGAATGAATGGCGAGAAGAAAAAGAGGCTCCAAAAGGGGCCTCTTTATTCATTTTACGCCCAACACTTGATTTTTACGGACGGGTTTAGTATAGTTAAATGTGTCGCATGAAAGCGGCGGACGCCCTGTTTTATGGGGCGTTCACAGAACGGCGGGGCAGGCCTTCATAACGGAGGCGGAATGGAGAGATAGATGTCTGATTGGGTAAAGGTCGCAGTGGACGCTATGGGCGGTGACAACGCGCCTGCACAGATCGTGAAGGGCGCGGTGGAGGCCGTACAGGCGGATCCGCGCGTGAAGGTGTATCTGGTGGGGCGTGAGGACAGTATCCGCCAGGAGCTTGCCGGATATACATATCCGGCGCAGCAGGTGGAGGTCGTACATGCCTCCGAAGTGATCGAGACGGCGGAGCCGCCGGTAAACGCGATCCGCAAAAAGAAGGATTCTTCTATCGTAAAGGGGCTGGGGATGGTGAAAGCGGGCGAGTGCGACGCTTTCGTGTCCGCCGGCAGCACCGGCGCGGTGCTGGTAGGAGGACAGGTTTTGGTAGGACGGGCCAAAGGCGTGGAACGGCCGCCGCTGGCGCCGTTGATCCCAACCGCCAAGGGCGCATCGCTTCTGATCGACTGCGGCGCCAACGTGGACGCCAGGCCCTCTCATTTGGTGCAGTTTGCCAGGATGGGATCCATTTATATGGAAAATATCGTGGGCGTTAAAAATCCCAGAGTCGCGATCGTCAATATCGGCGCGGAAGAGGAAAAGGGAAACGCGCTGGTCAAGGAGACGTTTCCGCTGCTCAAGGCATGCAAGGATATCAATTTCATCGGCAGCATTGAGGCCAGGGATATTCCGGCAGGACAGGCGGACGTGGTGGTCTGCGAGGCCTTTGTGGGCAACGTCATTCTGAAGCTGTATGAGGGCGTGGGCGCCACGCTGATCAGCAAGGTTAAGGCAGGGATGATGACTTCCCTGCGCAGCAAGATCGGTGCCCTTTTGGTAAAGCCGGCTTTAAAGCAGACGCTCAAGGCGTTTGACCTGGAGGAATACGGCGGCGCGCCTCTGCTCGGCTTAAAGGGACTGGTGGTGAAGACCCACGGCAGTTCGAAGTCCGTGGAGATCAAAAATACGATACTGCAGTGTATTACCTTCCGGGAGCAGGATATCATCGGAAAGATTCAGAAGAGCATTGCGGCGGCGAAGGAAGAGGATGAAAATGGAACTGGAGAAGCTTAAGGAGATCATTGCGGAGATCCTGAGCGTGGATCCGCGGGAGGTAACGGAAGAAACCAAATTCGTGGAGGATCTGTGCGCGGATTCGCTGGACGTCTATCAGATCGTGATGGGGATCGAAGAGGCTTTTGATATCGAGATCTCCGAGGAGGATATTTCCAGGATCACCACAGTAGGCGAAGCGGTAGAGTTGATCAGGCGCGCGTAACGGGCGGCAGGACCTGCCGCAGGCGTCTGTGTGGACAGGGTGCGGCCCGATCGCGCGGCACCCTTTTTGTGCGGGCTGAGGGCCGGACGCACGGGCAAAACGCCGGAATGGGGAACAGGATGACAGTGGAATTTAGGGCGGAGGAGTTAGAACAGCGGATCGGGTATCGGTTTCATGACAAAAGCCTGCTGAAACAGGCCATGACCCACAGCTCTTTTGCCAACGAACAGAAAATCAATAAGCTGAAGGATTATGAACGGCTGGAGTTTTTGGGAGACGCCGTGCTGGAACTGGTTTCCAGCGATTTCCTTTTTCACGAAAATCCGCAGATGCCTGAGGGAAAGCTTACCAAGCTGCGGGCTTCCATGGTCTGCGAACCGGCGCTGGCCTACTGCGCCAGAGAGCTTGATCTGGGGGAGTATATGCTGTTTGGGCGCGGAGAGGAAGCCACCGGCGGAAGAGGACGGGATTCCATCACGTCCGACGCTATGGAGGCCCTGATCGGCGCGCTGTATCTGGACGGCGGTTTGGAGGCGGCCCGCGATTTCATCCATCGGTTTGTGCTGTCGGATCTGGAAAACAAGATCCTGTTTTACGACAGCAAGACGGTGCTGCAGGAAATGGTCCAGGCGAAAGGGGCGCAGGCGCTGGCCTACGAATTAAAAGGCGAGACGGGGCCGGATCATAATAAGGAATTTCTTGTGGACGCCAAGCTGGACGGCAGGACGGTGGGAAGCGGCAGGGGACATACCAAAAAGGCCGCGGAGCAGCAGGCGGCCTATGAAGCGATCCTGTATCTGCGCGGCAGATAACGGGGCAGGAAAAGGAGTTTTTCGTTACATGTATTTAAAGAGCATCGAAGTGCATGGATTTAAGTCCTTTGCCAATAAGATCAATTTTCAGTTCCACAACGGCATTACCGCTATTGTGGGGCCGAACGGCAGCGGAAAGAGTAACGTGGCGGATGCGGTGCGGTGGGTGCTGGGCGAACAGAGGATCAAACAGCTTCGCGGCGCTTCCATGCAGGACGTTATTTTTTCCGGTACCGAAATGAGAAAGCCCCTGGGGTACGCTTATGTGGCCATTACCCTGGATAACAGGGATCATTCCCTGGCCATCGACTATGACGAGGTGACGGTGGCCAGAAGGCTGTATCGCTCCGGCGAGAGCGAGTATCTGTTAAACGGGACGGTCTGCCGTCTGAAGGACGTAAACGAACTGTTTTATGACACAGGGATCGGGAAGGAAGGCTATTCCATCATCGGGCAGGGGCAGATCGACAAAATTTTGAGCGGACGGCCGGAGGAACGCCGGGAGCTTTTTGACGAGGCGGCCGGCATTGTCAAGTTTAAGCGCAGGAAGGACGCGGCCGTCAAGCGGCTGGAGTCCGAGAAGCAGAACCTGCTGCGCGTTACGGATATTTTATCGGAGATTGAGAAACAGATCGCGCCCCTGGAAAAACAGTCGGAGAAGGCGAAGGTCTATTTAAAAAAGCGGGAAGAGCAGAAAAAGCTGGACGTCAATATTTTTCTGCTGGAGAACACAAAGACCCGGGGACAGCTTGCAGAGGTGGAGAAAAACCATCAGATCGCATCGGAGGATCTGGGGCGCACCAGCGAGGAATACCAGAAGATCCGGGAGGAATACGACAGGATCCAGGCGCAGATCGAACAGTTGGAAAAGGAGATGGAGGAGGCCCGGGCCCGGCTGACGGATACGTCCGTGCTGCGGGGACGTCTGGAAGGAGAGATCGCGGTCCTGGAGGAGCAGATCAACTCCTTTCGCGGCAACGAAGGCCATTTGAAGAACCGGCAGGAAGCGCTGGAAGAGGAAATCCGTCTGCGCAGGGAGCAAAAGGAGAAGATCCAGGAGGAAGGCGCGCAGTTTGAAGCGCAGTTTGAAGCGCTCCAAAAAAGCAGGGATGAAGCAGCGGACGTGCTGGAACAGATCCAGAGCCGGATCGCAGAGCTGAACGATCAGATCGAGAAGGGCAAGAACGCGATCATCCAGACGCTGAATGAGAGGGCAGCGATCCGGTCCCGGATGGGGCGGCACGATACGATGCTGGAGCAGATCCAGATCCGTCGGGCGGAACTCAATTCCAGGCTGCTTCAAGTCAAGTCGGACGAGGCAGAGCAGGAGGAAAATATCCGGACGCTGGAGGAGGCCTTTGAACAGGTCAGCCGCCAGATCCAGGAAAGCACCGACGCGCAGGCTGAAATAGAGGAAAGGCTGGCCGGACTGCGGGAAGAGCTGGCGGCCAAGGATAAAAAGCTGCGGGATACGCAGGTCACTTATCATCAGGACAAGTCGAAGCTGGAAGCACTGAACAATCTGACGGAACGCTATGAGGGCTACGGCGGCAGCGTCAAGCGCGTCATGGAGCAGAAAGAACGCCACAGCGGCATTATCGGCGTGGTGGCGGATATTATTAAGGTAGAAAAAAAATACGAAACGGCCATCGAGACCGCTCTGGGCAGCAGTATTCAGAACGTGGTGACAAAGGACGAGGAAACGGCCAAGGAAATGATCGCCTATCTCAAGCAGACCCGGGGAGGCCGCGCCACCTTCCTTCCGCTGACCAGCGTAAAGAACGCGCCGACCTTCAAACAGAAGGAAGTCCTGTCGGAACAGGGGGTGCTGGGGCTGGCGGATACGCTGGTGGATACACAGCCGGTCTATCAGGATGTGGCGAAATCCCTGCTGGGGCGCATCGTGGTGGTCGATCATGTGGACCATGCGGTGGATCTGGCAAAGAAATACGGGTACTCCTTCCGTATCGTGACGCTGGAGGGAGAGCTTTTGGTGCCCGGCGGCGCCATCAGCGGCGGCGCTTTTAAAAACAGCAGCAATCTTCTGGGACGCCGCAGGGAGATCGAGGAGCTGGAAAAGCGGGTGCGGCAGTCTCTGCTGCAGGTGGACGCGCTGCTGGATGAGATCGAGCAGACGAAAAAGCGCCGGAATAAACTGCGCCTGGAGCTGGAAGAAACAAAGGCGGCCCTTCAGCAGGCGTTCATCCGGCAGAATACGGCCCGCCTGAATGTGATGGCGGCTCAGGAGAAAAAGGACCAGGCCCAGGCGGGACTGGACAGCCTGAAACAGGAAGAAGAGGATATTGAAGAGCAGATCCGCAGGATCGGCCAGGATAAGGAGCAGATCTTTCAGGAGCTTTCGGATTCGGAAAAGGCAGAAAAGGAAACAGAAAGCCGGATCGCAGAATTTTCCGCCCAACTGGATCAAAAGAGGCGGGAAGAGTCCGCCCAGACCGCTTCCTTAAGCGAACGGGAGGTGGAGGTGGAAAAGATCCGCCAGCAGAGGGGATTCATCCATACCAACCTGGAGCGACTGGAAGGGGAGATCGAAAGATACAGCGCAGAACTGAAGGAAGTACAGGAGGGCATTTTAAACGGGCAGGAGGGCATCGAGGAAAAGCAGCAGAACATCGCCAGGATCCGCGAGACGATCCTTGCCTCCCATGAGGTACAAAGCGACGCCCAAAAGCAACTGGAGGAAGACGGGAAAAAGAAAGAGGCGCTTTCCGCAAAGCAAAAGAATTTTTTCGCGGCCAGGGAAGAACTGTCCGTCCGTATGAACGCGCTGGATAAAGAGGTGTACCGGTTAAACGCCCAGAAGGAACGGCTGGAGGAAAGCATCGAAACCCAGATCGACTATATGTGGAGCGAGTATGAGGTCACCTTGAGCGACGCTGCCCTGCTGCGCGATGAGAATATGACGGATCTGGCGGACATGAAACGGCAGGCTGCGGCTGCAAAAGAAGCCATCCGGCGGTTGGGAGACGTAAACGTCAACGCCATCGAAGATTATAAAAATCTGATGGAACGGTATACTTTTTTAAAGAACCAGCACGACGATCTGGTGGAAGCGGAGAAGACGCTGACCGGCATCATTACGGAGCTGGACGAGGCCATGCGCCGTCAGTTTAAAGAAAGGTTTGCGCAGATCGGGATGGAGTTCGACCGCGTGTTTAAAGAGCTTTTCGGAGGCGGCCGGGGGACCCTGGAGCTGATGGAGGACGAGGACGTCCTGGAGGCCGGGATCCGTATCATCGCCCAGCCGCCGGGGAAGAAGCTGCAGAACATGATGCAGCTTTCCGGCGGGGAAAAGGCGCTGACGGCCATCGCGCTGCTGTTTGCGATTCAGAATCTAAAGCCGTCCCCGTTCTGTCTGCTGGATGAGATCGAGGCCGCGCTGGACGACAGCAACGTGGGGCGCTATGCCAGGTATCTGCACAAGCTCACCGCCCATACCCAGTTTATCGTCATCACCCATCGGAGAGGCACCATGGAGGCGGCGGACCGGCTCTACGGCATTACCATGCAGGAAAAGGGCGTGTCCACGCTGGTCAGCGTGAACCTGATCGACAAGGATCTGACGGACTGACGCAGGATAGAGCGAAAGGCAGGGAAAGGAAGCGCGTATGAGCGAAGAAAAGAAAGGCTTTTTTGCCCGGTTAAAAGAGGGACTGGAAAAAACCCGCAGCAATATCGTGCGCGGGATCGACTCGATCTTTTCCGGGTTTTCCGCCATTGATGAAGAATTTTATGAGGAACTGGAAGAAGTCCTGATCATGGGAGATTTGGGCGTTTCAGCCACTGAAGCGATCCTGGAACGGCTGCGGGAGCAGGTGAGGGAACAGGGGATCCGGCAGCCGGAGGACTGCCGGCAGCTCTTGATCGACAGCATCCGGGAACAGATGCGCGTAGGGGAAACCGCCTATGAATTTGAAAACCGCCAGTCGGTGGTCATGGTGATCGGCGTCAACGGCGTGGGCAAGACCACTTCCGTAGGGAAGCTGGCGGGCAGGCTGAAAGGCCAGGGCCGCAGGGTGCTGATCGCGGCTGCGGATACCTTCCGGGCCGCCGCCGGGGAGCAGTTGGCGGAGTGGGCCAACCGGGCCGGAGTGGATATGATCGGCGGCAAGGAGGGCTCCGATCCGGCCAGCGTGATCTTCGACGCCGTAAGCGCGGCGAAGGCGCGGCGCATCGACGTGCTTTTGTGCGATACGGCCGGACGTTTGCATAACAAGAAAAACCTGATGGAAGAACTCAAAAAGATGAACCGCATCATCGACCGGGAATTTCCGGACGCCCATCGGGAAAACCTGGTGGTGCTGGATGCGTCCACCGGGCAGAACGCGCTGGTCCAGGCCAGGGAGTTTTCCCAGGTGGCGGATCTGACCGGCATTATCTTGACCAAGATGGATGGGACCGCCAAAGGCGGCATTGCGGTGGCGATCCAGTCGGAACTGGGCATTCCCGTCAAATACATCGGCGTAGGAGAGGGGATCGAGGATCTGCAGAAATTCGACCCGGATCAGTTTGTAAACGCGTTATTTGACGGAAAGATGGATGAGGACGAGGACGAAGCCTGAGAAAAACGGGAGAAAGCCTGACGCGGCGAAACGGCGGCGGAGGCGGAATGGAGCGGATATGAGCAGGGAGAAAAACATGCTGACTTTAGAAAAGTTTGAAGAAGCGACGGAAGTGGTAAAAAAAGTCACCTTGGAAACAAAGCTGGTATACAGCGATTATTTCAGCGACATGACCGGGGCCAAGGTATACTTAAAACCGGAAAATATGCAGTTTACCGGCGCCTATAAGGTACGGGGCGCCTACTATAAAATGAGTACCCTTTCGGAGGAAGAACGGCAGAAAGGCGTCATTACGGCTTCCGCAGGGAACCATGCCCAGGGCGTTGCCTACGCGGCCAAATGTTACGGCGTGCAGGCGACTATCGTCATGCCCACCACGACGCCGTTGATCAAGGTCAACCGCACCAAAAGCTACGGCGCCAAGGTCGTGCTTTACGGAGACGTATACGACGAAGCCTGCGAGAAAGCCTATGAGCTGGCGGAGGAGAACGGTTATACCTTCGTCCATCCCTTTGACGATCCGGCTGTGGCCACGGGGCAGGGGACCATTGCCATGGAGATCGTAAAGGAATTGCCGCTGGTGGACTATATTCTCGTTCCCATCGGCGGCGGCGGTCTGGCGACGGGCGTATCCACGCTGGCTAAGCTCTTAAATCCCAAGATCAGGGTCATCGGCGTAGAGCCTGCCAACGCCAACTGCCTTCAGGTTTCCCTGCAAAACGGCAAGGTGACTACTTTAGATCACGTCAACACCATTGCCGACGGCACGGCGGTAAAGACGCCGGGCGAAAGCATTTTCCCCTACCTGCAGCAGAATCTGGACGATATTGTGACCGTGGAGGACGCGGAACTGGTCGTGGCTTTTCTGGATATGGTGGAAAATCACAAGATGATCGTGGAAAACTCCGGGCTTCTGACCGTGGCGGCCCTCAAACATCTGGACATTGCAGGGAAGAAAGTGGTGGCGATCTTAAGCGGCGGCAATATGGACGTGATCACCATGTCTTCCGTAGTACAGCAGGGGTTGATCCTGCGGGACCGCATCTTTACGGTATCCGTGCTGCTGCCGGATAAGCCCGGCGAACTGTGCAAGGTTTCGGGCATCGTGGCCAAGGCCAACGGAAACGTGATCCGGCTGGCGCACAACCAGTTCGTGACCATCAACCGCAACGCGGCGGTGGAGCTGCGCATCACGATGGAGGCGTTCGGCACGCAGCATAAAAATGAGATCCTGAAAGCGCTGGAGGAGGGCGGATACCGGCCGAAGGTGGTACGGACCGATATGTAGGG
>CANQFM010000061.1 GCA_947598825.1 uncultured Eisenbergiella sp. | reverse complement strand
TCAAATCCATGAAATTCAAGCTCCCTATTATTGAGGGAGATATGGAATTGAGTTTGGACAATGATGAACATGTCGAGGTGGTGTGTTTGCTTTCCAAGGGAGAGATTTGCACAGGCTAGGCACAGGAGCGGGATCATTGAATGATAGAACTGTAACCAGCCGAAGTTATAGAACGCCAAATAGCCCCATATGTCCAGTGTCATGCTTGCTGTGACGAGCGTCACGCAAGACGTGGCGCTGGAGAAAGAGGCGGCGATCAGGGCGGCACTGGAATATTTTAAGATGATGGATGTGGACAAAAATGGAGCAAGCAAAATATATGGATATATGGAAGGAATTTCGGAATAAGTTAAAGGATGATACGTTAACGGAGTCAGACTTTACCGCAGAAATGCGTGCATTTTTACAACCCTTATTATGCGGGGAACGCTCGGCATCCAGAAGAAGAAAGTTTTTGGAAGCGCCATATGATGTGTACGAAAACGTCAGGGGAATATCGGTTATATTGCATTGTTCGGATGATGACTATCGTTTGGACTTTTCCTATGATGACGTTTCATGGAGGCTTGCGTTTATCGAATGTATAACGCTTCCGGTTTTAGGTATGGAAGCTGTTCCATATTCTAAGTTTGTATCTCTGGGGGAAAAGGAGGCTTTTATACGAAGAGAAAAAGAGATATCTCAGCTCGTTTATTTTTATTTGAAATTTAAGGAACTTGTTGGTAAGGAAGAAGCTTTAAATATGTTTCGCGACGGTAGGGGGGAACACATATGCGCAAGGTCCTGGGTTCCGTTTTATAGTGAAGGGCTTTCCTATATTGCCTATTCTGCCTGGTACGAAAGCAGAATTAACGGAGAAACTGTTGTGGTTCAGGAGTTTCAGGAAAATAGATGCGTAATGGTACTTTATAATCATATTTGGAGAAACGTCTATTTCATGGCCAGGCATTTGAATTCCATAATTGAATATGCAGAATATATGGAATTATTCGAAACCGTTTGGAAAGACCGAGCAAAAAATGCCGGTTGGAAAATAGATTTTGTTTATAAAGACGAGTATACATCGTTGATTTTCAACAGGGGATTGACAGATAGAGCCAATGGCACATGATTGATTTTTGCTTTTACGGCATCAAGAAATTATCCTGTCATACTGAACTTATTCCAATTTTCCCTTGACTTCTCTTTTTTTTTATACTATAATCAGAAACAGATGTTGCGAAACATCAGTTTCTATTTATAAAGGGGAAGCGACAATGCCACCAAAATGTAAGTTTACACAGGAAGAAATTATCAGAGCCGCACTGGATTTAACACGAGAGAAAGGAATAGACGCTCTCACGGCAAGGGCGCTTGGAGCAAAGCTGGGTTCCTCGCCAAAACCGATTTTTACCGTATTTGAAAATATGGAGGAAGTACAAGCAGAAGTGCAAAAGGCGGCGAAGGCTCTCTATGCCGAGTATATTCGAGTCGGGCTACACCAGGAATTGGCATTTAAGGGCGTAGGTACGCAGTACATCTTATTTGCTATCAAAGAGCCAAAACTGTTTCAGTTACTCTTTATGTCCGAACAGCCACAGAAACCGCCCGTTGCGGGCATTCTCCCGATCATAGATGAAAGTTACGAGCAAATATTGCAGTCTGTTCAGAACGGATATGGACTTGGCGGGAAAGACGCTGAAAACCTTTACCGGCATTTGTGGATATACACCCACGGGATAGCAGTGCTTTGTGCAACAAATATGTGTTCCTTTACCGCCGAGGAAATCAGCGGTATGATGACCGAGGTTTGCAGGAGTTTGCTGAAAGAAATTAAGGGAGATAAAGCATAAAATTGAAAAATATTATTCAAATCGATCACTTGAGCAAAAGTTTCGGCGCTGTAAAAGCAGTACAGGATTTAAGTTTTAACGTTCAGGAAGGAGAACTCTTTGCTTTTCTTGGGATTAACGGTGCAGGCAAATCCACTACCATCAACATTATGTGCGGTCAGCTATCAAAGGATAGCGGCGACATTCTAATTGACGGTCACAGCCTCGATCATGATTTGAATGCCATTAAACTGGAACTTGGCGTCGTTTTTCAAAATTCCGTCCTTGATTCGGCGCTTTCCGTTTATGATAACTTGGAGAGCCGCGCCGCGTTGTACGGTATTGTTGGAAAAGCATTTCGGGAAAGACTTTCTGTACTTTCTGAAATGCTTGCATTTGAGGACATATTAAAACGAACAGTAGGAAAGCTCTCAGGAGGACAGCGCAGAAGAATCGATATTGCCCGAGCGTTATTTCACAGACCTAAAATCCTTATTCTCGACGAACCCACAACGGGACTTGATCCGCAAACTCGTAAAAACCTATGGGATGTAATCTCCGACCTTCGTAAAAACGAGAACATGACCGTATTCCTTACTACGCACTATATGGAAGAAGCGTCTGAAGCGGATTATGTTATCATTCTTGACAACGGAAAGATTGCTGCGGAAGGAACGCCGCTTGAACTGAAAAACGCCTATACCGGGGACTATATCACGGTCTATGGGTCAGGTGAAGCCGAGGTAAAGAGCCTTGGAACAGAATATGAGCCAATCAAAGACGCTTACCGCCTGTTTGTTCCAAATACAAGAGCGGCAACAGAACTGATTATGAAAAATCCCGGTTTGTTCGATGATTATGAGATAACAAAGGGTAAAATGGATGATGTTTTTCTTGCCGTTACAGGGAAAAAACTTACAGGAGGTGCTGAAAAATGAGTACGGCGACCGTTCTTATAAAGAGAAATATAAAGCTGTTTTTCAAAGACAAGGGAATGTTCCTTACTTCTTTGATCACGCCGGCTATCCTGCTTGTCCTTTATGTGACTTTTCTCGGTAATGTGTATCGCAACAGTTTTACTCCAAATTTGCCGGCATCTCTTCCTCTTTCAGATCGTCTGATTGATGGTCTTGTAGGTGAACAACTGATTTCGTCTATTCTTGCTGTATCCTGCGTGACGGTTGCTTTTTGCGCCAACTTCTTGAGCGTACAGGATAAGGCGAACGGCGCCATCAAGGATCTGAAAATTTCCCCTGCCAATTCCTCTCTGCTTTCCATGAGTTACTATATCGCCTCTTTGGTTTCTACGCTCGCGATCTGCTTTGCGGCAACAGGCATTTGCCTTGCGTATGTGGCCTTGGTGGGATGGTATATGTCAGCAGTGGACGTTATTCTACTTTTTCTCGATGTTCTATTGCTCACCTTGTTTGGAACAGCGCTTTCCTCGATCATCAACCTGTTTTTATCAACGCAAGGGCAGATTTCCGCAGTCGGTACGATCATCAGCGCAGGATACGGATTTATATGCGGGGCTTATATGCCAATTTCATCTTTTGGATCGGGACTTCAAAAAGTCCTCTCGTTCCTTCCGGGGACATACGGAACAGCTCTTGTTCGTAACCATGCAATGCAAGGCGTTCTTTCTGAAATGAACAAGCAGGGCATTCCCACAGGTGTCATAGAGGAAATAAAGGATGCTTTGGACTGCAATCTGTATTTTTTCGGGCATCAAGTTGAAGTTTCGTTAATGTATCTGATTTTCGGTGTAACCGTTGCGATCTTGATCGGCGTTTACATACTGATCAACTTAATGAGAAAAGGAATTCGTGAATAGGAGAAAAACAGCATGATTGCAGTATCAGATATTACAAAATCTTATGGAACCGGTGGAAGTAGAAATCAAGTGTTGAAAGGGATCAGCTTGCAAATTGCCGATAAAGATTTCACCGTTATTTTAGGTGCGTCGGGGTCGGGTAAATCCACCTTTTTGAATGTAATTTCGGGACTGGAACGCCCCGACAGCGGAAGCGTTGTATATGGAACAAGCGATATTACAAAATTGTCCGATGGAGAATTGACACAGTTCCGCAAGGACAATATCGGTTTTATCTTCCAACAGTATTATCTGCTCCCGAATATGACGGTCGAAAAGAATGTGCGAATGGGAGCTGACCTTGCGGGCAATCGGGAATATAGGGAAATTATAACCGCCGTAGGACTTGAAGATAAATCAAAGAAATATCCAAGCGAACTTTCGGGCGGTGAGCAGCAAAGAGTTTCCGTTGCCCGTGCGCTTGCGAAAAAGCCAAAGGTGCTGTTTTTAGACGAGCCGACAGGCGCATTAGATGAACAGACAGGCCGACAGGTTCTTGACTATATTTGCAAGCTGCATAAAGAATATGGTTTTACCATTGTGATGGTGACGCACAATCAGAATATAGCAGAAATGGCGAACACAGTTGTAAAAATGAACAGCGGGAAAATATCTGAGGTTTTTACCAACGAAAAGCAAAAGACCGCTTATGAGATCGGGTGGTAATGGTATGGTTGTAGGAATGAAAGATGCGCTCAAACTGATCGGTATATCCATTATCGCTTGTTGCGCCGTTTTCGTATGCACGCTGTTTTTGAGTTACAATATCGACGTCGCGGCGCTGAAAGGCGAAATCACGACAAAGGTCGGCGTGGTGATGTATCAGGCGCAGGTTTCGACGGGAAAAGTCGTTGCAGCCGTTTCGGGCGGCTGTTTAGCCGTAACATCCGTCATTATGCTCCTGTTTTATGTCAAGAACTATATAGATACGCACAGCAAAGAACTCGGAATACTGAAAGCTCTCGGATATTCTAACTTTAAAATCGCAAAGCACTTTTGGGTGTTTGGATTAAGTGTTTTTGTCGGCTGTGCTTTGGGATATATGTCGGCATTTCTCTATCTGCCGAGTTTCTATGAATTGCAAAATGCCGAACACCTTTTTCCCGAAATCAAGGTGCAGTTTCACCCCTTTTTGGCATTTCTTTT
Source organism: uncultured Eisenbergiella sp. (assembly GCA_947598825.1). Classification (GTDB taxonomy): domain Bacteria; phylum Bacillota; class Clostridia; order Lachnospirales; family Lachnospiraceae; genus Gallintestinimicrobium. Next base: position 10,066 of record CANQFM010000061.1, on the reverse strand, counting down.
GGTCGGTGTACCTGCAATCAGCTTTGCAGCTTTAGCAGTTATATATGCCTGTTTAAGACTTAAAACACCCGTGTTTGATTTGCTGAAAGAAAAGCATGAGTATAAGGCAAAGGTAAGCAAAAACGAAACAAAGGATATGCCTTTTCTGAAAGAATTAACAAGGAGTACGGTAAGAGGCAGAAAATCACTTGTATTCTTTATCGCTTTTTCAGCGTTTTGTTTCTCGGCTATGGTGCAGATGTCAATGTCCATGAAAGATCTTTCGAGCGAAACAATGGCAATCATGATAATGACGATAGGCTTGATCCTCGCCTTTGTGACCTTATTTCTATCGCTCTCAAGCGTAGTGAAAGGAAACGCAAAAACCATTGCTATGATGAGAGTTTTCGGTTATCAGCATAGGGATTGCAGTAAGGCAGTCCTCGGAGGTTACAGACCGTTTTCTTATATTGGATTTGTGATCGGTACGATCTATCAGTATGCGTTATTAAAAATTATGGTAACGATTGTATTTGCCGATGTGGGAAATGTGCCCGAATACAACTTCGATTTTACGGCGTGTGCAATCACATTAGGCTTGTTTATCCTTACTTATGAAATTGCCATGTACGGCTATTCTCAGCGGATAAGGGAATTACCGATTAAAAGTATTATGTTGGAGTGATCATAACAAGGATATGGAATGTGTTTATGGAAATGAATGGATACACACTCGCTCCAACAGAAACGTGTAAATTACAATGTAATCCAATAACGTCGCGGGAGACGTCGCAATAAGTGATGTCCTTCTGCATCGTTATAAGCTTCAATAGTATCCATCAACTTTCCACCCATTTTTTCACACACACGGATAGACGCCAGGTTCTTATCATTGATAGTCAATAATACTTTTTCCATCCCCTGTTCCTTTGCAATAACAAGTCCCTGGCGAATTATTTCCGTTCCATATCCTTTTCCTTGTTCTGATACTCTTACAGCATAACCAATGCTTCCGATATCAAGCATCACTTTCTCCGGAAATTCCGTCCTAAGTTGAAATTCTCCAATGAACTTTTCACCATCTACGGCCCAATAGTGAAAACTTATAGGCTGTCCATCGATTAAGCCTCTTTCCTTTTTCTCGTACCAATCTTTTGTACGAGAAAACCACTCGTCATCAAGAGTATCTGGATTTGAAGGCCTAAAATAAACTACATTATTATCGTATAATTCTTGACAATAGTCTTTATATCCCGATACAAATTCCGGGCATCTTTTAATCAATCGCAGCATATTTCCCTCCATAGATTCCGATTTCACCGCGACGATATTTTCCCGGCATAAATATCAGTTTTTCTGCTATTTTTCATGCTTTCTGACAAATTATTTACAGGGATTAATCGGATTTTTCTCCTTAAATCTTCGTCCGCGTCAAATAGAAAACGTCCCGGCGTTTTTTCTTTCGCGATAACGGGAGACACGTTCCAGCTTTATGCGAGGTTGTCATATAAGTATTTCTGCATATAAAATTCTTTCCGATAGGATCCGTCCTTGAACTCGATGGCATTCGGCTTTCTGCTACAATCCGGAACCCGAATTTTTTATACAGGCGTCTACCACGATCATTGCTTTCGATAAATTCAAGCTCTATGATTTCAGTGCCATGCCTCATAGCTGCGGCTATGAGTTCTTCATACATGGCAGAACCAATACCGAGGTTTCAATACTCCTTGAGGATCGCAATAGAGGGCGTTGCACGATGGGATGTTTTCATACCGCCTCTGAAACTGATCTCACAGCTACCGGCGACTTTGTCGTCAACAAAGCAGGTTATCTTCTTTTCGTTAAATATCATTGTGATCTTCTTTGCAAATGAAAAAAACTGTGTCCGGCAAATTATTCTCCAATTGCAAAGCGTGTCCTTATCAGCTTTGCGGCTTCATCCGGGGCTATATTTGTGTTGTCGAGCTTCATATAGTCCTCAAACGGAAGTTCTTCGCCATCGTAGGAATTGAGCCGGAACTTTTCGCTCGTTGCCCTCATTTCTGCTTCGCTCCACTCGAGGTCGCGCTTCGATTCCTTGTGGAGCAGGCGGTTTTCGCTTCTGTTTCTGATCAGGCGGACATCAAAATCGGCGCAAAGTTCGACCACGCAGCATTTTGCCCCGTTTGACCCAAACAATTCAATGAGGCCCGTCAGATAATCGAGTTCCTCCTGTTGGTCAAATGCGCACATATAGGTGAATATCAAACCGGGCAGATCATGCGTTGCAAATAAATCAAAAACTTTTTGCCGGATCGCGTGGATGAGAGAGTGAAATTCTTCCTGCTCGTTTGGCGCGAAGAGCTTTCGCGCCAGTTCGATCGACAGATGGTTATGAAAAAGGCGAAGGCCGGTGATTTTGGCAAGTTCCTGTCCTACGGTCATTTTGCCGACGGCGTGTGGGCCAATAATGATAACGAATGTCTTCGGCATGATTTTATACGCTCCTTTCCAGGTAACCGCTCGTAAACGGAAGATGGTCAAATTTTTTTGTTCCGGTATGGACAAAACCATTTGCGATGTACCAGCCCTTTAGTACGGCGCTTTCTTCGATAATGCCGACCTTTATGGTTTTTCCGCCCAATGATTTCACTTTATCCTTTGCGTGATCGAGCAGGAGCTTTCCAAATCCCTTGTGCCGGTACTCCGGCAGAACAGCGAGATTGTGCAGCTCGAAGATGCCGTCTCCTTCTTTGGACAGCGACATGTATCCGATGATCTTTTTTCCCGCATACAGTGCGTACATGTGCCATCCCCAGTTCATCTGTGATTCAAGAAAAGACAGCGGAATAAAGCTGGTATGTCTGGGGCAGTTTTCTCGTGTCAGTCCAAATGAATCCGCTGCGGTTTTGAAGCTTTGATGTATGACTGAGAGGCATTCCCTCAGTTCATCCTTTTCGACTTCATAGATCAACGGTAAAGTGACCTCTGTCGGCGTGAATACATTGCTTACGGTTTTTTGAAATACGGCGAGAACCGGTGCATCTTCACTCCAACGTTCCCGCACGCCGATGTCACAGTAACCGGCGCCCTGATAACATCTGCGGTTCTTATCCATGTCTTCGGGAAAATCCACGAAGTAGAACCTGGCGTCGGGAAATTCCTTTTCGCACAGAAAGATCGCTTTTCTCGCAATCCCTTTGTTCTGATAATCCGGGTGAATATAGATCCTTGAAAGATAGTATTCGCCGTCGCCTATTTCATCAGAGGGACTTCGCCTGCCATATAGACGATAGAAAATCCCGCCAACGATTTCCCCATCGCACAAAATGGTGTAGTGACGGTTGCACTTATTCAGCCTGCGCAGAATATCCTCCGGTCCGCGCAGATACGGGTTGCCTTCATCGTGATACTTCTCGTATAAGGGCTTGAACGCCGCTTTTTGTATCCGGGATAATCTTTCAGCCTCGGAGGGGGTTGTGATTCTGATGGATATATTCCTTGTTTCCATGGTTGCCTCCCAAAAATAAAAAACGGTGCAGATCGAATTTCCTTCGACTTGCACCGTCATTATCCGAATCCTTTATGATCCAGCGACAGATCATACAGAAATTTGGGTACGACAATACAAGCCCGGCGAATCCCAATAACGGGTATCTTCGTCGTGCATGATGACAGTAATCATAAGGGTAGAGATATTGACTGCCATTGTCGTACTCCTTTCAGAAAATTTTTCATATCGTAGCATAAGACTACAATGATGTCAATATGCAAACAGGAAAATTTGATCTGTCGTTTTATCCTTTGAAGCTGCGCCGCAAAGCGGCGATCGAGCCGAGAGACTGTGATTCTGAGCCGGGTGTTATCGTTCAATAGAATAGTAGTAGAAAAAGTGCCGCACTTGTGGCACAATTAAATTGGGGATGTTCATAATCGTGTAGAAAAGGATTGGGAATCAAATGAAATTTGTAAGCAGGGAACCGATCAACAAGGGCTGGTCATGTGATCGAAAATATTGTGCGACGACCTCTGACGGTACAAAATATCTTTTGCGGATCACGCCCAAAGAGAAAAGTGCAAGCCGGGCGGATATGTTTCGTATGCAGCAGGAGGTTGCGGCCCTTGATGTGCCCATGTGTAAACCCATTGAGTTTGGCGCCTGTGAGGATGGTGTATATACGATTCAAACATGGATCGACGGAGAGGATGCAGAGCGTGTCATCCCCCTCTTACCGGATACCGAGCAATATGTATACGGGGTGGAAGCCGGACATATTTTGAGAAAAATGCATTCGATACCGGCTCCTGAGACGCAGGAGGATTGGGAAAGCCGTTTTAATCGAAAGATGGACGGTAAGATCCAAAAATATAGGGAGTGCCCTGTCCATTATGAAAATGGACAGGCGTTTATCGACTACATACAGGAAAACCGCCATTTGCTGAAAGATCGGCCACAGGTTTTTCAACATGGCGACTATCACATCGGAAACATGATGATAGATCGGGAGAGAAGATTACAGATCATCGATTTTGACCGGTATGATTTTGGCGATCCGTGGGAGGAATTTAATCGTATTGTATGGTGTGCCCAGCAGTCCCCGCTCTTTGCGTCCGGCATGGTGAATGGCTACTTTGACGGTGATGTTCCGCTTGAATTTTGGAAGCTGCTTGCCCTTTATATAGCGAGCAACACTCTTTCTTCCCTGTACTGGGCGATCCCGTTTGGACAAGATGAAGTAAATACAATGCTGAACCAGGCAAAAGATATTCTGCGCTGGTATGACAATATGCGCAATCCGGTGCCGACCTGGTATTTCAAAGGATATTATCTGCAATCTATTGATGGGATTCCGTGCAAGTTGAAAAGTGCCTTTGATTTTAGCTTTCTGAAAGAGTACGGAAGGGTATTCAAAGTGTTTGATGATCAGGATTCGGGAAATATCTGTTTTGGAACAAAAAAGGACGGGCAACGCTATTTTGTCAAATTCGCCGGCGCCCCTGCCGAACGGTACGGCGGCGACCCTGCGGACGCAGTTGCCAGATTAAAAGCCACATTACCTGTTTACAGAGATCTGAAACACGGGAATCTGATCGAGTTTCTTGAAGCAAAGGATACGGGCGGCGGATTTGCCATGGTATTCAAATGGGCTGACGGAGAGTGTATGGGTATTATGTATCCGGCATCGCACCAGCGGTTTATGCAGCTTTCCGCCCATGCCAGGCTCGGCGTGTTCAGCGATATACTGAATTTCTTTGCATATGTTGCCTCTCGAAATTACGTTGCCATTGATTTTTATGATGGCAGTATCCTGTATGACTTTGAAAATGGGAAAACAACGATCTGCGACATTGGCCTTTTCCGCAGGCAGCCTTGTGTCAATGATATGGGACGAATGTGGGGCAGCTCCCGTTTTCAATCGCCGGAGGAATATCAGTTTGGAGCCTCCATTGATGAGATTACAAACGTCTATACTTTGGGAGCCACGGCTTTTGCCCTTTTTGGCGACGGCAACCGCACACGGGAGAAATGGCAGCTTAATGACAGGCTTTTTGAGGTTGCCCAAAAAGCGGTAAGCGATGACCGAACCGCGCGGCAGAGATCCATTGGAAAGCTGAAAGAGGAGTGGGAGACTGCGCTTGCCGCAGAGGAAATCGGGTAAAAAACGGACTTTCGGATTCCTTTTTCACTCGATCCTTCGGTTCAAAACAAGTAACCCAACCACCAGAAGGATTGGGAAGATCGTGGCGGCCAGCAGCCCAATTTTCAGATTGCCGCCAGCCAGTTCCGAGAGGCCTCCCACCATTGCCGGGCTTACTGTACCGCCGAAATCCCCTGCCAGCGCCAAAAGCGCGAACATAGCGGTGCCGCCTTTCGGACACTTTTGGGAAGAAAGGCTGATCGTACCCGGCCACATAATGCCCACGCTGAAACCGCAAAGGGCGCACCCGATCAGGCCAAGAACCGGAAAGGCGGAAAGAGAGGCCAGCAAATAACACGTCACGCACAGCGAACCGCTCAGCAGCATGGTCTTTGCCAGGTTCAGCTTCCCGCTCATTTTCCCGTACAGCATACGGGAGATCCCCATGAAAACGGCAAACAGGCAGGGGCCAGCCAGATCCCCAATCGTTTTGGACACACCGAGAGCCGATTCTGTAAATGCAGACGCCCACTGTGCCATAGCCGCTTCGGAAGCGCCGGAACAAACCATCAGCAAAATCATCGTCCACATTAGCGGCAGCCGGAGCAGCCTGCGAAGGGGCAGACCCTCGCCGTCTTTCACCAGGCGCTCCATGGGACAGGTGAGAAACTGAAAGACGTTTACCAGCGGCACCAGCGCCCAGATCAGCGTGAGTATTCTCCAATTTTCAGTGCCAAAGGCTGCAAAAAAGAGAGCGGAGCTTAAGATCACGCCCACCGCGCCCCAACAGTAAAAGGAATGCAGCAAACTCATCCTGCCATCCTTGTTTTCAAAGGGGCAGGCCTCCACAATGGGGCTCACCAGTACTTCCACGAGGCCGCTGCCGATGGCGTAAAATATCACGGCAATGAGAATTCCCGGAAAGGGCACGGGAAGAATTTGCGGGAGAACCGCCAGCAGCACAAGTCCCGCTGCCGAAAGCATTTGGGAGGTTACCACACAGATGCGGTAACCGATTTTGTCCGTAAACCTGGTTGCGCCAAGGTCGGTCAGCAGTTGGGTCAGATAAAACACTGCGGGGATCAGGGCGATTTTTCTCAACGAGATTCCATAGGTATTTTGAAAGGTCAAAAACAGAAGGGGCGCATAGTTGGCGGCGATGGCCTGGGTGACAAAGCCCAGATAGCATGCCGCCAGCGTTTTTTGATACTTTCGGTTTTCGGTCATATTTACTTACCGGCCCGAATGTTCTTCACAGTTTTTTTCTCAATGCTGAGATTTTCATACACCCGGATGCCGCCGCTGCCTACCGGAGCCTGTGCCAAAAGTCCCACTTTGATGACGGGATCTACAGGAAGATGAAAATACCGCATCATATAAAAATTGACCCCATCCACAGAGTAGTGAAACCCGAAGTTGTTGCCGACCCGGCAAACCTGCAGCCAGGCGGTGTTGCCCTCCAGATTGCATCCGTTGGCATCGTCGGAATCTCCCTTTGTCACCACGCTTACCGCAGCGTGTGTGCCAAAATCGGTAAGCTCAAAACAGCATTTCGCCCAGCAGTTCTGGTCCTTCATGACCATTACGGAGGCGGAATCGTAGGTATCCCGAAAGTCGTGGGAGACTTTCACCTTGAGTACGAAGTCCCCTTCTACCTCTGTATAGTAATAGGGGGCATTGCACAGGGACTCGGGAAGAATCCCCTCCTGACACTCATCAATGCTGCCGCAGAAGAAATCGGTCTGGGCCGGCGCCATGATCTCGATCCTGTTTTCCGTCTGTTGGATCAGGCTTTTGTTTAACCACTTAAATTCCATAATGTATCTCCTTCCAATCTCGTATTTTAATGTATTATATAATCAAAATTTTCCAAAATAAAGGCACTATAGCGTCAAATAAAAGCACTATTTACCCAATTCACGTTTTTCTCCAGGAGAACATCCGTACCTTTTGCGAAATTGACGGCTGAAATAATTTACGGAATGAAATCCGCAGGCAAAACTGATCTCCTGTAAAGTCAGCGTGGTTTGCTGCAGCAACCGCTGCGCTGTTTGAAGGCGATACTGAATGAGTGTTTCTACTGGAGAACACCCCAGATAGGATTGGAAACACCGTCCTGCTTCGCTCCGGCTGATATTGGCGGCGCCAGCGATATCTGCCAGAGTGACCGTTTGGGCGTAATTTTCGTAAATATACGACAGCATTTTCTGGAGTCGGATTTGGGTGTTGATTTGTATGCGCGTCGTTTCGGATCTGGGCAAATCTTCAAAATTCGAGGATATGTATTCAAATATATTGCTAAGTTCACGTTGAACAGCCATTTCATAACATTGGCCCTGCTCATACATCTGGCGGTAAATGTGTTTCACGGAACGATTTACCTCATTATGCATACCATTTTGATTCCTAAATACGATAAAGGGTAGTGTTTCACAGCAAGCTATGGGATGAATATATTTTTGGTAGATCGCGCTGGTTTCAGGTGCGATCACAGCACCGGAAAAGACGATGTTTGGCATCGGATCAGGAACACCGCCGGACAACTGCCTGACCCCATGCAGCATATTTCTGTTAACAAATATGCTGTCGCCTGCCTCCAGCAGGATGTGCTGCCTGCCAACCTGAAAGTCCAATACACCGCTTTGCGCTGTGGCGATCTCAAAGTAGGAATGCCAGTGCATAGGTCCTGTACGGTTTGGCAAAGCGGCAAGTTCATCGTAATAAAATGCGATGGGAAAGGCTAAAATGTCATGGGGTATCTGTTCCTGTAATTGATGATCAAGCAATATGGGCATATTTTATTCCTTTACGCACACGCACCAATTTTATTTTCGTGTGGTTCCTTCTCTTTTTTTCAGTATAACACAGACAATGACAATAGATAAGACGTAGAGAGATAAACATAAGAATATCAAGGCAGGCCATTCGTAAATTCTTGCGAACCGCTGAAGTTTGCAATATAATAATATTGTATTTTGAGCAAACAGAGGGCGGGACTATGATTTCTCACTTCCTTGCTTCCTTGAAAATGCCGATGGCAGGGAGTTTGAAGAGTTATGCGAAATCACGCCGGAATTTATTACCGGAGAATGTGCGGCTTTGATTCAGATATGATAAATAGGGGGGGATTGATTATGGCGGTTCCTAAGTTTTTTGAATTTTTTGAGTGTTTTCTGTATGCGATCCAAGATGGGGAACTGCATACGGCGAAAGAAGTGAAGGAAAAAGTTGCAGCCGTGATGCAGCTTTCGGAGGCTGACCGGGAGGAAATGCTTCCCAGCGGGAAACAGCGTACATTTGATAATCGTGTTGCTTGGGCAAGGACTTACCTGGATAAGGCGGGACTAATAGAAACCCCGCTGCGCGGGAAATATTGCATTACGGAAAAAGGGAAGAAAGCCTTGGAATCCGGAGAGAAAATTGATTTAAAATATCTTGAACGGTCAGAAGGATTTCGCGCTTTTTATGGCGCAGCTTCTGAGAATATAACAGAATCTATCGTGACAGAGAGTGAAGAGTCGCCAATGGAGGTTTTGGATATGGCTTTTCAACAGGTCAATGCCACTTTAGCCAGCCAATTGATGGATGAAGTAATGAAACTGACACCGGCAGAATTTGAGAAACTGGTAGTAAAATTATTGCTGCAAATGGGATATGGAAATGGGATTGATAATGCCGGGATGGTGACCCAACAGTCTAATGACGGAGGAATAGACGGAATTATAAAAGAAGATCAGCTTGGTTTCAGCCATATTTATATTCAGGCTAAGCAATGGGCTTTAAATCAAACCGTAGGGAAACCGGAAATCCAGAAATTTGTTGGAGCCCTTCAGGGACAGCAAGCACAAAAAGGATTATTTATTACAACCGCAAAGTTTTCAAATGGCGCGCTCCAATTTGCAGAAAAATTGTTAGGGACAAAAGTAGTATTAGTGGATGGATCAGCTTTGACAAAACTGATGCTTAAGCATAATGTAGGGGTTTCTGTAGAGCATATTTATGAAGTGAAAAGAATAGACAGCGATTTCTTTGCAGAGGAGCTATAAGCAATCTCGGAAAAAAGCAGAGCTTCGGCAGGAGGGACAGTATTCCAGCGGCCATAATCCCTGCTCAGATTATCCGGTACTGAAAAAGTACTTGAATTGGCGGCCCCAAGCGGGATTTCCGAACACTATTCTCTGGTGAGAGCCTTCCGTTGACCTTGCCATACATTTCAGCACAGATAGATGGCTGCACGGTGCATAACTATAATGACGGTGATTTGATTAAATGTTTTGATGAAAATGTCTCTGATTCTGTAATTGAAAAAGTGATCTGGGAGGGCGGCAATGGATAAAAGTGAATTGATGTTTTCAATCAATCAGGAGTTTTTTCAAAATATTTCTAATATACTCAAACTTCCCACACCATTTGGTGTGATGAACCTTGAAAAATCAATACTTTAGCCAATAAAAATGGCACAAACC
>CANQFM010000060.1 GCA_947598825.1 uncultured Eisenbergiella sp. | reverse complement strand
ATTATAGCAAAACCCTCATAAAGAATAAAGGTTTTTCTTCCATATTAAGATATTATTCACAAAATAAGCGGACTTATCCCAGGCGATACATTTGCGGTCCTCCCTTTACCCGCACAAAAATAGATGTTAAAATAAAGCTGGAGCGGTCATTTTGCGCCTGCAGGGCACAGGACGAAAAGAGGAGCAAGGCATTGGAAAACAGGGAAGGGATAACGGAATCCTATCGGGTGGTTCTGGAAGGCGGCCAGGGGGAACTGGTGGAGAAAAAATCCAGATTTATCGCGACGGTCCGGGCCGTGGAATCGGAACAGCAGGCGGCCGTTTTTATAGAAGAGATGAAGAAAAAATACTGGGACGCGCGGCATAACTGTTATGCCTTTGTGATCGGGAAACAGGCACAGACGACGCGGTGCAGCGACGATGGAGAGCCCTCCGGGACGGCGGGCCGCCCCATGCTGGAGGTGCTTTTGGCGGAAGGGCTGCGGGACGTTGCGGTGGTGGTGACGCGCTATTTTGGAGGTACCCTGCTGGGCACAGGCGGTCTGGTTCGCGCCTATTCGGGAGCGGTCAAAGCCGGCCTGTCGGCCTGCCGTCTGGGAACCATGCGGTACGGTATGCGGCTGCAGATCGAAACGGACTATAACAGCGCCGGCAGGATCCAGCGGCTCATGGAGCAGACGGGGATTACGGCGGAGCGGATCCTTTATTCGCAGCAGGTGGAGATCAGCGTGTCGCTGCCCGACGGCGAAGCAGATCCCTTTTGTCGGAAGGTGCGGGATGCGACGGGCGGCAGAGCCGTGATACGGGAAGTGGAAAAGTGCTATTTCGTTGACAAAAAATGACATTGGATTTATAGTAAGCTGTATAGAAGCAGGTAAAACGAGCAATTCTCAAAGGAGGTGGTTTTGTGGCAGCGAATGACAGTAGCGAACCCCGATCGGCCCATAAGAACAGTTGCGATAAAACCGTCCTTCCCGACAGGGTGTCCGGGCGCGCGGACGGTTTGTGCGTTTATGCGCCCTTTTCGGGCGTTACCCTGAGAGGAGGATTGCATTGGAAGAGAGCAAAGGGATCAGACACATAAAGGAACTGGTGGACGGCAAACAGTATACGAAGCTGCGCCAGGAACTGGAAGAAGAGCTGGACGCCGATGTGGCGGCTGTGCTGGAAGAGATGGAAGAGGAGGACATGCGGAAGGTATTCCGCATCCTGCCCAAAGATCAGGCGGCCGAGGTCTTTTCCTATTTGGACGTGGACACGCAGCAGAATATCATTACGTCGCTGTCCGATAAGGACGCGGGCCTGATCGTGGACAATCTGATGGCCGACGATGCGGCGGACCTGATGGATGAGATGCCGGCCAACGTAGTAAAGCGGATTCTTGCCAACGCCAGCCCGGAGACGCGGCGGGATATCAATCATCTGCTGCGGTATCCGGAGGATTCCGCCGGCAGCATCATGACCGTGGAATATCTGGATCTGAAGGAAAATCTGACGGTGGAAGAGGCCATCGCCCGGATCCGGAAAGTGGGGCTGGACAGTGAAACGGTCAATATCTGTTATGTGCTGGACAGCGGAAGACGGCTCATCGGCACCGTTTCCCTGCGTTATCTGCTGCTGCATGAAAGCAGCGAGGTGATCGGGGATTTCATGAACGAAAACGTGGTTTCCATCAATACGATGATGGACCAGGAGGATGCCGCAGAGCTGTTCAAGAAGTATGATTTTACAGCCATGCCGGTGGTGGACAATGAAAACCGGCTGGTAGGCATCATCACCGTGGACGATATCATGGATATCGTGGAAGAGGAGACCACGGAAGATATTGAAAAGATGAACGCCATTTTGCCGGGCGATAAGCCCTATATGCGCACCGGCGTTTTCGAGATCTGGAAGAAACGCATTCCGTGGCTTTTACTGCTGATGATCTCCGCCACTTTTACCGGCAGCATCATCACCTCTTTTGAAGATTCGCTGAGCAAATATGTGGTATTGACCGCATTTATCCCGATGCTGATGGATACCGGGGGCAATGCCGGCGGACAGGCCAGCGCCACGATCATCCGCGGACTGTCCTTAAATGATATTGCCTTTCCGGATGTGTTTAAGGTCGTCTGGAAGGAGATCCGCGTGGCGGTACTGTGCGGGCTGACGTTGGCCGCCTGTAATTTTTTGAAGCTGATGGCCTTTGACCGGGTGGGCCTGACGGTATCGCTGGTGGTCTGCATGACGCTGGCGGCGGTGGTGTTGATCGCCAAGGTGGTGGGATGTACGCTGCCCATGGCGGCAAAGCGGATCGGTTTTGATCCGGCGGTGATGGCCAGCCCGTTTATCACGACCATTGTGGACGCGCTGTCGCTGATGATCTATTTCCGCATTGCCACGGTTTTGCTCCATCTGGTGTGAACCTGTAAAAAGTGAGGGATGATTATGAAACTGATTTCCTGGAATGTGAACGGGCTGCGCGCCTGTGTGACGAAAGGGTTTCTGGATTTTTTCCGGGAGGCCGACGCGGATGTGTTCTGTCTGCAGGAGACGAAGCTGCAGGCGGGGCAGATCGAACTGGAATTGCCGGGGTATTATCAGTACTGGAACAGCGCCGTGAAAAAAGGGTATTCCGGGACTGCCGTGTTTTCCAAAAAAGAACCCCTGTCCGTGTCCTATGGGATCGGGATCGAACAGCACGACCAGGAGGGCAGGGTGATCACCCTGGAATTTTCGGACTTTTTTGTGGTCACGGTCTATACGCCCAATTCCCAGGAGGGGCTTGTGCGACTGGATTACAGGATGCGCTGGGAAGAGGATTTTCTGGCTTATTTAAAGAAGCTGGAGCAAAAAAAACCGGTGGTCTTCTGCGGCGATCTGAATGTGGCCCATCGGGAGATCGATCTGAAGAACCCCAAGACCAACCGGAAGAACGCGGGGTTTACGGATGAAGAGCGGGAGAAGATGACAAAGCTTCTGCAGGCCGGCTTTATCGATACGTTCCGGTATTTTTACCCCGAGCAGGAGGGGATCTATTCCTGGTGGTCCTATCGGTTCCAGGCCCGCAGCAAGAACGCGGGATGGCGCATCGACTATTTTATCGTCTCCGAAGCCTTAAAGGACCGTCTGGAGGACGCCAGGATCTACACGCAGGTCATGGGTTCGGATCATTGTCCTGTGGGACTGATTCTCAAATAAAAAAAGGAGACGGAAGGGTGAAAAAGAAAGTATGTGCAGTGATGACGGCGCTCTGCCTTATGATGGCAGGGTGCGCAGGCGGTCAGGATAATGCAGACAGCCGGGAGTCGGAACAGGAAGTGGCACAGACCCTGGAGGAGACGGGCACGCAGGCAGAAGAATGCGTGGAGGGGATCGTGGTGCTTGCCGCCATGCACCAATACCTTACGGTCTGTACCGCGCAGGGAGAGCTGGTGAACGCCGAAATCCCGGAGGACGGCGACAAACTTAGCGACGGACTGCTTTTGGGCATATCCGTGAAGCTGGTTTATGAAAACGGAGAACTCAGGGAGATTGTGGACGGAGATCTGCAGCCGAAGGCGTCCCGCGAGGCGTTGTGGTTTGCCGGGAACATTATGCTGGCCATGGAGCATCAGGACATGGATGCGCTGGCCGCGTTGAACGGATATCCGCTCTATGTCAATGTGGACGGTGGACAGGTGATCGAGGACGCGGATGCTTTCCTGGCGCTGGGAGCGGACGTTGTTTTTGCGCCGGAAAGGGTACAGGCGGTGCGGGCCGCCAATCTGTATGAGCTGACCGAACTGGACGGCGGAAAATACGTCCTGGGAGACGGGTCGCCCAATGTGACCTTCCAGAAGGACGAGGGAAATGACAGAGGTTTTTCGGTGACGGGAATCAATTAAAAAAATCCCCTTCTACCGGCCGGCGGGCGGTGCAGAAGGGGATTTCTTTTCAGGAGGGCTGCCTGCTTTGCATGGCGGCCCGTTTGCGCTGCGTATGGTCCAGGATCTTCTTGCGCATGCGCAGGGAGGTGGGCGTTACCTCCAGTAGTTCGTCCGTATCGATGAAATCCAGCGCCTGTTCCAGGCTCAGGATCCGGGGCGGCGTCAGCCGCAGGGCCTCGTCCGCGCTGGAGGAACGGGTGTTGGTCAGTTTCTTGGTCTTGCAGACGTTGACTTCGATATCTTCGCTCCGCCCGGTCTGGCCGATGACCATGCCGGCATATACTTTTTCGCCCGGGCCGATGAAGAGAGCCCCCCGTTCCTGGGCGTTGAACAGCCCGTAGGTGATGGCTTCGCCCGCCTCAAAGGCGATCAGGGAGCCGAGGCTACGGTATTGGATATCGCCCTTGTAGGGGCCGTAGCTGTCGAAAACAGCGTTCATGACGCCGTTTCCCCTGGTATCTGTCAAAAACTCGCCCCGGTAGCCGATGAGCCCACGGGAGGGGATCAGAAATTCCAGACGGGTGGTGCCGCCGTTTCCGGGCGTCATATTGGTCAGTTCTCCCTTTCTCTGCCCCAACTTCTCGATCACGATTCCGGCATATTCTTCCGGCACATCGATATAAACCTGTTCCATCGGTTCCAATAAATGTCCCTTTTCATCGTGACGGTAAAGGACTTCCGCTTTGCTGACCGCAAATTCGTATCCCTCCCGCCGCATGGTTTCGATCAGGACCGACAGATGCAGCTCGCCTCGGCCGGAGACCTTAAAGCTGTCCGTGGAATCCGTCTCCTCCACGCGGAGGGAAACGTCGGTGTTGAGTTCCCGAAAGAGGCGGTCCCGCAGATGGCGGCTGGTGACATATTTTCCTTCTTTTCCCGCCAGCGGCGAATCGTTTACCATAAAATACATGGCGATGGTAGGCTCGGATATTTTCTGGAACGGGATCGGGACAGGGTTGGCAGGCGCGCAGAGCGTGTCTCCGATATGCAGATCCGCAATGCCGGAGATGGCTACGATGGAACCGATGCCGGCCTGCCGCACTTCTACCTTGCTCAGCCCGTCAAACTCATAGAGCTTGCTGACCTTGACCTTCGTCTGTTTCTCCGGATCGTGATGGTTGACGATCACGACCTCCTGATTGACGGAAATGGTGCCGTTATCCACCTTGCCGACGCCGATCCGCCCCACATATTCGTTGTAGTCGATGGTGCTGATCAAAAGCTGGGTGCCGGCTTCGGGATCGCCTTCGGGTGCGGGAATATAATCCAGAATCGTGTCAAAAAGGGGCTTCATGTCCTTGTTTTTGACGGTGAGATTGGTGGTGGCGCTGCCGTTTTTGGCGGAGGCGAAGACGAAAGGGCAGTCCAACTGCTCGTCGCTGGCGTCCAGTTCCAGAAACAGCTCCAGCACTTCGTCCACCACCTCCTGGGGCCTTGCCTCCGGGCGGTCGATCTTGTTGATGCACACGATCACCGGCAGGGAAAGCTCCAGCGCTTTGCGCAGGACGAAGCGGGTCTGGGGCATGGGCCCTTCAAAGGCGTCCACTACCAGGATGACGCCGTCGACCATTTTCAGGACCCGTTCCACTTCGCCGCCGAAGTCCGCGTGTCCGGGAGTGTCGATGATATTGATCTTTACGCCTTTATAGGTGACGGCGGTATTTTTGGAAAGGATCGTGATGCCGCGCTCCCGCTCGATGTCGTTGGAATCCATGACGCGTTCCGCCACTTCCTGATTGGCCCGAAATACGCCGCTTTGCTTTAACAGTTCGTCTACCAGCGTGGTCTTCCCATGGTCTACATGGGCAATGATCGCGATATTTCTGACGTCTTCTCTTTTCTGCTTCATAGGATAAAACTCCTCATCTGTCGATTTTGCCTGTAAAAGTATAGCACTCATGTCTTTTTTTGTCAAAACCTGCGTTTCCTTTCTGGTCTATTTTCCGGATATTTCCATAAAATTTAAGTATATGACAGGGGATAGAGGGTAAAGCACTATTTCCGGAAAAAATTCTTGTATCAAGAAGGGAGAACTTCAAAATGACAGATAAGGTTATCGAAAACAATCAGGTAGTGATCATGGGTAAGATCGTGAGCGGTTTTTCGTTCAGCCATGAGATCTTCGGGGAGGGCTTTTACATGGTGGATGTGGAGGTGGCCCGTTTGAGCGAATCCTACGACATCATCCCCATCATGGTGTCCGAAAGGCTCATCGATGTGGAGGAGGATTATCTGGGGGCCTATGTGAGCATTTCCGGGCAGTTCAGGTCCTATAACCGCCATGAGGAAAGGAAGAACAAGCTGATCCTGTCCGTGTTTGCCCGGGAGATTTCCTTTGTAGAGGAACTGGAGGAAAGCTCCCGTACCAATCAGATCTATCTGGACGGCTATATCTGCAAAGAGCCGGTTTACCGCAAGACGCCGCTGGGCAGGGAGATCGCCGACGTGCTGCTGGCCGTCAACCGTCCCTACGGAAAATCCGACTACATCCCCTGTATCTGCTGGGGCAGGAACGCCCGTTACGCCGGCAGCTTTGAGGTGGGCAGCCATTGCGCGGTCTGGGGGCGCATTCAGAGCCGGGAATATATGAAAAAGCTATCCGACGACCAGTTGGAAAAACGGATCGCCTATGAAGTATCCGTCAGCAAGCTGGAGCTTTTGGAGGAGTGACTTGCATCCATAACAGGATTATGTTAAAATAAATTTGGTTTTATACATTTAATACGCCGCAGGGCTAAAGCGCCGTGTAGAGTGTGGATTTCACAGGGAGGAAACCCGGGGAAGGGAGTCTCTATGGGCAAAATTCAGATTTTTGCGGGAAAAGGACAGGGAAAATCTTCGGCAGCATTGGGAAAGGCAATTCTTGCAGCAGTGAGCGGCAAACGCGTCGCCATCATCCAGTTTTTAAAAGGGAACGGGTTAAGGGAATCCCAGTTCCAGCGGAGGCTGGAACCGGAGATACAGGTTTTTCGGTTTGAAAAATCGGACTGCACTTTTCAGGATCTGCCGGAGGAAAAGCGGGCGGAGGAAGTCCGCAATATCCGCAACGGTTTCAATTTTGCAAGGAAGGTGCTGGCGACGGGGGAGTACGACCTGCTCATTCTGGATGAAGTGCTGGGCTTGATCGAGAACGGCATCGTGGAAGAGGAGGAGTTGAAGAACATTCTGGAAATGCGCAAGCCCCAGGCGGATATTATTTTGACGGGGACCTCTTTAAGCGAAGGGATTGCGGCGATGGCGGACTGTATTTCCAATGTGGAGCTGATCCGTTAAGAGACAGCAGGGAATAGGAGTTTAGGAAAAGAAGGCAAAACGGTACATAAAATTGCGCCGCTTTTGCCTTTTTTGTGCATATAATGGAACAGAAAGCCGCGCTTTTTTTGCCTGTACCGGTCAAAACCGCGTTGACAGCAAACGGGTGTGGTGATATGATAATTTTTGATTAAATACGGTCAGAAAAGCGGTATCTGACAGCATTGTGAGGAGGTTTTTATGGCTATTTTCAAGGGCGCGGGAGTGGCGATTGCGACTCCTTTCCACAAAGACGGGTCTGTAGATTATGAGAGTTTCGGTAAACTGATCGAGTTCCAGATCGCCAATCAGACGGACGCGATCATTGTGTGCGGGACTACCGGGGAGTCCTCCACTTTGAGCCATGAAGAACATCTGTCTGTGATCAGGTACTGCATCGAGAAGGTAGCTCACAGGATCCCTGTGGTGGCGGGCACCGGTTCCAACTGTACGGAAACGGCGATTTACCTGTCCAGGGAGGCGGAAGCGCTGGGAGCGGACGGGCTGCTTCTGGTGACGCCCTACTATAACAAGGGAACACAGAACGGGCTTTATCAGCATTTCAAGATGATCGCGGATTCCGTGAAGATCCCGATCATCCTCTATAACATACCCGGCCGCACGGGCGTGACGCTGGCGCCGGAGACGATCGTGCGCCTCTGTCGGGATGTGGAGAATATCGTGGGCGTAAAGGACGCCACGGGCAATATCAGCCAGACTGCCCATCTGATGCATCTGGCGGACGGATGCCTGGATCTGTACTCCGGAGAGGACGCTATCATCACCCCGATCTTATCCCTGGGCGGCATGGGCGTGATCTCCGTCCTTTCCAATATCGCGCCGAAGCAGACCCATGAGATCTGCAGTACATATTTTGAAGGAAACGCAGCGGAGAGCTGCAGGCTGCAGCTAAAGGCGATCCCTCTGGTGGACGCGCTGTTTTGCGAGGTAAACCCGATCCCCGTGAAAAAGGCGTTGGAACTGCAGGGGATCTGCGGCGGGACGCTGCGTATGCCGCTGACGGAGATGGAGCCGGCGCATGCAGCCGTGCTGGAACAGGAAATGAAAGCGTTTGGCGTGCTGTGACCCTTTGGCCGGCGCTGCAGGCGCATACAGACCGTGGGATCTGACGCGGAAGGAAACGTATGGACGCAGGCCGGGGTATTTTATATATCCTGGCCTGTTTTATCGGAAACGGGAAATATATCCGATGTTTGGTTTGAAACCCGCGCGTTTTTGCGCCGGAGCGAGAGAGGAGAGAGAATATGATAAAAGTGATCTTACATGGATGCAATGGCAGGATGGGGCAGGTGATCACGAACCTGGCCGCTCAGGATCCGGATATCGCCATCGTGGCGGGGATCGATGTGAATGATTCCGTTCAAAACGCCTATCCGGTTTATCGCAGTCTGGCAGAGTGTGGCGATGAAGCGGATGTGGTAGTGGATTTCGCGTCGGCGTCTGCGGTGGATGCGCTGCTGGACGCCTGTGTTTTGCGCGGACTTCCCTGCGTGCTTTGCACCACGGGATTGACCCAGGCGCAGCTTGCCCATGTGAAAGAAGCTTCGCAAAAGGCGGCGATCCTGCGCTCCGCCAATATGTCCCTGGGCGTAAATCTTTTGATGAAGCTGCTTAAGGAAGCGGCGCCGATCCTGGCAAACGCCGGCTTTGATATCGAGGTGGTGGAGAAACACCACAATCAAAAGCTGGACGCGCCCAGCGGTACGGCTATCGCGCTGGCGGACGCCGTGAACGAGGCGTTTCCGGAAGAGGAAAAGTACGAATATGTTTATGACCGCAGCGGCCGCCGCGAAAAACGGCCCCAAAAGGAGATCGGCATTTCGGCTGTCCGGGGAGGCACCATTGTGGGCTGCCACGACGTGATCTTCGCAGGGGCGGACGAGGTGATCACCTTTTCCCATACGGCCTATTCCAGGGCGCTGTTTGGCAAGGGCGCGCTGGAAGCCGCCAAGTTTCTGGCGGGACGGCCGGCGGGTTTATACAGCATGGCAAATGTGATCGACGGAGAATAAACGATGCAGGAATATGATTATTATTTAAGAAGCCTGTCCAAGCAGTTTCCCACTATCGCGGATGCCGCGACGGAGATCATCAACCTGCAGGCGATCTTAAGCCTTCCCAAAGGGACGGAGCATTTCCTGACGGATATCCATGGGGAGTGGGAACAGTTCAATCATGTGTTAAAGAACGGCTCCGGTTCCGTAAAAAGAAAGATCGACGAGGAGTTCGGCAATACCTTAAGCGCCAGGGACAAGCGCAGCCTGGCGACGCTGATCTATTATCCCAGGGAGAAGCTGGAACTGGTGATCCGTCAGGAGCAGGATCAGGAGCTTTTGGAGGACTGGTATAAGATCACCCTCCACCGTCTGGTGCAGATGACCAAGCGGGTGTCTTCCAAATATACTCGTTCCAAGGTCCGCAAAGCGCTGCCGCAGGATTTTTCCTATGTGATCGAGGAGCTGATCACGGAGAAGGAGGAGATCCAGGATAAGGAGAAGTATTACAACGAGATCCTCCATACCATTATCCGCATCGGGCGCGCTCCCCAGTGTATCGTGGCGCTGTGCGACCTGATCCAGCGCCTGGTGGTGGATCACCTCCATATCGTGGGCGATATCTACGACCGCGGCGAAGGCCCGCATCTCATTATGGATACGCTCAGCCGGTATCATTCTGTGGACATCCAGTGGGGGAACCATGATATCGTGTGGATGGGGGCGGCCAGCGGCCAGACGGCGTGCATCGCTTCGGTCATCCGGGTTTCCGCCCGCTATGGCAATCTTGACATTCTGGAGGAGGGCTACGGCATCAATCTGATCCCGCTGGCAACGTTTGCCCTCCGCGTATACGGGAACACGGACTGCAGCCTTTTTTCCATCAAATATGGCAGCGCCTACGATACGCGGGATCTCCAGTTGGATATGAAAATGCATAAGGCCATCGCTATCATCCAGATGAAGCTGGAGGGGCAGCTCATACTTCGGCATCCGGAGTTTGAGATGCAGGACCGGCTGCTTTTGGACAAAGTGGATTTTGAGAATAGGACCGTGCGGATCAAGGATGCGGTATATCCCATGAAGGATACGGATTTCCCCACGGTGGACCCGGCGGATCCCTACCGTCTGACGGAAGAGGAAGAGCTGGTGGTGGAGCGGCTGCGTCACGCCTTCGTACACAGTGAGAAGCTGCAGCGGCATGTCCGTTTCCTGTTCTCCAAAGGAAGCCTTTATAAAGTGCATAATTCCAATCTCCTGTATCACGGCTGTGTGCCTTTGGATGAAAAGGGGAATTTTAAAGAAGTCAGCGTATACGGACAGCGTTACAGCGGCAAGGCCCTCTATGACGTCCTGGAGATGTATGCCAGGAAAGGGTATTATTCCAAGGACCGGGAAGAGCGGGAAAAAGGAAAAGATATCATGTGGTATATCTGGACGGGCCCCAATTCCCCGGTGTTCGGCAAGGATAAGATGGCGACCTTTGAACGTTACTTTGTGGAGGACAAGGAGACGCACAGGGAGACGAAAAACGCCTATTACAGCCTTTTGGACAACGAAGAGGTCATCAACAGGATCCTGCGGGAATTTGGGCTGGACGAGAACCATTCCCATATCGTAAACGGCCATGTGCCCGTAGAACTCAAAAAAGGCCAGTCCCCTATCAAATGCGGCGGAAAGCTTTTGGTCATCGACGGCGGGTTTTCCAAGGCCTATCAGGACAAAACGGGGATAGCCGGCTATACGCTGGTGGCCAACTCCCATGGGATGAACCTGGTAGAGCATATGCCCTTTGAGTCGGCGGAAGCGGCGATCCGGGATGAGTCGGATATCGTTTCGGATACCATTATCGTGGAAACCGCTCCGCACCGGCTGCGGGTGGAGGACACGGATATCGGGAGGGAATTAAAGGAAACCATCGCGCACCTGGAAAAGCTGCTGGAAGCTTATATGAACGGACAGATGATCGAAAAAGGGATCTGAGAAAAGCAGGAGCATCGCTTCATGGCGCAGATTGCGGTTATAAAGCGATGCTCCCTTTTTTAGTACGCAGCCGTTATGAAAGAGGGGCTGATCCAAAAAGCCCGGTTATTTGGATCAGTTGCCCATACCCTTAATGCCGTTGCCTACATCGTTGGCAATATTGTCAACCGCGTTTCCCGCGTCGTCGATCACATCGCCCACCACGTCGCCTGCATCGTCAATCGCATTTCCAACAGAATTTCCGACAGAATTACCGGTAGAATTACCGGAAGAATTTCCGACAGAATTTCCGACAGTATTGCCGGTATTGGACGCACCATTGTTGACATTTGCGTCATTTAAGGTGTGATTCCCGTCAGATGCGCTTCCTGCGGGATCTGTCACGGAATTATTCAGGGAATCGGAATTGCTGCCGTTATCCGTACCGTTGATTCCGGTGCCGTTGTTGGTTCCGGTGCCGTTGTTGATTCCGGTGCCGTTGTTGGTTCCGGCGTTTTCATTCTGGTTGTCTGTATTTGCCTGTTCCTGTGTAGCGGCGTTGCCGGCCATATCGTTCTGGCTGCCGTTGCTCCCGGTATTTCCGCAGCCTGTCGCAAAGACCATCATACAGAGCAGAAGACAGAAGGAAACCGTTTTAACCAGCTTTTTCATTTTCTCCTCACTTTCTGCCGCCTGGCGGCTTTTTTGATAACTGCCCCGGCAAAAAGGGCATACCGGAACAGTTCCGTTCCCAGTATGTGAATTTTAATTGCATAAAATACCCGATATGTGTAAAATGGATGGAAAAGGAAAGGCTGTCCCGCAAACTGGACAAAGGAGAGAAGATGGAATTAAGACCCTGTATTGATATCCATAACGGAAAGGTAAAGCAGCTCGTTGGAGAAAGCGTACAGGACCAGGGCGACCGGGCCTCTGAGAATTTTGTCGCCCGGGAAAAGGCCGACTGGTTCGCCCGGCTGTTTCGGGATAAAAATTTAAAAAACGGGCATGTTATCCTGTTAAATCACAGGGACAGCCCTTATTATGAGGCCACAAAGCAACAGGCCCTCGAAGCGCTGCGCGCCTATCCGGGCGGGCTGCAGGTGGGCGGCGGCATTACGGCGGAGAACGCGGCAGAATATCTGGACGCCGGGGCTTCCCATGTCATCGTGACTTCGTATGTTTTTCAAAACGGGATGATCTCCTTTGAAAATTTATATCGCCTGGTGGAGACCATAGGGCGCAAGCGCCTGGTATTGGATTTGAGCTGCCGAAAAAAGGACGGTCGCTATTATATAGTGACCGACCGTTGGCAGAAATATACGAAGGTGGCGCTGTCGGAAGATATTTTTACGATGTTGGCCTCTTTCTGCGATGAATTCCTGATCCATGGCGTGGATGTAGAGGGAAAGCGAAACGGCGTGGAGGAGGAACTGATCGAAATGCTGGGCCGCTGGAACCAGATCCCCATTACTTATGCGGGCGGGATCCGTTCCTTTGCGGACATCGACCGGATACGGAAAGCGGGAAACGGACGGATCCATATCACCATCGGCAGCGCTCTGGATATTTACGGAGGCAGCCTTTCGCTGGAGGAAACCGCAAAATATGTGGAGGCGCAGTAATCTTTCCTGTCTGCTGATAAAGTGCCAAATCTCCAACTGTTCAGGAGAAAAACGCGAACAGGGTCAGCAGGAGGGAGAGGACAAGAAAGAGCAGCATTCCGGGATTGAGCAATACGGTTTTCAGCCGCTTCCCCTTGGGCAGATCGAATTCGGACGCAGGGAAACTGATCTTGCGTATGTTGATGCAAAACAGCACTAATCCCGCGATCGTGGCTGCCAGCGACAGGATCGAATAGAGGGTATAAGAAATAAGCTGCGGCAGGATCGTTTCTATCGCGGCAGGATCGGAAAGGTCGGTCCCGCTCAGAGCGCTTACGGCGTCCGCCATTGCCGGCGCTAATACGCTGCCCATAAAGTTGATCAGCATATGCATCGCAACGGAATATCTCAGCTTCCCGGTTCTGAGGTAAACGTAGCCGAAGACCAGCCCCAGGGCGGTGGCGTAGAAAAATTGGAACAGGTTTGTGTGGAAAAGCCCGAACATGACGGCGGACGCGATCACCGCGGTTTGCCCGCCATAAATTCGGGTACGGTCGATGATCTGTCTGCGAAAAATATATTCCTCGATCAGAGGGGCCAAAATGACCATAAATAGGATCCGCAGCGCCAGGGAATCGTCCGTTGTATAAGAAAGCAGCGGATTCTCGGCGGACAGTCCAAATATCGCCTGTATCAGTGACAGGAAGAAGCCTCCCAGCAGGTTGCCGGCATACATTGCAAACATGCTGATCAAAAAGGCGGTCAACAGCCTTCCGGGTTTCAGGTCATGGATTTCGGGAGGTGAAGACGGCACTTTTTTAAAGATCTGCAGCCCGACAGGGACCGCGATCAGGTAAAGGGGAGCGAAGGACAGAATCCAGAAAAGCCATGAGGGAATAATGTCGTCCGGATAGAATTTTCCCAGAATGGCGGCTCCTATGATCTGCAGCAGGAAAACGACGACCAGGATCGCAGATACTCCAAGGCCGAGGATGGAGTACCGGCGCTTTGCCGGATCGACAGCAGGAGTGGTAACGGAAGCTTCATTTTTCATGGGTGTGCATCCTTTCTTTTGCCGGTATATTTATGACTAGATTATACGGCAGGCCCATGAAAAAGAAAAGACATTTTGCGCGTGATGGCGATTCCCTGAAAAAAATGCACCTTTTTGACAACTGCCGTGTCAAAAAGGTGCGATTCTTGTAGTGGACCCGAAGGGATTCGAACCCTCGGTCTCTGCGTTGCGAACGCAGCGCTTTCCCAGCTAAGCTACGAGCCCATATGAACGCCGCCCTGAGAACGGCGCTCCTGTTTGCAGTGGAAGCAATGGGGCTCGAACCCATGACCTCTCGCGTGTGAGGCGAACGCTCATCCCGGCTGAGCTATGCTTCCGTGTGCTGACAAAGTCCATTGTACCACGTTCTGAAAAAGAATCAAGCCCCAAATTTATTTTTTTAAGGCTTTTTGTCGCCCTTATGGCCATGGGCATCCTGCCCGTTCCCCTCTTTGGCGCGGTAGATATCGACCAGCTTTTCCACGATCAGTTTTTTTACATAGACGTCAAAACTGAGCATACAGATAAAAGAGAACAGGCGCAAAAACTCCTGATCCTTTTCGGGGGCATCCGCAAAGGTGGAAGAGGCGATGTTGAATTTCTCAGTCACATCCTGTTTCAGTCGCTCCACTTCATCGCGCTCGAGACTGAACACCTCCTGATAAATATCCTCCAGCCGCAGATCCCCTTCTTTCTGGAAAAAATTGTCGGTCAGAGGCTTTAAGACCGTCTGGATATCGCTGATGGAAAGGATGTTCTTATAATAGTAGATAAAGAGCAAAAGCAGGATATGCTCTTTGGAATACTTTTTTTTGACAGGCGGCGGCAGCAGATCGTTCTTGGCATAGTTGTTGATCATGGTCTTGGTCAGGATCTTGTCTCCTTCGGGATTGCGGGTCGTATGCTGCAGACGGCTGCTGATAAAGGTCGTTACCTGATCCACATACAGATCGATCCCGGGGATGTCCTCGGGCCGGATATGGTCGATGCGGTCCAGGCTTGCCAGTATGCTGTTCAGTAAGTCCTGTGTTTCCAGTGTCATGATGGGATACTCCTTTTCTACATTATATAGTTTTCAAAACGATATGACAAGCGGTTTTTGCATGAAGAAAATTTGTTTTTTGTA
>CANQFM010000059.1 GCA_947598825.1 uncultured Eisenbergiella sp. | reverse complement strand
GTAATCGTTCTTACCACCAATTTCAAAGTTCTTTTCTGCAACCTGTAGTTGCCGGCACAGTATGTGTATCTATCATCATTTGGTAAACAAGAATTTAACGGAAATACCGCAGATTTTGTCGTGTCTCGCAGAGGTACGCAGGGTAGCCGCAAAGCGGCGCAAAGGGCACAGTCACTTGATGAAGCTCTCAGTTACAGGATCCTTTTACTGTTGCGCATTTGTCCTTTGCTATTGTATACCATGTTGGGATAAGCTGCTTCATATTATCAAACTGACAGAGAATATCTGTGTTCATAGTTAGTATGGTTCGCAATCGCTCAGGTGCAAAATATTTTGCCCACACAATTGAGGTGATCGTACTGACAGAGAGGTAGTATGCCAGAAGCCGCCAAAAAACATCGGGAATACAATCTCTAAAATATCCGTCAATTTGCCCCGCGGCAAAGTAGGGGTACTCCATTCCAATACGATTAAATTCGTACCATGGGTCTCCAATGTTATCAAAATCTACTGTGTGCCAATCAATTACCGAAAGCTCATTCTGCGGGGATATAATTAAATTTCCCATATGATAGTCACCGTGAAGATACACCTGTGGGCGATTATCCAGCAAGTTTCGATTGCTATCGATATAGTCCATCATGATCTCCCATCCGGGAAACCGCTCCCCCTCTTTGAGAAAAGCCGCCAGTCGTTCACTTACTACAGAAAAGTAACGTTTTTTCCACGGCTGATCCATTACGTTCGCTGGAATACTATGTATAGACTTCAAAATTCTTCCGGCTTCCCTGCCAATTTGATACTGCTCATCTTTTGAAAGCCGCGGGACTTTTGTCTCGGCTTCTTCTCCGTCAATCCATGTCAATAGCGTATAAACATTTCTATCTTCACCGAAAATGCCGAAATCTACCGGCTGCGACATTGGAATTTTCAATTCAGCAAACTGCTTCAACAGCCAGTATTCCATTTGTTTTCGCTGAAAATCCTGCGGGTCTGAAATTCGCAATAGTAACCGCTGATTTTCAGTTGTGGTGACGTAATATTTTTTATCCCCTGACATTCCTTTGTGGATAGGCTTGACATCGCAAAACGTAGAAAACATGGGGAGTTCTCTCAAATAACTCATATGAATCCTCCAAATAGGTCGTCCTAATAAACGATTTATCGAACAGTCGCCCGCCCGACAGTTGTTATCATATACTCGAATGGTGAAGAAATCTACCCTCTCCCCGCACTTTAATATCCGGCGATGTCGAATAGAAAACGCTCCGGCGATTTTGTCTTGATACTATCTCGATCAAATTCACACCTGCAATAGCAATCCAGTCCCAGTTAATCCTTCCATTCACCGAAAGATCGGGCAGCACAACCTGACTGCATTTGGCTATCACATCCTTATGATCTATCCACATAGAACCGGTACCACACCTCAGTTCTATGTTCTTTGCGATTATGATCCAAACGGAAAATCTTTTTTTATCGGCGGCGAGGAGTTTTTCTGCTTTTATCCTTTAGAAGCACAGAATTTTATCGGTTCACTATAGACTCCAACATCTCTTGAGAAAGCACCGTTATTTCCCCGTTATGGATCCGATATATCCGCCCGGTCAACGAGGCGTATCCGTCTTTTACAAAAATAGCGCTGTCATCTTCCATTGCACAAATAGGGAGTTCCATGGAGACTTGCTTCAATGTTTGTACCAATTCTTTGTTTTCCATGTCAAAATGAGCTTTGATTGTAATATCGGCAAGGGCCAGTCCATCGTAAGGCGTCAAGGATTCCCAAATATCGACCGAATGCTTTGCCATATTGATCGATCCGGCGCTCACCCCTAAAATAACCGCCGAACTACTGCGGATTTCATCAACAATCGCTTTTCTACGAAGCAGTTGAAATTGCTGCGTTGCATTGCCGCCCATAAGGAAGATACACGAACCCGTTCGGATGAGCTCTTTCGCTAAAACCGCCTCTGTTCTGTTGTCAATTACATAGTATTCAGAAAATGGCAAATCACATTCTTCAAACATACCGTGCATACCGGCAGCATCATTATCATTGCGTTGATACTCTGACGGCCATGCACTTATAAACACAAGCCTTTTGCGAACAGATAATTCTTCTTTGAGACGATTCACAATGGCATCAGGAAAATGAAGCGTTGGGAACCCGCTAAACAAGCCAAGCATTTGTGCATTCATGAATCTATTCCTCCATAAATACCGATTACTGAGGGGGGCCGCGCTCCGCCGCCAAACATCGATCTACCGAGCGGGCATGTCCGTCTCTTAATAAATCGTACTACAAAATCATGAATAAAGCTACCGATATTACCACCGGCACACATTTTACACCGCAAGCGAAAATTACACCGCAAAGGCGCACTTTTCAATTATTCCTCGGCTTCGTATCAAACTCAGCAAGATCATATCCGTGTTTTTGTGATTTAAATACAAACCTGAAAACGGATTAAATTGATTCCTGTGAATAATGCAGGATCAGCAAAACTCGAAAGGTGATGTCGCAGAATCTTCGCGTTGAAGTTTTCCAATCAATTTCAAGCTGTTGTCCGCTGTATGTACCGAATCCCTTTAACTGATTTTCTGCAATCGGCGCCATACAAATTCCCTCGCTGCAGACAAAACTCTGCAAAATTTTTATTTCCCTTTGCAGCTTTTCAAGATACGGTGCCAGCCCGCATCGACATAACCATTCTACTCTATCCAAATATGTATAGTGAATCCCATTTTCTTCATAACCAAGCTGATACCCCTCTTTTAAACAGCCTGTTGTTCCAAGCACATAGCCGACCCAAGAATCCCCACCGACCTGCTTTTCCGGGCGATCTGTTCTCATCAGTTTTTTTAATGCTTCTGCAAGCATTTGTTTATTTTCTTCTGTTTTCCAAGAATTGGTATGTGCGAGAATATCAAGATGGTAATAGCAGGGCCATTTTTCATAATCGTTAAATACGCGCTTCTCTTTCCCGCCAATCTTTCTCAATCTTGTTATGTCTAACACAGAATCTACTTCAAGCACACGCTTAAACGAATCAAGTGATAACTGTATCTGTGGTTTTATATCGATTACATCATCATAACCGGCACGGGCAATACAGGCACAGCGAATGATATTTTGACCGTTTGCGGCATATCGGAACTCATCAAAATATTTTCCCTTTGTGCGATAGCAAGGGTCTGTCAACTTGACGGTTACAAAGGCTTCCATAGCCTTTTTCAGAACCGGCGTATCTTTATACACCAATTTTTCTCCTAAGTACTTTGTTCCTACCTCCTGATTCTCAAAGGCTCCCGCGTTTTTGTTCGGCCCATGAAAGCCGTTGCCGAGCCAGCCGTTTTCCTTTTGGCAGGCTATAATAGATTGAATGACCGGCTCTTCCAAAATTTCTGCCTGCAATTGATCTTTTTCGACGGCGGATAATCCCTCATGCAAAACCTCCGTTTTAACACGATACCGAATAGACGGATTTGCATGCGTCAGTAAAAAATCAATCATTTTTTTCATGTCGTTTCTGTCTCCTTGCCATATGGACAACGTTTGCCAAACCGCCAAGGCCTTGTTTGACCCATACTGTTTTCATACCGACACTTTTGGCAGGCACGATGTCATTGTCCAACCTGTCTCCTATCATGACAGCGCTGTCCGGCAAGCAGTTTGCGGCGATCAGCGCCCGATGAAATATCTCTGGATTCGGCTTTGAAATGCCTTCCTCCGCAGAGGCTAAAACAATATCAAAATACTTTAATAACCCCCAATTTGAAAGGCGCTCCTTAGTTCCCGGACTTTGATTCGCAATCACGCCAAGCCGATACCCTTTGCCGGACAACTGATTTAAGACATATTTCGTATCGGTATATGGCTTTTCCGCCTCTTTACGCCATGGCGGCAGCTCTATACCGTAGTATTTTGCTGCCTCGTGATCTCCTTTCCGATTTTGTTTGGAAAATTCAATGATCTTGTTCTCAAAATCTGCGGAACTGATCGTTGTGCCCACAACAGCTTCACGGTATCTCAGCCAGTAGCATTCGCTTTCATCGATGAGCGTCGAACCAATATCAAAGAAAAGCCATTTTACGTTTTCCATAATCCCACCTATAGAAGAAGCATGAGAATACATTCCATTTATCTCCACAAAATGCCTATCTGCCGGGCGAACGTGGCTATATCTTAATAAACCGTACCACAGAATCGTGAATAAATCTACCGCTATTAACCCGGCAGCACAACGCCCTCGTTGTATCGATTCGCTCTCTACCGCAACTTTTCTGCCGCATTGGGATACTTTTTGCGGATGTAGGCCGCCAGCTTCTCGTCCTGCCGAATAGAATATCCCGCTTATCAAAATACTTTGCCTCGCCGGTTTCTTCATTAGCCGCGACCACGATGAATTCCATCAGATTATCACGCATAGCGGTGTAATTAAGAGGATTTTTCCCATCGTGATTGCTGAGCGTGCCATAGACATAGTCCAACATGCCGCAGACATAAATCCCCCGGAATCCACCTCCTACATCTATAATGCCGGTTTTCATGGCACACCACTTTTATACCC
This sequence comes from uncultured Eisenbergiella sp., assembly GCA_947598825.1. Taxonomy (GTDB): domain Bacteria; phylum Bacillota; class Clostridia; order Lachnospirales; family Lachnospiraceae; genus Gallintestinimicrobium. The sequence continues at coordinate 10,849 of CANQFM010000059.1, read as the reverse complement.
GTTCTGTCTTACAGGAACAATTCGTTTTCTTTTCTGACAGAGCAGGCTTTTTTAATTGCCAGGGCAGCTACGGAAACCATCATTCCGTTGACCTTCCTTGCGTTTTGCGGACACCGTTTCATGCAGCGCATACAGGAGATGCACTTTTTAGAGTCCGCTATGAATTGGGACGAATCAATCGCCTGAATAGGACAGGTTTTTGCACATAACCCACATTTTACGCATGATTTGTCCGGCTTTGGCACAAGACCCGCGCCGCCCGCTTTCTTATAGGGCCGGTTGCCCGGAACCGCAGAGATGGGCCCTGTTTTCCCGGCGATTTGGTCGGCGAAGCCCGTCAGTTGCTTCCGATCAGCCTCATCCGGTCTGTTTGCGGCGTACTGCGGCATGATCGAATGCTCGGCGACAGCGGATACTGCCGCCGTCACTTGAAAACCACATTCCTTTGCGGCGTCCTCCATCTCCACAAGCGTATCCTCATATGCACGGTTTCCATAGACGCAGACAAGAACACAGCTTGCTCCGTTTCCGTGAATTTTCTTAAACCGCTCGATTGCCACGGCGGGCGCACGTCCGCCAAAGGACGGCATGGCGATCACGACCATATCGTGCCTGGTGATTTGACATTTGCTAAAATCTGCCTTTACGTCGCTCAAATCGATTTTTGTCGGGTTTTCGTTCCAGTGTTTTCCGATGATATCGGCGACCTTTTCAGTGCCTCCTGTGGGACTGAATACGATCTCTACTACGTTCATAAAGAATCCTCCCTGATGATGATTTATGAGATAAGATATTCAGCGACCTGAACGGTACGCCTAAAGCCTTTTCCGCATCAGACTGATACAGTCAGCCAGTGTTTTCTCCGCAAGCGCACGGGAAAATGTATCTTCTATCTGCGCAAACATATCGGTTAAAACCGGTTTAATATGTCGCCCGATGATACATTCGTCACTTGGATTCTGATGAATGTCAAAGATACGAGGCGTTTCCATTTCATTTACAGCCTGATAGATTTGAAGGAGCGTAAGTTCCTCCGCTTCCGGCTTTAAGGTGAACCCGCTGACGCCGCGGCGACTTTCAACGATGTCCTTTTTCTTGAGGAGCCCGATGATCTTCCGGATGTAACTGGCGTTAGTCCCGACACTCGCGGCAATCTCCTCTGAAGTGAGCGGTTTCGCTGATTCGGAAATCAAAATCAGCGTATGAATGGCGGAAGAAAATTTGGTATCCGTGACAAATCGCCTCCTTTTGTATAAGTATCTGATACAAGTACATTATGTGCAAAAAAGAGAAGTTTGTCAATAAGCTCATAAGAAAAGCCGGGCATCACCCGGCACACATTTTACACCGCAAGAAGAAAATTACACCGCAAAGGCGCACTTTTCAATTATTCCTCGGCTTTGTATTAAACTCTGCAAGATTATATCTATGTTCCTTATTGCGGTCTGGCGGGCGGTTGTATACTGCCGCCAGAGCCTTGGGATGTATAGAAATAGGAAAAATTAAAAGGTGTAGGAATAATTGAACGGTGTGAATCTAAAAAACACATTTCAATTACAACACAATATAAAGATCTGAATTATTTTGCAATTTGAATTAACTCGATCCCTTCGCTTTTTCCGAGATTACGGCTGTACAGCTTTTCCGTAGAGTTGCACCAATGCTCATGGACACCCAAATTCGTGACGGTATGCCCCTGACTATCCGTGTAGATTGTGCCGGACGGCGCGTTCCCGACAAGTCCGGCCTCATGCAGATAATTTTCTACCGTGGGATCGCCGCGCAGCGCTCCGTTATTTTCCGTAACCGTCGGTTCGTTCATCAGGAAATCTGCCCCCACGCTGTCAATAGCGACCGGGTCCTGCGACACAAAAATGCTGGAGGTATAGTCGCCGTTAAAGGGAGCCTGCTGCCATCTGGAATTCTCTCCGGTGATGGATGCTCCCTCGCTTGGAGCGCAGATAAGCGCATCCAGCATATACAGCACCGTTTTGCCGCCAAGGTCGGCGTTTGCCATAAGGTCAACGAGAGGGCTGTAAATGCCCATCTCGTTTCGAGTGAGCCATTGATGAAGGTTTGCGCCCTCTGGCGGGCGCATGGTGTTGCCGTTGATGAAGGAACCGAAGTGATTTTTGCCGCAGAGGGTAATTCCGTAACTATGGCCTTTGAGGTTAGCAAGGTTGATGACGTAAGTCGCTTCGGTTACACAGGTTGGAAGGTAGTTGACCTTGCCGCTGAATTCATACGACCAGACGATGGGAGCAGATTCGTCCGCCACGCCGGTATCCCGGTCCACAAAGCGGACGCCTTTCAGTCCTCCCTCGGTACACATCTTTACCATGTAATCCGGGAACAGCCGGGACACGTCGTAGACGGTGATATTCTCCGGTGCAATACCGGCTTCCTCTACCAGTGATGTGAGCAAGGTTTTAAGCAGAACGGGGTTCGTGTAGCTCATTTTTGTCTCGCCAGAGGTATCGTCGTCATAGACGGCGGAGCCGTTGATGTTGGCTTTGATTGCTATTTTTTCGCCCGCTTTATACCCGCCAGTTCTACCGCGGGCGCTGTTATTCGCGGTGAACAGCGCCGCCCAGCCATCCTGGACGGTATCCTTTCCACCGAGCGCGGCTATGGAGTCATTGACCATATTCAAGATAATGCTCTCATTGAAGTGGCGGGACTCCCACCAGTAGCCGTTTCCATCCCAGTCTACGCTGTCCGGGTCGTAGGCCCAGACCACGCGCCCCGGCATGGCGCCGATTCCGGTTCCGTAGGGTTCATGTTGCGGATAAATCCCGTCGTAAGGCAATGTGGACACTTCCTTTATATCTGTCGGTTCAAGGCTCTCAGGCCACGCCTGTATTTCAGCTTCGGAGGTCCCGGCCGCAGTACTTGCAACAGGCGTTTCCTGCGTGTCCGGATAAGATTCAGCGGGCTTATTTTCCGCACAGGAAGCAAGGCAAAGACATCCTATCAGAGCCGCGAAAACACAAGGAACTATTCTTTTTATATATTTCTTCACGCTATCCATCATTTTAACGATGCGCCGAAACTTCTGATCTCATCCAGCATTTCCGCCTCTGCAAGCCGGCTGTACACCTCCTGCATGTCATCTTTCTGAATGCAGACACCATTGCCTTTTGTATGGCAGTATTCACACGCAAGGCAACCCTTGATGTTCTTTTTGCAGATGTCGATCACCTCAACGTGATGCGCTGCAATGTCTGCGCCCTCGATAAATGCGTCGATCTTTTTTCTTGTATTCCCATTGGGATGGGGACTTCCATTCAGAATCAATATGTTCACGAATTTCACCTCTGATAAGTTATATTCTGTAAAGAAGCGCCCCAGCTTATCAAACGGATAAACTCTTCAGCCAGTTGGCAGCCATATCGACCCACAGAGAAATGTTTGGATTTTCCCGGCTCAGCCGCATTTCCTCTTTATTTCTGTAAGACAGCTCGTTTGCAACGCTCATGCCATGCTCACCGCCGGTGTACAGGTGCAGCTCCACGGGAATTTTCAGTTCGCACATCTTTTCCGCGATCATCAGCGCATTGCGCACCGGCACATACCTGTCCTTCTGGTTGTGCCAGACAAACAGAGGGCAGACATGCTCGCCCACATAGTGGATCATGTCAAGCTGCGGAGGGCAGCTCTTGGGGAACTGAGACGCGCCGGGATTGACAAATTCCGGGTCGTTCCACTGCGTGGCTGACACGCCCGAGAGGCACGCACCTGCGGAAAATCCCATCAGTGCTATCCGATGCGGGTCAATATTCCATGACTCGGCGTTGTCCCGCACGACCTGAATTGCCTTGGAACACTCGATCAGCACGTCGGGATATTTGCAGTCATCCCCGACGGTGTACTCCAGCACGAAGGTGTTAAACCCCTTTTGCAGGAAAGTGACCGCCACCGGTTCGCCCTCGTTCGGCGCCAAAAAGGCAAAAGCTCCGCCCGGCAGAACGATGATCGCTCCTCGACCGTTCTCCGTGCCGTAAGCGCCGAAATTGTCGTGGATGTAGGTGGTCAGGTAGACTTCTTTGTCCTCAAACAGCTTGATTCTCTTGTGGATCATGATCTACCCTCCTTGTCATATAGTGATTTTCATCTCAGATTATCCTGAAAGAACTGCGTGAGCTTATCAAACGGAATGGCATTTTTCCCGCCGCCGTCGTACAGATCGGTGTGAACGGCGTCCGGGATAATCAATAATTCCTTGTTTGCCGTGTACTTGCTGTCCTTGGTCATGGCGGCGTAGGCGTCCTTGCTGAAATAGCAGGAGTGCGCCTTTTCACCGTGCATGATCAGCACGGCGCTGCGAATTTCATTCGAGTATTTGAGAATGGGCTGATTGAGGAAGGATTCACAGCCGATCACGTTCCAGCCGCCGTTGGAGTTGAGGCTGCGGGGATGATAGCCCCTCTCGGTTTTGTAGTAATCGTAATAGTCTTTGACAAAGAACGGCGCATCCTCCGGCAGCGGATCGACGACACCGCCGCCGAGGGCGTATTCTCCCGCCTTTAAATCCGCAAGCCGCTGAGCGCACATGGCTGCCTTTTTCTGATACCGGGCTTCCTCGCTGTCCTCGGCGTCAAAGTAGCCGTTGGCGTTCACCCTTGTCATATCGTACATGGTGGACGCGACGGTCGCCTTTACTCTCGTATCCAACGCCGCCGTATTCAGCGCCATGCCGCCCCAGCCGCAGATGCCGATAATACCGATTCGGTCAGGATCGACTTTATCGTGCAGCGACAGAAAATCCACCGCCGCCATAAAGTCCTCGGTATTGATGTCGGGGGACGCCATGTAACGGACATTTCCTCCGCTCTCTCCGGTGAAAGAGGGATCAAAGGCAATCGTCAGAAATCCACGCTCCGCCATCGTCTGGGCGTACAGCCCCGCCGCCTGCTCCTTGACCGCTCCGAACGGGCCGCAAACGGCAATCGCCGGAAGCTTACCTTCCGCATTTTTCGGCACATACAAATCTGACGCCAACGTGATACCGTAACGGTTCACAAAGGTCACCTTGCTGTGATCGACCTTCTCGCTCTTTGGGAAGGTTTTATCCCATTCCGCCGTCAGTTTCAGTTCTTCTTTTTTCATGATGTTTGCCATCCTTTCATTATTTTATTGATTGTTTTTCGGTCTTCCGTATCAGATAATCCATAAGGTCTACCCGCTTTTGACTTTCGTGCATCCGGTCAAGCAGACCGCAGCGGCATTGCTTGAGAAATCTTGTCAGTTCGCTCAGGTTGCCCGCCTGCAATATGCGTTCGGCCTTCTCAATCTCCTCTGCCTTACATCCTGCGTCGGCCATTCCCGCGAGCAGATTCTCCGTTTGTTCGCTCATCATCTCATCCTTTCTGCATCCGGCTTTTTACTGGCATTTACAGTATTGCACATTGACATTGCCCTCGCTAATGGTTATGATGAATATCATGATATTCATTTCTGGAATATCACGATATTGAACGGAGGACAACAACATGGAAATTCGTACTTTAAGATACTTCCTCGCCATTGCAAGAGAAGAAAACATGACCAAAGCCGCAGAGATCCTGCACGTTACGCAGCCCACTCTTTCCAAGACGCTGCGGGCATTAGAGGACGAGCTTGGGAAAAAGCTGTTTACACGGCACAGCTTCAGCATTTCGCTGACCGAGGAAGGAATCCTTCTCAGAAAGCGGGCGGAAGATTTAGTTTCGATGGCGGATAAAATCATTGGCGAATTTGTATCATTGGACGATATAACCGGCGGAGATATTTATTTTGGGCTGGCTGAGTCCTATCAAATTCGTTACCTTGCGCAGGAGATCAAGCGTTTCAAAGAGATTTATCCCGGCCTGAGCTATCATATCAGCAGCGGGGATACGGAACAGGTCACAGAAAAGCTGGACAAGGGCATTCTTGATTTTGCCGTGCTTGCGGAGGAACCGGACACAGCGAAGTATCACTATCTTACTTTCCCGGAGGCGGATGTATGGGGCCTTGTCATACCCGTGGATCACCCTTTGGCGAAAAAGGAAAGCATCCTTGTGAATGACGTTACCGGGCTGCCACTGTTTTGCTCGGAGCAAGGGTGGAAACGCGACATCACACGTTGGGCAGGAGAAAAAATGGACAAGCTGCATCTGGAAGGCTCCTTTCGTTTGTCCTATAACGCATCCTTGTTTGTCAGGGAGGGTCTGGGGTTCCTGCTGACCTTTGACCATTTGATTGATACGAGTCCGGGAAGCGGACTTGTGTTCCGACCGCTTTCACCGAAATTAGAGGCAAAGATGTACTTGATTTGGAGGAAATACCAGGCTTTTACACCTATCGCGGAACGTCTGCTTGCGGAATTGAAAGATAGGTTTGCCTGAGTTTTTATAATTTGAGATTTCCATCCTGCTGTCGAACCCTTCATGTGATTATATTAGTATCTTTGGGGCTAATTTCAAGAACAAATGCTCCTTCTGAAAAACGGAAATATATCGTTCTTATTAAAATGCGGGGAATGGTATAAATTCAACCTTGTCTCCGTCCGCAACGCCAACATACATTTCCTCTGTATATTTTCCCTTCTTCAAGTAATGCTCTATAACATATTTGGCGGTATAAGGCATCTCCAATTCGTGTAACTCATTCATTGAAAACCACTTTAATATTCCTTCGTTTGATATGAGGTCAAAATTCTGTTTCGGACGCGCGAAAAAATAATAGTTTTGCCGCACTTCTTCCTGCATTTCCCGCAATATTTACGACCCTGCCGCCTTGTCTGTATAACAATAGCATATTCTCATCATTCACCAAATAGTAGCATCGCTTTTTCCTGCTCTTTTTTCGGGCCGTCGGTAGTCTTATCTGCTCGTTTTCTGTACTCCGTCGGCGTCATGCAGAAGTGCTTATGAAATACTTCCGCAAAGTAACTCGCGCTTTCAAAGCCCACTGACATGGCGATCTCCGTGACAGACTTGTCGCCGGCTCGCAAAAGGTCGAGGCTCCTTCCTAAGCGGTAGCGGTTGAGATATGTGTTCGGGGTCTGTCCGAAAAATTTTGCAAACAGCTTGCAGCATTTGCTCTGACCCACCGCTCCCGATAGGGCAATTTCACAAAGCGAAATCTTTCGGGCATAGTTTTTCTGGATAAATCCGACCATGTTTCGGACTGCCACTAAATCGTCGCTTTCCGCGATTGCAGCGTTGTCCTCCAGGGGTATATTTTCATATAGCAAAGACCATATTTTTGCAAACGACGACTGCACCCTAAGAGGTGTTATTTTTTGCCCTTTGCATTTATCAATTTCATAGATTTCTCTCAAAATATCTCGCTGCCACCTGTTATTTGGTTCAAGAAAAATATACGGCGCGTTATGATTGCGAACGACCGGCAGAATAAAATCCTGCTCATAGGCAAGCGTTGGGCAGAGTATCACGGGGTCAAGGAGTATGCAGATAAAAAAGCATTCCGTCTTGGAATCGGAGAACCCGAAATGCATCTGGCGCGAATTGACGAAGATTCCCTCGCCCTTATGCAAAGTGATTATTTCGCCATTTACGTTATAATCCATCTGCCCGTCCAGAACGGCGATTAGCTCAATGTCGTCATGCCAATGGCTGGGGGCGGCATAGTCGGGATAACGCGAAAGAATTCCTCTGCGTATGTAAATGGGATAGGATATGTTGTCATACTGCACCTTTTCGGAGCGATCATCTTTGAGTTCGATCAAGACTGTCATGAAAACTCCTCCTCGCAGGATTGTTATTAAATAGAACGGTAATTTTAAAGAAATACCGAAAATAATGTGATATTATTATACTATATGAAAAATAAAACAGCAATCCGTTTTAATCGGTATTGCGAGGTGCCATGAAGCCAAACAACCGCTGCTCGGACAATTTTATGACAAAGCTTTTGAGCATCGTGCTTCCTATCGCGTTTCAGCAGTTCATGCTCGCTCTTGTAAGCGCCATCGACGCGCTGATGCTCGGCAAGCTGACGCAGGATTCCCTTTCGGCGGTGTCGCTGGCAAGTCAGGTGGTTTTTGTGGAAAGCCTGATCTTGACCGCCATGACCATCGGACTCTCGATCTTCGCAGCGCAGTATTGGGGCAAAAACGATGTCGCGGCAGTTGAGCGGATATTCGCGTATGTGATGAAAATAACCGCCTCCGTTTCGATGCTTTTCTTTGCCGCCGCGTTTTTCGTCCCCCGTTTGCTGATGCGCATTTTTACAAACGAGCCAGTTCTTATCGACGGCGGAGCCGTTTATCTGCACACGGTGTCTCTGTCATTCGTTTTGTCGGGCGTCTCGCAAATCTATCTCTGTATTCTTAAGAACACGGGGAGAGCGGCAAAGGCAAGCCTTATAAGCTCATGCGGAGTTATCATCAATATTTTGCTGAACGCGCTGCTGATTTTCGGATTGCTCGGTCTGCCGAGGCTCGGGATAGCGGGAGCGGCTCTTGCGACTGTAATAACACAAATTATCGAAACACTATGGTGCGTTTTTGAAACGTTGAAAAAGAACAGTGTGAAGCTGCGACTAAGCTGCCTTTTGCATGACGATAAGCGGCTTCGCGGCGATTTTTGGAAGTACACAACCCCCGTTCTGGGAAATGAGATCGTCTGGGGCGTTGGATTTACCATGTACTCGGTGATTTTAGGTCATTTCGGCACCGACGCCGTTGCGGCAAATTCTATTTCGGGCATTGTCAAAAATCTTGCTTCATGTTTCTGCATCGGCTTGGGAAGCGGCGCGGGAATAATTGTCGGGAACGAGCTTGGCGCGGGAAATCCTGAGCGGGCAAAGGAATACGGAAACCGGCTTTGCCGGCTGTCCGTTATAAGCGGAGCCGCTTCGGGCGCAGTGCTGCTTATCATAAGTCCTCTGATCTTTGCCATGACCGATCTAAGCGATACGGCGAATCATTATCTGAAATATATGATAGTCATGTGCGCCTGCTATATGGTAGGAAAATCGGTGAACAGCATGACGATAGGAGGCATTTTCTGCGCGGGCGGGGATTCAAAATTCGGCTTTTTGTGCGACACGGTGACAATGTGGTGCATTACCGTTCCGCTCGGTATGTTTGCCGCTTTTGTGATGAAGCTGCCTGTGCCTGCGGTGTATCTTATAGTAAATTTTGATGAGATGATAAAGCTGCCTGCTGTATACAGGCATTATAAGAAATATAAATGGGTAAAAAATCTGACCGTAAAAGGAGAGATGCAAAATGAGTGAAATGAAAGACAGGCTGCACACGGGTGAGCTTTATTTGCCGGGCGACGAGGAAATAATCGCCGATCAGGTCAAACGGCTCGACAAGCTGTATGACTTCAACATAACCCGGCCTACGGAGTACGAAAAGCGCTGCGCCATGTTAAAAGAAATGTTTGCCGAGATCGGCGACGGCTGTTATATTGAACCGCCGCTTCATGCCAACTTCGGCGGCGCTCATGCGCATTTCGGGAAAAGAGTGTATGCGAATTTTAATCTGACGATGGTAGACGATACTCACATCTATGTGGGCGATTACACACTGTTCGGCCCGAATGTGACCCTTGCAACGGCGGGACACCCGATCCTGCCCGAGTTGCGACAGCAGGGTTATCAGTATAATATGCCCATACATATCGGCAAAAACTGCTGGTTGGGCGCGGGCGTTATCATAATGCCGGGCATAACTATCGGCGACAACACCGTCATCGGCGCGGGGAGTATCGTTACAAAGGACATTCCCGCAAATGTTGTGGCGGTCGGCAACCCATGCCGCGTTTTGCGCAAAGTCAACGAGCATGACAGAGAGTATTATTTTAAGGACAGAAAAATCGATTATAATTCCATAAAATAAGGAGGCAGCACTATGAATATGCACGAAAGGATCATGTCGGGCAAGCTCTTCACGGATATGTGCGAGGGTATGCCTGAGGAGCGGAATCATGCAAAGCGGCTTATGATCGCATTTAACGCCACTACGCCTGACACATTGGAGGAGCGTTTCCAAATCCAAAGGGAGATGCTGAACGAAAACAGCGGCGAAGCATGGATCGAGCCGCCTATCTACTTCTGCTACGGGAAGCACATCACTCTGGGCGAGGGAACTTATGTGAATTTCAACTGTAATTTTGTAGACGACGGTCTCATCACGGTAGGCAAAAATGTGATGTTCGGTCCAGCCGTCACTATCGCCACGGTGGGGCACCCCATTCGGCCTGATTTGAGGGGTCTGATGTATACGGATCATGTCACCATCTGTGACAACGTATGGATCGGGGAAAATGTGACGATCTGCCCCGGCGTCACAATAGGCGAAAACAGCGTCATAGGCGCGGGAGCCGTCGTGACGAAAGATATTCCTGCAAACAGCATCGCCGTGGGGAATCCGGCCAGAGTCCTGCGGAAAATCAATGAACGGGATATGGAATACTACTACAAAGACCGAAAAATTGAGCAGGCCGATTTAGCTGAAGAACAGGCTCTCAGGGAGGTCTATTAGACGTTACTTGACTCTGTAAAAAATATGATCCCCATTTGACATACTCGCAATGGAGTGTCAAATGGGGATTTTTCTATCCAAATTCACTTTGCCAGCAAGTAGCTTTCATCCACCCTGCGGCATTATCGGGAAATTTATCCCATAGATATTCAAGTTCGTCCCCGTATTTTTCACGGACATAGGCAATGAGCGCAACGGACTGCTCCGCCTTGAAGACCGCCGTTTCATAACAGCGATCGGCGATATCCTTATTCCTTTGCCGATTGTGATCTCCGCAAAGCCCGATTAGGTGGGTTATTCCCAAACGTCAAGTTCCCTGTCTTTATAATAGAACTCCCTGTCTTTTTCACCGATTTCACGAATAAC
>CANQFM010000058.1 GCA_947598825.1 uncultured Eisenbergiella sp. | reverse complement strand
ACAGAAAATGCCACCATGATGGCGGTATTCTTTGATACCTCAACCTCATCCGACGTGACGATGGACGCGATCCGTCAGATTCGTCAGATTGCCGGAAAACAGTGCTTCGTGTCCGGTATGTCCGCGCTGGTAACAGATTTGAAAGACCTGTGCGAAAAAGAGGAACCGATTTATGTTGGGATTGCAGTCGCACTGGCCTGCGTGGCAATGCTTCTCTTTTTGGATAGCTGGCTCGTTCCGTTTGTGTTCCTCGCCAGCATCGGCATGATGATCCTCATCAATCTCGGAAGCAATTATTTTCTCGGTGAGATTTCCTACATCACAAAGGCGCTTTCCGCAGTCCTGCAGCTTGCCGTGACCATGGACTACTCTATCTTCCTCTGGCACAGCTACAATGAACAGCGTTCGCGGTGTTCCAGCAAAGAAGAAGCTATGTCCGCTGCCATTCATGAGACGCTGACCTCTGTCGTTGGCAGCTCCATTACGACCATCGCCGGGTTTATTGCGCTTTGCTTTATGTCCTTTACGATGGGACGTGACTTGGGAATCGTCATGGCAAAAGGCGTCCTGTTCGGCGTGATCGGCTGCGTAACCGTTCTCCCGGCGTTGATTCTGCTGTTTGATAAGACGCTGCAGAAAACGAAGCATAAGTCGCTGATTCCCAATATGAACGGCTTTGCGAAAGGTGCGGTGCAGGTTTTTCCTGTTTTTCTTGTCCTATTTGCCCTGATGATCCCGCCCGCTTACTACGGATACAGTAAAACAAACGACGAAGTTTACTACGACATGGGACAATGCCTGCCAAAAGACATGGAGTATGTGATCGCCAACAGTAAGTTATCTGAAGATTTTGATATTGCTTCAACCCATATGCTGTTGGTGGATGCCAGCCTGTCGCCGAAATCTGTCCGCAATATGATGGATGAAATGGAGAAGGTAGACGGCGTCAAATATGTGTTGGGGCTGGAATCGGTGGTTGGCCCCCGGGTGCCGGAGGAGATCCTGCCGGATTCCATCACAGGCATTTTAAAAAGCGACAAATGGGAACTGCTGCTCATCAACTCTGAGTATAAGGTGGCAAGCGACGCCGTTGGAAATCAGATCGAAGCATTGAACGCCATCCTGAAAAAATACGACCCGACCGGAATGCTCATCGGGGAAGCGCCCTGCATGAAGGACATGATCGACACCACCTCTCACGACTTCAAGGTTGTCAACGCCGTTTCGATCATTGCTATTTTCCTGATCATTGCGGTGGTGGAAAAGAGCCTTTCGCTTCCGTTCATTTTAATTGCCGTGATTGAGGCTGCCATCTTCGTAAACCTCGGCTTGCCGCACTATCTTGGGCAAAGCCTTCCGTTTATTGCTCCGATCTGTATCAGCACCATCCAGCTTGGCGCAACCGTGGACTATGCCATTTTGCTGACAACGCGGTATAAGTCCGAGCGAATAAGGGGAAGCGGTAAAAAGGAGGCCGTTAGGACGGCGCTGGCTGCGTCCATTCCATCCATCATTGTTTCCGGGATGGGGCTGTTTGCCGCCACCTTCGGCGTGGCAGTTTACTCGGATATCGACATTATCGGTTCGATGTGTATGCTGATGGCCAGAGGCGCTGTTATCAGTATGCTCTGCGTCATTCTGATCCTTCCGGCGCTTCTGCTTTTCCTGGACAAAATTGTCTGCGCAACGACGCTGGGAATGAAAAGGAAAAATCAAGTGAAACAGGAGGTCATTCTGAAATGAAAAAGTCTTCAATGAAAGGGATCGCCCTTTGCCTTTGTGCGCTTCTGTCGGCGAGCGGGATCGCTATGACCGCTTTTGCCCTAAACACTGACAGTAACGAGGCAGAAAAACAGGAGGAACCGAAAGCCTCATTCGTTGCCGACAATGCCGGTATATCCAAAGATGAAACCGTTTATGTCCTTGCCGGAACGGACGGCTCCGTTCAAAAGATCATCGTCAGCGATTGGATCAAAAACTCACTTGGCAGCGCAGCGGTAAATGACAACTCTGAACTGACAAATGTAGAAAACGTCAAGGGCGAGGAAACCTATACCATGAACGGTGACAATATGCGCGTATGGGACGCCCAGGGCAATGATATTTACTATCAGGGCAACATTGAAAAAGAACTTCCGGTTGACCTGTCTGTTACCTATAAATTGGATGGAAAGCCCATCCTGGCAAATGATTTGGTTGGAAAGAGCGGCAGGGTGACCATTCGTTTTGACTATCAAAACAAGCAATATGAAACCGTAGAGATTGACGGCAAACAGGAGAAGATTTATGTCCCGTTTGCCATGCTGACCGGCGTTCTTTTGGATGACGATGTGTTTACGAATGTGGAGGTTACGAACGGCAGGCTGATCAATGACGGCAGCCGCACCGCTGTGATTGGAATCGCTTTTCCCGGACTGCAGGAAAACCTTGCGATTTCCAAGGACAAACTGGAAATTCCCAACTATGTGGAGATTACCGCCGATGCCAGCAACTTCCAGCTTGCAATGACAGTGACCCTCGCAACAAACGAGATTTTCAATGAACTGGATGGAAACGGTTTTGATTCCGTTTCCGAACTTCGCGCTTCCGTGGAAGAACTGATGGGCGCTATGAATCAGCTTACTGACGGGGTGGTGAGCCTTAAAAACGGAGCCGACAGCCTGGATGCAGGGGCAGCCGAGCTGATGTCCGGTGCAGCCGAACTGAGCGAGGGATTGAACACCCTCGCATCGAACAATGACACCCTAAATGCCGGAGCCAAACAGGTATTTGAAACCCTGCTTTCCACGGCGAATACCCAGCTTGCTGCCGCAGGACTGAACGTCCCGGCTTTAACGGTGGAAAACTATGCGCAGGTTTTAAGCGGCATCATCACATCGTTGGATAAGAACGCCGTATATCAACAGGCACTGAGCCAGGTGACGGCAGCCGTGGAAGCGAAAAGCGGCATGATTGAACAACAGGTCACGGCGGCTGTTTTGGAAGAAGTAACTTCACAGGTCACAGCAGCCGTCAGAGAGGAAGTTGCGGCGCAGGTTACGCAGGCGATTCGTAATACCGTGGCAGAACAGGTCATCCCGTCCATTCTGCATATGGATAAATCATCTTATGATGCCGCTGCCAGCGCCGGCCAAATAGAGAAAGAGATGCAGGAAAAGATTGAGGCGGCGATCGGACAGCAGATGCAGTCACAGCTTATTTCTGCGCAGATCCAGGCGGAAACAGACAAGCAAATGGCAACACAGACGATTCAGGATACCGTTGCCGCAAAGACCGGCGACCAAATGCAAAGTGACGCCATAAAACAGACGATTACGGAGCAAACGGAACTACAGATTCGGAAGATCGTCTCGGAACAAATGGCCTCCGATGAGGTGCAGGCACAGCTTACCGCTGCTGCAGAGGGAGCGAAATCAGTCGTTGCGCTCAAATCCTCCCTGGACAGCTACAATGCCTTTTATCTCGGTCTGCAAAGCTACACGGCCGGTGTAGCCGACGCGGCGGCAGGAGCCGGAACATTAAAAGCCGGGACGGATGTTCTGAAAGCCGGGACCTCCCAGCTTTCTGCCGGGGCTTCGGAGCTTTATGATGGATTAATCGAATTTAACGAAAAGGGCATCAAAAAACTGGCGGACGGAAATCTGGACGGTTTGGTGGCCAGATTTCGCGCGACAAAGGATGTGTCTCTCCGCTACAAGAACTTTGCGGGAGCAAGCGAGGATATGGACGGTCAGGTGAAATTCATTTATCGGACGGATTCCATTGAATAAATCAGTTCCTGCTCTCTTTTTTGACTGAGGAACCAACGGCCCCCACTCGCAGAGCCAGCACTTTTTGCCAAATAGATTCGCTTATCGGGTGAGTCCGCTAAAGCGCACAGTTATTGAAATAAAGCGTCCTGTAATATATGATTTTTTTATCGGCCGATACAAAAAACATAAATATTGGAGGAAACAACGATGAATATGGAAATGTGGATCGCGCAAAGGCAATTTGGAATACCGTATCGGAAAACGACAGTATGGGACAGTATGAAGTCGGAGAAAGATTCAACCGGATCAATGAATATGAACGGGCAATAAAGTGCTTTCAGAATGCGTTTCGGTCAACCGCTCCTCCCAGGCCTCTCGACTCCGTATTTTCTCTTGCTTTCCTTTACACAAAGCTGGGAAGAAAAGCCGAGGCGATCGAAGCATGGCAGCTCATCATAAACACACTGGCATCGGATTATCATGACTATGACAGCAAAACCGTAGAATGGGCACGCAGAGAAATAGGTAAATTACAGGGCGTATAAGGCGCTTTATTTTCACTGTAACGCATAAATGGCGGTGATAGGTCTATATAAGTGGCCATCACCGCCGTCTGCGAGTTATTGCCACTGCATCATTTCTCTTATATGAGAAAAAGAGAGATTGCTTACCAGGACTTCCGGATTCGTTTCAAATTGGTGCGACACCGTCGCACCAATTTGAGGATACGACAAATAAAAATAGCTGCGTTCCATATTCAGCTCTATCGCTTCCAGTCTGCTCATATTCTACAATATAGTATCCTATCGCCCAATTTCGTAAAGTCATAAGCCGATTTACAGCACTTTGGGCTGTAGTACCTGCTTTATCATTTATGTCTTTTATAGAACTAGCTAATTTTTCAAACTTTACCTACTTTTTACCCTTCTCACATTTAGAAACAGTATTCTCTATCAATTCCGGTTTCTGCATAATACATATCAGCCATTGTTTTTTTCTTCCGGCAACTCCTTCATCCACATGAGCAGCCTGGAGCAGAAAGGCGGTTTTCGAAGTGTTTTTCCAGCTTCAGCCATTTCTAAACCAAATGATCGGGAAAGTTAGCAGCGTTGGGGATTGTCTTTACGCAGTTGAAAACAAGGGATGTTTTTGATATACTCAAAGGCAAAACAAAAATCGGAGGTTCAACATGAATGAATTATGTATGATTATAAAAGATATGGTCAAACCAAATTTTCTTAATATTAAAACATCCATACAGACCTACGATAGAAATGCGTTATGTTGCGGAGCGCCTTGTTGGAGGTGGGTTTATCATACCCTTCATTCAGCAGATAAATGGTTTATAAATCCTTTTGTATACGAGGAACCCGCATTTCATGAAGAAGGCATGGACGACCCGGATAATCCCTGTTCTGTTGTTTTATCGGATGAGCAATTATTGGAATACTTAGACCGGATCGAAAAGAAAACCTTACAATATCTTGCATCTATTACAGACGATATGCTCTATGACAAGCCGGAGCAATGTCGATATACCCGCATGGAACTTATTTTGAGACAATTTCGACATATATCATTTCATACCGGAATGTTAAACGGACAAACAGCAGTATCAACAGGGCAATTTCCAATGTGGGTATCCGAAACCGCAAAATATGTGGATGACGGAATACTTTTTGGCAGATATAGAAAAGGAAAGGTAAAGCTTTAAATAACAGCTTTTTTTTTCCTGCCGAAATGAAAATGAAGATCAGATTACCTTGTCTTAAGGCTATTCCTTTATTTAGGTCAAAACAGTTCAAATGGCATGCCGGATAGTTGAAAACAAGGAGTGTATTTGATATACTCAAAGTAAAATTGAAATCTCAGAAAGAGGAACTTACCGGTGAAAATAAGATGCGTATGGGAGCATAACGGCGAAGACAGTATTTTGTATGCGGATGACTTTGCCGGAGCTTTTACAAGAGGAGCTTCCAAAAATTCGGCACTTCGGAAAATGCCTGACGAGATCAAATCTTATCTCATGTGGAAGGGCGATTTCATACAGGACTCCTTTGAACTCGAGATAATTCAGGAAAAGCAGTCTGATCTGACCATTTCCGATGCCGATTCCGATGTCCTCTTTGACACAGAAAGGGAAGAATTAAATCTGCCCGAGTATGCGTATTTGAAAGCTCTTGCCTTAAAATCGGCACAGGATTTTTTGACACTGTATCAGGCAATACCTGATAAAAATAAAAGCTGTCTGCCGGTCAGAAAAACATTCTATGGGCCTGTCCCTCGTACAGCGTTTGAGATGTACGAACATACAAAGAATGTCAATGATTATTATTTCGGTGAGATCGGTGTTTCTGCGGATAATGAAGGCACCATTTTAGAATGCAGGGAGCGTGGATTTGCAGCGCTCGAAAGCCGACAGGATTTTTTGGAAAATACAGTCTATCTCGGCAGCTATAACGAAGAATGGTCATTAAGAAAAGTGTTGAGGCGTTTTATATGGCACGACAGGATCCATGCAAAGGCTATGTATCGAATGGCGGTAAAGACTTTTGGTCTTGATGTTGTGCCAAACGTATTCCTGTTCCATATATAAATTCCGGTTTCCCTCAAAATTTTGTCCCAAGGAGGTTTTTATGAAAAAAAGAGGCTTGTCCGTAATTTTGGCTACATCGCTCCTGTCCGCTGCGCTGTGCGCCTGTGCAAAGAGCGGAGAACCGGCCCAAAATGCGCCCGCCACAGAAGAGGCAGCGCTGGCGGAAACCGACAGGGTGCAGGAAACCCCGACCGGGCCAGAAAGCCAGGCTGCGCTGGAAACCCAGGCCGCACCGGAAACGTCTCCTGCCCAGGAGAACACACCGGCTGCCATCGACGGCGGCCCAGGCATCGGCAGCATCGAGGTGACGGCCAGGGACGCCTCCGTGACTCCCTGTGTAGAGCCTTATACGATCGAGCCTGATCTGAGCAACGTGGACAATTTATGGCAGTTCTATCTCAACAACGACGAACAGCGGGACAAGCTGGTCAAAAACGGCTTTGTCACAAACAGCAGCGCGGGGTTTGAATTTTACGAGATATATGAGACCAACCGATACGCCCAGACCGCCAGCTTCGTGACGGTGGATTCCCTGATGCATACTTATCATCTGTATTTTTCCTACCTGATGAGGAACCTTGAAAAAGATCACCTGTCTGAATGCGCCGTGCAGTTGAGCCAAAAGCTGCTGGCAGACAGCCAGGCCCTGTATGCGCAGCTAAAGGGAAGCGACTGGGAGGACGCGGCCCTGCGCACCCTGACCTTTTTTAACGTCGGCGCAAAGCTGCTGGATGCGCAGGCAGAAACCGACGAGGCGGCCACCGCGTCCGTAGGGTATGAGCTGGATCGTATTATGGCCGCCGAAGGGATCGAAACCTGTTCTGTCACGGGAAAACTGGAGGATTATTCCCAGTATGTACCCCGGGGATATTATGCGGGCGACGACCTGCTGGAGCGCTATTTCCGGGCGATGATGTGGTACGGCAGGATCCATTTTGACCAGCAGACAGAGGAATTGGAAAAATGCGCGCTGCTGATCACCTATCTGCTGTCGGAAGATGCAGAAGCCTATCGCCTCTGGGAATCCGTCTATGAGGTGACCTCCTTTTTTGCAGGCTCCAGCGACGATCCGGGCGTCCACGACTATCTGCCGATCCTGAGGGACGCCTACGGAGAGGCTGTCACCGCCGATGATCTGATCCGTAACACGGAGGCCTTCGCGCGCTTCTGCAAAGAGGCCGCCGAACTGCCTGCGCCCGCCATCAACTCCCAGCCGATCCTGGAAGGGGATGATAACGTCATTCCCGGCTTCCGCTTTATGGGACAGCGTTTTACCATCGACGGCTTCATCCAGCAGCGCCTGATCTATCAGAATGTCAGGGAGAACAGCGCCGGGGACAAACGCCTTCTGCCCGATGTGCTGGACGTTCCCGCCGCCCTCGGCAGCGACACAGCGTTAAAGATCCTGGAAGAATCCGGCGCCACGGACTATGCGGGCTATTCGGATCAGATGGCGCTTTTGCGCACGGCCCTGTCCCAGGAAAACAGTTCCCTCTGGTCGGCAAGCCTTTATGCGGGCTGGATGAATACGCTCCGCCCTCTGCTGACTTCTAAGGGAGAGGGATATCCGCTCTTTATGCAGAACGAAGAATGGGTAAAAAAGGATCTGGAATGTTTTGCGGGCAGCTTCGCAGAACTCAAGCACGATACCGTCCTGTATGCCAAACAGGTCATGGCGGAAATGGGCTTCGGCCTGGATCAGATCCCGGACGACAGAGGATATGTGCAGCCGGAACCTCTCGTATACGCCAGATTTGCCGAATTATCCGAACGGACGGCGCTGGGTCTGGAACAATACGGACTCCTGGAGGACGCCGACCGAGAAAATCTGGCCCGCCTGACGCAGATCGCGGATACCCTGCTTGCCATCTCCAAAAAGGAGCTGCAAAACGAACTGCCGACGGACGAGGAATTTGACTTCATCCGCAATTACGGCGGCAATATCGAACATTTCTGGCTGGAAACCGTCAAAGACTTAAACGGCGGCGAATATGTATCGACTATGGAAAGCCCCGCGGCGATCATTACGGATATCGCCACCGATCCTAACGGAACCGTGCTGGAAATAGGCACCGGAAACCCCACAACGATCCTTGTGGCCGTTTCAGTCGACGGCAAGGTCAAGCTGGCGCAGGGCAGCGTGTATTCCTTCTATCAATTCCCCTGGCCTGCCAGCGATCGGCTGACGGACGAGAAATGGCGCCGTATGCTGGGAATCCAGCAGAGCGAGGACGGCAATTTTAACCGGGATACTTCCATCCGGCAGCCGGAATGGACGGACAGCTACCGTTACAGATATGAATGGGAATAGCCAAAGACGCCGGAACCTGTACCGCCTTCTTTTCCTAACGGCGCTGCTGTGCGCCGCCGGGCTGATCCTCTGTCTGCTCTATGTCAGCGGAGCCTTTCTCCCCCGGTGGATCGAATGGAACAACAGAAGCTTTACGGACACAGCCGGGGAATATACGGTAAACCTGACCGGCCGCAGGGCCGAGGTTCTTTATCAGGGCCGGAGCGTCTGGCATACGGACCGGGGCTTAAAAGTGCAGGACGCCATGAGCTGCGATACAGACGGGGACGGCCGGGACGAACTGGTGCTGCTGTGCTGGAAAATCGGCCGTTTCGGCAGCGCCAGGCCTTTCTGGATAAAAACAGATGAAAAAAAGTGGTCGCAGCATATATTTGTGTACCGTCTGGACAGCGGGCAGGTCGCGCCGAAGTGGATGGCTTCCGATATCGGAATGGAGGCTTTTTCCATGGCGGCCTCTAAACGCGGGAGCCGGACGGAAACCGACGCCGACAGGGACGGCCTTTCTGCCCGGCCGGATCTGCGGCAGCGCCTTTTGCTGACTTCCACCGATGGGACGCTGAGCAGTTGGGTATGGGATTCCTGGGGATTCTCCAAAGAAGATACGGACATTACTTTCGTCTCCTTCGGCGACAATCTGATCCATGAACCGATCTGGCGATACGGTTTGGCCGACGGCAGGGGCTTCGATTTTCTCTATGAAGATCTGAAAGATACCATTGCCGAAGCGGATATCGCGGTCATCAACCAGGAAACGCCCCTGACGGACGACCCGGCCTGCTACAGCGATTTTCTCCGGTTCGGCACGCCTGTCGGCGTAGGGGAAGCGATCGTAAAAGCGGGCTTTGACGTCGTGACCTGCGCAACCAACCACGCGGTCGATCAGGGCATAGACGGCGTGGATTTCACAAGGGCTTTTTTCCAATCCCACGGCCTTGTGTGCGCCGGTACGCAGACGAAGGCCGAAACAGAGTACCGCCCCTACGAAGTCATCGTCCGGGGCGGCCTGCGGTTTGCGCTGCTTTCCTATACTTATGGGACAAACGGCCTTATGGTCCCTGCAGACCGGGCCTATATGGTTCACACGCTGGACGACGAGGCCCAGGTGCGCGCGGATCTGGCCAGGGCGCGGCAGGATACGGATTTCGTGATCGTCTTTATGCACTGGGGCACGGAATATGCGGCACAGCCGGATGCCTTCCAGCAAAAATGGACCCGGATCCTCCTGGAAAGCCATGCCGACGTGGTCATCGGGACCCATCCCCATACGCTGCAGCCCTGTGAAACGCTGACGGGCAGCGACGGCCACCGGATGCTGGTCTATTATTCTCTGGGCAATTATGTCAGCGCCCAACCGGAAAAAGCCTGCACAAAGGGCGGCATGGCCCACTTTACCGTATCCCTGACCCCCGACGGCTGCACCGTCACGGAAAATACCCTCATCCCTCTCTCCATCACGCAGGGACCGGAAGGCGAATACAGGGTAAGCCGTTCGGCGGATGGCGCGGTTCCCTGATTCTTACAGCATCGTATCGTCTTTTAGTACCTCGGCCAGACGGATCTTCTGCACATTCCGCCATGCCAGATAATACGCCAGCGCCGCAGAAGCCAGGATAGCCAGCATGAATAACAAAATCGGAATATACGGCGCTTTTGCCATAAAAACGCCAGCCTCCATATAGCTTGCTTTCAGCATGAATCCGACCGCGGCAACGACAATCGGAAGGCTGATCAGGATCGGACGGCCGGCGACCACGGCCGCTTCCGCACAAAACATTTTTTTCAGTTCCTCCGGCGTCAGACCTATCGACATGTACCTGGCAAATTCCCGTTTCCTTTGCCGTACAAAGCCCAGCGTATTGGAGAACACATTGCCAATGCCGATGATCGCGAGCAGAATACAGAAAGCCCCGAAAACAGCCATCATTCCCTGTATCTGTCTGTTATTTAATTCATACTCCTGAATCCGGTTTTCCTGCTCTATCGTATATTTCCCATCGACAAGCTGCGCGATTTTCCCCTGTATCGTATGTAATTCTTCCAGCGTGACCCCTTCCCGGCCGCGGACGCAGATATAACTGTCTGCCTCCGTTCCCCCGATCTGCCCTTTTATTTTCTTCCACAAAGACACAGGAATAAAATGTACCAGTTCATAGTAATCGAGCGTTGCGTATTCTTCTCTCAGCGCGGGGACCTCCTGCGTATAGGACAGGACAAAAATCTCCGCTGTTTCCTCATTACTGCCGGACTGTCGCAGAACGCTCACCGCATTTTCGCCGACATCGGGCGCCTTTATATAAGGCACGAAAACAGGATGCCGAAAATCAGGGTTTGTCACATCCCGGATCTGATTTAAGATCACCGCCCCGTCCAGCCGCGGTATGATGCCAATCTGTTCACAATAGGCGGAAAAACTTTGATCGTCCATGATCACAATCGGAGCATTTACCAGCCACCCGCCCTCCGTCTGCGATGCGTAGTCTGCGGGAGCCTGCGCAAATCCGCCAAAAGACTTCATCTCTTCGCTCATTTCTTCTTCGGCAATGATTCTTTTTGCGGAAGCTTTCTGATAAATAACGGCGCTTTTGATACCCTCAAGCGCCTGGACAGCCGCCGTTTCTGTAAAATTGTCCACATCGGTATCCTTCACGGTAGTCATGATGTCCCATACGTCCTGATAACGCTCAAAATAGGTTTCCCTTGTGCTGATCTGCGAGAGGGAGAAGAAACACTGCATGAGCGAAAACCCAAGGAAGGAAGCCAGGAGCGACAGGGAAGCTGTCCGCAGGGCTTTCTTTTGCGCTTTCAGTGCGTTACCGGCCAATTCTCCTTCTATTCCGAACAGCAGCGAGAGCAAACGGGAACTTTTTTTGTGCCTTAACTGCAATTCCCCGGTATTTTTAATCGCTTCCAGCGGCGTCAGCTTACTTAGGCGCCTGGCCGGAAGCCATGCGGAAATTCCTATCGTTACGATGATGACAAGCAGTGTCAGCGCCAGAACCACGGGAGAATAGCCAAAGGACGCCTTATGCCGCCCTGCAATACCGCTGCCCAACATCCGGTTGCTCAGATGTATCACGCCTGCGCTGCCGGCGATCCCCAGAAGATTCCCTACAAGCACCGGCCCTGCGCAGAGGGCGGCCGCTTCCTGCAAAAGACATGTCCGGATCTGCTTTGGCGTAGCTCCAATGCTTGAGAAAATCCCAAACTGATGAATCCGCTGGTTCATGGATACCGCAAAAGAATTATGGATAATAACGATCAACGAAAAGGATGCTGCCAGCGTGATTAGAAGGAACAGCAAAAACAGCAGCCTTGGGGCCGTATCGCTGGCATCACGGATTAGATACATGGCAAGAAGCTCATAGTTGTAAACAATTTTTTCCTGCGGGATGCCGAGCTGCTCCGCAATATGTAGCGTATCTGAAAAGACCGCTTTTTTATCATTAAAAAAGATATCTACAGTCGGTCCTGTCCCTTTTTGTCCTTTCTCGTTTACCACAGCATCCTCTACATTGGCAAAGCTTTTGATCGTTTCCAAATCCTTAGAAGGAAGCTCGCCAAGGATACGGCTGTGCCAGCCGCCTTCTTCTAATTCGATCCGTTCCACCTCATATTTCCAAAGATTATAGAAGGATCCGCACAGCAGGGATAAAAGCAGGGCGGAAATAAACGACGCAATTATCACAGACAAACTGGAGGATCGGTTATTTTTGATATAGTTTGATGAATACTCCTTCCACATATCCATCACCTCCGCCGCTCATCACCGATGATACGCCCGTCCTCCATGGTAATAATGCGTTCCGCTTCCAGAGCGATCTTCTCATCGTGGGTAATCAAAAGAATCGTCTGCTCCAGATTACGGTTGGAGAGCTTCAGCATGTCAATGACCTCTCTGGAATTTTTCTGATCCAGATTCCCGGTCGGTTCGTCCGCAAGCAGCAAAGCGGGCCGATAGATCAGGGAACGGGCGATCGACACCCGCTGCTGCTGACCGCCGGAAAGCTGATTTGGCATAGCGTCCAGCTTATCTGCAATTCCAAGAGACTCCACAACTTTCTCAAAATACTCCTGATTCGGCGTTTTCTTATCCAAAGACAGGGGCATAAGAATATTTTTTCTCACTGTAAGGGTGGGAATCAGATTATAAAACTGATAGACCAGCCCCACCTTCCTGCGCCGGAAGATTGCCGCCTGCGTCTGGTTCAGTTTGGAAAGATCCGTTCCGTCTATGATCACTTTTCCACCAGTGGGTTTGTCCACGCTGCCAAGAATATGCAGCAGCGTAGATTTTCCTGACCCGGAAGCCCCGAGGATCGCCACAAATTCTCCCCTGTTTACAGACAGATCGATCCCGTCAAGCGCTGTTACCTGATTCCCGCCAAAGCCATATACTTTTCTGACCCCTTCACATTTTAAGATTTCCATTCCACCGTTCTCCTTCCCTTTGCCCGCCTGTTTCAGAAAAAGCCCTGCATTTGAAAGGATAAAAAGCATTTCCGCGGCTCTTTCAAGATACAGTATAGCAAATGAAAGTGACAACTCAGTGACAGTAAAAACGGATTTCAAAAAGGGCGCCGCCCTCCGGCCTGTTTTGTGCCCGTAACGTGCCGTTCTGGCGTTCTACGATCTCCTTTGCCATAGAAAGCCCGATCCCGATTCCTCCTTCACGGACGTTTTTGCCCCGGTAAAACCGTTCAAACAGATGGGGCATATCCTCTCCGGCAAAGCCGTCCCCTTCATCCCAGATCAGGATTTGCGTATATAACGGGTTTTGCGCATAGGAACAGTGGACGCATCCCCCCGGATCGTGTTCCATGCAGTTTTTCATCAAATTCATGATCGCTTCCATCGTCCAGTCCCGATCCGCCAGGATCGGCATTTCTCCCTGCTCCGGTATCTCAACGGAAGTGCCCAGATTCCAAAAAAGTTCCTGCAGATTGTCTGCCGCAAGAACAAGGAGCGTAAAAACGTCCGTTTGCTCTTTTTGAAAAACCAATGTCCCAGCGTCAAGCCGGGATAAAAGCAGCAGAGATTCCTCCAGATAAGTCAGCCGGGAAAGCTGCTTTTCTACCTGATCCAACGCTTTCCCATCAAAATCCTGCTTCCTCCGCTGTATCGCCAGAGAAGCAGCCGTGATCGGCGTCCTGATCTGGTGTGCGATGTTAGATAAATTTTCCGCAAAATCCTTTTTTGCCTGTACTGCCCGATCTCTCGTCTGATAGAGAAAAGTGACGGTTTTATAGATCTCATCTTCCAGCCTGGAAAAATCATCCTCTCCGGAAGCCGAAAGGATCGGCGCTTTCCCGTCATTGACCTGTTCCAGATACCCGGTCAGTGCCCTGATCCTCCGATTTTCCGCCCTGTTTCGATAAAGGAGGGTAAAAAAGAAAAGGGAAAGCCCTGCCAGCAATCCCGCCGCCGCAAGGAAACCGGTATGTCCGCCGGAAAAGCCGGGAAAATCAGACGCCCGGTACCCCAGAGCAGGCAACACATCCTCCCCTGACAAATCGTCGGGGAGTCCTTCTGTATATTCCTTTAGTGCGGCCGCTATGACCCTCTGCGCTTTTGGCTCCTGTTCGATCACTTCGCTGCAGATCCTGTTGACCAGAGCAAAGGAAAGCCTGCTGTCATGGCAGGAAACCAACCATGCTGTAGCGGCGGCAACGATCAAACCGATCGCTAAGACAAATCCCGATGTGATCGCGATATTTTTACGGCTGTTCATATCGTATCCTCCATACGATAGCCCACGCTTCTGATGGTTTTTAAACATGCGGGCTGCGAAAGCTTATCGCGGAGCCGTTTCATCGTAACGGTCAGCGTATTATCATTCACATAGCTGCCCTTCACATCCCATACCTGCTCCAGGATCTTTTCCCTGGTAACCGTCCTTCCCTTGTTCTGCATCAGATACGATAACAGTTGGTACTCCGCCGCACTCAAAGGGATTTCCTTTGCATGACAGAACACGGCATGACGGTTCTGATCGATCAGGATCCCATCGCAGGAAAGGTATTGTTCCGCCACGTTTCCGGTTCTGCGAAGCACCGCACGGATCCGCGAATACAATACTTCCAGTTCAAACGGCTTTACGACATAATCGTCGGCGCCGCTTTTAAAGCCCGAAACAATATCTACGCTGTCACTATGGACGGTCAGAAAGAGAATCGGCAATTCCTTCCATTTGCTGCGGATCCATTGGCATAACCGGTCTCCGCGGCCATCCGGCATATTCCAGTCCAATAGAATACAGGCGGGAACCTTTTCCTCTAATCTCCGTTTTGCCTCCGAAAGCGTTGCGCAGATCGTCACTTTAAAATTCCTGGGTTCCAAATATTCTTTTACGGCCAGCGCAATATTTTGATCATCTTCAATATAATATAAATTCGTCATGGTTGATCTTCCCCCTGCATCGTCCTGAAAAGGTCATCCTTATCCTGGCAAACACAACACGACAACTGTATGTCATGCTTATTATACCAATTTTTCTTTTTTATGAAAATATCTCATGGAGGCCACTTCTTTAACGCTTTAACTAAAAAATCCGAAGGGACAGTTCCCGTCCTCCGAATTCCGGTCAAAGATATAGGGGCATTTTGAACCACATTCCGGAGCGTTTACGCGACGGGGCGATGAGAAATCCGCGAATGCGGTTTCTCATCTGCCATCAGGGCTATTTGTGACGCTCCGGCACAAATAGCCGTGTGAAAAATGAGTTATCGAACTCATTTTTCACACTAAACCCTCTTACACAAAAATAAGACCCAGAAAGAAATATCTCTTCCTGAGTCTTAAGTCGTCAATTATTTAGTCGTCCGCTATGGCATCGCCGTGTTTTATTATTTCTTATCATAGAGCTGCGCTGTTCATCAGCATATCATGAATGTAAGCATTCAGCCCTTCTTCCGTTCCGATTCCATATTTGCGGTTTATGGCCACATAATATTTCATGATACGCTCTTTCGGCAAAAGCTCACTGGACGGAATGCTGTCTCCGTAACCTTTTCTGGCTTCCTT
>CANQFM010000057.1 GCA_947598825.1 uncultured Eisenbergiella sp. | reverse complement strand
ACCCGTATCTTTGGGCCGGTAGCGCGTGAGCTTCGTGATAAGCAGTTTATGAAGATTGCTTCTCTGGCTCCGGAAGTATTATAGGAGGTGCCTGCATGTCTACCATGAAAATCAAGAAGGGCGATACCGTTAAGGTCATCACCGGCAAAGATAAAGATAAAGAAGGGAAGGTCATCGCCGTCGATAAAAAGAGCGGCAGGGTCACCGTCGAGAAGATCAATATGGTGACCAAGCATACCAAACCCTCCGCTGCGAACCAGAATGGCGGAATCATTCAAAAGGAAGCTCCTATTGATGTTTCTAACGTTATGTACGTTCACAAAGGAAAAGCAACCCGCGTTGGCTTCAAAATGGAGAACGGCAAAAAAGTGCGTTTCGCCAAATCGACCGGCGACGTGATCGATTGATCCCAGGAAGGAGGCTAATAGCGTGAGCAGACTGAAAAGCATATACAATGACGAGATCGTACCCGCTATGATCAAGAAATTTGGATATAAGAACGTGATGGAAGTCCCGAAGCTCGACAAGATCGTGATCAACATGGGCGTAGGGGAGGCAAAGGAAAATGCCAAGACCCTGGACTCCGCCATGAAGGACATGGAGGTCATCACCGGCCAGA
Organism: uncultured Eisenbergiella sp.; assembly: GCA_947598825.1. GTDB lineage: Bacteria > Bacillota > Clostridia > Lachnospirales > Lachnospiraceae > Gallintestinimicrobium. The sequence continues at coordinate 15,062 of CANQFM010000057.1, read as the reverse complement.
AAGCCGTTGTCACCAAAGCGAAGAACTCCGTTGCCAACTTCAAGATCCGTGAGGGCATGCCCATCGGATGCAAGACGACCCTGCGCGGCGAGAAGATGTACGATTTTATGGATCGTCTCGTAAACCTGGCGCTTCCCCGCGTGCGTGACTTCCGCGGCGTGAGCGCGGATTCCTTTGACGGCAGGGGCAACTACGCTCTGGGCATCAAAGAGCAGCTCATTTTCCCCGAGATCGAATACGATAAGGTGGAAAAGGTCAGAGGTATGGATGTGATCGTAGTCACCACGGCAAAGACTGACGAAGAGGCGCGCGAATTGCTGAAACTGTTCGGTATGCCTTTCGCAAAGTGAGAAGGAGGTAAATGGATTCATGGCGAAAACAGCGATGAAGATTAAACAGCAGCGCAACCCGAAGTTTTCCTGCAGGGAATATACCCGCTGCAGAATTTGTGGCCGTCCCCATTCGGTCCTGAGAAAGTACGGAATCTGCAGGATCTGCTTCCGTGAACTGGCGTACAAAGGACAGATCCCCGGCGTTAAGAAAGCTAGTTGGTAAGAAGGAGGGTAAATCACAATGACAATGAGCGATCCTATTGCAGATATGCTTACGAGGATCCGTAATGCAAATACTGCAAAACACGATACGGTAGATGTACCTGCATCCAAAATGAAACTGGCTATCGCGCAGATCCTGCTGGATGAGGGCTATATTAAGAAATATGACGTGCTGGACGAAGGCGCTTTCAAGACGATCCATATCACTCTGAAATATGGCGAAGATAAGAACCAGAAGGTCATCTCCGGTATTAAGAAGATCTCCAAGCCCGGACTTCGCGTATACGCCGGCAAGGATGAGCTGCCCCGCGTGCTGGGCGGACTTGGCATCGCGATCATTTCCACCAACCAGGGCGTTATTACGGATAAAAAGGCGAGGGAACTGCAGGTCGGCGGCGAAGTTCTCGCATATGTTTGGTAACACAGCCGGATATTTTTTATAATCAAGGAGGTACGGGCATGTCACGGATAGGAAGAATGCCAATCGCGATCCCTACAGGAGTGACTGTGGACATCGCAGAAAATAATAAAGTGACTGTAAAAGGTCCCAAAGGAACGCTTGAAAGAGTGCTTCCTTCTGAGATGGAAATTAAAATGGAAGCGGGTCATGTGGTCGTCACAAGGCCCAACGACTTAAAGAGAATGAAATCCCTGCACGGTCTGACCAGGACCCTGATCCACAACATGGTGGTCGGCGTTACCGAGGGCTACCAGAAGAAGCTGGAGATCAACGGCGTCGGTTACAGGGCGGCCAAGGCGGGCAAGAAACTGACATTATCCTTAGGTTATTCCCACCCGGTGGAGATGGAGGATCCCGAAGGCATCGAGACAGTGCTGGAAGGCCAAAACGTCATCATCGTAAAAGGCATTGACAAAGAGAAAGTCGGCCAGTTCGCCGCTGACATCAGAGATAAGAGACGGCCGGAGCCTTATAAGGGCAAGGGCATCAAGTACGCTGATGAGACGATCAGGCGCAAGGTTGGCAAGACCGGTAAGAAATAACAGATAAGGAGAGTGTGAAAATGGTTAGTAAGAAATCAAGAAAACTCGTTCGCGAAAAAAAGCACAGAAGAATGCGTAACCGTTTTGCGGGCACCCCTGAAAGACCGCGTCTGGCCGTATTCAGAAGCAATAATCATATGTACGCGCAGATCATTGACGATACCGTTGGCAATACGCTGGTTGCCGCTTCCACGCTGGAAAAGGATGTGAAGGCGGAACTGGAAAAGACCAATAACGTGGATGCGGCCGCCTATCTTGGGACCGTCATCGCAAAACGCGCTCTGGAAAAAGGGATCACCGAGGTAGTCTATGACCGCGGCGGTTATATTTACCAGGGGAAAGTTGCAGCTTTAGCCGAGGCCGCTAGAGAAGCCGGCCTGACATTCTAGGAAGGGAGAACACAACAGATGAGACGAACGATCATTGATACGACCAATCTCGAATTAACGGAAAAAGTTGTTTCCATCAAACGTGTTACCAAGGTTGTCAAGGGCGGCCGCAACATGCGTTTCACGGCGCTGGTTGTAGTGGGCGACGGCAATGGGCACGTTGGGGTTGGCCTTGGCAAATCCACAGAAATTCCGGAAGCGATCCGCAAGGGCAAAGAGGATGCCAGCAAGCATCTTGTGACGGTCGCGTTGGATGAGAACAATTCCATTACCCATGACTTCCAGGGCAAATTCGGTTCTTCAACCGTGCTTTTAAAGAAAGCTCCCGATGGTACCGGCGTTATCGCCGGAGGCCCTGCCCGCAGCGTCTGCGAGCTGGCCGGCATCAAGAACATCCGTACCAAGGCTCTTGGCTCTACGAACAAGCAGAACGTCGTGCTGGCGACGATCCAGGGCTTAAGCCAGATCAAGCCCCCCGAAGAAGTCGCTGCCAAGCGCGGCAAATCCGTAGCTGAGGTCATAGCTTAAGGGAGGGAAGAAAAATGGCAGAGAAGAATTTGAAGATCACATTGGTAAAATCCCCCATCGGCGCCGTACCCAAACACAGGGCGACCGTAACGGCCATGGGGCTTACCAAAATGCATAAGACGGTTATCATGCCTGATAACGCTTCGACCAGAGGTATGATCCAGCAGGTTGGATATATGCTGAAAGTAGAAGAAGCTTAAGGTAAGGAGGTATCAGGAAATGGAATTATCCAATTTACAGCCAGCGGCTGGCTCAAAGCACAGCGATAATTTTAGAAGGGGCCGTGGACACGGCTCCGGCAACGGCAAAACCGCCGGCAAGGGCCATAAAGGCCAGAAAGCGCGTTCCGGCGCGCCCAGGCCCGGCTTTGAAGGCGGCCAGATGCCTTTATACAGACGTATTCCCAAGAGGGGATTCACCAACAGGAACTCCAAGGAGATCGTGGCGATCAATCTGAGCGCGCTTGAAGTATTTGACAACGGGGAAACGGTTACGGTCGAGAGCCTGATCGAAAGAGGGATCGTAAAGAACCCCCGCGACGGCGTCAAAATTCTTGCAAATGGAGAATTTACCAAGAAGCTCGATGTGAAAGCCAATGCGTTCAGCGCATCCGCAAAAGAAAAGATCGAGGCACTTGGTGGAACTGCTGAGGTGATGTAAATGCTTACTACCTTAAAGAATGCGTTTAAGATCAAAGATATCAGAGATAAGCTGATCTTCACGTTTCTGATGCTGATTGTGATCCGGGTGGGCTGCCAGCTTCCGGTGCCCGGCGTGAACCGTCATTTCTTTACGGACTGGTTCGCCGCACAGGTGGGCGATACGTTCAGTTTTTTCAATGCGTTTACGGGCGGTTCCTTTGAAAACATGTCCGTCTTTGCGCTGAACATTACGCCGTATATCACATCTTCCATCATCATGCAGCTTTTGACGATCGCGATCCCCAAGCTGGAGGAAATGCAGAAAGACGGCGAGGAAGGGCGCAAAAAGATCGCTTCTATCACAAGATATGTGACGATCGCGCTTTCACTGATCGATTCTACGGCGATGGCGATCTGGTTCGGGCGTCAGGGCCTTATGGAAGAGTTCAACGTGCTGAATGTGCTTACGGTTATCTTCGCACTGACGGCAGGCAGCGCATTCCTGATGTGGATCGGTGAGCGCATTACGGAAAACGGAGTGGGGAACGGAATCTCCATCGTGTTGGTCATCAACATCATTTCCCGTCTTCCCAACGATTTTGCCGGCCTTTATGAACAGTTTGTCAAAGGAAAAGCGGTAGCGGTAGGCGCCCTGGCGGCGGTTGTGATCCTGGCGATCGTGGTCGCGATGGTCGTTCTGGTCATCATTTTAAACGATGCCACGCGCAAGATCCCGGTGCAGTACGCCAAAAAGATCCAGGGACGGAGAATGGTGGGCGGCCAGTCCTCTTTCATCCCCCTGAAAGTCAATACGGCGGGCGTCATCCCGATCATCTTTGCGCAGTCCATCATGCAGTTCCCTGTGGTGATCTGCCAGTTGGCGGGTTATAAAGGGACCGGTTTCTGGGCGCATGTCCTGCGGGGAATGAATTCCAGTTATTGGTGCAGGCCCAGCGAACCCGTTTATTCCATCGGACTGCTGGTATATATCGTGCTGGTGATCTTTTTCGCATATTTTTACACTTCCATTACGTTCAATCCTCTGGAAGTGGCCAATAACATGAAAAAGCAGGGGGGCTTTATCCCGGGTATCCGTCCCGGACGGCCCACCAGCGATTATCTGAACAAAATACTGAACTATCTGATCTTCATCGGCGCCTGCGGCCTGACAATCGTGTGCGTGCTTCCCTATTTCTTCAGCGGAGTATTCGGCGCGAGCGTATCCTTTGGGGGAACGAGCCTGATCATTATCGTCAGCGTCCTGCTGGAAACGATCAAACAGATCGAGTCACAGATGCTTGTTCGGAACTATAAGGGTTTTTTAAATGACTGAGTCATTCGGGTGGGACAGGACGGTATCCGTTTCTGTCCCTGTCCGTTTTAGAGGAGAAAAGACAGATATGAAGATCATCATGTTAGGCGCACCCGGCGCGGGCAAAGGGACGCAGGCCAAAATGATCGCGAAGGAATACGGACTTCCTCATGTTTCTACGGGGGATATTTTCCGCGCGAACATTAAAAACGGCACCCAGCTTGGCATGGAGGCCAAGAAGTATATGGATCAGGGGCTTCTGGTGCCCGATGAACTGACCGTGCGCATCCTTCTGGACCGCGTGTCCCAGGCGGACTGTGCAAACGGCTATGTGCTGGACGGTTTTCCCAGGACGATCCCCCAGGCCGAGGTACTCGAAGAGGCATTGAACAAGCTCGGGGATCGGATCGACTATGCGATCGACGTCGACGTGCCGGATGAAAACATCATCAAAAGGATGTCCGGCAGACGCGCCTGCCTGACCTGCGGCGCCACTTATCATATAGAGCATATCCCGCCCAAGAAGGAGGGCATCTGCGATGTCTGCGGCAGCAAGCTGGTGCTGCGGGACGACGATAAGGCGGAAACCGTGAAGAACCGGCTGGAGGTCTATCATAAGCAGACCCAGCCGCTGATCGATTTTTACACGCGCAAGGGCGTGCTGCGGACGGTAGACGGAACCCTTCCCATGGACGAGGTATTCCAGGCGATCCGAAAGATCCTGGATTGACCTGCGAAGCGATGGGAAATGTGGAGGTTTAGAATGTCTGTTTCAATAAAATCTGCGCGGGAGATCGAACTGATGCGGGAAGCCGGCAGGATCCTGGCGATCGTGCATGAGGAACTGGGCAGGGCGATCCGGCCCGGCATGTCCACCTGGGAGGTGGATGCGCTGGGGGAAAAGCTGATCCGGGAGCATGGCTGCGTGCCGAATTTCCTGCACTATAACGGATATCCGGCGTCCATCTGCGTTTCGGTCAACGACGAAGTGGTGCATGGCATTCCCAAAAAGACCCGGATCTTAAAGGAGGGCGATATCGTCAGCCTGGATGCGGGCCTGATCTACAAAGGCTATCATTCCGACGCCGCCCGCACTCATGGGGTGGGAAGGATCAGCTCCGAGGCCCAAAAGCTCATAGACGTCACGAAACAGAGCTTTTTTGAGGGCATAAAGATGGCGAAGGAGGGGAACCATCTGCACGACATTTCCACCGCCATCGACGACTATGTAAGCGGCTTCGGATACGGGATCGTAAGAGATCTGGTAGGACATGGGATCGGCACTTCGCTGCATGAGGATCCGCAGATTCCGAATTTCAGACAGAAGAAAAAGGGGGTCAGGCTGCAGGCGGGTATGACCCTGGCCGTTGAACCGATGATCAATGCCGGCGGCTGGGAAGTGAATTTCCTGGGCGATGGATGGACAACGGTGACCCGGGACGGATCGCTGTCGGCCCACTATGAAAATACGATCCTGGTGACCGATGGGGAACCGGAAATACTCACATTATTATAAGGGAGGAAACGGATGGTTGGAGAACTGGCCGTCTCCCTGGCGGGACATGACAAAGGGACGGTCTACCTGGTCGTAAAGGAAGACGAAAATAACGTGTATCTGGCGGATGGCGCGGCAAAAAAATACGCGCAGCCCAAAAAGAAAAATAAAAAGCATGTCCAGAGGATCCTGAAAGGCCTGTCCGAACAGGAACTGGAGGCTCTGGAGACAAACCCGACGGACGCCGATACGAAGATCAGGCGGCATATCAAACTCTATCATGAAAGGAAGGCATAACGGAGGTATTTTATGTCAAAAGCAGATGTTATTGAGATCGAAGGCATCGTAGTGGAGAAACTGCCCAATACCATGTTCCAGGTGGAGCTGGAAAACGGACACCGGGTGTTGGCGCATATCAGCGGGAAGCTGAGACAGAATTTCATTCGTATCCTGCCCGGCGATAAGGTGACGCTGGAGCTTTCCCCCTACGATCTGACCAAGGGACGCATCATCTGGCGGGATAAGTGAGCGGGAGAGTTCCCGTTTTCCTGTATTTTTGTAATAAACTGGTTGCAATTCCGAAAAACACATGGTATAATTGAAAACGGTCTTTTTGGAAGGAGGTAAGAAGAAGATGAAGGTAAGAGCATCCGTAAAGCCGATTTGCGAAAAGTGCAAAGTCATTAAAAGGAAGGGATCGATCAGGATCATCTGTGAGAATCCCAAGCACAAGCAGAGACAGGGTTGAGTTCTTTCCTATTTTAATAAGGAAGAAAATGCCCGGTCAGAAGTAAGACGACTGGCGGCGGATTTTTACTAAGGTCCGCCTGAAAATAATTGAACGTAGTGTAAGGGTTTCCTGCTACGGGAGATTACTTTTTGATACCGAAGAAAGGCTTCCGCCTGCGGAGGCCGGATGCAGTTGTGCGAAGGAGCATCCCGTATGTGTAAAGCACATTGTATCCGCATGAGCGACCCGCTGCATCAGCGCGGACGGTCATGAGAGTATCGGAAAGACCGCTTGTCGGTTGGGTACATGGTACCCCAGTCAATTAGTAACTATTTTAAGACTGCACAGGTATTTTATGTCCCTGTGCTCATTGTGCGTAAAGGCCAAAACGCACAGAATGGAGGAAATGGTAATGGCAGCTCGTATTGCAGGTATTGACTTACCGAGAGAGAAACGTGTTGAGATCGGCCTGACCTATATTTACGGCATCGGCAGATCCAGCGCAAACAAGATCCTGGCGCAGGCGGGCGTGAACCCCGACACGCGCTGCAGAGATCTGACGGACGATGAGGTCAAGAAGATCAGTGAAGTGATCGACGCGACCATGATGGTGGAAGGCGATCTGAGAAGAGAAGTCGCGCTGAATATCAAGAGACTGCAGGAGATCGGATGCTACAGAGGCATCCGGCACCGTAAGGGCCTGCCGGTCCGCGGTCAGAACACCAAGACCAACGCGAGGACCAGAAAAGGGCCCAGAAGAACAGTTGCAAATAAGAAAAAATAATTCAAACAAGGGAAAGTAGGTTAGTTTAAATGGCAAACAAAAAAGTTACAAAAAAAGTGACCAAAAAGCGTGTCAAGAAAAACGTTGAACACGGACAGGCACATATTCAGTCTTCCTTCAATAACACCATCGTTACTTTGACGGATGCTGAAGGCAATGCCTTAAGCTGGGCATCCGCCGGCGGTCTGGGATTTAAAGGTTCAAGGAAATCTACTCCGTATGCAGCGCAGATGGCTGCAGAAACAGCTACCAAAGCGGCTTTGATCCATGGATTAAAGACGGTGGATGTTTTTGTCAAAGGGCCCGGTTCAGGGCGTGAGGCCGCGATCCGTGCGCTTTCCGCATGTGGTCTGGATGTTGTCAGCATCAAGGATGTGACCGCCGTTCCTCACAATGGATGCCGTCCGCCCAAGCGCCGCCGCGTCTGAGGATTCGGGCGCTGTATATTCCCGATGGGATATCCCGTAAGACGGGTCCGTTAAAATGACGTTGGATGAAGACATGGCAGCCACAAACCACCCCGCCGGGCCATAAGGTCCGAACAGGGCGGCTGCTGAATGCTGTAAACAATAATCTGGAGGAAAAACAAAATGGCAGTAAACAGAGTTCCTGTATTAAAAAGATGTAGAGCGCTCGGCCTGGAGCCCAGCTATCTTGGCTATGATAAAAAGTCCAACAGGGCTGTGAAGACGGGCAGAAAGGTAAGTGAATACGGACTGCAGTTGAGAGAGAAGCAGAAAGCGAAATTCATTTACGGCGTTCTGGAGAAGCCTTTCCGCAACTATTACGAGAAGGCTGACCGTATGAAAGGCATGACCGGTGAGAACCTGATGCGGATGCTGGAGTGCAGGCTGGACAGCGTTGTGTTCCGTATGGGTTTTGCCAGGACCAGGAGAGAGGCCAGACAGGTGGTTGGGCACAAGCACATTCTGGTGAACGGCAAGGTCGTAAATATTCCTTCTTACCAGATCAAGGCCGGTGACGTGATCGAAGTGAAGGAAAAAGCGAAGAGCATGCAGAGATACAAGGATATCCTCGAAGTGACGGCAGGAAGGCTCACTCCCGAATGGATGGATGTCGATAAAGAGGCTTTTAGCGGAACCATCAAACAGCTTCCTACCAGGGAGATGATCGATGTTCCGGTCAATGAAATGCTGATCGTCGAGTTGTACTCCAAATAATGAGAGTTGCGGTCCGTCGAGTATTGTTCGTAAAGGAGGGTATTTGCAGTGTTTGATTTTGAAAGACCCAATATTGAGGTTGCCGAAATCTCCGATGATAAGAAATATGGCAAGTTCGTGGTGGAGCCTCTCGAAAGAGGGTACGGCATTACGCTCGGAAATTCTTTGAGAAGGATCATGCTGTCTTCCTTGCCGGGAACCGCAGTAAGCCAGGTGAAGATCGAAGGCGTGTTGCATGAGTTTTCTTCCATTCCCGGCGTGAAGGAAGATGTCACCGAGATCATCATGAACATCAAGAGTCTGGCGATCAAAAACAACAGCGAGACCAATGAACCCAAGACCGCGTATATCGAGTTTGAGGGAGAGGGCGTTGTGCATGCTTCCGATATTCAGGTCGATCAGGATATTGAGATCCTCAATCCCGACCTCGTGATCGCTACGTTAAGCGGCGGGAAGGAAAGCAAGCTCTACATGGAACTGACCATCACCAGAGGCCGGGGCTATGTGAGCGCAGATAAAAATAAGAACGATGATCTGCCGATCGGCGTCATCGCTGTCGATTCCATTTATACCCCGGTGGAGAGGGTGAACATGACGGTGGACAACACCCGTGTGGGCCAGGTGACGGATTTTGACAAGCTGACCCTGGATGTGTTTACCAACGGCACCCTGGCTCCGGACGAGGCCGTCAGCCTGGCCGCGAAGGTGTTAAGCGAACATCTGAGCCTTTTCATCGATCTGTCCGAAAACGCCAAGACTGCAGAGGTCATGGTGGAAAAAGAGGACGACGAGAAAGAAAAAGTGCTGGAAATGAGCATTGACGAACTGGAGCTGTCGGTCCGTTCTTACAACTGCTTAAAGCGCGCCGGGATCAACACGGTGGAAGAACTGATCAACAAGACGCCCGAGGATATGATGAAAGTCCGTAACCTGGGCCGGAAATCCCTGGAGGAAGTTCAGTCCAAGATCAACGAACTCGGCTTCCACTTCAGGCCCAGTGAGGAGTAAAGCATGGCCGCAGGCCGCGCGCTACTTCTCGAACCGAAGGTTTGAGAAGGTCCCATGACATGGCCCATAAGTCCGACGAGCGGGGCGGTGTTGTACCATGATTGGCTGCAGTCTGCAGGCTGTCCCTGCAGATCTGCAAAAGGCATTCGGCGAGTAAGTCCGACGAGCGTTGCCGGATGAACCATGAAGGAAAGGAAAATACGACAATGGCAATGTACAGAAAGTTAGGAAGAACCTCAGCGCAGAGGAAGGCTCTGCTGAGAAGCCAGGTGACCAGCCTGCTTTACAGGGGAAAGATCGTCACCACAGAAGCGAAAGCGAAGGAAGTCCGCAAGATCGCAGAGGGCATCATCGCGCTCGGCATCAAGGAAAAGGATAACTATGAGACTGTGAAGGTGACCGCCAAAGTCCCCCGCAAGGACAAGGACGGCAAGAGGGTGAAGGAAGTCGTGGACGGCAAAAAGGTCACCGTTTACGATGAAGTGGAAAAGGAGATCAAGAAGGATCTTCCCTCCAGGCTTCATGCGAGACGTCAGATGCTCAAGGTACTCTATCCCGTGAAGGAAGTGCCCAAGGAAGCAAAGGGCCGTAAGAAAGGCACCAAAAACGTGGACCTGCCGGCGAAGATCTTCGATGAGATCGCGCCCAAGTACGCGGACCGCAAGGGCGGTTATACCAGGATCGTCAAGATCGGGCCCCGTAAGGGCGACGCCGCGATGGAAGTCGTGCTGGAGCTGATCTGAGCCAACAGGCCGTCCCGGCAGCAAAATGAGGCTGTCCGGCGGCGTACAGAATGAATGAAAAGAAAAAAGCAAGGAGCCGTGCAGAAATGTACGGCTCTTCGTGCAACAGAGCGGACGGATCCGATAGTTCCGCCGGAATGCGAGATGGGCCATGAATATCATTGAAGCCAACCATTTGAGTTATGATTATACGCGGTTTGACGAGGAAGGAAATGTGGAAGGGAAGACGAGGGCGGTCAGCGACGTGACCTTTTCGGTTGCGCCGGGGCAGTTCATCGCGATCCTCGGACACAACGGTTCCGGGAAGTCTACCCTGGCAAAACATATCAACGCCCTGCTGACGCCGGCGGAGGGCACGATGGTGGTGGACGGAAAGAATACCGCCGAGGAGGCAAACATATGGGACGTGCGTCAGTGCGCGGGCATGGTATTCCAGAATCCGGATAACCAGATCATCGGCCAGGTGGTGGAAGAGGACGTGGGATTCGGCCCGGAAAATATGGGGGTGCCCACGGAGGAGATCTGGCAGCGCGTGGAGGAAAGCCTGAAAGCGGTGGGGATGTACGCCTACCGCAAACATTCCCCCAATAAACTTTCCGGCGGCCAGAAACAGCGGGTTTCCATCGCCGGAGTCCTGGCCATGCATCCCAAGTGCATCGTGATGGACGAACCCACCGCGATGCTGGATCCCAACGGGCGTAAGGATGTGATCCGGGCGGCCCGGGCGCTCAATCAGGTGGAGGGGATCACGATCATTCTGATCACCCATTACATGGAAGAGGTGATCCATGCGGACACGGTGCTTGTGATGGACGAGGGCAAAGTGGTCATGCAGGGCGCGCCGAGGGAAATCTTTTCCCAGGTGGAAAGGCTGAAAGAACTGCGGCTGGACGTGCCGCAGGTGACGCTTTTAGCCTATGAGCTTCAAAAGAGCGGCCTGCCCCTTCCGGACGGTATCCTGACGGAGCAGGAACTGACAGCGGAACTGAAAAAGCTGAAAAGCGCAGAACGGCAGGGAGACGGCGGCAGAAAGGGCTGAAAGATGGCGCTGAAATTGGAGCATGTGAGTTATGTATATGGCGCGGATACGGAGCTGGCCGTTCGGGCGCTGGACGATATCTGCCTGGAGATCCCGGAGGGGCAGTTTATCGGGCTGATCGGGCATACGGGTTCCGGAAAGTCTACGCTGGTGCAGCATTTGAACGGGCTGATCGAACCGACAGAAGGGACGATCACCTACTGCGGCAGGAACATCTGGGAAAAGGATTTTCCCAAAAAAGAGCTGCGCAGCCAGGTAGGGCTCGTTTTCCAATACCCGGAGCATCAGCTATTTGAGGTGGACGTTTTTTCGGACGTCTGTTTTGGGCCGAAAAATCTGGGGCTGCCCAAAGAGGAAATTCAGGAACGGGCGAAACGCGCGCTGGAGCTGGTGGGTATCCCGGAGGAATATTATAAACAGTCCCCTTTTGAACTGTCCGGCGGGCAGAAGCGCCGCGTGGCGATCGCCGGGGTGCTGGCGATGCAGCCCAAAATCCTGGTGCTGGACGAGCCGACGGCGGGGCTGGATCCCAGAGGAAGGGACGAGATCCTTTCTCAGGTTGCCCATCTGAAAAAAGAAACCGGCATCAGCGTGGTGTTGGTTTCCCACAGCATGGAAGACGTGGCCAATTATGTGGAGCGTATCGTGGTGATGAACCAGGGCCGTATTTTGTATGACGATACTCCCTCCGCCGTATTTGGACATGTGAAAGAACTGGAGGAAGTAGGGCTTGCGGCGCCGCAGGTGACTTATATTCTGCATCGTTTAAAGGAAAACGGGTTCGATGTGGATGTAAAGGCGACGACGATAGACGAAGCCCGGGACACCATTTTGAAGGCCATGAGGGAAGAACGGGAATGTTAAGAGAGATCACTTTGGGACAATATTATCAGACCCAGTCCGTCCTTCATAAAATGGACAGCCGGGTAAAGCTGGTGGCGACGCTGGTATATATCGTATCGCTGTTTGTGGTGAACAACTTTTGGGGATATTTGCTGGCAGCGGCTTTTCTTGCGCTGTGCATCATCCTTTCCCATGTCCCGTTCCGCTTCATGATAAAGGGAATGAAATCGATCCTTTTTCTGATGCTTTTTGCGGTAGTCCTCAACCTCTTTCTGACGCCGGGAGAGCCTGTGATCCGGATCTGGAAGCTGAAGATCACCGATGCGGGCATCCTTTTGGCGGCAAAGATGGCGATCCGCCTTACCCTTCTGATCATCGGTTCATCCCTGATGACGCTGACCACGACGCCCAATCATCTGACCGATGGGCTGGAAAGCCTGCTGAGCCCGTTGAAAAGGCTGAAAGTGCCCGTGCATGAGGTGGCGATGATGATGTCCATCGCGCTGCGCTTTATTCCCATTCTGCTGGAAGAAACGGATAAGATCATGAAAGCCCAGATCGCCAGGGGAGCGGATTTTGACAGCGGGAACCTGCTGCAGAAGGCCAAGGCGATGGTGCCTTTGCTGGTGCCGCTCTTCATCGCCGCTTTCCGCCGGGCCAACGACCTGGCGATGGCCATGGAAGCGCGGTGCTATCGGGGAGGAGAAGGACGAACCAAAATGAAGCCCCTCATTTATCGTCGGCGGGACTACATCGCCTATGGCGTGGTGTTTGTCTATCTGGCCGCGTCCATTGTGATCGGGAGGCTGCTGCCGATATGAACAGGGAAGGACGGATGGACTGGCCTGTGCGGCGTATCTGCCTGCGGGTGGCCTATGACGGGACGGCCTATAACGGTTGGCAGTATCAGCCAAACGGCGTCACAATAGAGGAAACGCTCAACCGTGCGCTGTGCGCGCTGACCGGGGAGCAGATCGCCGTGATCGGCGCGAGCCGGACGGATGCGGGCGTACACGCGCGCTGCAACTATGCGGTGTTCGATACGAGGATGCGCATGCCGGCGGAAAAATTTGCCTATGCCCTGAATCAAAGGCTGCCGGAGGATATCCGGGTGCGTGGCTCATGGGAGGTGGAGGCGTCCTGGCACCCGCGCCGGTGTAAAAGCCTGAAAACCTATGAATACCGTATCCGCAATGAGGAATTTCCCGATCCGCTGGATCGCCTCTGCTCCTATTTTACCTATCTGGCGCTGGATGTGGATAAAATGAGGGCGGCGGCGGCATATCTGGTGGGAGAGCATGATTTTAAAAGCTTTTGCAGCATCCATACCCAGGCTGAAAGTACGGTCCGCAGGATCACGGCGCTGACCGTGGAACGGCAGGAAAACGTGATCAGGATCCGGGTCACGGGCACGGGATTTTTGTACAATATGGTGCGCATCATCGCCGGGACCCTTCTGGAAGTCGGGACCGGGAAATATCCGCCGGAAAGGGTGAAGGAAATCCTGGAGGCGCGCGACCGGGAAACGGCTGGCCCTACGGCCCCGGCCTGCGGGCTGACGCTGGTTTCCTACGACTTTCTGGATGGCGGCTGTGAAACGGCTGACAGGGCAGAACATTTGTAAAAAAAAGATTGACACACGCGGAGGCGTATAATATAATAATTCAGTGTGACGGTGGTTTCCGTGTTTCTCCTGCCCCGGGGAAATGCGGCAGAATCGGCGGTCCCGGACATTTCCGCCTATCCGTTACAAAGAGCCTTCCGTTCCATTCCCAGTTCGGAAGACGCACACGGATTATGACCTGTTGATAGTATGGAGGTACATCATGAAAACATTTATGGCTAACCCGGCTAAGATCGATAGAAAGTGGTATGTTGTGGATGCCCAGGGTCAGACTCTCGGCCGTCTGGCATCGGAAGTCGCCAGTATTTTAAGAGGCAAGCGCAAACCGGAGTTCACTCCTCATGAGGACACGGGCGACTATGTGATCGTTATCAATGCGGAGAAGATCAAAGTCACCGGCAAGAAGCTGGATCAGAAGGTTTACTATCATCATTCCGACTATGTGGGCGGCATGAAGGATGTGACCTTAAGAGAGAAGATAGAGAAGAGACCGGAGCAGGTGATTGAACTCGCGGTCAAGGGAATGCTTCCCAAGGGACCTTTAGGAAGACAGATGTTCACCAAACTTCATGTGTATGCGGGCCCGGATCATAAACACGCGGCGCAGAAACCGGAAGTTCTGACGTTTTAACTAAGGGAATCGAGAAGGAGGAAGAGAAGAAATGGCTAATACAGCAAGATATTACGGAACAGGCAGAAGAAAAAGCTCTATTGCCAGAGTGTACCTGGTACCCGGCAGCGGCAATGTTACGATCAATAAAAGGAACATCGATGAGTATTTTGGTCTGGAGACGCTGAAGGTGATCGTCCGTCAGCCTCTGGTAGCCACTGACAATGCGGATAAGTTTGATGTACTGGTCAACGTCAAGGGCGGCGGCTATACCGGACAGGCAGGCGCCATCCGCCACGGCATCGCAAGAGCGCTTCTGGAGGCCGATGCGGATTACAGGCCCGTGCTGAAAAAGGCCGGCTATCTGACCCGCGATCCCCGTATGAAGGAGAGAAAGAAGTACGGCCTCAAAGCCGCACGTCGCGCGCCACAATTTTCAAAGAGATAAGGGTTATTGCGAATTGCAGTGCATGGAAAGAACTCCCGAGTTTACTCGAGGAGTTCTTTTTATGCGCTGTAATTCATAAGAAGACAAGAGATGACCGAGATGAAGCGAAGCGGAATCGAGGCCATCTCTTG
>CANQFM010000056.1 GCA_947598825.1 uncultured Eisenbergiella sp. | reverse complement strand
AAAAAATGTTACATCCGTCTTATTCAGATTTGATGAAGGTAGTGAACAGCGAGGTGGAGCCGGGCGAAGAAAAAGTGGTAAACAGCCGGTATTCCATCGTCATGGCGACTTCCAAGAGGGCCAGGCAGATCATCGCCGGCCATGAGCCGATGGTGCGGGCCAAGGAGGGGGCGAAGCCCCTGTCCATTGCCATCGAGGAGCTGATGCAGGGCAAGATCCGCATCCTTGGGGAAGAGGAAGACCAGGAAGCATAAAGCGGTATGATCATAAAGGTTCGGCATTCTGCCCGGCAGGGCAGGCGCCATTTCATCGGAGGGAACATGCGGACGCTGTGGCGGTGCATGTTCTTGTTCTGCTACAGGAAGGTGCTTTATGCAGATTTTATTTGTGTCCCTGGGGTGCGACAAGAACCTCGTGGATTCTGAAATGATGCTGGGACAACTGGCGCAGCGTGGTTACACTTTCACGGATGAGGAGGAGAAGGCCGATATCGTGATCGTGAACAGTTGTTGTTTCATTGGAGACGCCAAAGAGGAGAGCATTAACACGATCCTGCAGTTCGCACAGCAAAAAAACGAGGGCAGGCTGAAAGCCCTGATCGTCTGCGGATGCCTGGCGCAGCGCTACAGCCGGGAGATCCACCGGGAGATCCCGGAGGTGGACGCCCTGGTGGGGACAATGGCCATTGACAAGATCTTAGAAACGCTGGATCGCGTTCTGGCGGGCAGGTCGGAGGACGCCATGGAGGATATCGACAGGCCCTGCGTGTACGACCTTCCCAGAAGCGTGACCACAGGGGGCCATTACGCTTATCTCAAGATCGCGGAAGGCTGCGATAAGCGCTGTACCTACTGTGTGATCCCCAGTGTGCGGGGGGCTTATCGTTCCGTACCTATGGAGGCGCTGGAAAAACAGGCCGCGGTCCTGGCCCGGGACGGTGTGAAGGAGCTGATCCTGGTGGCGCAGGAGACGACGCTGTACGGTGTGGACCTGTATGGGGAAAAGGCGCTGCCCAGGCTGCTGCATCGTCTGGCAAAGATCGAAGGAATTGTCTGGATCCGGCTTTTATATTGTTATCCGGAGGAGATCACGGATGAACTCATCGAGACGATCCGGACGGAACCAAAAGTATGTCATTATCTGGATATTCCCATTCAGCACGCTTCCGACCGTATCCTGCAGAGAATGGGGCGGCGGACGAGAAGGGCGCAACTGGAAGAGATGATCGCAAAGCTCCGGCGGCAGATCCCCGATATCTGTCTGCGCACCACGCTGATCACGGGTTTCCCGGGAGAAAGCGAACAGGATCACGAAGAGATGCTGGAGTTTGTAGACGCCATGGAATTTGACCGGCTGGGAGTTTTCCCCTATTCCCGGGAAGAGGGGACGCCGGCCGCCCGGATGCCGGGCCAGATCGGGGAAAAGTGCAAGCGCGACCGGCAGCGGGAGATCATGGAGCTGCAGCAGGAGATCGCTTTTGAAAAGGCGGAAGCGATGACGGGCCAGTACATAGATGCCATGGTAGAGGGCAAGCTGGCCGATGAAGACGTCTATCTTGCCCGTACCTGGAAGGATGCGCCGAATGTGGACGGGTATCTTTTTATCCGCACGGCGCGCAGCCTCATGAGCGGGGATTTTGTACGGGTGCGCATTACGGGAGCCCGTGAATATGATCTGATAGGAGAATTGGAAGATGAACCTGCCGAATAAACTGACGACCGCAAGGGTGATCATGATCCCGTTTTTTGTCGTATGTATGCTGCTGCCGGTTGAGGGCAATACTTTGAAGTGGGCAGCGCTTGCTATCTTTATCATCGCCAGCCTGACCGACCTGCTGGACGGCTATATCGCCAGGAAAAACAATCTGGTGACCAACTTCGGGAAATTCATGGATCCGTTGGCGGATAAGCTGCTGGTATGCGCCGCGCTGATCTGCCTGGTAGAGCTCCAGAGGCTGCCCGCGTGGATGGTCATCGTCATCATCAGCCGGGAATTTATCATCAGCGGATTTCGTCTGATCGCCTCGGATAACGGGCGGGTGATCGCGGCCAGTTATTGGGGCAAATTCAAGACCACCTTTCAAATGGTCATGGTCTGCCTGATGATCGCCGACATCCCGGCGCTGTCCGTGCTGACGCAGATCGTCATGTGGGTAGCCCTGATCCTGACGGTAGTTTCTCTGGTAGATTATATCGTGAAAAATAAGGATGTGCTGGCGGAACAGCACTGACGGGCGGGCGTTGTGCCCGGGAGGAAATTATGATCGCAGAACTTATCTCCGTGGGAACGGAGCTGCTGTTGGGCAATATCGTCAATACCAACGCAGCCTATCTGGCGCAGGAGTGCGCGCAGTTGGGCCTGTCCTGTTATTATCAAAGCGTGGTGGGCGACAATATGCCGCGGCTTCGGGCGGCGCTGCTTGCCGCGCTGGAGCGGTCGCAGGTGGTGATCCTGACCGGGGGCCTTGGACCTACCACGGACGATCTGACCAAGGAAACGGCGGCGGACGCCCTGCAGATGCCGCTGGAGATGGACCGTCACAGCATGGAGCGCATCGAGGCCTATTTTGCGGGGATCGGCGCTTCGATGACGGAGAATAATCGAAAACAGGCGCTGGTGCCCCATGGCGCCATCGTGCTGGATAACGACAACGGGACGGCGCCCGGACTGATCCTGGAAAAAGAAGAAAAGCGGGTGATCCTTCTTCCGGGACCGCCCAACGAGCTGCGCCCCATGTTTGAAAAGAGCGTCAGGCCCTATCTGGCCGCCATTTGTCCCGGCACGCTCTATACCAGGACAGTGAAGATATGCGGGATGGGGGAAAGCAAGGTCGCGGCCCGGATACAGGACCTGATCGATAGGCAGACCAATCCGACGGTTGCGCCCTACGCAAAATCCGGGGAGGTGCATCTGCGGGTAACCGCCAGGGCGCAGGATGAAAAGGAAGGGGCCAGGCTGGTCAAACCGCTGGTCAGGGAATTGAAGGAACGGTTCGGGATGCATGTATATACGACGGATCCGGAGGTGACCCTGGAGCGCGCGGTGGTGGACCTGCTTTTAGCCAACCGGCTGACCGTGTCCACGGTGGAGTCCTGTACGGGAGGGATGCTATCTTCCCGGCTCATCAATGTGCCCGGCGTATCCGAGGTTTTTAAATCGGGCTTTATTACCTATTCCAATAAAGCCAAGCGCAAGATCGTCGGCGTGAAAAAAAGCCTGCTGCAAAAATACGGCGCGGTCAGCCTGCAGGTAGCGGAAGAGATGGCGGCAAAGGCCTGTTCTTTGACGAAATCGGATGTGTCGGTTTCCGTCACAGGCATCGCGGGGCCAGACGGGGGCACTAAGGAGAAACCGGTAGGCCTTGTCTATATTGGTTGCTGCGTCTGTAAAAAGACTACGGTCAAAGAATATCATTTTTCCGGGGACCGGGCCAAGATCCGGGAACTTTCGGTGGCGGCGGCCCTGACGCTGATGCGCCAGTGCATTTTGGAATATTACAGCCAGATGACCTTCGGTAAACAATAAAACGGGAGAATTACTTTAAAAGAAAAGTAAAAAAAGATGTTGCACAATCGGACAAATGATTATATGATATAAAGTGTGGAGTTATTTCGGAATAGGAGGAGGGATACCCTTGCTGGAAATCAAAGTAAACGAGGCTGAGTCCGCGGCGAAGATCATCGTGATCGGCGTAGGCGGCGCGGGCAACAATGCTGTGAATAGAATGATCACAGAGCAGATCGGAGGCGTTGAGTTCATTGGCGCCAATACGGATAAACAGGCGTTGCAGCTTTGTAAGGCAAAGGAACTGATCCAGATCGGCGAGAAGCTGACCAAGGGACTGGGCGCCGGCGCCAAACCGGAGATCGGCGAGCAGGCGGCGGTGGAGAGTTCCGAAGAGATCGCCAAACATCTGGAGGGGGCGGACATGGTGTTCGTAACCTGCGGTATGGGGGGCGGTACGGGTACCGGCGCGGCGCCGGTCGTGGCGAAGCTGGCAAAGGACAAGGGTATTCTGACCGTCGGCGTGGTGACCAAGCCTTTTCGGTTCGAGGCAAAGACCCGCATGAATAACGCCCTGGCCGGCATCGAGAAGTTGCGCGAGAACGTAGATACGCTGATCGTGATCCCCAACGATAAGATCCTGGAGATCGTGGACAAGCGTACCAGCATGCCTCAGGCTCTGATGAAAGCGGATGAGGTACTCCAGCAGGCCGTACAGGGAATCACGGATCTGATCAATGTTCCGGCAGTCATCAACCTCGATTTCGCGGACGTGCAGACGGTCATGCGCGATAAGGGGATCGCGCATATCGGCATCGGCGAGGGCACCGGTGAGGAGAAGGCGGTACAGGCCGTCAAGGAAGCGGTAGAGAGCCCGCTGCTTGAGACGACGATTGCGGGAGCTACAGATATCATCGTCAATATTTCCGGCGATATTTCCATGTTCGACGCATCCGATGCAGTGGATTATGTAAGAGAGCTGACGGGGGATGATGTGAATATCATCTTCGGCGCCATGTACGATGAGACGCAGAACGACTCCTGCCGTGTGACGGTGATCGCTACCGGCATCGACGAGAACCCGGCGTCCAAGTTTACGTCGTCCTTTGTGAAGAAGCCGGTCCTGCCGGGCGTAACCGGCAAGAAGAGTACGGTGAGCCTTTCCGGCACTACGACTTCCAGACCGACTGCAGGCGCAACTCAGCCGGGGGTACATAACGGCGAGACCAGAACCAGCCTGCCGGGCCTTCAGAAGCCGCCCACCAATATTCGCAGCCAGGTGGAAGAGAAGTCCTTAAAGATTCCTGAGTTTTTACAGAAGAAATAAGAAGAAAGCCGAACAGGATCCCAATGGAGGGGTCCTGTTTTTTTATGGGCCCGATAGCGTCCATCCCCAGAAATGTCGAAATGCAGCGAAAAATTCAGATAAGATCCTGACAGAGTTTGACAAATTCTGCGCAGGATTTTTTTTATAATGCATGTCAGCAGGATGCCTGTCAGAAAGGATCCGGTCAAGGAGGGGAAGGGGGGAATGGCGTGCGTTACAGCCTGTATGTGGATCGCATTTTTTGGATGCACTTTGCTATGGAAGCGCTGCTGCTCTGGCTGACGGCGCATCTGGCCCAGGTGCGGTTTGGCTGGCGGCGGCTCCTTTGCGGGGCGGCGGCGGGCGCGGGGACATTCCTGTTTTTGCTGCTTTGTAAAGCCGCTATTTTTAGACCCCTGCCCTGTAAGTTCCTGTTATTGGCAGCGGGTGTCCTGGCCATGCTCCAACTGGCCTTCGGCTTTCGGGAAAAGAAGGCGCTGCTGGAAACGGCGGTATGGTATCTTGCCGCCGCCTGCCTGCTGGGGGGCGTCCTGGCAGCCTGCGAGGGGATCCGGAGCATGGCCTGGAAGGAAAGCGCTCTGCACCTGCTTTTGCCTGCCGCCATCGCTGCCGCAGGTGGCTGTGCCCTGCTGGAAGGAACGCGCAGAAGGAAAAGGGTTCCCTTTTGCCGGGTACGGATAAAAGCAGGAGATGCCGCCATAGAGGTAACGGCCCTTTGGGACAGCGGAAACAGTCTGCGGGATCCCTTTTTGGGCAGGCCGGTCTGCGTGGCGGAAAAACCGCTGCTGGAGGCGATAGGGCTGTTTGAGCGGCAGGAAAAGATCCGGGCCATTCCCTATCATGCCGTCGGCAGGTCTAGCGGCGTGCTTTACGCGGCGGAAGCGGACGCCATATACATAAGAAGAAGCGGTCAGGAACTGAAATGCTGTCATGTCCTGATCGCGGCCAGTGAACAAAAGCTGTCCGCACAGGGCAAATGCCAGATGCTCTTGCATCCTGCACTATTGGAAGAAAAGAGAGGAGAAAACCATGATTTTGAAAGTAGCGATGCCAGGAAAAATGCAGTTTAAGATCATTCGCCGGGAACCGGCCTTTTTTATGGCGAAAGAAGGCGATATCCACTACATAGGAGGGGCGGAGATCCTTCCGCCGCCGCTGGAAAGCGCGCAGGAAAGCGAAGTGATCCGGGATCTGGATTCGGAGGAGTACGGACAGGAGGCCCGTTCCATCCTCATTGAGCATAATCTGCGGCTGGTCGTTTATATCGCAAAAAAATTTGACAACACAGGCGTGGGCGTGGAAGACCTAATCTCCATCGGAACGATCGGCCTGATCAAATCCATTAACACGTTTAATCCGGGGAAGAATATTAAACTGGCTACTTATGCGTCCCGCTGCATTGAAAACGAGATCCTCATGTATCTGCGGCGTAACAGCAAGACCCGTCTGGAGGTGTCCATCGACGAACCGCTGAATGTGGACTGGGACGGCAATGAACTGCTGCTTTCCGATATTCTGGGAACGGACGAGGATGTGATCTATAAGGATCTGGAAAACGAGGCGGAGCGCAAGATCCTGCGCAAAGCCGTCAGCACCCTGTCGGAGCGGGAGCAGCGGATCATCAGCCTCCGGTTCGGGCTGGATGCGCCGGACGGCAGGGAAATGACCCAAAAGGAGGTGGCCGCCTGCCTGGGCATTTCCCAGTCCTATATTTCCCGCCTGGAGAAGAAAATCATGCGGCGGCTGAAAAAGGAGATCGTCCGGGAATAAAAAAGTGCTTTCGCGCCCTTTTCTCACGCGTTTAGATATGTCCGCATGAGCCGGAGGGCGCTTTTTTCAAGCCGGGAGACCTGCGCCTGGGAAATGCCGATCAGCTCCGCCACTTCCATCTGGGTTTTCCCCTCAAAAAAGCGCAGCACGATGATCTCCCGCTCCCTTTCCCCCAGCCGGCCGATGGCGTCGGAGAGGGACAGCCGGTCGATCCAGTTTTCCTCCCGGTTCTTTTTGTCCCGGATCTGATCCATGACATAAAGGGTATCGCCGCCGTCGGTGTAGACCGGTTCGTAAAGGCTCATGGGATTTTGTATGGCGTCCAGCGCATAAACGATGTCCTCCCTGGAAATGCCGACCTCGGCGGCAACTTCGGTGATAGTGGGTTCCTTTTGATTTTTCTTCATCAGGTTTTCCCGGGCATAGATCGCCTTGTAGGCGGTGTCCCGCAAAGATCTGCTGACGCGGATCGAATTATTGTCGCGCAGAAAGCGGCGGATCTCGCCGATGATCATGGGCACGGCATAAGTAGAAAATCTCACCCCCAGATCCGTATTGAAGTTGTCGATCGCTTTGATCAGGCCGATACAGCCGATCTGAAACAGATCGTCCGCGTTTTCGCTGCTGGAAGAGAAACGTTTGATGATGCTTAAGACGAGGCGGAGATTCCCTTTGATGAAACGCTCCCGGGCCTCTTCGTCGCCCTGCCGGATCTTGATGAACAGCGCGTCTTTTTCTTCATTGGTGAGTACGGGCAGTTTTGCAGTGTTAACCCCGCAGATTTCTACCTTGTTCAGTGCCATGATACACGCCTCCTGCTTGGATACTCCTGATAAAAGCATGGGCAGCGAGGCAGGGTTTTATTCCTTGGGGACGACTTTTTGGACTTACAGTTTTCACCATTTTTGGCGCGCAAAGGAACCAAAACAAAAAAGGCGCATAGGATGTAAAGAGGGCAGGATAGGGGAAAAAAGATGCAGTTTTCGGAGTTTAAGACAAAAGAGGTCGTGAATCTGCGGGATTGTCGAAAGATGGGGCATGTGATCGATTTTGAATTTGACGAAGGAACAGGCTGTATCAGTAAGATCATCGTGCCCGGCGTCAGTAAACTGAAGTGTATTTTCCGCAGCGAAACGGATTATGTCATCTGCTACAGCGATATCAAACAGATCGGGCCGGACATCATTCTGGTGGATGTCCCCTGAAAACACCAGCTTTGGGCCGCGGGAAAAGTCGTTGACATAAAATGGGACTTTCGGTATAATGTATACAAATATACGTTGTCCTAGAGGGGGAAACCGTTATGAAATGTCCATTTTGCGGCCATGAAAATACGAGAGTGATCGATTCCAGACATTCGGATGAGAATAATTCCATCCGCAGGAGGCGGGTCTGCGATGAATGTCAGAAGCGTTTCACGACTTATGAAAAGGTGGAAACGATCCCGTTGATCGTCATAAAAAAGGACAGCAAACGGGAATCCTACGACCGGACGAAGCTGGAGTCCGGCGTCCTTCGCGCCTGTTACAAACGGCCGATCAGCGCCGATGCGATCACCGGCCTGGTGGACCAGGTAGAGACGGAGCTGTTTTCCAGGGAAGAACGGGAGGTTCCCAGTTCCGTGATCGGCGAACTGGTGATGGACAAATTAAAGAACCTGGATTCGGTGGCCTATGTACGTTTTGCCTCCGTATACCGGGAATTTAAGGATATCAACACCTTCATGGACGAGTTGAGAAAGGTGATCGAGAAGGAAAATTAAAGCGGGAAACGGAGAAAATCAGGACAAAGTACTTGCATTTTTGGCGTAAGTTGGATACAATGAACGGGTCAGGGCATAAAATGTCCTGACCTGTTTTTGCAGGCGGACCGTCAGGCCGCCATGTGAAAGACAGCACAATTGAATATAGTATAGAGAAAAGGAGACACACATGAGAGCAAAAGCGTTAAAAAAGATCCTTTTGGCTTCGGTGTGCACAGCACTGACTATTGCACTGGGCGCTTGCGCAGGCGATAAGGCGAGTGACACATCCCAGATCACCATCGGCATTCCGCAGGATATCGAGGACAGCCTCGATCCCCATAAGGCGGTGGCCGCGGGAACGGAAGAAATTCTGTTCAACATGTTTGAAGGGCTTGTGAAACCTGACAGCGACGGGAATTTAGTCGATGCTCTGGCAGAGAGCCATACGATGTCGGAGGACGGAAAGGTATATACGTTTTCCCTCCGCAGCGGAGTCAAGTTTCATGACGGCAGCCTGGTGACGGCAGAGGATGTAAAGTATTCCCTGGACAGATGCGCCGATACCAGTAACGGAGATCCCCTGGTACCGGCTTTTTCTGCGGTCGAATCCGTAGAGATCCTGGACGAAAATACGGTGCAGCTCACATTAAAGGAGCCGGATAAGGAATTTCTGGCGTACATGGACGTAGCGATCATTCCGGCGTCCAATAAAAAACCGGAGACAAATCCCATCGGCACCGGCCCCTATAAGTTCGTATCCCGTTCTCCCCAGGAGAATTTCATCATGGAGAGGTTTGAGGATTACTGGGGGGCGCCGGCCCATATCGACCGGGTGGAGTTAAAGATCATCGCAAATGCGGACGCGATCGTTACCAGCTTAAACGGCGGCTCCATCGATATGTTCGCCCGGGTTTCCCAGTCGATGACCCAGCAGCTTTCCGGCGATTTTGAAGTGCTGGAGGGCACCATGAATCTGGTGCAGGCGATGTATTTGAACAATCTGGTACCCCCGTTTAACGATGTGCGGGTGCGGCAGGCCCTCTGCTATGCGGTAGACCCGCAGGAGATCATGGATATCATTTCCGACGGGAAGGGGACGCAGTTGGGCAGCAGCATGTTCCCGGCATTTGGAAAATACTACATGGAAGAACTCAACGACCTGTATGAGACGGATCTGGATAAGGCGAAGGAGCTGTTGGCGCAGGCGGGATATCCCAACGGGTTTTCCTTTACGCTGACAGTGCCTTCCAATTATCAGCAGCATATCGATACGGCGCAGGTCGTGGCAGAACAGTTAAAGCGGATCAATGTGGAGGCGAAGATCAATCTGATAGAGTGGGAGAGCTGGGTGTCCGACGTCTATGCGGGCCGCAATTTCGAGGCTACCGTAGTAGGGCTGGACGCGTCCAGTCTGACGGCGCCGGCGCTTTTGGACCGATTTAACAGCATGGCAGGAAAGAATTTTATCAATTTCTCCAGCGACGCCTATGACGAGGCCTATGCGAAGGCGCAGGCCGCGACGGATGATGCGGAAAAGACGCAATACTATAAGGAATGCGAGCGGATTCTGGCGGAGGAAGCGGCCAACGTCTATATCCAGGACCTTCCCTGTTTTGTCGCCCTGAATAAAAAATATGCGGGATATGAATTTTACCCGCTCTATGTGCAGGATTTTTCCAAGCTTTACCTTGTGGAGGAATAAAGCAGTATGAAGTATTTTGCGAAAAAGCTGGCAGGGCTGATCGCAACGCTTCTGGTGGTGTCGTTTTTGGTATTTCTGGCCTTTGCCGTGATACCGGGGGACCCCGCCACCGCAATGCTGGGTACCGAAGCGACGCCGGCGCGGGTGGAGGCCCTGCGGGAAGAACTGGGGCTGAACGCCCCCCTGATCGAACGTTATGCGAAGTGGATCGCAGATTTCGTGCGGGGGGATATGGGCACTTCCTACAGCTATCATATGGCCGTCACGGAGATGATCGCAGATAAGATCCCCGTGACGCTGGCCCTTACGGCGATCTCCTTTTTCCTGATCGTTGTGATCTCCATCCCGCTGGGCATTACCTGCGCCCGTTATATGGACGGGGCGCTGGATCATATTATCGTGGTGGCAAACCAGGTCATTATGGCGGTTCCTCCCTTTTTTTCCGGTATCCTGATCACGCTGGTATTCGGCCTGGTCCTGCATCTTTTTACGCCCGGCGGGTATGTGTCCTACCGGACGGACTGGGCGCGGTTTCTTGGCTATATGTTTTTTCCCGCCCTGGCCATTGCGCTTCCCAAGATCGCCATGTCCACGAAGCTTCTGCGCACGTCGGTGCTTTCGGAGATGAAGGCGGACTATGTGCGCACCGCATACAGCCGCGGCAACGGGACAAGGGCGGTACTTTACCGCCATGTGCTGAAAAACGCGCTGATCCCGGTGGTGACCTTTTTGGGCATGGCCCTGTCGGATATGGTGGCGGGCAGCATCATCGTGGAGCAGGTATTCAACGTACCGGGATTAGGCAGGATATTGCTGACTTCGATTTCCAACCGCGACTATCCGGTGGTGCAGGCGATCATCGTCTGTATCGCGTTTCTCGTTATTTTGATCAATTTCCTGGTGGATCTTCTCTATAAGCTGGTGGATCCCAGGATCACAATGGAATGAACTGGAGCCTATGAAAAAGAAACGGAGCAAAAATTTTACGGCAGGGGCGATCCTCACCGGCGTCATGCTCCTTTTTGTGCTGGTAGGTTTTTTCTGGACGCCCTATGATCCGGAAACGATGGACAAAAGCGTGAAGCTGGCCGGGGTTTCTTTCGCCCATCCCATGGGATGCGATAATTTCGGCAGGGATATTTTAAGCCGTGTGCTGAAAGGGAGCGGCACCACGTTTCTGGTAGCGGTGGGGACGGTGGCCATCGGTACGCTGTGCGGCACCGTGCTTGGCGCTTTTACCGGCTATTTCGGAGGGATCGTGGACGAAGTTTTCATGCGTATCAACGACGCGCTGTTCGCCTTCCCCAGTATTTTGCTGGGGCTGGTGTTCATCAGCCTTCTGGGCAGCGGCAAATATAATGTGATCGTGGCGCTGGGCATCGCCTTTGTTCCCAGCTTTGCCCGCATCGTGCGCGGTGAATTCATCCGATGCAAGAACCTGGACTATGTCAGAAGCGCAAAGCTGGCCGGTGCCGGGGATCTGCGCATTATGTTCGTACACATCCTGCCCAATATCCTGACTGTGCTTTCTTCCTCTGTAATGATCGGGTTTAACAACGCGGTGCTGGCGGAGGCGGGCATGAGCTATCTGGGGATCGGCGTACAGCCGCCGGATGCCAGCCTGGGACGGATGCTTTCAGAGGCCCAGACCTATCTGTTTTCCGCGCCGGGCTACGCGCTGTTTCCGGGCATTGTGCTGATCCTGATGGTGCTGGGCTTTTCCCTGCTTTCGGAAGGGCTTAAGGAATAGCCCATCGTTTGGAAAGGAGTTCCCATGCTGGATGTGATCGATCTGAATCTCGAATTTCATGATCATCTGGTGCCGGAAACCGTGGTCTACGATTTCGACCTGCATATGGAGCCGGGGGAGATCGTGGGGCTGGTGGGAGAGTCGGGGTCGGGCAAGTCCATGACGGCCCTTGCCATCGCCGGACTGCTTTCCCGGCACGATATGCAAAAAAGAGGAAAGATCCTTTTTGAAGGTCAGGACTTGCTGACCTGTCGGCGCAGCGAACTGCGCAGCCTGCAGGGCGACGATATCGCCATGATCTTTCAGGAGCCAATGACTTCCCTGAACCCGGTTTACAGGATAGGGCCGCAGGTGGAGGAAGCGCTGCGGATCCATTCTCCTGGTATTGATAAGGAAGAACGCAAAAGAAGGGCGATCCAAATGCTGGCGGATGTGGATCTGGAAGAACCAGAGCGGGTATATGACGCTTATCCCCATCAACTGTCCGGCGGTATGCGGCAGCGGGTGATGATCGCGGCCGCCATGATCTGCGGGCCAAAGCTTTTGATCGCCGACGAGCCGACCACGGCCCTGGATGTGACCGTGCAGGCCCAGATCGTAAAGCTGCTGAAGCGGATCAACCGGGAAAAGAAAACGGCGATCCTGTTTATTTCCCATGACCTGAGTCTGATCCGGCAGCTCTGCCAGCGGGTAGTGGTCATGCAGGGCGGCCGCATTGTGGAGAGCGGCAGCATCGAGGAGGTCTATGGGTCGCCCCGGATGGAATATACCCAAAAGCTGATCGCCGCCATTCCGCGGTGCGAAAAAAAGTATGCGCGCAGACAGAGTGGCAAAAGCGCGCAAAGCGCGAAGGGAGGGATGCAGGATGGCAGATGAGATTCTGCGCGTGCAGGACGTTCGCATCAGCTTTGCCCAGGAACGGCATTCCCTTCTGGAAAAAAGGAAGAAAAAAGAGGTACTCAAAGGCGTTTCTCTCCAGATGCACGCCGGAGAGGTGCTGGGGCTGGTGGGAGAATCCGGGTGCGGGAAATCCACGCTTGCCAAAGTGATCCTGGGGCTGGAAAAGCCGGACAGCGGAAGCGTGTTCCATCGGGACGCGCACCCGCAAATGGTGTTCCAGGATCCCTACAGCTCCCTCAATCCCGCCAGACGGGTGGGGTGGATCCTGGAGGAACCGCTGCGGATCCAGGGAAAGCTGTCTGCAGCGCAGCGAAAACAGCAGGTGCTTTCCATGCTCCTGAAGGTGGGACTGGAGGAAAAGATCGCCCAACGCTATCCCAGCCAGTTGTCCGGCGGTCAGCGCCAGCGCGTCTGTATCGCGGCCGCCCTGATGTTAAATCCCAGGCTCCTGGTGGCGGACGAGGCCGTATCGGCGCTGGATGTGACGATACAGGGACAGATCCTGGATCTGCTCTTTTCCTTAAAGGAAGAAATGGGGCTGGCGATCCTGTTCATTTCCCACGATATGCGGGTGGTCTATCAGATCAGCGACAGGGTGCTTGTCATGCAGGACGGCAGGATCGTCGAGAGCGGCGATGTGGACGAGGTTTATTTTTCTCCGAAGCATCCTTATACCAGAGAACTGCTGCAGGCCGCCGGCATTGCGGAAGAGTCCGCATGACGGAGGGCGTGGGGACGGCGGGACGCAGAAAAGAGGTGGCTTTTATTGCTGGAACGTTTTTACCCGGATGAAACGGCGGATTCCGCCTATGAGGTGGATTATGAGGCCTATTACCGCCAGGGTTACAGAGGGATCATTTACGATATCGACAACACGCTTGTCCCCCATGGCGCGCCTGCGGACGCCCGCTCTGTCGCCCTGTTTGCCAGACTGCATGAGATCGGGTTTTCGGTAATGCTGCTTTCCAATAATAAAGAACCCCGGGTGCGCAGCTTTGCACAGGATGTGAAGTATGCCTCGTATCTTTTCAAAGCGAACAAACCGTCGCCGGAAGGTTACCGGGAAGCCATGCGCCGGATGGGGACCGACGAGAAGACGACGATCCTGATCGGGGATCAGCTTTTTACCGATGTCTGGGGCGCAAAAAACGCCGGGATCAAAAGCATTCTGGTAAGGCCCATTCACCCCAGGGAA
Source organism: uncultured Eisenbergiella sp. (assembly GCA_947598825.1). Taxonomy (GTDB): domain Bacteria; phylum Bacillota; class Clostridia; order Lachnospirales; family Lachnospiraceae; genus Gallintestinimicrobium. Next base: position 2,568 of record CANQFM010000056.1, on the reverse strand, counting down.
GAAATACAGATCGTTTTTAAGAGACAACTGGAAAAAATTGTGTTATATTTTTATTGGAGAAAGCGCAAAGGAGCGGACGGATATGGGAAAGGATGAGCCCGCAATCGACGGACGGACGGGGCTTTTAGGGCTGATCGGCAACCCGGTGGAGCATACGCTGTCCCCGGATATCCATAATACGCTGGCGCGGCTGTGTGGCCGTAACCTGGTCTATGTGCCCTTTTTAGTGGAACCGGGCGGACTGGGGGACGCCGTGCGGGGGGCTTATGCGCTGCATGTGCAGGGGTTAAATATCACGGTGCCTTATAAGCAGGATGTGATCCCGTACCTGCTGGAGACGGAAAGCCTGGCGGCTGCGGTGGGATCGGTCAACACGCTGGTGCGCACCCAAGGCGGGTATCGGGGATACAATACCGATATGAGCGGCCTGTTTCGGGCCATGAAGGATGACGGCATCGCCCTGAAGGGGAAAGAGGTGATCCTTCTGGGCGCTGGCGGCGTAGGAAGGGCCATCGCTTTTATGTGCGCTTTTCAAGGGGCAGGACGCATATGGATCCTGAACCGGGATGTAGAAAAGGCCAAAGCCGTGGCGGTAGAGGTGAATGAAAAAACGGGCCGGGAGTGCTGCAGCGGCGCCGGGCTTTCCCAGTGGAGAGAGCTGCCGGAGCAAAAATATCTTGCGATCCAGGCTACCAGCGTAGGGCTGTTTCCGGATTGCGGCCGCGCGGTCATTGAAGATCCCGATTTTTATCGGAAGCTATACGCGGGCTACGATCTGATTTACCGTCCGGCGAAGACGAAGTTTATGAGCTTGTGCGAAACGGCGGGCGCTTGCGCCTTTAACGGGCTGAAAATGCTCGTATACCAGGGCGTGGAAGCCTTTGAACTCTGGAACGGCCTGACGGTCGGTCAGGAACAGGCGGATCACATTTACCGGATGCTTTCCCTGAAAATGGAAGGCTCCGGACAGTAACGCAGAAACAGAAACAGGAAAGAGAAACAGGAAAGTGAGGAAAGTGCCATGGGCAATGTAATTCTGATCGGGTTCATGGGATGCGGCAAGAGCAGCGTGGCGGTCAAGCTGTCCTATCGGCTCAAGCAGTCGATGACCGACACAGACAGATGGATCGAAAAGAAGCAGGGAAAGCGGATCACGGAGATCTTTGAACAGGACGGGGAAGAAGCCTTCCGGGAGATGGAAACACAGGCGCTGCAGTATTTGAAAGAGAATGCCAAAAACCAGGTGATTTCCGTCGGCGGGGGTATGCCTGTAAAAGAGGAAAACCGCGCGCTGATGAAGGAGATCGGAAAGGTGATCTATCTGCGCGCTACGGCGGAAACGCTGTACGAAAGGGTAAAGGAGGACGGCGCCAGGCCGCTTTTACAGTGTGAAAACCCTTTTGAGCGGATCCAGAAGCTTTTGGAGGACAGAAAGGCAGCCTATGAAGAGGCTGCGGATATCATCATAGATGTGGACGACAAGAGTTTCAGCCAGATTTTGTTTGAGATCGACCGGGCGCTGCATCCGGCCGTCCGGCCGTATCCCGTCTATCGGGAACAGAAAGAAACCAACAGGATCGAGGGAACCGAACCGGCGGTGCAGGAAAAGGGGGAAGCATCTTTTTCGGAAATGAAAGCAGAGCCGGCGGAAGAAACGTCTGTACCAGTCCAGGCGGGAAAAGGCGGCCAGGAGGAAGGCCAGGAGAGACGGCCCAGGCGGCTTTTGGTCATCAACGGCCCCAACTTAAATTTCCTCGGGATCCGGGAAAAAGGGATCTACGGGACGAAAAACTATGGAGATCTTTTGGATATGATCTCCCGTAAGGCCGCATCCTGCAGGGCGCGGATCGATGTTTTCCAGTCCAACCATGAGGGAGCCATCATCGACCGGATCCAGGCGGCTTATTTTGACGGTACGGACGGCATTATCATCAATCCCGGCGCCTATACCCATTACAGCTATGCGATCCGGGATGCCCTGGCCAGCGTATCGATGCCGAAGGTTGAGATCCATATTTCCAATATTATGGAGCGGGAAGAGTTCCGCAAGGTATCCGTGACCGCGCCGGCCTGCGATAAACAGATCTATGGCCACGGTCTGGAAGGGTATCTGGAGGCGGTCGACTATATTCTGGCTAACGGCAAAATGATGCCAGAAAAATGAGCTTCTCAAAAAAATTGACATTTTTTTCAAAAGTGCTTGACAGTCGAATAAAGTGCGTGATAGAATGAACCACGTTGCGGCGGATGCATCCGCCGCAAACGCACCTTGACAAATAAACAGTAATGCAACCCTGAAAATTCGCGAAAACAGGCCTTAACAGCGCGCAGCACGGCAGGGATTTCGGAGACGGATGCGGAAAGCTCGCTTTCCGGCGGCCGGGTCCGAAAGACCGTGCAATGCGAAGCATTGGAAGGCCGTCCGCGAGCGAGGGATCTTCAGATCCCGAGCTTTCACAGCGGGCGATGCCGTAACGAGCGCCTGTTTTCAAAAGAGATTTCAGAGAAAGAACAAAAACCTAAACAACAGTAAGAACGGGAAGGACCAGCGAGACTGATCTGGACCGG
>CANQFM010000055.1 GCA_947598825.1 uncultured Eisenbergiella sp. | reverse complement strand
ACGGAGACGGTCACGCAGGAGGAAATACCGGAGGAACCGGAATGGGTGGCGGGCTATCGGGATTTTCTGGGCGATCATTCCAATTTTCTGCCTTTGCTGGAAGAGCAGAACGAGGGCGGAATGACAGGCTTTATAAACGGGTTTTGTCTCTACGATATGGATAAAAACGGGATACCGGAACTGCTTGTCCAGAAATGTGAGACAGCCACCTATCTGTATACATGGACGGAAACGGGTGTGGAGATGCGTTGGAACTATCCTTACGATAGTTTCGGTACCTATGTGCTTGGATATGACAGCCGGGATGGAGCGGTCTATGAGTTTTGTCCCGATGCGGGAACGGGAAGCCGGCTTACTGCTCTGAATGTGCTGACGCTGCCCGAACAGCCGTTTGACCGGCAGCGCGCGATAGATTCCGGGAACTACTGGATGAACGGAACTTGTCTTTATAGCGCGGAGTATGGGGAAGTTGAGGGATCGAGCGGGTCCCTGAGTTGGGAAGAGGCCCAGACACTTGGAGATTGTGCGATTACCAAAGAACAGTTTCAGGAGATCCTTGCGAACTTCAAACCGTTTCTCTTTCATCAGATCACGGAAGAAAATATGGAGCAATATATCCGGGGGAATTATCAGGTGCAAAATCAGGATGCAGAAATGTCGCTGGATCAGTTTGCATCCGCCATGGGTGTGGAGGGCAGGTGGCAGGATCGTCCCTCTTTCTATGCGAAGTCGTCAGATGAATTTCGTAACAGAAGAATTCGCGTTGAAGTAAATGAGCAGAATGGTTTGCCGGAAAATTTGATAGAGGAGGAGGACTGGGCCGCTGGGCACTGCTATATCGATCTGGATACGCTGGCCTGTTATAGGGAAGATCAGGTGGAGATATTATATACGAGCCAGGAGGCATGGAAAGAGAGCTATTATAAATTGCTCAGCGAGCTGAAGCAAAACGGAAGCCTTTCCTTAAAGAATGGAGTAAATGGACCTGGGGATAAGATATACTACGATGAAAACAATCTCAGATTCCAGTTTGTCAAATGGGAAGGGCAGGAATTCCCTTTACTGTATATCGATGATGCTTGTGCAGATAACTATTTTATGATCCAACAAGGGGAACCAGTCTTTCTGTGCAGGGATAGGACGGATGGCGTTAGAAGCTATTCGAACACGAGTTTTATAGAGGGAACAAATATTTTTTGGATATTTCATAGATACGACGATTATAGCGGCGAGTTTTTTTGGACCTGGTACCTATATGAGATTTCCGAATCGGGAGAGCCGCAAACGGTGACGAGTTTGGATTTAACGATACCGTCCGATTATTCGGAGCAATTTCAGTATCAGGATGTCCTGGAAGGAATACCTATGCTGCCGGAGGATTGCGTTGAGGCATCCCTTCGGGGGGAAGCGGTTTCCTATAATGCATTTATAGAAAATCTGAAAAACCTTTTCGGAGCAGATGGAGCAAAACAGATCATGGACGTCTCGGAAGATGGCCCGCTTGGCATAGTCAGCGCACCGTGGGATCAGGAAAAATACAACATAAGCGAGATGGACGCCGTCTTTTTTGGCTGAGACAGACACAGGGGCAGCAGGAACAAAAAAAATATACGAGCATAGGAGGAAACGAACATGAAAAAACAATGGATGTTGACAATGCTTGTGGTTGCGACGCTGGGCTGTGGGATGACGGTATCCGCCCAGACAAAGACCATGTCGGACGGCACGGCCTTTGACGCCCAATATTATGCGGATGCCTATCCGGACGTGAAGGCCGCGTTCGGCACGGATGAACAGGCGCTTTACCGGCACTATATGGAGCATGGGAAAGCAGAGGGGCGAAGCCCGGTTCCGACGGCTGACAGCCAGACGGTAGCGGAACCGGCGGCAGGGATCCCGGCGGATTTTGACGCAGCCTATTATGCGCAGAACAATCCGGATGTTGTAGCGGTCTACGGGACGGATCCGGCAGCGTTGTATAAGCATTATGTGGAGCATGGAAAGGCGGAAGGTCGGAAAGCCAGTCAAAAAGCCGGGGCCGCCGGGGCCGCGGCGCAGGAAAAGGCCGATGCAGCAAATTCTATCCGGGCGCAGGTCAATGCGCTGGGCATCACCTATGACCCGGGCCGGGATGCAAATTGGCCGGAATTCGTGATCAAATCCCCGGTTGTGGATCATGTGGATTACGGAAAACATCCCGGCAAAAATTATATCAGAGGGGACTATACCAACGATTCGTTGTACCTTGCGCTGGCGCAGGAAATTGTGCGCCACCGTCAGGATGCGCCGGAGAGGTTCACACTGGAGGGGAAAATAGGAAACGTCCGCCTGTTGGATCTGGATCATCAGTATTTGCTCAACGTGTTTTCGAACCTCATAATCGATTATGCGGAATCGTTCGGGAATTACAAGAAAGGAACCCTTATCATGTTTGATCCCTGGGTTGACCAGGTCGATGGAGAAATATGGATCGGTGTGGTCACGCAATTCTGGACAGGCGCTGCGATCGGGCAAAGCATATTCTGATCAGCGCCATAGGAAGCAAAACAAAAAGAAAGAGAGGATGGTCTAATATGAGAAAAAAATGGAGAATCGCTGTAGCGGCACTGTCTGCCATATGCATGCTCGGCGGTAGCCGGATGGGAGTTTATGCCATTGATGACATGAAAAAAACGGACAATTACGATGGGGAATATAAGAATGACGGTGTGGTGGACGTCTGGAAGGAAAATCCGCTGATAGAGGAAATCGAGGCAAATCCGAGCCTGGTCTTGGGAATCCATGGATTTAGTATGTCTGATAATGAAGGGTACATCGTGAACTGGGATAAACTCACGGAGCATCAGAAACTGGTGTACCTGGCGGCGGAGCAGGAACCGGACAATGACGCCCTGACCTGGTGGGTAGGACAGAATTATGATGAAAATTTGAAATTCCAATATTTAAACGGAATTAAAAAGACGGGCACGGAATCTTCCGTATGGGTGATCGGTTCCGGTATTCCGCATGAACAGAAGGTCGCTTATTTTCGCACGCATGACTTTAGGTTTAATTCCAAAAATGTGCTGCAGTGGTGGTGGGATAATGTGGGCAGTATCCTTACAGGGGGACAGACAACCGTCACGGATGCCTATAATTATGACTGGTATATGAGAGCGGTTACGCAGGGCATAGATGGAGTTGCGTATGTGCGATGGGGGGAAGAACACGGTTATTATGTCGCGACCACGGATATTATGTCCGGGCTTGCCAACGGGACGATCGGGGATAAAATCACCTATATAAGCTGGGGCGGTCCCAGTTATCCGTATCATAATTATTATTTTATCTGCGACCCGCTGAAGGCCGGCTGTATGGTATGGAAGTGTAAGTAAGGGAAAAAAATTATATGAAAAAATTCTCCATCCCTGCAACCTTTTTTGCGATGCCGAACTCTATTCTTTATGAAAGGACTTTTTTCTGGAAAAAAATTTCCAGAGACAGTACAATGAATGCAAAGGAGGATGCAGAGCATGGAGACAAAGGAGCAAACTAAGCGGCAGGAGGAGCTGGTACAGGCGGTACTGGATTTTCAGCAGGGAAAGGAAGAAGCGTTTGGCAGGCTCTATGAAAAGACGAAGAAGTATGTCTTTTACACGATCCGTAAAAGCGTGCAGGACGCTTCCCTTGCGGAAGACATTATGCAGGAGACCTGGCTGGAAGTTTACAGAGGGCTGTCCGCGCTAAGAAATGGGGAAGCTGTCCTGGGCTGGATCGTAAAGATCGCCCATCATAAGATCTACCATTATCTGGGCAGGCAGCCGGAGACGCTTCTGGAAGGCGGCGCGCAGGAGGATCTTTTCTCCGAAATCGAGCAGACGGATGTTTCCCTGATGCCGGAAGAGGCGACAGAAAATCGGGAGGTCAGGCGGCTGATCGGAGAGATCATCGACAGTCTGCCCGGACAGCAGCGGCAGACCGTCGTCGCCTTTTATTATAATCAGATGTCGATCCGGGAGATCGCGGAGATCTATGGGATTCCGGAGAATACGGTAAAAAGTCATTTGGCCAGAGGGAAAAACAAGATCCGGGAAGGAATTTTGAAGCTGGAGAAAGAACAGGGAACGAAGCTTTACGAGGTCAGCCTGGCGGCTATCCTGTTCCTGGTTTTCGGAGAGGAGGCGCAGGCCTGCGAGATACCGGCTGAACTGACGACCCGTATCCTGCAAAACGCGGGGAAACAGGAAATTCCCGGCCACGGCAGCGCTAAACAGGCGGCTGCGACAGCGCGGACGGCTGCCGGGGCGGCCACGGCCAAGACCGCAGCGGCAGGAGGAACCGGCCTGATTGTAAAGATCGGCCTGGCAGCGGCGGGCCTTGCCGCAGTCGCAGGCGTATCTTTTGTACTCGTAAGGAATCATGAGATCAATTCCCATATGGAGAACGCGCAGCAGTACGTTGCGGCGTCCGATTATGAGGAAGGGATCGCGGAATATGCCGGCGTGCTGGAGATCGACCCGGATCACGAACAGGCGGTGGCCGCCATGCAGGACGCCTACGCCGGCTGGGCGCAGGCTTTGTTAGACGACGGACGGTATGAAGAGGCCATAGAGGTTTTAAACAGCGCGCCCGAGCAGGTGGAAAATGAAACGCTGGACGGTAAGCTGGCCGAAGCCAATCTGCTTTTGAAAAAACAGGAGCTTCTGGAACGTCTGGAGGCTTTGAGGACGGAGGGAAAATACGAGGAGGCCCTGCCGGTATGCGACGATTTGCTGGCGCTGGATGGAGAGGACGAACAGGTCACGGAAAAACTGCAGGAGTTTATGGGCGGCCTGTTTTCCCAGCTTATGGTCGATAAAGAATACGGTCGTGTGAAGGAACTGATCGGGAAGTACGACGGCCGTATTGGGAACGCCGATTATTCCAGCCTGCTGGCTCAAGCAGAAGAAAAAGAACAGATTGAAGCGGATATGCGCGCTTTTATGCAGAAGGTTTATGAACTGATGTCGAAAGGGGGAGACTATGGGGATATTCGTACAAGCCTTTTAGCACTTAAGGATACGCAGGAATATACTGCTTTTTGGGAACAGATGAAAGAAACAGGAAGCTATCTTTATTTTCCGCAGGAGCAGGCAGCGGATTCCGGAATGGGCGCGGGGGCTTATATCTCGGAGATCAATGGCAAAAGCTATTATTACTGCGGCTCCTTTAAGGACGGCGTCCCGGACGGGAACGGATACGGTTTTATGTATGGTGATGATGATGATCCCAGTGATCTTGTGTATGATGGAGAATGGAAACAGGGGAAACCGAACGGGGCAGGAACCTTATGGGTGCATATAGAAAACGGCAACAACATTTATAACGATTTCTACGAAGGCAACTGGACGGACGGCCTTTGCGACGGTGAAATATATATTCACAGTTTGAGAAAAGAGATCGAATATGAGGATCATTTCAACGCCAAGAATGGATTCATAGCGGAGGACCGCACAGAGGATTATTTCAAGGAGGCCATATGGTCAGATCTGGAGTTCCCTGAAGGAACCGTTGTCTACGCTTTCGATGTCCATTGGCTTGATGAAAATAGATATTCTGCTGCTTATTGGTTTTGGAAAAAGGATACCCCGCTGGGTTTTTCTCCCTTTATTCCGACGGAATGACCGGGGTTGTATGAAAAAGTTGACGCCACCCGTTTTCGGGTGGCGTCGGTTTAGTTTTGGTTTGCCAATGTCTTTAATCTTTTGAGCATATCCCGGATCTGAGGCAGGCAGAGCAGCACCAGCGTCAGGATCATCTCGGGAAGGATGTAACTCATGTTGTAGACGGTAGAAGCCCAAATGGCGGCAGCGTTGGCGCCGGGATCGCCGGAGACGTATTCGGTGTAGAAAATGTAGCCGGAAATCTCATGCATCAAAAGCCGCCCCAGGACGCCGGCCAGATAGCCTTTGATCAGGCCGTTTTTAGACTGCCAGAAAAATCCGGACAGGCCCAGGGCGCCAAAGGCCAGGGGATAGTCCAGCAGCACCTGGACGGGGTGGATCACATAGGGGCCCGTAATGAATTGCAGGACGCCGTAGGCAAACGCCGTGATCAGCCCGATCACGGGGCCGTACCAGTAGCCTACGAGACAGATCACCAGCATGGAAAACAGCGTAATGGAGCCGCCGTTGGGCAGGCTGGGCAGTTTGATGACCACGGAGATGACGGTGGCCAGGGCCAGCGCCATGGCGCAGAAGACGATCTTTCTTGTGGTCAGGTTTTGGGTGTTTTTCGACATAAAAAAATCCTCCTTGTGTTGGCACAGGAGGGAGTATCGCTCTTTTGCGGACGCGGTCAAAGGACAGGCGCTTATGGCGCCAAAGATCCGTCGTGTATCCGCAAAAATCTGCCTCCCTACGTCGGTATTAACCGAATCAGGTGGTGAGGGTATAGAACCGGGCGCGTCGGCGCAACGGTTCAATCTCAGCAATATGCTCCCCTGGCGTTTGATAGTTGCGTATCGGACGGCCTGTAGACGGCCGTTCGTACTTTTTACTATAGAATGCCGCGGCAGGTTTGTCAACCCGTTTTTCAGGAAGCGTCCAAAACAGGTTATTGACGGAAGAGCGGACAGGGTGTTAGCATAATAGGGAAATGAGATCACGGTATGGAGGGCAAAACCCATGAAACAGCTTATTATTCTTGCGGATATGGAAGGCGCGAGCGGAATTTTTGATTCCAACCAGGAAGCCTTCCTGCATGAAGAAATGTATCCCAAACAGACGTTGTGGAGGTCCTACGGCCGTTCGTGTATTACCAGCGACGTCCTGGCGGTGTGCAATGCCGCGAACGATATGGGGATCGACGATATCCTTCTGTATGATATGCACTTTGCCGGGTGCAGGGAAACAAACGTCGAACTGGATAAGCTTCCGTCCAATGTCCGCGTTTTCGACCTGCCCGACAGAAGCATCCTGTGGAGCAGGATCAGAGGACAGGCGGCGGTAGAGCCCTATGGGATCGTTACCGTGGGGCAGCATGCCAGGAACGGCGAGAAAGACGCCTATTTCCCGCACACGATCCATACGCCGCCCCTCCAATCCTTTTTTATCAACGGGATCCACGTTGCCGAGATCGGCGAAGGCGTTATGTGTTTTTGCGACGTGCCTTATATTGCGAATATCGGCTGCGCTGCCTCCCATCGGGAGGCGCGGGAGCTGTCGCCTGACGTGACCTGCATTACCGTAAAGGATAAGCGCACAAAATGGGAGCCGTCGCCCGCAGAAACCTATCCGATCATTTACGAGGGTGTGAAAGAAGCGCTGAAGGACTACCAAAACAAAACGGCTTATCCTTATCAGCAGCATTGCGTCTGTGAACTGAACCTCACGGAAAACTATTGTTTTGAAGCGCCGGAAAGCTTTCCGTGGAAAGGGGAATTCAGGGGCAGGACCGCCGTCTGGGAGGCGCATGACCTGGAGACGGCGCTCAGCCTGTTCTGGCGGGTGCATGACCATATCAAAAAACGCCCTTAGGCGGTTTTGCATTTCACAGAAAATTCATACATGGAGCCGTGATTTTCTGCTATGATAAGGATAACCGTAAGGACGAAAGAACGGGTCGTCAGGCCAATAGACGGGGAAATGGGGTAGAAGGATGTTTCCATATATATTGTTTGATCTGGACGGGACCATCAGCGATCCCGAAGTGGGAATTACCAGAAGCGTACAGTATGCGCTGGAAAGCTTTGGGATCCATGAGCCGGATATGACAAAGCTGCGGCCTTTTATCGGCCCGCCGCTGCGGGATAGTTTTATGGAATTTTACGGGTTTACGCAGGAACAGGCCGAGCAGGCCGTGGCGAAATACCGGGAACGCTTTTCCGTTGTCGGGAAGTATGAGAACGAACTGTATCCGGGGATGAAAGAGCTTCTGCGGGATCTGCAGGCGGCGGGCGCGCATCTGGCCATCGCCTCCAGCAAGCCGACCGTCTTTGTGGAGGATATTCTGATCCATTTCGGGATCCGGCAGTATTTTGAAGTCGTGGTGGGAAGCGAACTGGACGGCACCAGGGACCGCAAGGAAGAAGTGGTGGGAGAGGCGTTGCGGCGGTTTGGCGCTGCGGACCTTTCCAGCGTGGTGCTGATCGGGGACAGGAAATACGATGTGATCGGGGCTAAGGCCGCCGGGGTGCATCAGATCGGCGTGGGGTACGGCTATGCTGCGCCGGGAGAATTGCAGGAGGCGGGCGCGGAGATCATCGTGCAGGATGTGGAAGGGCTGCGCGGGGTGCTGTTGGGCTATCGCTTTGGGAATGAGGCCGCAGGGCAGACGGCTTCGGGAGCGGAAGGGACAGACCCCAGCCCGGAGAAGACAGACGCCCAACCGGAAAAGACAGACGCCCGGCCGGAGAAGGTCGACTATTATAGCCGGTACCGTCAGCCCGGGGGCAGGTACGGCGGAGCCTATTATGGCAAAAGCGCCGGACAGAAGGGGGGCGGTGCCTATGGGAACAGCCAGCCCTATACGACGTCCAAAGCATCCCGCTTTTTTGCCGCGATAGGGAACTGTGCGCTGGCCATGCTGCTGTATTTTATCATCAATTTAGTGGTGACAGTCGTTCTGATGTTTGTCGGGATGATGGTCACGCCGTTTGGCGCGCTGAGATATAACGAGGCCCAGGATATCTGGCTGGATATAGGCGGCGCGGCGGGCGTGCTGATAGCCTTTATCGTCTGCTTTGCCATCTGGCACAAACAGATCAGGATCCGGCCTACACGGCCTGTGGACGGGCTTTCGCTATTGCCGCTGGTGATCCTGGCAGCAGCCCTTTCCCTGGGCATGAACGGGCTTTTGAACCTGGTAGAACTGTATAAATATTCCCCGACTTTCCAGGAAGTTTCGGAATATCAGACCGATATGCCGATATGGCTGGGGATTTTGAGTTTTGGTATTCTGGCTCCCCTGGGGGAAGAGACGGTGTTTCGCGGCGTGGTCTACGGGCAGTTGAAGAAGATCAGCAACGCGCCGGTGGCTGTGGTGCTTTCCGCCCTGATCTTCGGCCTGTATCACGGGAACCTGGTGCAGTTTGTATACGCTGCCCTGCTGGGGATCGTGATGGCGCTGATATACGAGATTTACGATTCCCTGCTGGCATCGATCCTCTTTCACGCGGTGGCGAACCTGACCGTATATGTGCTGCTGGATCTGACGCCGGTGGGAGAGGTGTTCGTCCTGCCGGTATCCAGCGCCGTGTTTTTGCTTTTGTCCGTGGTCAGTCTGGTCCTGATGGTCAAATGGCAGAAACAGCGCTGACAGAAGAAAGAATAACGGCTGTGAGGTCTTCTTAAAAGATGCCCGCAGCCGTTTTTTTGAAAATTTTTAAAGAAGATGGATCCCGCAGCGCATCGCTTCTTTTCGGATCTCCTCTGGCCAGAGGGAGCATTGTACTTCTCCGATGTGGGCTTTGCGCAGGAAGAACATACAGATCCTGGACTGGCCGATGCCGCCGCCGATGGTGAAGGGCACTTCCTCGTCCAGCACCGCCTTCTGGAAGGGGAGAGAGGCGCGTTCGGGGCAGCCCGCCTTTTCCAACTGGGACAGCAGGGCGGTACGGTCCACGCGGATCCCCATGGAGGAAAGCTCCAGGGCGATGTCCAGGACAGGATAGTACACCAGGATGTCCGCGTTCAACGACCAGTCGTCATAGTCCGGGGCCCGCCCGTCATGCGGCTTTCCGTCGCTGAGCGCATCGCCGATCTGCATGATGCAGACGGCGCCTTTTGCCTTGGTGATATAATATTCCCGTTCCTTCGGCGTGTTGTCGGGGAACATATCCAAAAGCTCCTGCGAGGTGATAAAGAAGATCTCCTTTGGCAGGATCTCTTCGATATAGTCATACTGAATGGCCATGTACATTTCCGTCTTGCGCAGGGCCTTGTAGACGTCCCGTACCGTGGCTTTTAACGTCTCCATATTCCGCTCGTCTCTGGAAATGATCTTTTCCCAGTCCCATTGATCCACGAAAATGGAATGGATGTTGTCGGTGGTTTCATCCCTGCGGATGGCGTTCATGTCGGTGTAGAGCCCTTCGCCATGCTGGAAGCCATATTCCTTCAGGGCATAGCGCTTCCACTTCGCCAGGGAATGGACGACCTCCGCCGTGTAGTCTCCCTGCTCCCGAATGCCGAAGCAGACCGGACGTTCCACGCCGTTTAGGTTGTCGTTTAAACCGGAGGCAGGATCCACAAACAGCGGCGCGGAGACGCGCAGCAGGTTTAAGTGTCTGGTCAGAAGGCTCTGGAAGAAGTCCTTCACCGTTTTGATGCCGATCTGCGTATCGTACAGATTCAGCTCGGAATGATAGTTTGCAGGAACGATCAAATGCTCCATATAGGCCTCTTTCTGCCGCCTGCAGGCGGCCTGTTATTGTTTTTGTCTGCGCAGCACAAGCTGCAGGATCACAAAAGCGATCAGGCTGGTACAGGAAACCAGGATCCCGCCCGAAAGCCCCGGCGTGGCGTAGGAAAGCTCGATGGTATGAAGGCCGCTGTCCAGTGAGACCGAGAGGAACATATCGTCGTAGGGCTCATAGGCGGTTTCCTCGCCGTCGACAAACATTTTCCATCCCGGCTCCACAGGAATGGAAAGCACCAGCCTGCCGGGATCTTTCATATCGATGGTGCCGTTTACATGGGTGGTATCAAAGGAACGCACCGTGAAGGGATTTTGACCGATCACGGACAGCGCTTCCTGCAGGACGTCTGTATTCAGAAGGGCTGCGCAGACTTCCATCGCGCCGTCCTTTTTGTTTTCCAGTTTCATGACGTCGCCGGCCTCATGATAGCCCAGATCCATGATATAATCATAGCCCAGCTTGGTGAAGGATTTATTCAGGCTGTCGGAAGACAGGGAAACCTCGTCCATGCCGCTCTTTTTGCAGTAGGCGTAATAGTGGCCGGACTGCTGCGCGCTAAATTCCGCTTTTTTCCCTTCTTCCAGAACCTCCTGGCTCTCAAACAGCGCAGACGGGATGCCGAGGGAGGCAACCATTTGATTCTGCAGGTCAAAAGGGTCTGAACTGTTTGCTTCCAGCGATTCCGATTCCAGATTCCAACTGTCGTCCAGCACAAAGCCCGCCGGCAGCGTATGGTTCACGCGGTAGAGATAGACGCCGTCCTGGTCGTCGATCAGCGTATACAGGGCAGGATCTTCGTTTTCGGTACGGGAGAACATATATCGGACGTTGAGCAGGGCGCCGGAGAGAGGCGTATGCCCGTCAAAGCAGTAAAACACCTTGCTTTCCGACATGCCCATCCGGTCGTACCAGTCGGCGATGTCCCCGTTGGTGGTAGAGGAAAAGAGGGAAGCGGTTGGGTAGTTTCCCAGCGCGCCGTCATTTTTGGTCACCCGGCTGAATTTTTCAAAACGGTAAAAGTCCGGATCGGCCTGCCGGGCTCGCGCGGACAGCGCCCGATAGGCGGGAAGATCCTCCAGATAGCTGCTTCTGCCGGTGGTGGACACGCTGGTATGGGCCATGTTGAAAGTGGCCTCAAAGGTGACCGTCGCCAGCAGGGCCGCCGCCAGAATGCGGGAGGCAGTGGGCGCTGTCACGGCGCCCGCCCAGCCCGGACGGCAGATCTCTTTATATAAATACAGCAAAAGCCCGTAAATGAGAACCAGACATGCGGTCAAAAGGAACATTCCCGTGGTAAATGCGTCGTCGTCCACCGTCTTTTGGGCAAATAAAAGGAACAGCAGGCCGAAAGCGGTGCATTTGACCAGTTCCGTTTTGGTAAAGCCTTCTTTTTTGTGTAACACCTCAAAGCACATCGTCAGCACCAGCAAAATGTATAAAAAGGACTGGCGGCAGGGGAGGGAATCGGGATAGTTAAAGCCGTGCCAGAGGAAGGTCAGCGTATTGGCGCTGAAGCTGACGATCAGAAACGCGCATAAAAGCAGCCGCGGCAGCTTTTCCCTGAGCCGGATCCGGCGGTTGAACAGGTACAGCGGCATCAGGAAAAAGACGGCGGAGGAACAGAAAATATTGGGCCAGTGATCCAGTCCGGTTTCCCGTTCTACGCCCACCGCGTGTCGGGCCAGTACATCCAGGAAAGGGAAATACCAGGTGAGGTTTTTGGGGAAGGAGGATTTTGTAAAATCCGTGGAAAACAGCGCCGTCAGTTCCGGGAACAGGAGTACGGCGGCCATGCCGCCCGCCAGCAGGGAAAACAGAAGGAAACGTCCGATGGCAAGTCCCAGCCGGCAGAGATTGGCTTTCAGGGAGTCTGTGCCCACGAGTTCCAAAAGCAAAAGCAAAAAATACAGGCACAGGAAAATGCAGATCATGATGGAGATATAATAGTTGGTGAGGATGGACAGCGCCAGCGTGACAGTATACAGCCCGGCGCGGCCCTCCTTGACCAGCCGTTCCAGCCCCAGTACGATGAGGGGCGCAAGCACGAGGCAGTCGATCCACATGACGTTCCAGTTATAGGCCGCCACAAAGCCGGACATGGCGTAAAAAACGGAAAACGGCAGGATCAGAAAATCCTTCGTCCGGAATTTGTTTTTCAGATAATAGGCGAAGGTGAATCCGCAGAGGCCGATCTTGAAGACCACCATATAGCTCATAAATTCGATGAGGTAATCGGAGGGCAAAAGCGGCATGAGCCAGTTGAAGGGGCTGGCGCTGTAGTAGATGAAGAGCGCCAGATAGTTGGAACCCAAGCCGATGTTCCAGGAATGGGCAAATTCCCCCTCCCGCACCCGGCGCAAAAATTCCTCCATAAAGGGCACATACTGGTGGTACATGTCGGAGTGCATAAAGCTTCTGTCGCCGAAGGGGAATATCTCATTGTGGATGAAAATCGCCATCATGCAGGCGAAGGGAAGCAAAAAGGACGCAAAACAAATCCTGTTTTCCAGGATCCAGTTGAGGAGTCGTTTCCAAAGAGCGGCCCCGAAAGGTTTGGAAGCAGACTTGCTTTTTAACTGGCGCATCGTGATCCTCCGAAACAATTATTTAGGGAAATAACTGGTAATATTGTAAGGTCTGATAATCGGACAACAGATCCTGCTGGTTTTTGACGCTGGTGAGCGTGCCGTCGGACAGCTCTGCATGGGTGGCGGAAATGACGGGCACCTCTTCCCTGAGGGCGTCCAGGAAGTTAAAGTAGCTAGACATCGGCAGGTCGGCGGCTTTCATGGTCATCACGCCCAGGTAATTGGCGCTTGTGTTGACGTTTGCGCGTTCTTCGATATCATAGTTGGCCCAGATGAAAAAGGGTACCTTGTAACGCTGATATTCTTCTTCTTCGGAAAGTTCGCTGCAGCTTGTGCCGTGCAGCTTCAACACCGGGTTGACGATGGAGTCGGTAGGCTGGTGGTCGCCGAAGAAGACCAGGATCGTCTCTTCCGGCTGATTGGAAAAATAGTTGACCAGCGCCTCGATAGCCTGATCCGACAGCTTCATCAGGGACAGATAGGCGGGCAGCAGTTTGGAGCTGGAGTTGTCCACCGTAATGTCCGGATGGAAATTGTCGTACTTATTCCAATCGCTGTAGGAAGAGTGGTTCTGCATGGTCACGTTAAATAAAAACAGCGGTTCGTCGTCTGGCTTGCTCTCAAAGACCTCTACGATCTTTTCATAATCGGCCAGGTCGCTCACATAGCTGCGCACCTTGGCGGCATTGGGGAAAAATTCCTTGAAATGGAGTTCTTCAAAGCCCAGCAGCGGATACACCGTATCGCGGTCCCAGCCCGCAGCGCGGTACGGGTGCATCGCCACCGTGCGGTACCCAAGGCTTTTAAGCTGCGACGCCATGGAGGGGAGCGCTTCCTTAATATACTGCTGATAGGGGATGCTGCCGAAGGGCAGAAACCCCATGGTATTTCCCGTGAGATATTCAAATTCCGTATTGGCGGTATTGCCGCCCTTGACGGAAACGTTGGCAAACCCGGAGATCGTGTTCGGCGCTCCGGCCAGAAGGCTGTGGACGAAGGGCATATAATCCTCATTGGTAGAAAATTCGCCCAATACGGCCGGGTCCGAGAAAGCCTCGTTCATGATCACGATGATGTTGGGACGGCGGTCAGCGGAGGATTCCTGCGGTTTGTAAAAGGTCAGAAGATCCTGCGCCCGTTCCTCGGAATAGCCCTCCGGTTTGTCGATGGAAATATACTGCAGTTCCATCAGAAAAGCCGTCAGCGTACCGTTTTTATTCTGAATCACCGTGGGCGTAAACAGCTTATCGTACATCTTCAGTTTGTTTTCAACGGTATATTCGTCGCGGAACATGGCCGTATATCCGTAGAGGAACAGGCCGGAAAGAACGGCAAGGTACAGCCGGACGGTCCAGGGATGCAGCAGCCGCTGGGTCAGAGAGGGCTTTTGTTTTACCCGGGTAAGCCCCTTTTTGGCGAGCCGTTTTCGCTTCGCCCGGGACATGGGGGCAGGAGCCGGTTCCGGCTGGGGAGGACGGCGTACAAGCCGGGCTTTTAAGAAAAATTCCAGCACCAGCAGCAGGGCGAAACAGGCCAGGACGATCCAGGCGGTCCTGTCCAGGGTATAATCGTAATGTCCGGCGACGCTGGCGGCGGTGTCCAGGGAAAAGAGATCCCAGGGCTGGATCGGCACGCCGCGAAATTCCAGCACGAAGTATCCGGCCAGTCCGTAAACGGCGCAAAAGACAGTCTGGATCATCAGCGCAGCCCTGAGACGGCCGGTGAGGGCGAACAAAAACAAAGCCATGAAAAAGAACAAAAGCAGATTCATGACATGAATATGCGGCGCCATGGTTTTAAAAGGGTTGTGGGTAAAAAAATCCAGCAGATAGCAGTTGGCGGCCGGAATGAGAATCAGAAAAATGTAAGGGGCGATACGTTTTGCCCAAACCTTTAACTTTTGCATGAAAAGCCTTCTTTCTTTTCTTCCTTATACATAATAGTAGGCATGGAAACAGATGTCAAGTCAGAAACGGGGCGCCATATCTTACGTTTTTTTTAAGGATCGCGCGGGAATGACAGGCATGGGGCGCGCATATATATGTGAAAAAGGGCAGCGTCTTTCGATTTTTTTAAGAAAGAATATATGGGAAAAAACGGCGGCGTGTGCTACAATCTGAATGAAGGAGATGGAAAGTTATGATCGATAAGAAAAAGGATCTGATCCCGATCGCCGCGATCGCGGTTTTTCTCGTTATCATCATCCTCCTATGCGCGGTGAGGCTGAACGAAAGGAAAAAGGAAACCGCCGCAGGCGAGGGGAACGTGGAAACGGTTCAGACCTTTACGGAAGAGACGCAGAGCGAAACGGAAAGTACGCAGGAAGCGGACGTGGCGCTTTTGCCGGAAGAAACCCGGGAAGAGACGGAAGAGGAGACACAGCAGCTTTCCGAGAACCAGCTTCCTTCCGGACGGGAAAAGGAAGAGGCGCAGAAGCCGGCCGCTTCGGACGGCAGCACCAGAACCATCAGCGGTAACGACCCTTTTGCCGCGGCGGAGGGCGTTAACAAGAGCAATGAGGAGATGTTGGTGGAGATGGCCGGTTACTGGGAGCAGGATAATATGGATGCCGTGGAGGATCTTGCCCATCTGGCCTGGTTCATGAAGATGTCGGCCAGCATTGCGGATGAGGATACCTTCTATTATTATGGGGAACGCAACGACCAGGAGCAGCCAAACGGATTGGGGATCGCCTGTTACGCCGGCAACGAATACTATTACGGACAGTGGGTCAACGGTATGCGAGAAGGCGATGGAGAGTGGGTCAAATATTATATCTATTACGATGACGATACCGCTTCGGACAGAGCCTACCAGCTCCATATGTATCATGGGGAGTGGGCAGCCGATCTGCCCAACGGCGACGGGCAGGAGCATTATGATCTGGATATGAGCCAGGCGGCCGACCAGGGGCGCTATATCCAGAATGTGATCGGCACCTTTAAGGACGGCCTGTACAGCGGAGAAATGTATTTGACCACGCTGAACTGGGACGGGAACCAGGAGGAATGGAACGGACTGGCGGATGAGGGAGTCTGGAATCCTTACGGCGCCGCCACCAATAAGCGCGAGGTGCCCGTATGCCAGGATGTGGATGACGGCAACAACTATCTCTGGATCCAGACGCGCAGTAATAAGGACAGAGGCATCGCAGAACTGATGCCGTGACGCTGTATAGCGCTTAAAGATCAGAAACAGGGCGCAGGACTATGGACTATTGAGGGCTGCCGCCCGGCTTCCTTTGGAGCCGGCGCGACAGCCCTGCGTTTTTTTGCACAGCCCTGCGTTTTTTTGCAAAAGAACCCTTGCATACGTTCCGGCTTTTCGCTATAATAGGCACGGCAGCAAATAATTAACTAGTTAACTGGAAAGGAAAAGGAAAATGCAGCAGGAAAGAACCGAGAATAAAATGGGCGTCATGCCGGTCAACCGGTTACTCATCTCCATGTCCCTGCCGATGATGGCATCCATGCTGGTGCAGGCGCTTTACAATATTGTGGACAGTATTTTTGTTTCCCGCATCAACGAAAACGCCCTGACCGCAGTTTCGCTGGCGTTCCCGATCCAGTCCCTTCTGATCGCTTTCGGGACGGGGACAGGCGTTGGCGTTAACGCGCTTCTGTCCCGTGCGCTGGGGGAAAAGGATGAAAGGACAGCCAACAAGGCGGCGATGAACGGATTGTTCCTCGCTGTGGCCACCTACCTCGTCTTTCTGTTGGTAGGGCTGTTTATCGCGCGCCCCTTTTATCTGGGACAGACGAAGGATGCGCAGATCGTCGATTACGGTGTACAATATCTGAGCATCGTCTGTATCTTTTCCATCGGTATGCTCATGCAGGTCATGCTGGAAAAGCTGCTGCAGTCCACCGGAAAGACCGTCTATTCCATGATCACGCAGATTGTGGGCGCTGTCACCAATATCATCTTCGATCCGATCCTGATCTTCGGGCTGTTCGGCCTGCCGAAGCTGGGCGTTGCGGGCGCTGCCGCCGCGACCATTTTCGGACAGTGCCTCGCGGGAGGGCTGGCTCTGTTTTTCAATCTGAAATACAATACGGAGATCCGTCTGAGCCTGCGCGGCTTTCGACCGGATCTTCGGATCATCCAGAAGATTTACCAGGTAGGAATCCCCTCCATCGTCATGCAGGCCATCGGCTCTGTCATGACTTACGGGATGAACCGGATCCTCATCGGCTTTACTTCCACGGCGACCGCTGTGTTCGGCGTGTATTTCAAGGTGCAGAGCTTTGTTTTCATGCCGGTCTTTGGCTTAAACAACGGCATGGTGCCCATCATCGCCTACAATTACGGCGCCGGGAAGCGCGACCGGGTGATCCGTACCGTGCGGCTGAGCGTGGTCTATGCGCTCCTGATCATGGCTGTGGGCGTGATCGTTTTCCAGACGATCCCCCAATACCTGTTGTACCTGTTTGACGCTTCGGAAAATATGTTGAAGATCGGGATCCCGGCGCTGCGCACCATCAGCCTGAGCTTTCTGTTCGCAGCCTTCGGCATCGTTTCCAGCAGTCTGTTTCAGGCGCTGGGCAACGGCGTTTACAGTATGTTCGTCTCCCTCACCCGCCAGCTCATCGTGCTGCTGCCGGCGGCCTGGCTTTTGTCGCTGGCCGGAAGGGTAGAGCTGGTCTGGCTGGCATTCCCCATTGCGGAGGTGTTTTCCTTTACCTTAAGCGTGATCTTTACCCTGCGGATCACAAAGACGGTGATCAATCATATCGGGGAGAAGACCGTGGAGATGCCTGAAGCGGGCGCGGAAACGCTGGGCTGAAACGTCGGAAACGGGATTGGGCGGAAACGCCAGGAACAGGATTGTAGGTTTGTCAATCATGTGTTACACTGTGCAGCCCTGTAATCTTTTAGTGCCTGAGCAGGAGATCTCCAGCCTA
>CANQFM010000054.1 GCA_947598825.1 uncultured Eisenbergiella sp. | reverse complement strand
TGTTGGATATCTGGAATGAAAAACAGCAGATCCCCTATTATGAGTTGCCGGTCATCTTTGTAGAAAAACAAAACTGGTTGATAAAAGGCGAGCGGTTTGTAAAGCGTAAGCTTTTCCCAAAAACACAGCAATAGGAGAACTAATAGTGAATATAACAGTACTGAAAAAAAGGGTAAAGGATTCTAAGTTCTATAAAAAAACAATCCGTATTCAAGCTGAATTAACAGCAAAACATCGTATGAGAGGACGATATTCATTCATTGATCGCTCTCACAAAAGCGATACACTGTGTATTATTCTTGCAGGTTACAAAGAATTCTTATATCCAGCAGTATTTGGTAGAATCAAAAAATATGCTCCAAGCGATATGGATATATGTGTCCTTACGTCAGGACTATATTCAGAGACTGTAGATGCTTATTGCAAAAACTATGGATGGTCTTACTTAAGGACATACTCCAATAATGTGTGCCTTATACAGAATAAGGCAATTCAGATGCATCCAAAAGCGAAATACATATTTAAGTTGGATGAAGACATGTTCATTGCAGATGGATATTTCAAGAATATGCTTCGTGCTTATTCTCATGCAGAGATGGGAGACTATAAACCGGGGGTTTTAGCACCGCTTATTCCAATCAACGGTTATGGGAATATGCGTATTTTACGAAAGCTTAATCTTGTTGACATTTATACAAAAAAATACGGGACACCGAAATATTTCAGATCAGACGATGCTTCAATTGAAGCTAATCCAGAGGTGGCTAAATTTTTTTGGGGAGAGGGCGGAATTGTTCCATCTATAGATGAGATGAATCGACGATTCTCTCTCGAAGCATTAGAGGAAAGACCGTGTGCAATACAGTTTAGCATAGGAGCGGTTCTTTTTACAAGAGAGTTTTGGCAAGCAATGAACATGTTTCCGGTTTCAAAAATAAGAAATTTGGGTATGGATGAGCGGCATCTCTGCCGTTTTTGTTGTGAAGCATCTCGTCCACTTCTGGTTTCTGAAAATGTACTTGTTGGACATTTGGCTTTTCAAAAGCAAAATGCCGCAATGAAAGATTTCTTTCTTGCACACCAGAATTTATTTTTATCATAGAAACATAAGGGATTGTTATTTACGGAGGCAAATTTATGAAAAAATATGACTATTTGGTTGTGGGCGCTGGACTTTATGGTGCAGTATTTGCTGAAAACATGATGAGCGCAGGAAAGAAATGTTTAGTTGTAGATAAGAGATCCCATATCGCTGGGAATGTGTTTACTCGCACAGTCGATGGAATTCAAGTGCATCAATACGGACCTCATGTGTTTCACACCAACGACAGAGAGGTGTGGGACTATATGAATCGATTTACTAAGTTCAATCGCTTCACGCTTGGGACAATTGCGAACTATCACGGTGAGATTTATTCGCTTCCCTTCAATATGTACACCTTCAATAAGATGTGGGGCGTTGAGACACCTGATGAAGCAATGGAAAAGATTGCGGCGCAGCGGCAGTTATTGGGGATCACTGAGCCGATGAATCTGGAGGAACAGGCCATCTCTTTGGTGGGTGTGGATATTTACGAAAAGCTGGTGAAAGGCTACACCGAGAAACAATGGGGACGCTCATGCAAAGACCTGCCTCCTTTTATCATCAAGCGATTGCCAGTACGGTTTACCTATGACAACAATTATTTTAACGCACTCTATCAGGGAATCCCAATGGGTGGTTATACACAGATGGTTGCCAATATGCTTAAGGGCATAGAAGTAAGGCTGAATGTTGACTATCTGAAACATAAGGCTGAGTTAGATAATCTTGCGGACAAGGTGTTGTTTACCGGCCCTATTGACGCCTACTTTAACTATCAGATGGGACATTTGGAATACCGTTCGGTATGTTTCGAGACCGAAACGCTGGACATGCCAAATTATCAGGGTAATGCCGTGGTGAACTATACCGACAGAGAAACACCCTATACTCGGATCATTGAGCATAAATGGTTTGAGTTCGGTAAGGATGCAAACGGTGATGATCTGCCTAAAACGGTAATCAGCCGCGAGTACAGTGCGGAGTGGAAACCGGGTGATGAGCCGTATTATCCGGTGAATGATGAAAAAAATCAGAAGCTATATGCCAACTACCGTACCCTCGCAGAGCTTGTCCCGAATGTCAGATTCGGCGGGCGCTTAGGGGAATATAAGTATTACGATATGGATCAGGTCGTTAAAACTGCCATGAACGCTGTACGGTCGGTAACTGAAGCAGAGTCAAGATAAGTCGCAGGAGGTTGTCATGAGTTGTGAGAATAAACAGGATGAGAGACTTCGAGATTTACAACTAATTGAATTTGGCATTCTTAAAAAGTTTAAGGAACTGTGCGATAAGCATAATCTTACATATTATTTGATTGGCGGAACGCTTCTTGGCGCAGTCAGGCATAAGGGTTTTATCCCTTGGGATGATGACGTGGATGTTTCCATGCCAAGACCGGATTATGCTAAATTTATTAGTATCGCACAAAACGAGCTGGAAGAGCCTTATAGGTTGGTTACAAAAGAGATAGATCCGTCGATTGTATGTTCATTTGCAAGAATGATTGATAAACGAATAAAAGTGAAAACTGAGTATACCAAGAGTCCACAGGTTAATTATGCAGGAATTGATGTGTTTCCAATGGATGCAATGCCGGAAAATAAATTTCATTATTTTTTCCGTAAGTACCATATTTTATTTCGGCGCAAGTTGTTTGTTATTTCTGAGTTCAATGATGCTGCATGTATAACAAAGGATCGTCGCGGCTTAGAAAAAGCGATTTTTATTTTGATTGATAAATGTAAATTAGAGCGTTTATTCAATTCTATGAGGCAATTTAGAGCCTACCATAGGGTTCTTACTAAATACCCGTACGATAGAGGACGCTATGTGGGACAACTGCTTGGCGGGTATATATATAAGTATATGATGGAGCGAGAAGTATATGAGCCGGGGAAGGAACTGGAATTTGAAGGAGAGCTTTTTCGTGTCCCTGAGAATTATGACGCACTTCTCAGAAACTTGTATGGCGACTATATGATGTTACCGCCGGAGGATAAAAGGGATAAACACAAATCCACAATTTTAGATGAATAAATGGATGAAGGGAATGAAGAAGATGGTAATCGGATATACAACGGGCGTATATGATTTATTTCACATTGGTCACTTGAATATGTTGAAAAACGCAAAGGGAATGTGCGATAAGCTGATCGTCGGCGTCACGGTAGACGAATTAGTGAATTATAAGGGTAAGCAGGCTGTAATCCCCTTTAAAGAACGAATTGAGATTGTGCGCGCTTGCCGTTATGTGGATGTGGCTGTGCCTCAATATGATATGGAAAAACTTTCTGCATGTAAAAAACTAGGAGCAACGGTACTGTTTGTGGGCGATGATTGGTATAACACACAAAAATGGCTGGAATATGAGAAAGCTTTTGCGAAAGAAAAAATTAAAATTGTATATTTTCCATACACGCGAAACGTTTCTACTACAATGTTAATTCAAAAAATTCAATCGGCTGACAGCAGGGAGAATAAATGAAACAGCTTAATGCTGACAGTCGATGAAAGAGATTCAAAAAGTCTTATTGTCATTTTCAGTATCGGATTCGGTATCACTGTACAAAGTTTTTTAAATGGCAGAAGAGGAGAAAAGATGGACAAGATTAGCGTAATTATACCGATTTATAATGTAGAGTGTTATTTAAAGAAGTGCTTGGATAGCGTAATTAATCAAACATATAATAATTTGGAGATTATTCTTATTGACGATGGTTCACCTGATAAATGCGGCATTATTTGTGATGAATATGCTAAAAATGATAGTAGGATTCGAGTTATTCATAAAAAAAATGGGGGATTATCTGCGGCTAGAAACGATGCTCTAAAGTTAGTTACGGGGAAATGGATTTCCTTTGTTGATTCGGATGATTACTGTGAATTGGACCTATATGAAAAAATACTTCCATTGGCAGTTGAACATGATGCTGATATTGTCTTATATGGAATTTATCGTGGAACTGTAACGGGCGAGATTCCTGTGCATCCCTTTTCAAAAGAATTTGTAACAGAAAACAAAGAATTTATCTCTGAATTGCAGCAGTCAGCGCTAAATGGAAGATATACTCCTATATCGACAAGCAAATGGTGTCAGGGCTATCCTTGGGATAAACTATTTAAGGCGTCGCTTATTTTGGATAATCGACTTGAATTTTCAACAAAAGTAAGGGCAAACGAGGACGTAATTTTCAATATTCATGCCTTTCAATTTGCAAAAAAAATAGTATATGTTGATAGTCTCCTGTATCATTTCTGCTTTAATCCTAATTCAATTGGAAAGAAATTTACACCGGATCGAGTTAAAGTTGATATGGCTGTTTATAGTGAACTATTTGATATCGGGAAAAGATACGGACTATCAGATTCATATTATCAGGCGGTTGATACAAGAATAGTCACGAATACCGTTCTCTGTGCAAGCAGATGTTTCTTTAATCCACAGATGAAGGGAAATATATTTCAGAAAATAAAATATGCATCCACAGTCCTGCAGTCAGAGCCGATTTTTTCTGCTTTTGAACGGGTTGACAGAAATAAGTTGGGTAGGGCCGATAGACTTGCAACAATATGCAGGCATCACAATGTTTTTTCCCTTTATATCATTGCAAAGTTTCGTTTGATTCGCAGGCGTATAAATGGGAAAAGTTGAGTATGGAAATAATAGATACCCGTTTTAGGGCGTAGATCAGGAAATTAATAGCAAGAAGTATGAGATTTGCTAAAAACGAATATATGGAGGATTTTATGTACAAAATACCGGCCACCCCGTTCATTTCTTTTGATATTTTTGATACACTGATCAAACGCAGTGTGGCCGAACCAACCGATCTTTTTCGCTTAATGGAAGGAATTATGATGCCCGACGGTAAACCTATTCCTCAGCATTTCGCGCAAAAGCGGATCAAGGCGGAAAAAGATGCTTTTTCAATTTATGACAAACCAGTTACAATAGAACAGATTTACGAACAGCTAAAAAAAGAATATGGCGGGGTTGTCCGACAATGGATGAAAACAGAGATACAGATAGAGTTAAGAAACTGCGTCCCCTATCTTCCCTGTGCAGAATTTCTCCAAAAATGCGTATCGGCAGGGAAAAGGGTTATACTTATTTCTGATATGTATCTCTCCTCTTTAATTATTGATCAGATGCTAAAGAAGTGTGGCATATTTGGCTATGAAAAAATTTTTGTCTCCTGTGAGTGGGGAGCCAAAAAAAAAGATGGCAGTCTTTTTGGGACTGTTCTTAATGAATTGGAAATCTCCCCCAGATTACTTACGCATATTGGGGACAATCGTAAAAGCGATTTTATTATGCCGTTAAAGCAGGGCATAAATGCCTTGTTTCCAATCAAAAACAACCGGCGTGAACTATGTAAAATCCCAAAACATATTGAAAACAGACATGCACTTACTTATCGAACGTTACAAGCCATTAAATCAAATTGTTCTTGTAAGTTTAATGAAACAGAACGACATGGATGCTCCGTTTTTGGCCCGCTTTTAGCAGGATATGTCCGTTGGTTGGCTGCGAAATTAGAAGAAAAGCATATTGACACAGTATGCTTTTTGGCACGTGATGGTTTTATGCTAATGAAAGCATTTGAGGAATTGCAGATACAGGGAATACGCTCCCTTTATCTATACGCTTCGCGCAGATCTTACATTGTTCCTATGCTTTGGATTCATCCGGAGTTTGAAGAAATCAAGTTTCTTCTGGATAGAGGCGCATACAAAAGGATGACTTTGAAAAAATTCCTTGAACGGATCGGGTTAGAAGCAGAAGTATATGCACCACGGGCGGAACAATGCGGTATCGAATTGGAACAAGAATATATTTCAGAAGTGTTTTGGGAGGATCCAGATATCCGTCTGTTCTATGAAGAAATTCGGGAGGATGTTATCGCCAATTCGCGAAAAGAATATGTTGCATTGAGCGCCTATATTGAACAGTACAATTTCCCGGCCAGGATCGCTGTTGCAGATGTGGGGTATGCGGGAACGATACAATATTGTCTGCAGGAACTTATAAAAGCAATGGGAAAGCATATTCAGATTTATGGCTTTTATATTGAAGTTGCACCAGATTCAAGACCCGTAATGTATGGTGGAATTCAAACAATTGGATACTTACGGGATCAGACAGGAAATCATACACAATTCGATTTTCATTATCGAGATTCGGGTTTGTACGAGGCGCAGTTCTTAAAACCTCAAGGTTCGGTTAAATGTTTTGCCCTTCAAAATGGTGTTGGCCAGCCGTTATTTTCTCCTTTTGAATATGAAGCTTCCGTCGAACAGAAGACAGATGAGTTTTCATTTATTGATCAATATCAATCCGGTGCGCTCATGTTTGTTCGTTGTTTGAATGCGGCGTTTTCACAAGAAACATTTCAAATTGAACCGGATGTGGCAGCATATGAATGGTTTCGGTTGAGCATGAAACCGACTTTGCGTGAAACAGTATTATGGGGAGATATTCGGGTATCGGATATTGATCTTCGTTACATGGCACGCCCCAAAAGTTTGTTATATTACTGTTTACATCCATATCAATTAAGGAATGATTTTGCTTTCGGAAACAGATGGAAAATCGGTTTTATAAAGAGAATGCTGAAAGTCCCGTTGCCGTATGTAACATTATATGATTTCTTGAGAAAACAATTTCATAGAAGCAGTTTATCTTGAATATAAGGAGCATCAAATAGTAATGAAAATATCTGTAATTATCCCCATATATAAGGTTGAACCTTATTTGAGGCAGTGCCTTGACAGTATTATTCATCAGTCCTATCGAAATCTGGAGATCCTTCTTATTGATGATGGTTCCCCTGACGGATGCGGTAGAATTTGCAATGAGTATGCGACAAGGGATTCACGCATTTCAGTGATTCATAAGCAGAATCAGGGATTGTGCGCTGCACGGAATGATGGAATCCAAATGGCGACTGGCGACTGGATTGCGTTTGTCGATTCGGATGATTGGTGTGAACTTGATTATTATCAGCATTTTGCAGATGCCCTTGAATCTCAAAAGGTAGATATTTTTTTTAGTAGAGGCTATTTTCGAGAAGAGCCGAAGAAGAGTACAGTTGTGTATAATTTCTCTCAGCCGTTCTGGTTGGGGGATAGAGTATGGATAAAAGAACATATGCATTGCATTTTCCCGTTCGCTCAGTTTGAGGGGCAAACAATCCGTTCTTCCTATGGCCTTCCATGGGATAAGCTGTATCGAACTTCTTTTCTACG
Organism: uncultured Eisenbergiella sp.; assembly: GCA_947598825.1. GTDB lineage: Bacteria > Bacillota > Clostridia > Lachnospirales > Lachnospiraceae > Gallintestinimicrobium. The sequence goes on along the minus strand of CANQFM010000054.1, from coordinate 10,711 downwards.
AAAAAACGGATTATTTTTTGACCCAACCACCAGGGCTTATGAAGATTATCAATTTAATTTGAAAGCGTTTGCCATAGCTGATGCGATAGGGGGATGTAGTTGCATCGGATATCATTATCGTCAGGTGGCTACATCCATTGGTAAAGGTTTCTCTCCGGGAAAGCCAATGGCTAATTATGATTATATTACAAAAGTACACCAACTGATAGAGGAGTATTTGCCAACGAATCCGCTGCTTCGTCAGGCAGTTGGACGGCATACGTTGGATATTATTAAAAACGCTTGTCAATGTTATTATTTTCACCCGGCCAATAAAACATCTTATGGCCAGATTGCCAAGGAAATATCAGACATGAAACAATGGGACTTTTTTCATAGGGTCATATGGAGTAATGAGAATGAAGGCATAAGTATAAAGCAAAGAATATTTAAATTATCTCTTCGGTTGCCTTGGCTTTGGCCCTTTAAACTTCTATATTGGGCGAACCAAACGTTACAAAAATAGGGGTAAAAATGAGCAAGCCAAAATCATTATTGTATAATTATATATTTAATTTGATTAAGACCTTATGCAGCATTCTTTTCCCTGTTATTACCTTTGCCTACTCTGCGCATATTTTAGGAGTGAGTGGAGTAGGGCAAGTCAATTTCGCCAGATCGTTTATTACTTATTTTACCATGGTGGCAATGCTTGGCATGAATTATTATGGCACTCGAGAGGTGGCCAAGCTTCGAAATGATCGCCACCAGCTCAGTAGTTTTACACAAGAGATGTTGTGTATCAATTTTTGCACCACTTTGTTGGCATATGGCCTGCTTTTTTTTAGTATGTTTATTATTCCAAAATTGCAGGGATATAGAGAACTTTTACTAGTGAGCAGTCTTGCGATTCTTTTGCGCGGAATGGGGCTGGAATGGCTTTATCAGGGACTGGAAGAATACAGATATATTGCTTTACGGTCAATCCTGTTTCAGTTGGTTGGGATCTGTGCATTATTTCTGTTTGTGCATGATGCAGGCGACACACTGCCCTATACGGCAGTGACTGTATTTGCCACTTCTGGTTCGTACCTGCTTAACTTTTTTCATGCCAGAAGATATATTGATTTTCACCCATTTAGACCTAATTCAATTAAAAAACATCTGCAGCCTTTATTCTGGTTGTTTGCTATGAGTGTTTCAATTGAACTTTATACTGTACTGGATAGTACGATGCTAGGGCTTCTGCAGGGAGATTGGGCGGTAGGCAACTATACGGCAGCGATCAAGATTGCTCGGATGGTTAATACAATCATTGCATCAATCGGGGTGGTTTTGATTCCACGCCTATCTTATTATATCGGCAATCATCAGCGTGAGAAGACCTATCGGTTGGTAAAAAGAGCTTACAACTATACATTCCTTTTGTCCGTGCCTGCAGCTATTGGTCTTTTTTCTCTGAGTGATGAAATTATTTTGTTGTTCAGTGGCAGTGAGTTTTATACGGCGGCTTATACGATGCGATTAATTACGCCCATTGTATTAGTTATTCCCTTCAGCGTAGCAACGAATCAACAGATTTTTATACCAATGGGACAGGAAAAATTAATTTTGCATTCTACACTCGTTGGTGCCGCTGTGAATATTGTTTTCAATTCTCTGCTGATTCCACGTTATGCACAGAATGGGGCCGCAGTAGCTACTGTGTTAGCTGAGACGGCAGTAGCGATAGTTTGCATAAAAAATGCAGGTAAATTTTTCCCCATGAAAGAAATACTATCTCAATTTCATCAATATTTGGTGGCATCGCTTCCAATTCCTGTAATTGTGTTTGTTTTAAAACAGCTTTTTTTACCTTTGGTGGTAAGGACGGGATTTACAGTAGTGCTGGGGGCAGGACTCTATTTTATGATTCTTATATTTTGGCATAATCCATATGAGACAGAGATAATCAAGACCGTATTTGAAAAAATACCAGGAAGAAGGTTGAAGAGATGATATATGTTTTACTTGTTTTGTTGATTATTCTTTTTTTTATTAGTTATCTGTTTGCTGGAAAGGATTTTTTGGCGCCGACAACTATTTCTGTAATTACGTTTCTTTTTTCCTGCATGATGTGTATTTATTTTATGTGGTCATCCAATGCTCCATATGACTTTCATTGGCAGACGATTTTCCTGATTGCATCGGCTGTAGGAATGAGCGTATGGATTGGCATCATGGTTCATCAGTGGTTTATACGGATTAGGATTTCACCTGCTTCACATAAAGAAGAAAATATTTCTCCTATTTCTACTTTAGCAAGCGTATTGGTAATACTTTTTATTATGGCAACTATCATTTGGCAGTTACAGGAAATCAGACGTATTGGAGGGAACGCTGATAGTTTTTCATTGCGTATGAATGCATTTCGACGTTCTAATTCGTACTCCACTGATCTGGAGGCAAGGTTGCCTTTTTTGCTCAATCGTTTTATAGCATTAGTTAACGGATTGTTTATGATTTACGGATTTAATCTGCTTGCTTTGTTCCCCATACTTTCCTTGAAACAGAGGCTCCTTAACTGTTTTGTGTTGGGACTTTGTATACTTTCAGGGTTACTTTCCGGTGGGCGGTCGAGTGTTATCACTACCATGATTGCTTTTACTATTCTTCTTCATTTACTTCGAATTCAAAAGCAGAAAGGGTATAAAAAATACAGTGTTGCTACGTTAGCCAAAAGCGTCGTGTGGGTCTGTCTTGTTCTAGCTTTTTTTTCTGCCACAAGATACTTTGTGGGCCGACAGACTGCTATGCCTATATTAGATTATCTTTCTTCTTATTATGCAGGACCAGAGTTTATCTTGTTGGATCAATATCTGCAAAACCCACCTGCTCCTTCTGACATTTTTGGAAAGTATACTTTTGGCATTTTAATTCGGAATTTACGGACATTGGGAATTTTGGATATTCCTGTCTATATTTCCCATTTGGAATTCCGTCCTGTAGGTGCGGGTGTTTATAGCAATATTTATACCGTTTTTCGACTCTACCATTATGATTTTGGGATGTTCGGCGTCTATTTTCTTCATGGAGTGGCTTCGTTACTTATTTCTGTTTTTTATGAATATGCAAAAAAAAGGCGGGGTAATAGAGAAATTTTAGTTTTTAGTTTGGTTTATGACACGTTTGTTTTGGCATTTTATTCTTCGTCATTTTATATATTGTGTTCAATCAAATTTGTAATTGAAGTTGTTACCATCCTCATCTTATATGAACTTCTTATAAGAAAGCGTATCCGACTTGTTTTTCGCCGGACAGGTATTAGATCTCAGATAGTACCTATTGGAAAAATATAGGTATTATCGATGTGTAGCCGTCAAATCCTATGTCCTGTCTGAAATGGGAGGACCACCTTATTTGCGATATTTGTTATAACCTTCAGTTGGGGAGGTTATGGATCACGGCATGACTGGATTTTTTATCTGCCCGTGATTTCATCTGTAAAGTAGATTTTGTGAAAAAGATGCTGATAGTGTGTATAGATCCCTCCCTCCCTCCACCGATTTTGCTTGCATATTTTCCCCATTGATTGTAGAATGGATACAGTTGACCGGTATCTGTGCAGGATCTGCACAAAGATCCATACCGGATCGAAGAACAGGCCGCGTATGCGGCGGAACGGAGAAAAGCGATGGCGTTATTGGAACAGTGGAGGAAGCTGGCATACGATCAGGATGCGGACAAGGGGAAGCTGCAGAGGTTCTGGGCGGATTATTTTGAGAAGGAAAAGGAAATTTACGCGCAGCTTTTGAAAGCGCCGGATGAAGTGGTGAAAGGCACCGTGAAGGAGCTGGCGGACAAATATGGGGTCGACCTGATGACCATGACCGGTTTTCTGGACGGAATCAACGACAGTCTGATCGAGGGCAATCCCATCGAGGAGATGGAAGAGGGCACGCCTGTCAATCTGGGATTTGACAAGGCCCTGCTGTATAAGAATATGGTGGCGGCGGACGCCGACTGGCTCTACAAGCTGGAAGAGTGGAGGGATATTTTCGACGAGGAGACCAGGAAAGAGTTATACATGGAACAGAAGCGCTCCACGACCATCGTGAAGGAAGCCAAGATCTATCCCAACGATCCCTGTCCCTGCGGCAGCGGGAAAAAATACAAAAAATGCTGCGGCAGGAACAGATAAAACCGCTTTACAAATCGCTAAAAGTGGGATAATATATTGTCAGCAATAAGCAGAACGCGTTGACGAGACCAGTAGGATGGGACAGGGTGACAGAGAGGGACGCCGGGCTGTCGGCAGACAGCGCCGTGGTGGAAGCGTCTGGCCCGTGTTTCATACCGAAGACCAGCTCTGAGCGGCCCCAATCCGGCCCGGTGATCCCGTTATCATCAGAATCGAGTGGCTCGAAGGCGGATTTTTTAAGAGGATCTGTCAGCAGGCGCGGCGGGTGGATTTACCGCTGTGCCTTAAAGAGCAAGCTGGGTGGAACCGCGCAGAAGCGCCCCAGGTGTCTACAGGATGCCGGGGGCTTTTTTGTTGCAGCACATTTTTACAGATCAGTCAGAAGCGAGGAGAACAGACATGAAGATCACATTAAAAGACGGTTCCGTAAAGGAATATGCACAGCCGATGTCCGTACTGGATATCGCCAGGGACATCAGCGAGGGCCTGGCCAGGGTAGCCTGTGCCGGTCAGGTGAACGGAGAAACGGTGGATCTGCGCACTGTGATAGAAGAGGATGCGCAGCTTTCCATTTTGACCGCGAAAGACGCAGAGGGGCTTGGCGTGCTTCGCCATACGGCCAGCCATGTGATGGCCCAGGCGGTGAAGCGGCTCTATCCGGGCGTGAAGCTGGCCATTGGCCCTTCCATCGCCGATGGATTTTATTACGACATGGAGTTTGAAACGCCTTTGACCAGCGATGATTTCGATAAGATCGAAGCGGAGATGAAGAAGATCGTCAAGGAGGATCTTGAGATCAAGCGCTTTACGCTGCCCAGGCAGGAGGCGATCGCCTATATGCAAAATCGGCAGGAGCCCTATAAGGTGGAGCTGATTCAGGATCTGCCCGAGGACGCCGAGATCAGCTTTTACAGCCAGGGCGAGTTCGTGGACCTCTGCGCGGGGCCTCATCTGAAGAGTACCAAAGAGGTGGGAAAGGCATTTAAGATCCTGAGCCTGGCGGGGGCTTACTGGAGGGGCAGCGAGAAAAATAAGATGCTCACCAGGCTATATGCCACCGCTTTTCCCAAAAAAGAGGATCTGGAGAACTATATCACGATGATGGAGGAGGCCAAAAAGCGCGATCACCGCAAACTGGGCAGGGAGCTGGGACTGTTTATGCTGCACGACGCGGGGCCGGGGTTCCCGTTTTATCTGCCCAAGGGCATGGTGCTTAAAAATACGCTGTTGGACTACTGGAGAGAGCTTCATAAGAAGGCGGGGTATGTGGAGATCTCCACGCCTGTCATTTTGAACCGGAGTCTGTGGGAGACTTCCGGCCACTGGGACCATTACAAAAACAATATGTATACGACCGTGATCGATGACCAGGATTACGCCATCAAGCCCATGAACTGCCCAGGAGGCGTGCTGGTCTATGCTTCGGAATCCCGTTCCTATCGGGATCTGCCTCTGCGCATGGGAGAACTGGGGCTGGTGCATCGTCACGAAAAATCCGGCACGCTGCATGGCCTGATGCGGGTACGCTGCTTTACGCAGGACGACGCCCATATCTTCATGACGCCGGAGCAGATCCGGGATGAGATCAAAGGCGTTGTGGCGCTGATCGACGAGGTGTATTCTCTGTTCGGATTCCCTTACCATGTGGAGCTTTCCACGAGGCCGGAGGATTCCATGGGAAGCGACGAGGACTGGGAGATGGCCACTTCGGCCCTGCAGGGCGCGCTGGACGATCTGGGGCTGGATTATGTGATCAACGAGGGCGACGGCGCCTTTTATGGCCCCAAGATCGACTTCCATCTGGTGGACTGCATCGGCAGGACCTGGCAGTGCGGCACGATCCAGCTTGATTTCCAGTTGCCGCAGCGGTTTGAACTGGAATATATTGGCGCGGACGGAGAGAAGCACAGGCCCATCATGATCCACCGCGTGGTCTACGGCTCCATCGACCGGTTTATCGGCATCCTGATCGAGCATTTCGCAGGCGCTTTCCCGACCTGGCTGGCGCCGGTACAGGTCAAGGTGCTGCCGATCTCCGACAAATTTATGGAATATGCGAAGTCGGTCAGGGATAAGCTGGATGAAGCGGGCATCCGCGTAGAACTGGATACCCGTTCGGAGAAGATCGGCTACAAGATCCGCGAGGCCCAGACCGCCAAGATCCCTTATATGCTGATCGTGGGCCAGAAGGAGGAAGAAGAGGGTACCGTGTCCGTCCGGAGCCGTTTCGCCGGAGACGAGGGCGGCAGGACGCTGGATGCGTTTATCGCCGATATTTTGAAGGAGATCGCTTCCAAAGAGAACCGCAACGCAAAGAATGCCTGATCCGCCATGTATATTTTTCCGTGATCTGCACAGACTGAAAGAGAAAAAACAGATTGACGGCGACACGACCCGGAAGGGCGCGTTTCGCCGCCGGCCGTGCGGACGGCGGAAAGCGAGGGAAAAATGGCGCAACTTCGATGTGAGGCAGAAAACTGTACCTACAACAACAGCCAGTGCTGCTGTAAGGGAGATATCATGGTGGGAGGCATGCGGGCAGACAGATGCGATGATACCTGCTGCGAGAGCTTCCGGCAGGAGAGGGAGGATCAGGCGTCTAATTCGTTCAACGACCATCCCTGCCAGACCATCAGCATTGACTGCGAGGCCGTGAAATGCGTTTACAACACGAATTACAAGTGTCACGCAGAGCATGTGGACATCATGGGCTGTCAAGCGGAGGACTGCAGACAGACCGCCTGCGGGACTTTTCAGGAGAAGGCGAGATAATGGCAGGATAGCCGAAAAAGGCAGCCGAAAAAAAAGCGCGGCAGGCATTGACAAACGATGCCTGCTGTGTTATTTTATATGAGTACGCGGATGCGTGCGACAGGAAAGCAGAGTTTTCACTCTCACCCTATGGCGATTGGGCTGATAGGCGTTCATAGTTTTGTATGGCACAGGGGGTAGTTACATTTGTGTCCGTCGGACTTGAGGGTGGATTTCTGCGGAAATCCATTTTTTATTACAATTTTATCTTATGGAGGGAAAAGCCATTAGCGAATTATTTATCAACGAACAGATCAGGGATAGGGAAGTTCGCCTGATCGGGGAAGACGGACAGCAGCTCGGTATCATGTCGGCGCGGGACGCGCTGAAACTGGCGGAGGAAGCAGGTCTTGATCTGGTGAAGATCGCCCCCACCGCAAAACCGCCTGTATGTAAGATCGTGGATTACGGCAAGTACAGATATGAACTTGCGCGCAAGGAGAAGGATGCGAAGAAAAAGCAGAAGACCATTGAGATCAAAGAGATCCGCATGTCTCCCAACATTGATACGAATGATTTGAACACCAAAGCGACCGCAGCGAGGAAATTTATCGAGAAAGGGAACCGTGTGAAGGTTACGCTGCGTTTTCGTGGCCGTGAAATGGCGCATATGTCCACCAGCAAGCACATCCTGGACGATTTCGCCCAACTGCTCTCTGACATCGCTGTCATCGAGAAACAGCCGAAGGTGGAAGGCAGGAGCATGATCATGTTTTTAACTGAAAAACGCTAGTTCGCTGTCGGAACGAGGGCAGCCATATGGCGCAGTTAAAATAGAGGAATTTGAAAACATGTAACAGGAGGAGATCAGACATGCCTAAAATGAAGACAAGCAGAGCCGCTGCAAAACGTTTCAAACTGACCGGTAACGGCAAGCTTAAGAGGAGCAAAGCTTATAAGAGCCATATCTTAACGAAGAAATCCACCAAGAGAAAGAGGAATCTCAGGAAAGCGGCGATTACGGATGCAACCAATGTTAAGAATATGAAGAAGATTTTGCCGTATTTATAAGTCGTAAGGAGGAATCAGTAAGATGGCTAGAATCAAAGGTGGCATGAATGCCAAAAAGAAACATAATAGAGTTTTAAAGCTTGCCAAGGGCTACAGGGGCGCGAGAAGCAAGCAGTACAGGATCGCGAAGCAGTCCGTCATGAGAGCGCTGGCTTCTTCTTACGCGGGCCGCAAGGAGAGAAAGCGTCAGATGAGACAGCTTTGGATCGCCAGGATCAACGCGGCGGCAAGGCTCAACGGCCTGTCCTATTCCAAGTTCATGTACGGCTTAAAGCAGGCCGGCGTGGAGATGAACCGGAAGATGCTGGCCGAGATGGCGGTCAACGACGCGGCGGGCTTTGCGACGCTGGCAGAGGTTGCGAAGAGCAAGATCGCATAAGGCAGAGAGTAAAAGGAGGGGCTGATGGCTTTGATTTGCCGCAGGGCGGCGGGAGCATCAGTTCCTTTTTTCCATTATAAAAGGAGGGTTTTCTATGATCAAGGAGCTTGTGAGAAAAAACAGGAGCTATCGCGGATACGATTCGTCCTATCAGGTGACGAAGGAAGAACTGTTGGATCTGGTGGACTGCGCGAGGCTGACCCCGTCCAGCATCAACCGGCAGCCGCTTCGGTATTATCTGGCCTGGGAGAAAGAAAAGGTGGAGCTGATCCAGTCCATGACGAAATGGGCGGCGGCGCTGCCCAAGCTGACGCTGCCTCATCCCGGCATGTGCCCGACGGCCTTTATCGTGATCTGTCAGGATATGAAGCTGGCGCCCAATCCCTTCTTAAAGGATGTGGGGATCGCTGCGCAGACCATCCTGCTGGCCGCGGTAGAAAAGGGGCTGGGCGGCTGCATGATCGGCAATTTCAACGCCAAAACCGTAAAAGAAAAGCTTTCCCTTCCTGAGAACATGGAGGTTCAGTTGATTGTCGCCATCGGCAAGCCTGCGGAAACGGTGGTGCTGACGGAAGTGGGCGAGGACGGCAATACCGCTTACTATCGGGACGATAACGACGTACACTATGTGCCCAAGAGGAAGCTGGAGGATATCATTCTGTGAACGCTGCGACGGATAAAAAGGCGGTTCGTAGAAAAGAAGGGGCGGAAAACATCAAGCGGCAGGCGGGCGGCACAGCGTCCCCCTGCCCTTATTATAAGCGCTGCGGAAGCTGTCGGTATTTGCACCTGTCCTATGAAAAGCAGTTGGCGGCCAAACGCGACCGGGTTAAGCAACTGATGGAGGGGCATTGCAGGGTACGGCCCATCATCGGCATGGAGGAACCCTGGCATTACCGGCACAAGGTGCAGGCGGTTTTTGGCCTGGATCAAAAGAAGAATCCCGTGTCCGGCGTTTATGAAGAAAAGAGCCACCGACTGGTGCCCGTGGAACACTGTCTGATCGAAGAGAAGACGGCGGACGCGGTGATCGCGACGATCCGCAGCCTTTTAAAGTCCTTTCGGATCAAAGTATACGACGAGGATACCGGCTACGGCCTGTTTCGCTATGTGTTGATCCGCAAGGGGCGCTATACCGGGGAGATGATGGTGGTGCTGGTCACAGCTTCGCCGGTTTTTCCTTCCCGGCGCAATTTCGTGGAGGCGCTTCGTAGGGCGCATCCGGAGATTACCACGATCGTGCAGAACATCAATGACCGTTCGGACAGCCTGATCCTGGGGGAAAAATACCAGATCCTTTACGGGAAAGGCTATATCGTCGACGAGCTTTGCGGCTGCCGGTTTAAGATATCGCCCTCCTCCTTTTATCAGGTCAATCCTGTACAGGCGGGAAAACTGTATGAAAAGGCGCTGGAGCTGGCGGGCCTGACCGGGAAGGAAACGGTGGTAGACGCCTACTGCGGCACCGGCACCATCGGGATCCTGGCCGCAGGGCGCGCCGGATTTGTCTATGGAGTGGAGAGCAATGCGGAAGCGGTTCGGGACGCCGTTGGCAACGCGAAGGCAAACGGCGTGCGCAACATCCGGTTTTACCGGGACGATGCGGGCCATTTCCTGGAAAGCTGCGCGGCGGATGGCGTAAAGGTGGACGTGGTGCTGATGGATCCGCCCAGGGCAGGCTGCAGCGGGGCTTTTCTGGAAGCCGTTGCAAGGATCGCGCCCCGAAAGATAGTCTATGTTTCCTGCGATCCGGAAACGCTGGCGCGGGATGTGTCGGTGTTGGAGCAAAAGGGGTATCGGGCGAAAGAAGTCTGGCCGGTGGATATGTTCCCCTGGACAGGGGGGATAGAGGCGGTGACGCTGCTTCAGAGAGGCCATTGAGATGAGTTTCATATCGGACAGGGCTTTGGAATATTCCCAAAGCCCTGTTCGGAGTTTTATCGTGCGCCCGGCGGCGCACGTTTCTAACGGGTGAAAGTCCCGAATCCGCCCGGTAGTGGGAAGGATATAGCCGAAGGCAAGGGTGTCCACCGCGAGGTGGAATCTGAAGGAAGCCGGATGTGGGGAATCTACTAACCCACGGGCAAACCTCTGGCCTGACGAACAGAAACCGCATAGAAGGCCATGCATGAGGGTAAGACTGCACATCAAGCCGAAGCCCGATAACTACACGGAATCATGCATGGTAGATGCGGCAGGTGGATGGAGGGAAAGAAACGTGTGGTACCCGGGGAGGTCTGTGCGGAACGCCCTGAAAGGGATAACCACTGCCGGGAGGCAGTGCTGAGCGCACAGAAGTCAGCAGAGGCCATAGTAGCCAAGTGGAACAAGTTCCACTGAGCGAAGGGCCG
>CANQFM010000053.1 GCA_947598825.1 uncultured Eisenbergiella sp. | reverse complement strand
AGGCTGGAGATCTCCTGCTCAGGCACTAAAAGATTACAGGGCTGCACAGTGTAACACATGATTGACAAACATACAAATCTTGTATTTTTATAAAAACAATGCAAAAATCCCGCTGCCGTCCCTCAGAAAAGAAAGCAGCAAAAGATGTGCCGGATAGAACAGATAAAAGAAAATCCTGCCCCGTTTCCATCTGCGCACACCGTTGCACAGCCCGATCAAAGGGACGGAAACGATACCGAAAGCCTCCGTGCAGACGACGGAAACTGCGCCCGAAAGCACCTCGGGCGCCAAAAGGTTTTTTCCGGCCAGCAGGGGGGACAGCAGGTTGGAGAGGCAAAACAGCAAAAACCCGGCCGTAAGGACAGGCTTACCCTTTTTTTCCCGCATATAAAACAGATACGCCAAAAGCGGGCCGGTACAGCCGTAATCGAAACCCAGCCATTCCGAAACCAGCATGGCGGCGGGTACGGCCCAGACGCCCGCCATCGGACGCCCCATTTCTTCCGCGCGCTGCAAAATCCAAAGCATCGCCAGGCTTATGGCCAGCGTAAAATACACATTCTGCCAGGGCCGATACCACAGCCCTCCCGATACCGCCAGGTTAAAGGGGATCTCGGAAAGCAGCGCGAAAGCGCAGAGCCTGAACAAATACCGGCGCACGTTTGAAGTATAAAACAGCCCCATCACCAGCATCCAGATATAGAGAGGAAAGGCGGTCCTGCCTACCAGCCTCCACCCCAGATCTCCGGGGAATAAGACCATCCCCGTATGATCGAGGAACATGACTGCCATGGCGATGAGCTTTAGGGCGTCCGCCGAAATGGGGCCCGGCGAACGCATTCTTTCTATGGCCGTCGGCTGGCCTTTTCCGAAAACGCCGTTTCTCTGCAGCGCCATATCAGCAATCCAGAGGATAGCGGTCCGTCAGCTCCTTTACGATAGCCCTCGCCTCGGGAACACCGGCCTCTCCTTCTTTGATGACCATTGCAATCGCCTCCGCGATCCGGTCCATATCCACCGTATTCATCCCTCTGGAAGTGACCGCCGGAGTGCCCAGACGAATACCGCTGGTGACAAACGGCGTCTGCGGATCGTTGGGGATCGTGTTCTTGTTGGCGGTGATATGGGCTTCGTCCAGCAGCTTCTCCACCGCTTTTCCGGTCAGGCCGAAATTGGTCAGATCCACCAGCATCAGATGATTGTCCGTACCGCCGGAAACGATCTTCACGCCCCGGGCCAGAAGGCCGGCGCACAGGGCCTGGGCGTTGTCCACGATATTTTTCTGATAAACCTTAAAATCATCGCTCAGCGCTTCCTTAAAGCAGACCGCTTTTCCTGCGATCACATGCATCAGGGGGCCGCCCTGGATCCCCGGGAAGATCGCCTTGTTGAAATTATACTTCTTCGCCGCCGCTTCATTGGCCAAAATCAGGCCGCCGCGGGGGCCGCGCAGCGTCTTATGGGTCGTGGTGGTAACTACGTCCGCATAGGGAAGCGGACTGGAATGCAGTCCTGCCGCCACCAGGCCGGCGATATGGGCCATATCCACCATCAGGCAGGCGCCCACTTCGTCCGCCACTTCCCGAAACTTCGCCCAGTCCAGAGTACGCGCATAGGCGGAAGCGCCCGCAATGATCATCTTCGGTCTGCATTCCAGCGCGATGCTGCGCATCTTATCGTAATCCAGAAAGCCCTCGTCGTTCACGCCATAGGGAACCACATGGAAATATTTCCCGGAAATGTTCACCGGGCTGCCATGGGTCAGATGGCCGCCGTGATCCAGGTTCATGCCCATAATGGTATCGCCGGGAGTCAGCACCGCAAACTGTACCGCCAGATTGGCCTGGGCGCCGGAATGGGGCTGTACGTTGGCGTAATCGCAGCCAAACAGCTCCTTCGCCCGTTCAATGGCCAGATTCTCCACCACATCCACGCACTGACAGCCGCCGTAATAGCGCTTGCCCGGATATCCTTCCGCATATTTGTTGGTCAATACGCTGCCCATGGCAGCCATCACGGCCTTGCTCACCCAGTTCTCGGACGCGATCAGCTCGATATGGCTGTTCTGCCGCTCCTGCTCCGCAACGATCGCCTCTGCGACCTCAGGGTCTACTTTCCTGACTTCTTCCAAAGAATACATATGCTCCTCCTGTCTGTGGGATACTCACAAACGGCCTGCCGGATATCCGGCAGGCCGCAAATGGTTCATCCGAGTTTTGCGCGTTTGCCCGCACGTTTTGCGGACATATAACGATATCTGTATTGCCAGACCGTCACCATATCATAATGGTAAACTATCATATACATGGTAGCACTCATGAGAAAGGCTGTCAACACATCAAATACGGAATGCTGCTTGATCAGCACCGTGGACAGGATGATGGAAACGCACAACAGGAGGGAACCCGTCCGAATCCACTTCTTTTTGGACAGCCTCTCGCTGTTTAAAACGGCAAAATGCGCGCCCAGGGAATTGTAAACATGAATGCTGGGAAACAGATTCGTCGACGTATCCATCCTCCAGACGATCTGCAAAAGCCAGGTAAAGATATTGTGATGTTCCAAAAAACGGGGCCGCAGATGATGCATATTCGGGATCAGCGTGGAGACGATCAAAAACACCGTCATCCCTGCAGCCAGAAAGAACGCGTTCTTCCAATAGCCGTCCCCTTCTTTGCACATCAAGTAGATAAGCACCGCCGGCACATACAGAAACCACAGAAGATACGGCACCACAAATATCTCGCAGAAAGGAATATAATCGTCAATGTTCATATGGACCAGTATATAATCCGCTCTGCCCCTCTCCTCCAGGATCGCAAACCACAGCAGATAGAAAACGCCGTAGACGACCGCAGGAAAAGCTCGTCTGTAAATCTGATTCATCCTGCTCATAACTTCTCCAACTGATCAATATATAAAATGAAGCTTCTGCTTCTCGATCCCGATCTCGATCCGATCCGTCTTAACAGGCACTTCCCCATCCGTCTGGATCCAGACCGGCTCAAGGGTGCGGATCTCTACCCTGCGCGCCCGGTAATGGGCGACGCCGGAAAAAATACCGTGCCTGCCTTTTAAGGCAAAGGGGATGATGATCGGAAATTCCCATCTCGGCACGCCGTCCACCACACAGATATCCAGCAGCCCGTCCTGCGGGTCCGCCTGCGGACAGAAACAGAAACCGCCGCCCTCATAGCGATGGGACATGCTGACGGCGAAAAGCATCTTCTTTAAATCCAGAAACTTCTCTCCGTCCAGCCGTATCTGCGCCCGTATATATCCGATGGTAAACATCTGCTTTAAACCGATGCCAAGGTAAGTCAGCCTGCCCAGATGCAGCCGGTTGAGCAGCCCCTTGAGGCTGGAAGCCTGCACTTCCTGACACACGGCTGCGTCAAACCCCATGCCGCAGCCTATCAGAAAGCGGCGCTCTTCTATGCCGCCATCCTGCCTCCAGCGCACCCTGCCAAGATCCATGCGCATCTCCCGGCCGCCCGAAAGCACCCGGTCAAGAGCCTGTACCGGATCCTTCCCGATCCCGAGATTTCTCGCCAGATCGTTGCCCGAACCGGTAGGGATATACCCAAATCTGACCCGTTCAAAATCGACGATCCCCTGCAGCGCCTCGTTGACCGTCCCGTCTCCGCCCAGGATCACCAGCATAACCGGCCCCTCAGGATATAAAACCGTCAGAATGTGTCTGACAATCTGCGCGATCTCCCCGCTCTTTGTTGAAAAAAATGCCTCATAGGCCGTCTTTTGGGCCTTAAGGATCTCCTCCACCCGATCCCAGAGCTGTTTCCCTTTCCCGGAATGAGAGGCAGGATTGACGACAAAGATCCGTTTTTCGTCCTTCGGCCCGCTCTGCGTCTGTACGTTCATTCTTTTTCCTGACACCTGTAACAGTATATGCAGATCCTGGTTTGTTCTTTATCAAAAATGTATTTTAGCAGAAAAAAACATAAAGTCAATATCGTCTTTGAAAGCTTAAGGCAAAAATAAGAAATGGCGCCGCGCCTCCGTTTTGCAGGGACGCGGCGCTTTCCTTTGGCGCGCTTTTGAACCCTGTCCGCAGCGGTTTGAACTCTATCTGCAGCAGTGGTGCCTCCAGCCCGATCTGCAGTCTGCGGCAAAACGTTCATAGCCCGCAGACCACAAAAGCCACCGCAGCATCTGCCTGCAGCAGCCGGCACCGGATGGGGCCGTCTGTCCGCAGCAGACCGGCCGGGGTTCCCCAAAGCAGCACCTGCACCAACATCCCTGCGGCGCACATGCCGACTGTCCGGGCGGTTGTGAATATCCGGCGCACCCGCCATAATTGCCGTACATGGCTATCACCCCTGCATTATCTTATGAAAATGCCGACCGGATGTGTCAAAAAGCGCCAAAAACTTCCACGATCCGACCCGTTCTCCCTTTTCCTTCGCCTTTTAAAAGCCGCTCCAGGATCACGGCCTGATAGCAGGCGGCCGCCCGATGGGCCACGTCTTCCTCCCCATACTGCATTGCCGTCCGCCTTGCCCCTGCCGAAAGGCGTGCGAGCTGTTTTTCGGAAAGCGCCTCCCTTAGTTTCGCGCAAAAGTCCTGCGCCGTTTCCCGCGTCATATAACCGTTTTCTCCATCCTTTACGATATTCCTCGTTCCGGTGGCAAAAACCGCCACCACCGGCGTCCCGGCCGCCATGGCTTCCAGGGAAACGATCCCCTGCGTTTCCGTCGTGGAAGGGAACAAAAACAGGTCAGCCGCCGCATAATAGCGCGAGATCTCCTGATTTTTTACCAGTCCCAAAAACAAGACGTTTTCTTCTATTCCAAGCTCTTTTGCAAGCGATCGCAGCGCTCCTTCCTCCGGCCCATCTCCGATCAGCGCCAGGCGAAAATCATTTCCCTCTTCTTTTTTGTAAACCGCCATGCACTCCAGCAAAAAGGCCAGATTCTTTTCCCGGGCCAGCCGCGCTACGCATAAAAAAAGATACCGTTTCTCCCCCGCCAGAACAAAACGCAGTTTTTCTACCTCACGTCGGTCTGTCTCAAAGCTCTCCCTCGAAATCCCCGTCGGAAGCACCGTTACCGGTCTCCTGACGCCGATCCCTTCCAGATATTCCCTCATGTCCTCCGTCGGCGCGATCACGCCGTCGCACTTTTGACAAAAGCTTCGCATATAGATCGGCAATATGCCCTTTAAACAGGACAAGCCCACATAGTGTAGGTACTGCTCATAGCGGGTATGATAAGTAAACACCATCGGAACCTTATATTTCCGGGACAGATAGCGCGCGGTCTGCCCCATCAGCAGCGGATGATGCACATGGATCACATCGAAATTTTCTTCTGCAAACGCCTTTTCGATCTTTGGATCCAGGGGATTGGGCACCGCGATCCCGCCCCACCAGCCGGGCCTGAAGGACTGATACCGCAGAACATCCCTTTCCTCCTCTGCTCCTTCGTAAAAAGGCGCGAATACCATCACCTTATGCCCCATCCTGCGCAGGCTTTCGCTCAGCCGCTCAATGGAAACGGGGACGCCTCCCACAAAAGGTTTATAATTGTTTGTCATCATTGCGATCCGCATTTTTTCCTCCTGCCGCTGTAAAAAACTTTTATGCCAAATATGCAAGCACTGCGTCTCCCAGAAAATACCCTGCTCCGACAAAGGCGAGATTCCAGACCGCCACGCCAAGGGACGAACTCACCAGATACTGCCAGAAATTCATCTTCAAGACCCCCGCGGGAATGGAGATCAGCGTTCTGACCATGGGAAGCAGCTTACTGATAAAAACGCCCAGACAGCCCCATCGCTTCAGCATGGCGAAGTTGTCCTCCACCCGCTTTCGCTGTTTCGGGAACTTCCTCAGATAGCGTTCCAAAAAGAGGTTTCCTCCCATATAGCCGAGGGCGTAAAGCAGGATGCTGCCCGTTACCCCCGCCAGAACGGTAATAAGCATCACGAAAAGGAACCGGATGTTCCCCTGCGCGGCCCATACCCCTGCCAGCGGCATGATAATGCCCGCCGGGAATCCCGGCATATTCATGTACTCCAACAGCACGATAACGAAAATAGCCACAGCTCCATACTGCACAAAAAACTGGGAAAAAATTTCAGCGTCCATCTCTTCCTCCGGTGCTTTGCCTTGTTTTATCCATAGTCTAGTCCCCAAAAACGAATTCCGGCAGTACAGCAAAAGGAAGGTTTCCTGAAAAAAAGCGAAAGAAACAGGGGGAAAATCTTAAGAAAACCGAAGGGGCTTTCAGAAAGTCAGACAAGGTTTACGAAAAAGACGCCCGATGTGAACCGCTCCCTTCGGACACATCAGACGTCTTTAAAATTTATGATATTTTATGAGGCCACGCGGCTGTTGCCCGTCCGGCTCATTCCTCTTTATCGGTGATCTGCGCGTGGAACTCCTGCAGGGACTTCACCGGAAGCCTGCCGTCGCGCTTTGCGCTGCGCACCCCTTCCACAGTGGCCCTGGCCATCGCCATGGTCGTCATATACGGGATCTTATACTTAATGGCCGCCTTGCGGATATAGCTGTCGTCCACCGTTCCCTGCTTGCCGATCGGCGTATTGACGATCAACTGGATCTTGCCGTTGGTCATCTCATCCAGGATATTGGGCCTGCCCTCGTTGATCTTGCAGATCTTACGGGCGGGGATTCCGGCCTCGCAGATCATATCGCAGGTCCTTCCCGTCGCCATGATCTCAAAACCGCAGTCGTACAGCCCCTTTGCAATCTCTACCAGCTCCGGCTTATCCCTGTCGCTGACGGAGATCAGCACACAGCCCTCTGTGGGGATCTCCACCTTGGTGGCTTCCTCCGCCTTGTAAAATGCGTCGCCGAAATCAGCGGAAAGTCCCAGCACCTCACCGGTGGAACGCATTTCAGGCCCCAGGATGGGATCCACCTCCGGGAACATATTGAAGGGGAACACCGCTTCCTTAACGCCGTAATGGGCGAATTTCTTCTCCTTTAAGCCCGGCACCGGACTGGTATGGCCGGTGAAAGGCATCGTAATGATATCCGTAGCGATCTGCACCATATTGATGCCGCAGACCTTGGATACCAGCGGCACCGTCCTGGATGCGCGGGGATTGGCCTCGATCACAAATACCCTGCCGTCCTCGATGGCATACTGCATGTTCATCAGTCCGACCACATGCAGTTTTTCCGCAATCCGGCGGGTATAATCCTTGATCGTGGCGATCTGCTCTTCCGTCAGCCCTCTGGGCGGGATGATACAGGCGGAATCGCCGGAGTGGATGCCTGCCAGCTCAATATGCTCCATGACCGAAGGCACAAAGACATGTTCGCCGTCGCTGATGGCGTCCGCCTCGCATTCTGTGGCATGGTGCAGGAAACGGTCGATCAGGATCGGACGGTCGGGCGTCACGCCCACGGCCTGCTGCATATAGAAGGTCATCGCTTCATCGTCATAGACCACTTCCATACCGCGGCCGCCCAGCACATAGGAAGGACGTACCATTACGGGATAGCCAATCTTATGGGCTACGCTGAGCGCCTCCTCCACATTCACCGCCATGCCCGCTTCCGGCATGGGGATCTCAAGCTTCTGCATCATCGCGCGGAACTGATCCCTGTCCTCCGCCAGATCGATAGTCTCCGGCGTAGTGCCCAGAATGTTGACTCCATATTTCTTCAGATCCGCCGCCAGGTTCAAAGGCGTCTGGCCGCCGAACTGGGCGATCACGCCCACCGGCTTCTCTTTCTCGTAAATCGCCAGCACATCCTCCAGCGTCAGCGGTTCAAAATAGAGCTTGTCGGAGGTATCGTAATCCGTGGAGACCGTCTCCGGGTTGCAGTTGACGATGATCGTGGAAAATCCCAGCTTGTGCAACGCCTTGGCCGCATGTACGCAGCAGTAATCGAACTCGATACCCTGGCCGATCCGGTTGGGCCCTCCGCCCAGGATCATGACCTTGGGTTTGGAATTGTCCACAGGGCTGGCATCCTTGATATGATAGCTGGAATAATAGTAAGCGGAATCCTGAGTGCTGCTGACATGTACGCCTTCCCAGGCCTCCACGATGCCGTTTGCCACTCTCGCACTGCGGATCTCCTCCTCGGTCACGCCAAGGATCTCGCTGAGATACTTATCAGAAAAGCCGTCCAGCTTCGCCTGACGCAGATCCTGTACCTCCGGAACGCGTCCGGCGTATTTGGCCGTCAGCGCTTCCTCCTCTTCCACCAGTTCCTTCATCTGCTGGATGAAATAGCGCTTTACCTTCGTCAGATCGAAGATCTCCTCTACGGTCGCGCCCTTTCTGAGCGCCTCATACATAATGAAGTATCTTTCGCTGGAGGGATTCGCCAGCAGGGAAAGAAGCTCCTTTTTGCTCTTCTGATCAAAGCCCGCCACATGGCCCAGGCCGTAACGGTTCTTCTCCAGAGAACGGATGGCTTTCTGGAAAGCTTCCTTATAGGTCTTGCCGATGCTCATGACCTCGCCCACCGCGCGCATCTGCGTGCCCAGCTTGTCCTCCACGCCCTTGAACTTTTCAAAGGCCCACCGGGCAAATTTGATCACGACGTATTCGCCGTCCGGCACATATTTATCCAGCGTACCGTATTTGCCGCAGGGGATCTCGTCCAACGTCAGGCCGCTCGCCAGCATCGCGGAGACCATGGCGATCGGAAAACCGGTGGCCTTACTGGCCAGCGCGGAGGATCTGGATGTCCTGGGATTGATCTCGATGACCACCAAGCGGTCGGAAACGGGATCATGGGCAAACTGCACATTGGTGCCGCCGATGACCTGGATCGCGTCCACGATCCGATATGCCTGCCTCTGCATCTCCTGCTGCAGTTCCTCCGAGATCGTCAGCATAGGGGCGGAGCAGAAAGAATCGCCCGTGTGTATGCCCACTGGATCGATGTTTTCGATGAAGCAGACCGTGATCATATTGCCCTTGGCGTCGCGCACCACTTCCAGTTCCAGTTCTTCCCAGCCAAGGATGGACTCTTCCACCAGGACCTGTCCTACCAGGCTGGCCTGCAGCCCCCTGGCGCAGACCACCTTTAATTCTTCTTTATTATATACCAGGCCGCCGCCCGCGCCGCCCATCGTGTATGCGGGGCGCAGCACCACAGGGTAACCCAGCTTATCCGCGATCGACAGGGCCTCTTCCACGGAATAGGCCACATCGCTTCTGGCCATCTCAACGCCGAGGGAGTTCATCGTGTTCTTGAACTCGATACGATCCTCGCCGCGTTCGATCGCGTCCACCTGTACGCCGATGACCTTGACGCCATACTTGTCCAAAACGCCTGACGTGTGCAATTCGGAACACAGGTTCAGGCCGGACTGTCCTCCAAGGTTCGGCAGGAGCGCGTCAGGACGCTCTTTCTCGATGATCTGCTCCAGCCTCTCCACGTTCAGAGGTTCAATATAAGTGATGTCCGCCGTATCCGGATCCGTCATGATGGTCGCCGGATTAGAATTCACCAGCACGATCTCATAGCCCAGTTTCTTGAGCGCCTTACACGCCTGTGTGCCCGAATAGTCAAATTCGCAGGCCTGTCCGATGATGATCGGGCCCGAGCCGATGATCAGCACTTTGTGAATGTCCTGTCTCTTCATAAATCCACCCATTATCCTTTCCTGATTCTATTCGTTCCCCAAAAACCCATAATATTCTAGCACACTTCTTTTGGGACGGCAACCTGCTTTTTGCCCGCCCCCGGATTTCTTTTTCCCTTCCTAATTGAATCCAAAAAACTTCTGGCTGATCTTATAGCCTTCCACCGAAATCCAGCGTCCCGTCCTGCCCGGAAGGTTCATACAGTTGCCCAGCAGACCGTAACGCAGCTTGCGGTAGAGGGAGCGATCCTTCTGACGGATATAGGTCAGCAGATCCTTCTTCTTCTCCAGCGCCTCCTGCGTACCGGAGCGGATCAGCAGAATGGAAGAGATCGTCGTGATGATATCCAGATAGCTGAGCATATATTTGCCCATCTTCTTATTGGCAGCGATGGCGGCTTTCTTTTCGATGAAATAATCCACCATCATCCGGTTGACCTTAAGCTGCTGGTCAATCCGTCCGATCATGACCTGTTCATTGACGGACTGATCCGCCCGCCCAATGAAATACCGGTAAAAATTCACATCCAGATAATAGAGATTGCGCACATAGGGCAGCGGCTCGAACACATAAAGGTTATCCACATAAAAAGTATGCTCCGGCAGACGGATGCCGCACTCCCGCAGCAGCTTGGTACGGTAAATGACGGAATGCATCAGGATATATTTGCCGGGATGGAAATGTCCTGCTTCTTCCCAGGAAAAGATCCTCCCTTCCGGAAGGATATGCCGGTAATGCATGACCTTCCTGCGGCGCTCCCCTTCTTTCTCGTAGACGAAATTGCTGATGAACATATCCAGTACCTTTTCGCCGCCGACCACCTCCCGCAGCCTGTCCAGGATCTCAAGATATGCCTCCTGCTTTACCCAGTCGTCGCTGTCAACGACCTTAAAATACAGCCCCCTGGCGTTTTCGATCCCCGTATTGACCGCCGCGCCGTGCCCTCCGTTTTCCTGATGGATGGCGCGGACGATCGAAGGATATTTCGCCGCATAATCGTCGGCGATCTGCGCCGTGGCGTCTTTGGAGCCGTCGTCCACGATGAGGATCTCCACATCCTCGCCGCCGGGCAGAAGCGATTCGATACATTTGGCCATATAATCCTGCGAATTATAGCAGGGAATCACAATGGAAAGCAGTTTCATTTTCTCTTACATCCTCTCTTTACCTGTTCTGATATGCAGATATCCGGCGTAGACCGCAAAGGCCGACGGGATCGGATACTTTTCTTCCGTTTCCTTAGGGCGCACAAATAAAAGCGTCCTGTCCGCCCGCATCGGTTCCAGTTCGTCCACAAGCACCGAATACCCTGTCATATGCCACTCCTTATGCGTAAAGATATGTCTGGAAGCTGGCAGTTCCCTGATCCTGACGGCGTGCAGTCCATGAGCCTTCAGCCAGGCGAGAACTTCCTCCCTGGACGCATGGCCTTCCAGACTGGGAAATTCGTACATACCGGCCAGAAGCCCCCCGGACGGCCTCTTGCGGATCGCCGCGCGCTGCGCGTCCTGCAAAACCAGGATCGTCTTTTCTTCTATCGTGCGGGCTTTCTTTTTGCTCCGGCGCGGAAACTCTTCCTGCGTCCCATGCAGATTGGCCTGACAGATCATCTCCCACGGGCATTGGTCGCATTTGGGACGCCCGTTCGGCAGGCAGACCATCGCGCCCAGCTCCATGAGCGCCTGGTTGAAATCCCCGGGCCGGTCCTTGGGCATTACGCCGGACAGGGCCTTTTCCAGGCCGTTTCGAACGGACGGATTCATAATATCCCCCCCATTCTCCAAAAGCCGGGAAATGACCCGCAGCACATTTCCGTCCACCGCCGGCACAGCTCTGTGAAACGCAATGGATGCGATGGCGCCTGCCGTATAGGATCCGATCCCTTTGAGCCGGAGCAGTTCCCCGTATTCAGACGGCATCTGGCCCTGATATTCCTCCATGATCTGCCGGGCCGCGCTCTGCAGATTCCTCGCCCTGCTGTAATAGCCCAGCCCTTCCCAAAGTTTTAACAGTTCATCCTCCGGCGCCCTGGCCAGCGCTTCCACATCGGGAAGCCGCTCCATGAACCGTTCAAAATAGGGCTTCACCGCTTCCACCCTGGTCTGCTGCAGCATGATCTCCGAAATCCATACCCGGTAAGGCGTGGGCTGTTCCCGCCAGGGCAGCCTGCGCCTGCACCTGTCGTACCAGGACAAAAGAGGGACTGCGATATGGGAGAGCGCCTGCCTTTCCACATCCAGCATCACCGGGACCGGCTTATCCAGCCGCAGTCCGTCTGCATCCACCTGACAGTCATATGCCAGGATCCTAACGCCCGCCTGTTCGGCCTGGCTGAGCGCCTCCGCCAGCATAGGCTGCGCGTACCGGTTCGGCGTAAAACAGGATGCGCCTTTCATCTGGATCACGAACAGCACAAAACATTCATAGCCCTCCCTGCGGGCGCGGATCAGCTCCTGCACATGCTTTAACGCTCTTTCAGAAGGCGCATCCGGGAAAAGCGCGATATGCTGCCGTTCCAGCGTAACGCCCTTTACTTCCAGCAGGATCCGCCGTTCTCCTGCCTTCACATAAAAATCAAACCGGGAATTCCCATAGGTTGCCTCCGGCCGCACAAAGGGCGCCGACACCAGTCCTCCGGCCTCCAGCCACTCCCTCACCACTGCATTGGGGGCCTGGGAATCCACATTGACAAGCATCTCCCCTTTGCGCACCGCCACCAGATCGTAGGCTGTCCGGCGCCCTGTGCCGCCCTGGGGGCACAGAAACACCTCGGCTCCCGGCAGGAAAAGCTCGCTGCATCTTCCGGTATTTTTTACATGAACCTCTTCCCTATGCGCTCCGGGGCCAGATCCGACCTCCACCCTGGCGATGAAGCGGTTTATCCTCTCTATGAACCTGCCCTGAATGATCCCTTCATACCTCATCGGCTTGCCTTAAAATCCCCTCTGCCCTGACAGATCACACAACTCTCAAAGCGCATGGGGGCCCGCTTCGGACGCTGCGGTTCACCCTGCCCTTCTCCTGCCCGGAACGCGGGCTGCTAAAACCACCTCTGCCGCCCGTCCGGTATGTATCTCCTGATCGTCGAAAAAAATATGGGCTCCAAATGCCGCCAGGACTTCCCGTTTGGATATACCGCCCAGAAAAAATGACTCGTCTATGCGCACATCCCAGGCCCTCAGCGTGCGGACGACCCGCTCGTGCGCCGGCGCGCACCGCGAAGTGACAAGAGCCGTCCTGATCGGAGGCCTATCCCCCGTAAATTCCTTCTGCAGAGCTGCCACAGCCTTTAAAAAACCGGCAAAAGGACCCTCATGGAGAGGGCTTAACGCCTTCTTCTTCTCATTCTCTTCAAAGGCCTCCAGCCCTTCCTTCTGAAAGATCCTTTCCGACTCGTCGGAAAACAGCACTGCATCTGCGTCAAAGGCAATACGGATCTGATCGATACAGGCGTCGTCCCCATAACTGGCCCGTCCGTCCGTACAGATGATCCCCGCCGCGATACCGCTGTCCACGGCCTGCTGCACATCCGCCTCATTGGCGGACAAAAACAGATCCGTCTTAAACGCGGACAGATAAGGAGTCAGCGGGCTTCCGCCCGAAAATACCGCCCGGGTGATATGCAGGCCGTAATGGGCAATGGAGCGGAAAAAACGGACGGAAGTATCCGCATTGTTGTGGGACATAATGACAACCTCCACCCGATCCCCCTGTCCCGGCAGCTCATTGATGGCAAGGAGCGCTTTCACCAGCGCAAACCCGGGCCCCGGCCTCAGAATGTCTTCCTCATGCTCGATCTGATACCGGCGGTAAGCTTCCAGCCCCTGCCGCTCAAAAATCCCGTTCTCCCATGTCAGGTCAAACAGCGTCCTCGTAGAAACGCCGATCACAAGACGCCCGTCAAGATCGTATGCCATATGGATTCCCTCCCTTGTGGATGTATAAACTGTTCAGCCGCGCCTTTCGCGGCCTTCTTCTCCATTCCAAAGGAAATCCTCCGCCATCCTCCGACGCCGTCTCATGCGTCATCGCAGCCTGTTGCACTCATAACGTTCCAGCGTCAGAAGACAGTTTTTCAGCGTCTCATACTGCTCTTCCAAAGTCCCGCCGGGCAGTTCCAGATCCAGCGAAACCGCCACCGTATTGAGCATGTCTGCGTCCGCTCTGCCGCGCATAGCCCGAAACACTTCCAGTTTCTCCTCGTAGCTTTCCGCATCCAAAAACGAGGCCAGAAGCGGATCCAGTACAAACGCCTCTTCTTCCCCGGACTGCGCGCGCTTCTCCTGCTGTCCTGCTGCCGGAAGAACCGCCTCTCCGGACCTTTGGGCGGCAAGATCCTGCTGCCCACCGTCGGCCGCCTGCGGCACAGCCTGATTCGCTGCACCATCGGTTGCCTGCAAAACAGCCTGATTCGCTGCGCCATCGGATGACTGCGGCACTGCCCGATCCGCTGCGCCGTCAAAGCCCTGCGCCATGACCGGCCCTGACGCCAAAGGAATCAGAACAAATCGGTCCTGCCCTGCAGACTGCGGGTATCTGGCGGCGTCTACCTTGCCCATAAACAGCGCCAACGGCCTGGCATAGACCTCAAACCCACCGTAAAGCGCCTGATAGACGACAAGTTCCTCTCCCGTCTCAGAATGCTTCGCCATCGTGACAACGCGATATAGATTTCCCTTAAAATGTTGGTAAATATCACCCGGCTGGGGCATCCTTTCCATATCCGAGCCTCCTGTTCCGGCGCGTCCCGGCGCCTGAAAAACTCCCATATGGTTTAAGTATACCCCTAAACCGGCAAACTGTCATGCCTTATTTTCATCCCAATCGAACTTCTGGGAAAAAGAACACCCTTCCTTGCAGAAAGCGCATTCTGCCAGCGCGCTTTCCAACGCCCTGCGGCTCTCTTCCTTCATTCTGCCATACCCCTGGTGATGGATCCTCAGGGTATATACGCGGCTTCCGTCCGCTTCCCTCACATGCGTCAGCGTCACGCCCGCCTGTGTCAGCCCCGCTTCCTCCAGGGTCCGATGTACCCGGTCAAGATAGCCCTCTTCCAGGCTGGCAAAACAGCGCTGTTCTTCCCTGGAGGCGCTATGCGACCGCCCAAGGGCGATGTTCCCCATGCTGCCGGCGGCAACCAGCGCAAACGATACCAACAGAAGGATAAATCCCAAATTTCTCTTCATAGCCTCATCCCGTCCTTTCCCGTTTTCTCTGGTTTCATTATCTTTCTTTTAGTGTCCCATAGAACGGACTGTATAAAAAAAGATGCAGGAAAATTTTTATTCTCCTGCATCCTTCTTCGTCTTTACCATCAGCCGTTATTTTCCGCTGTCCCCATAATTGGCCAGCACGCGGGCGCTGGGATCGTCCACGTTGCAGCCCTCCCAGTCTTTGTTGGGCATCCAGAAATCCGGGACCATCTTCGCCTGTCCGGGATAATATTTTTCAAAAATCTCGCGGTATAACAGGCTTTCCTTTGTAAAAGGAGTTGCGAAATCATATTTTTTCCGAAGGGCCTCATACTCCTCATCGGTATAAAAAGCATTGGCATACTCTTTCAGATCGTCCACCATGCTGTGTCCGACCGCATCCGAAAAGGCGGCTTTTTCGCGCCACAGGATGTTCTCGGGCAGAATACCGTCCTTTTCAAAGGCCCTGCGCAACAAATACTTGCCCTTGCCATATGTATTCAGCTTTTTCGCCGGGTCGATGGCCATAACGTAGCGCACAAAATCCAGATCCCCGAAAGGAACGCGGGCCTCCAGGCTGTTGGCCGCCAGACAGCGGTCCGCCCGAAGCACGTCGTAACAGTAAAGTTCCCGCAGCCGCTTGGCCGCCTCTTCCTGGAACGCCTCCGCGCTGGGGGCAAAATCCGTATATTTGTACCCGAACAGTTCATCGGAGATCTCGCCGGTCATAAGCACCTTCAGATCCGTCGTTTCGTTGATGGCCTTACAGACCAGATACATCCCCATGCTGGCCCGGATCGTGGTGATATCATAGGTGGCAAGCGCCTCGATGACCGTTTCCAGATGCGCCAGCACCTCCTCCTTTGTCATAATGACTTCTGTGTGGTTGGCCCCGATGAAGTCCGCCACTTCCCTGGCGTATTTTAAGTCAATGGCATCGACGTCCATGCCAATGGCGAAAGTGCGGATGGGCCGTTTTAAAATGCTGGCCGCAATGGCGCAGACCAGGCTGGAATCCAGCCCTCCGGAAAGCAGAAAGCCCAGCGGAGCGTCGGCGTCCAGACGCTTTCTGACGCCCTCCACCAGCTTATCGTGGATGTTCCGGGCGACCGTATCCAGATCCGCATGCACATAGCCCCGCACCTTTGCGATATCCTCATACTGCACAAATTTTCCGTCGCAGTAATAGCAGCCGGGCGGGAAGGGCCGCACCTCGTCCACCCATCCCATCAGGCTTTTGGCCTCGCTGGCAAAGGCGATCTTTCCGCTTTCTGAATACCCGTAAAAGAGGGGCCGGATCCCGATAGGATCCCTGGCCGCCAGCAGTTTGCCGGTCTTATGATCATAGAGGACACAGGCGTACTCCGCGTCCAGATGGGCGAACATCTCGGTTCCGTATTCTTCATACAGGGGCAGAAGCACTTCGCAGTCAGAGCCGCTTTTAAAGGTAAACCCTCTTTCTTCCAGTTCTTTTTTAATGGCGCGAAAGCCGTAGATCTCGCCGTTGCATACCACCCAGCTTCCGTTTCTTTCAAAAGGCTGCATCCCGTCCGGCGTCAGGCCCATGATCGCCAGACGCGCAAAACCCAGATAGCCAAACTCTGTCTCCACCACCTGCATGGCGTCAGGGCCGCGCTTTTTCGTTTTTTCCAGACAGGCCTCCATCTTCTCTTTGGTGACATCTTTTCCCGCGTAACACATGATCGAACACATATCGCTTTTCCTCCTCTTCCCGGCTGCAGTTATGCTGCCGAAAATAAAATAAGCAGCCATTTGTCCATATAGAATAGGACGAATAGCTGCTTTTATCCGCGGTGCCACCTAACTTGCCGCACGTCCTTGTGCGGCCCCTTTTTCGCGTTCCCATGAAACGCTATCCCGTTAACGTGGGACTCCGGCTCCCCTACCGGGCGCTACCGCTACAAAGCCTCTTCCCCAAAAAGGGGGATGGGCCGTATGACAGTCTGCCTTTTGGTTCGCGGCTCGGGAGTGTTCTTTCGCGTATCCGCCGCACAGGACTCCCACCGCCGCCTGCTCTCTGAACCGGAGGGATACGCTACTTTTCTCCGTCATTGCCTTTAACTCTTTAACAAGATAGCACAACGGCGTGTCCTTGTCAAGCGCTAATTTGAAATCCTCCTGCGCCGCATAGTCTTGCTATCTCATAGATTTTTCCTTATTAAGCATCCAACAATTCCTACTACTTCAAGAAGACGCCAAGTAGAACCAGCGTCTTCTTTTATCAACCAATCAAACTTACAGATATGTTTTAGGGGTTAAAAATATTCCGCCGAAAGGGCTCCCGATCCGATAGGCTACGGATTACAGCGTTTACAGGGATCATAACCCATCCCAATGACATCCGCACGGTATCCGAAATACTCCTGTTTGTTCTGATCTTTCATCTGGTTTACGCTGGAACACGCTGGATGATGGAACTTATGCGTATGGGTATTCAAAATATAGGTGGTAGCAGTTTGAGTAGGCTCCGCCGTTGCCAAAGAAGAACCAACCAATGAAGATGCATCCCCCGCGGCGGATTGCGCAACAGCCGTTTCCACTATACCGGGAGCACTGTCACCGGTCGCATAATCAAGAAAGATCCCCGGCTGGACATTATAAACATAAACATTGAACCGTATGCCTTTTCCTGCATCCTCAACGGATTCTGCCTCCATCAGGACGCCGTCTGCCAACAGATTTTCCCCTGTAAAAACAGGAGTCACCCGATACAATACATGGTTTCCCGTTTTTTTCACATAATCTGCCACCTGGTCTTCAAATGGACGCATTCCTTCTACATCCATATATCCCGTGCCGGTAATCAGGTTCTTTTCGTTAGAGTTCTCACCAGTCAGTGAATAGGCGATCAGGTCACACCTTTTGTATAGATATTGATCCGAAATAAGATCGGGATATTTCACAATATGCCATCCAGACGGATTTATCTGCTCAGCGCTCTCGGTTTTTTCGGTCGGCATCAAATCTCTGCCTACATTTGCATAAGCGACACCACATCGACCCAACTTGTCCAATTCACTGTAAGTTTCAAAAGATGTGGTTACAAGCTCTGTATCCGTAAAATATGGCACATTGCCGTTGATCTGCACAAAAGCCGTGCCGGAATAAGCTGGCAGATCGGCAGGAATAGTCCCCTTGTCTGCCACTGCCATAGTTTTCTTTTCCGCGTTGCCAATGGGAGAATTCCCTGCTGTTCCTGCGGCATCTGCTGTAAAGGAAGCAAACAAAAACAGTGCCAAAACTGTCGGGAAAACAGCGATCCTCCATCCTGACTTCCAGTTCATCCTCTTCTTTTTCATGTTTTCCTCCATTCCGGGCAGACATTTATATAAAGAAATGCACTCTCCCTATCCGATCACACGGATATAACAG
>CANQFM010000052.1 GCA_947598825.1 uncultured Eisenbergiella sp. | reverse complement strand
GTATTTCCCGTGTTTAGGGAACCTGTATTTTTCTGGAATCCGAGTAGCTTTGAGGAAAACCTAAAATACATGAAAACAGTATGAGTACATAAGGAGGGAACATCGTATGGCAAGACCCAGTATAAAATTTACGAACGGGGAAGAAGGACAGAATATATTTATCAATTTTAATATTATTTTTGAATTGTATGATATCCTTGGAAACGATGTGGCTCCGTCGTGTTTTAACGAGGGAGGGAGAAGAAGAACTAAAAAAACGATTTATCAGGTGTTGCAATCAGTAATTTCGAGGGATCAATACAAAAAGTTAAGAAATGGGGAAAATATTGAATTTACAGAGAAAATGAGAAATAATATCATAGATTTTTTCGAATTGGATGAAAGATACTTTCGGCAGAAAAACGCGGGTCTTATTCCAGTAGAAGGGCTGGACAAAGATAATTGGGTCAGATTTATTATAGATAGACAAGTGGGGGAGGAGGCTGAGGAAACTGAAATTAAGGATTGCCTAACAAAGTTTTTGAAATTGGACGATAAATTAAAATCGAAAAAAATGCCTGTGCTTTATTCAATTTACTATCGATTCCAGAAAGGATTCAGCCTGGATGCTGAAAAAGGAATGTTGGAGTTAGTGAATAAACTGTGCATAACATCATATGAGGATTGGGAATATATCAAACATGAAAAGCATCTTGAGAGAGCTGAAAAGGCTTTGCAAAAACAATTAGAGTACGTCCGGTTTCGACGAAAGTATCTAGAATATATAGAGAATAAAAAAAATAAAAAAAATTTTTAAATTTTTGGCGGAATACTTTTCATTGATATTCCGCCACCTTTTTTTTACTGTCTCAAATACTTTTCAATAAGACTTCTTTACTTTTCAAACAGTCGTTTTACCTTGAAAAATAATGGCGAATTAGCTGGTGTTGAAGCGGCATGGCAGGCGATGTAAAATGCCTTATGTAACCAGTTAACAATAGATTCGTAAAAGTAAAGGAGTACAAGAGATGAATGAAACAAGGGTAATCGGAAACGGAAACGATCGAATTATGGCTGAGGAAATTTATCGGAAGGATGGATACAAAGTACTTGTATTCAATATGAAGGACAACGAATCGAAGCGGTCGATCGGCGCTGTTGTTGAAATGCCGAATGGGGAAAGAACCATGCCCATTCAGATTCCGCGTAGTCATGTATTTGAGAAAAAGAGATTCGCGAGTGCTTTTTATGACATGTATGGGAATTGGGTGCAGGAAGATATCTCCGAGATTGAAAAGAAGATCAAAGAGTTTGCAGAAAAGCCAATGCCTGAAAAAATACTACAGTGGGAAAGCGATGTCTACAGTGATATCGTTGAGTTTGTACTTGATAATCAGGAGAGAAGGGATATTAACAGATATGCCAATATATATATTAAGGATACGAAGGCCTTTATCATCAGCGATAAATTTACTGAATTTGTAAAGAAGCATCCTTCTCAACTGAAACGGCGACAAATATTACTATGGCTGAAAATCAATGGGAAGTTGGAAACGGATGCTAACCGATATGATAAGCAAATCCGCAGGGACGGCAAGAAGGAACGGTTTATTGTCATTGAGATGCCTAAAGATAAGATTAAGGAAATAAAGGAGGCGGCATGATGAAAGAGGAAAAAAAGAAAGCGTTCACTTATTATGGTGGGAAACTACGTCTGGTGGACAAGATCCGGTATTTGATCCCAGAATACGATACTTATATTGAACCTTTTGCGGGATCCGCGTCAGTTCTTCTAAACCTTGATCCTTGTAGAAAAGAAATCCTAAATGATAAGGATTGGGAAGTGGCCCTTTTTTTTAGGATACTGGGAGACAAGGACAAGGGAGAGAAACTGCTGAGCAGGTTGGGTACCCTTGATTATTCCGAACAGACGTTTCAGGAGGCCAAATGGCGTAAGGAAGGGAACTACTGGGGGGTCGACGAGATCCAAATAGCAGTGTACTTTTTTGTGCTGGTGACCCAAAGTTTCAATAGCATCCGTAAGACATTTGCAAACGGGAAATTTAAGGATTCCGATGAATATCGAAGGAGAGTCCTGGGGGATTTGAGGAAAGTCCATGAAAGATTAGCAGGAGTACAGGTCGAGCAAAGAGATGTGCTGTCCCTTCTGAAGGAATATAAGGGGAACGAAAATGCCTTCTTATTTTTAGATCCCCCATATCGCCATGAACTTCGTGGAAAAAATGCAGATGCCGTATATACATATGAATGGAAATACATCGATCATGTCCGGATGCTGGAGACTATCCGGGACGCGAAAGCAAAGATTATGCTGTGTGGATACAGGGCGGAAAATGGGCATGATCTATATGACTGTTACCTGTTGAGTTTGGGATGGAAGTGCTATAGCCTTGGGGAACTCACAAAGTCCTGTCAAACGAAAGTAAAACGTGATAGTGGGAAAGAGTTTATCTGGGTGAATTATGAACTCCCACAAGGGGCCGAAAAGGTCAAAGACCTGAAACTCTACGGGGATGGAGATAATGGGGCGGCATAATCAATCTTTAAAAAGGCAGAAAAAGGCTTGCTTTCGCCGCTTTCTGGCGTTACAATCGCTCCAATCTTTTGGAAAGGGAAAAAGAAGATGTTTGAAAATTATAAGGATACTGTAGAACTGGAAGAATTGATGGAAATGATTGGTTGTAGCCGTGGGAAGGCGCTGGGCCTGATCGCCAAGGGGGAGGTAGAGTCCCGATTGGTAAGGCATCGGCATCGGATTTCAAAGAAATCCGTGATTGCGTATGTAAGCAGGAGGAAAAGGTAATGGGACGCAGGAAAAAAGATGGAAACGAAGCGGAAATGGATGCTAAAAAGGCCCGTGAAGCCGTTCATGGCATTTCAGATTTTGAACGTGTAACAGGAAGCGTCCAGCCTAAGACAACAACGAGGGGGAAATGTTTTTTATACATGGTATTTTGTATTTATCGTGAGGGATGCGTCAGACCTGAGGTGGTCTGGAGAAGTACCGGACTGGAAGAACAGGGGAACAAGCGGCGGGCAGAAGGGATGCTGTCAGTTGCGTTGAATGAATTGGAGCATGTCCGTGCAGGGGAGAAAAAGGATCCCATTGACGAGAGAAACCCTTTTCTCAATGACTGCCTTGAGGAATATTTGAAAGCCGTTGAGCCCGCGGTAGAAAAAAATACCTTTGAAGGGTACTGCCACAGGGCAAAGAGTATCCGGACATATTTTAAAGGAATCCGGGTCAGGGAGATTAAGATAGCGGATGTGGATAGATTTTGCCAGTACCTTCTGAAGGAAGGGAAGATGAACCAGAAAACAGGGGAGCGGGAGCCGATGAAGCCCCGGACAGTTTCAGCGATAAAAACCATTCTGGTTTCTGTGCTGAACAGGGCTGTCAGGGAGGGCTTTCTGGAAAACAATCCGGCCTGTAATGTAAAGGTGACAAACAAGTCTAAAGGTGAACTGGCACGAAAATTCCATTTTATGAAAACGGAAGAACTGGAGCGGCTTTTCCGGTTTATGGAGAGCAGAAACGATCCAATGACCGATATAATAAAGTTGATCGCTTTTTATGGGTTGCGGCGTTCCGAGGCGGTGGCGATCAGAGTATCCCCGGATTCCCTTGATATGGAGAACCGCGTCCTGCGGATTTCCAGGACAGTGGTACGACTGGACAAGGGGACAGAGGATAGAAAGAGGACAAAGACCCACAGCAGTAACAGAGAGTTTCCTCTGACAGAAGATACATATGAATTTTTTAAAGAGGTCATCGAAAAGAAGGAATCAAACAAGGCCTATTTTGGCAATACCTATATTGAAAGCCCGTACCTGTTTACATGGGAGGATGGGAAGCCTTTTGAACCTGATTTATTGACTTCCCATTTCGTAAGGGTGATGCGTGATTTTGGAAGGCCTGATTTTACGATACATAATCTCCGACATAGCTGTGCCTCAAACCTGTTCCGGCTGGGAATAGGAGAATGGGAACTGGCAGAATGGCTTGGCCATGCAGACCCTGCGACAACGAGGCAATGGTATGTGGTATTGTATGGGATGGCAAATGAAAAAACGGCCCAACAGGTAAAAAATTCATTGAAACTGAACCTGTGACTGTTGTGTCCGGCCATACCCCGGTTTAAGGTTGTGAGGGGATACATTATCCCGGCAGGGTAGCCGTAGTGTGGAAATAAGTTAATCTGAGAGGAAGGAAAAGAAAGGGGACGGTACAAGTTTGGTACAATTTGCTTAGAATTTTGCTTAGAACGAAGGATTTTGAGAGGCCAAGGAGAAGAAAGAGAAAGCCCGGAAACGTTGATTTTCCGGGCTTTTTTGGACGTCGATGCGACAGGATTTGAACCTGCGACCTCTGCGTCCCGAACGCAGCGCTCTACCAAGCTGAGCCACGCATCGATTTGCTTTTCTTTTCTCAAGCCCTATCATAATACTAAACTTTTAGGGAAAAGTCAATGGTTTAAAAAAATAAAAAAGAGGGTTGACAAATGCGTTAATAGTGTATATAGTGAGTATATACACATGAGGAGGCAAGAAGGATGGATATTATCATCAGTAATATAGGGGATCAGCCGATCTACGATCAGATCTATACGCAGATCAGGAATCAGATCCTTGCGGGCAGGCTGAAGGAAGGGGATATGCTGCCGTCCATCCGGGGGCTGGCCAAGGATCTGCGCATCAGCGTGATCACCACCAAGCGGGCGTATGAGGAGTTGGAGCGGGAGGGATTTATCTATACCGTGACCGGCAAAGGCAGCTATGTGGCGCAAAAGAATACGGAGCTGATCCGGGAGGCAAACTTAAAGCAGATAGAGGCGCACATGAGAAAGATCTGGGAGCTGGCGGACGGATGCCGGCTGGATCAGGAGGAACTGATAGAGATGCTCCTGTTGATCCGGGAGGAAAGAAAGGAGGGAATCTGAAATATGGAAGAAAGGGCGCTATGGGTGCAAAATCTGACCAAGCAATATCGGAATTTCAGGCTGGACGACGTTAGCTTTTCTCTGCCGGAGGGCTGCATTATGGGCCTGATCGGGGAAAATGGCGCAGGAAAAAGCACGCTGATCAAATCGATCATCGGAGCGGTACGGCCGGAGAGCGGACGGATCGAGGTGCTGGGCTGCGACAATAAAAGCGGGGATTTCACCCGGCTTAAGGAGCAGATCGGCGTGGTGCTGGACGAGGCGTGTTTCCCGGCGGCGCTGACCGCCGTGCAGATGGAGCGGATGCTGGGAGATGTTTTTGAAAACTGGGAGAAGGAAACCTTTCTGGGGTATCTGGAACATTTCGGATTGCCCCTGGATAAACCGTTTAAGGATTTTTCCAAAGGGATGAAAATGCAGCTTTCCATTGCGGCGGCGCTGTCCCACCGGGCCAGGCTGCTGATCCTGGACGAGCCAACCGGCGGCCTGGATCCGATCGTGCGGGATGAGCTGCTGGAGGTATTCAATGAATTTACCAGAGACGCCCGCTGTTCCATCCTGATCTCTTCGCATATCGTGAGCGATCTGGAGCGGATCTGTGATTATATTGCGTTTCTGCATAAAGGAAAGCTGTTGTTCTGCGAGGAAAAGGACGCGCTTCTGGAGCAGTACGGGCTGGTGTCCCTGCGCCGGGAAGATTTCGAGGCGTTGGAGAAGGAAGCGGTGCTTTCGGCCCATGATACGGGGTACGGCGTGGAAGCGCTGGTGAGACGGGACCGGATCCCAGCGGGAATGAGGCCGGAGTATGCCGGTATCGAGCGGATCATTGTGGCGCTGGCAAAGGAGGAGAGAAAATGAAGGGCCTTTTGCGCAAGGACTGGTATGTGTTTTTAAAATATGGAAAATTATTTTCCCTGTTTATCTTTGTGTACTCGTTTTTTACATTTTTTACCGACAATCCGGCTTTTTACTGCCTGTTTTGCATGATTATGAGCGTCCTGTTGGTGAAAATGCTGATGGCCTACGAGGAACAGGAAAAATGGGACAGTCTGGCCGCCTGCTTTCCGATGCGGCCGGAGCAGGTGGTTCTGGAAAAGTATCTGGTTGCCCTGCTTCTTTCCGGCGCGATGCTGTTGTTGATGAGCATCGAGTTTTTAGGGATACATGTTTTCTTTCCGCAAAAGGTCCTGGATTCCTCTTTTTTGCAGATCCTTTTTTTGATGTTTTGCGTGAATATGCTGATGACGGCCATAGAACTGCCGCTTATGTTTCGGTTTGGCGTCAATCGCAGCCGGATTTGGCTGACGATACTGGTGATGGCGGTTTTTGGAATTGGAAGCGCCATCGGGGCCGTGCTGCGGGAAGGGGTTGTTTTTTGGAATGGCCCCCGGATAGCGCCTGTCACAGGAACGATCGTTTTGTCAGTGATCGCGCTTTCCCTTTCTCTGCGGTTCTCTGTGGCTGCTTATAAAAAAAGAGAATTTTAAGGCGGATACCGCTTGTTTGTGCGCGCCGGATATGGTTCAATAAGAAGGGGCCTGGATTTTTGGAAAACAAAAGGACGGGAGAAAGGAGCGCGCGATGAAAAAACCGAAGATTCACCCGGATGCTTTTGTGGCGCCGCA
Organism: uncultured Eisenbergiella sp.; assembly: GCA_947598825.1. Classification (GTDB taxonomy): domain Bacteria; phylum Bacillota; class Clostridia; order Lachnospirales; family Lachnospiraceae; genus Gallintestinimicrobium. The sequence goes on along the minus strand of CANQFM010000052.1, from coordinate 12,389 downwards.
GGCGGTCATACTGGGAGACGTCACGATAGAGGAGGCGTGCAGCATCTGGTTCGGCGCAGTGGTGCGGGGCGACCGTTCGCCGGTACATATCGGAAGGGGAAGCAACATACAGGACAATTGCGTGGTGCATGAGGATACAGGACATATCGTGGAGATCGGGGAGAATGTGACGGTGGGCCACGGGGCCATCCTGCACGGCTGCAGGGTCGGGGACAATTCCCTCATCGGGATGGGGGCGATCCTGCTCAACGGTTCCGTGATCGGCAAAAACTGCATTGTAGGAGCGGGGGCGCTGGTGACGCAGGATACGGTCGTTCCGGATAACTCCCTGGTACTGGGCAGCCCGGCGAAGATTCGCCGCAGCGTGACGCCCCAGGAGGTGGAGGCCAGCATCGCCAATGCGAAACGGTATGCCCAGGAAGGGAAAGCTTATGGGGCTGAATAGGGAAAGGGAGACCGATCTTAGCGGAGCCGTCCTATGCCGGATTCAGCGCAGGACGATGATGCCTACCGTTTTTGCAGCTTTGCCACGAAAAATCCTTCGTAGAGATCCGTAGGGCGGATACAGCAGGTCCCTTCCAACTGCACAGGCAGAAGAGGGATTCCTTCCGGCAGAAAAGGATCGAGGGGAATGAGGGTAACCTTTTTGCGGGAGAGGAGTTTTTGGATGTTATGCTCGTTTTCCGCAGCCAGGATGGAACAGGTGGAATACAACAGGATACCGCCGGGTTTTAGCAGCTCCAGCGCCTTTTGAAGCAATTGCGCCTGGGTTTTGACCGAACGTTCCAGCAGCTCCTGGGAAAAGCCGGAGCGCTGACGCCCGTCGTCGGCCCCCTGGAAACAGAGGGTGCCGCTGCCGCTGCAGGGTGCGTCCAGCAGTATTTTGTCAAAAGAGAAAAAAGGATCCAGTTTTCGGGCGTCCTGCGTCATCACCACCACGCGGGACGCTCCCTGTTTCTTCAGGTTGTACTGCAGACGCTGGGAACGGACGGGGTTCTTTTCGCAGGCCGTGATCTGGGCGAGGCCGCCGGAAAGGGCGGCCATTTGGGTGGTTTTGCCGCCGGGGGCGGCGGCCATATCCAGGATACACTCCTTTTCCCCAGGTTCCAGCAGAAGAGGCGGGATCATGGAGGATAAGCTCTGCAGGTAGATTTCCCCGTCTGCATAGAGCGGAAGCTTCTGCACCTCATTTTCTAACGCCTGTTCCAGAATCAGCGCTTCGTAGCTCCAGGGAACTGTCCGGAATGAGATGCCTGCATCGGCCAGGGCGGTCCTGACCCTGGGGACGTCCGATTTTAAGGTGTTGACCCGCAAAGTTACAGGACGTCTGCAGAGATAGCCCTGTTCGATCTGTTCCGTCTGGGCGGGGCCGTATTGCTCTTCCAGTAAAGCCCGTAAAAAATCGGGGATCCGTGACATGGCGTTCTTCCTTTCTTTTGGCAGGATGTTCTGTCAAAATTTATTTTACTGAGCGGCGGCGGAAAGCGCAAGGACTTTCTGCTCCGCCTCTGCTGCAGGCGGAAAGGGCGTTTGCGCGCAAAGGGATCGGATATGAAAATTTTTAACAGGATTGACTAAAAAATTGTAGCTTTTTTCACTAAAATATGATAGGATGATTTGGAAGGGGAAAATCGTTTTTGCCGCATGCAAATGTGAGAACGACCGCCTGCGGGCGGGAAAAGGAGGGTAATGATCAAGAAAAGCATTACCCTTGGTGATCGTCCTGTCACGTATGAATTGCAGTATAAGAACGTGAAAAGGATCAATCTGCGCGTCCACCGGGATGGACGCGTATGTGTTTCTGTAAACCGTTTTGTTCCACAGGTTCAGTTGGACGCCTTTCTGGAAAAGAACGGGGATTTTATTTTACAGGCACTTGAAAAGTTTCAGACGATGCGGGAGGGCGGCGACGGAATGGCCGCCGGCAGAACGCGGGAATATCGGGATGGAGATACGCTCTATCTTAAGGGGGTTCCATATCGGCTGAGGGTATTGCCAGGGGGAAAAGAGAGGGTAGAAGAAGTCGGCAGAGTGCTGCTTTTGACGCAGAAGGATGTGGAAAACGCGGAGCGAAGAAAGCGCATGGTAGAGAAGTATCTGACAGGCGAGTGCCGGCGGGAAGTGGAAACGCTGTGCAGGAGGGTATATCCGGTTTTTGAAGGGTTGGGGGTAGAATGGCCGGAGATCCGCATACGCAGCATGGTATCCCGTTGGGGGAGCTGTCATCCGGCAAAAGGGATCCTGACGTTTGCAAGGCAGTTGATCGAGGTGCCGGAAAGCTGTATCGAATATGTGGTGGTGCATGAGTTCTCCCATTTCATCCATCCGGACCATTCGCCTCGGTTCCATGATTTCCTGACGAAGGTGATGCCGGATTGGAAAGAGCGCAGGTCCCTTTTAAACAGCAGACAGTGGGTGCGCTGAGGCAGGGACGCCTATGCCTGCGGATGCAGGCAGCGGTTGATCTCGGCCGGTGAAAGATCATGAACGGACAGGAGCGGCAGGGGTGCGTTTGAGACGTCCCCCGCCGTTTTTATGTACCAGGCGACGTCGTGCCACTGTCCCAGTTTGTAGCCCGCGTTGGGCCAGACGCCGGCCAGGGCGAACCCCAGAGCCGTATGCATCTGCTGGCTGGGCGCATTGGGAACGGTGATGCAGGCGTAGAAATTGCGGATATGCTGCAGCGTCAGCAGTCTTATCAGGGCCGTATAAAGCGTCGGCCCCAGGCCATGGCCCGTCATATCGGGCGACAGGTAAACGGAAAGTTCGGCGCCCCATTGATAGGCGGCCCTGGCCATATGGCGATGGGCGTAGGCATAGCCGCCGATCCTGCCGTCTTGTTCCCATACCAGGTAGGGATAAAAAGAAGTGATCTCTTCCATACGGGAAGAAAATTCCGCCACAGAGGGCGTTTCATATTCAAACGTGACCGCCGTTTTTTCTACATAGGGCGCATAGATGGATAAAAGCGAGGCGGCGTCCGCTGCAGTTGCAAATCTGATCATATCGTTTCCCCATTACCTGGCAAGTATGCGCCAGATGCTTCTTACATTGTCAAAAACCCAGGTGGGTTTGATTTCCCCGTTTTGAATATCCGTTTCCGCAGCTTCCCCGGACAGGACGCAGATCGTGTCCACCCCCGCGTTTCGCCCGGCGGCGATGTCCGTATAGAGCCGATCCCCTACGATCACGGCGTCCCGGGCCGAAAGCCCCAGCTTTTTTAAAACGCAATCCACCATGATAGGTTCCGGCTTCCCAATGAAAAAAGGTTTTTTCCCGGTGGCGTTTTGCAGCATGATGCTCATGGAGCCGCAGTCGGGGATATAGCCGAAACTGACCGGACAGACCAGATCCGGGTTGGTGGCCAGATAGGCGACGTCTTTTCCCAGCATGATGCAGGTATTGCGGATCTTTTCCGAGGTATTTTCCGTATCGAAACCGATGAGGACTACGGAAGCTTTATCGTCCACTTCCGTCACGACGGATATGCCGGAATCGCGCAGCTCCTGTACCAGAGAACGGGTGCCCATGCAGTATACCGTCTGGCCCGGATAGTTTTCATGCAGATAGAGGGCCGTGGCCTGGCCGGAGGTGAAAAAGTCCCCATCGTCAGCGGGAATGCCCATGGCGTTCACCTTCTTGACATAATCTTTGACGGAACGGGAGGAATTATTGGTCAGGAACATATAGCGGCCGCCCTGTGCGCGGATGGCGTCCAAAAAATCCAGCGTGCCTTCAAAAATACGGTTTTCGTTATAGATCGTGCCGTCCATATCCAGAAGAAACAGCTTTTTGCGGCGCAGGGCGTCAGCGTTTTTGCCGTATTTGTCGGTCTTTTTGGCCTTCCCGCCGTCTAAGGCTGCGTTGTCCCGTCCCCTTTCAGCGCTTTTCATCAGCGGCCTCTCTTTCGGGGGATACGGCCGGACGGATCGACTTGGTGGCGACCACATCTACGCCGGTGCCGGCTGCGTTTTTCAAAAGGACTTGGCCGATGCTGACCGGAGCTGTCACGCAGATCGTGCGGATAGCGTCCATCACGGCGCCGATGCAGCCTTTTGGAACATCGGAGGAGGTTTTGACGGAGACTACCGGAAGATGGCCGTTTATGACCCGGACCGTGGAAGTTACGGTGCGGGTGGGATTGGTGACTTCCTTATAGCCGTAATCGGCCCCACGGGGACAGGTATTGCCGGTGACCGTGGCTTTGCCCTGTTCGTCTATGGAGACGGTGAGGGCGCAGCCCAGAGGGCAGTTAATGCAGATCAGGTTATGAGTTTCCATGGGATGCCTCCTCCAGTTTGACCACGATCGGATCGGACGCCTTAGCGTCCTGCAGATCCGCTTTTTTCAGCACCAACTGCTGCATTTCGCCGGGCACGACCTTTGTCTTTTTCATTTTTACCAGGCAGCGGTTCCCCAGCCAGACGGTAATAGCGCAGTCCGTATAGACGGCCCCTACCCGGAAACGCACCAACAGCGTTTCTTCCATATGCGCAGGGCGTATTGCCTGGGGAACGGTATAGCGGATCCCGCCTTCGGGACGCAGGGGGAGCGTAATATCGTTATCCGCTGTCTGTGCCGGGCCATCCGGCCCGGAGAGAGTCTCCTTCCGGGAGATCGCTGCTTTGCATGCGGCAGCGTGTCGGGCGGCGTAAAAACCGGCGCGCTGCGCCTCTTCGGAAACGTAGTCTACCAGGTCATGGACATGAAGCACGTTGCCGCAGGCGAAAACGCCGGGGACGTTGGTTTCCAGGCTTTCGTTGACCTCGGGTCCTCCCGTGACAGGAGAAAGGGTCACGCCAAGCTTGTCGGACAGTTCGTTTTCCGGCAGCAGGCCGCAGGAGAGCAGCAGAGTATCGCAGGGGATCAGCTCCTGCGTGCCTGGGATCGGCTTTCCGTCGGCGTCCACCCGGGCCAGCGTGACGCCGGTGACCCGGTCCCTGCCATGAATATCCACGACCGTGTGGGAGAGCTTCAGAGGAATGTCATAATCTTCCAGGCATTGGACAATGTTTCGCTGCAGGCCGCCAGAATAAGGCTGCAGCTCCGCTACCACCTTTACCCTGGCGCCTTCCAGCGTCATGCGGCGGGCCATGATCAGGCCGATATCGCCGGAACCCAGAATGACCACTTCCTTGCCCGGAAGAAAGCCCTCCATGTTGACCAGGCGCTGGGCCGTACCGGCGGTGTAAATGCCGGCCGGACGAAAGCCGGGAATGTTCAGGGCGCCCCTGGGCCTTTCCCGGCAGCCCATGGCCAGAACGATACTGTTGGCGCATAGCCGGAGCAGGCCTTCCTGCCGGTTCATGGCGGTGACTGTCTTAAGGCCGTCCGACGACGGGGAAATGTCCAGCACCATGGTGTTGAGCTTACAGGGGATCTGCAGTTCCTCCGCCTGGGCGATAAAGCGGGCCGCATATTCCGGGCCGGTGAGTTCTTCCTGAAAGGTGTGCAGACCGAATCCGTTGTGGATACATTGATTCAGGATACCGCCCGGTTCGCTGTCCCGTTCCAGGATCAGAACGCTGTCAGCGCCGCTGCGTCTGGCGGAAATGGCGGCGGACAGCCCCGCCGGGCCGCCGCCGATGACGATCACATCATATCGTTTCATTGCCCTTCTCCTTTCCCGGTCAGCCCTTTTCCCGTTGTACCTGTCAGAAGCTCGGAACCGGCGCCATGCTTGGAAACCGATAGCGGATCCATCTGCAGTTCGCGTTCCAGAATCTCCATCACTTTCGGAGAGCAGAAACCGGCCTGGCAGCGCCCCATGCCCGCCCGGACGCGGCGCTTTACGCCGTCCAGGGAGCGGGCGCCCAGAGGACGCCGGATAGCGTCGATGATCTCGCCTTCCGTTACCGTTTCACAGCGGCAGATCACATTGCCGTAAGCAGGGTTTTTGGCGAGCAGGGCAGCAAGCTCTTCGTCAGAAGCGTCCGCGATTCGGGGGATGCCCCGACGGGTGGCTTGGAAGGTTTCTTTTTTGTCCGCGTTCAAGTATTCCGCGATCTGCTGGGACAAAAATACGCCGATGGCGGGCGCGGCGGACAGCCCCGGGGATTCGATGCCGGCGCAGTTAAAAAAGCCCGGCGCATCCGGCGCTTCTCCCAGGACAAAATCTTTTCCCGCCTCGCTGGCGCGCAGGCCCGCAAAGGAGGTGATGGTCAGTTTCGTTGGCAGGTCTGGCACGCTGAGACGTCCCCGCGCAAACACCTGCGCAAGTCCTTCCGCAGTCGTGTTGACGGCTTCTTTGTCGGTCAGATCCTCCGCCGTGGGGCCGATCATCAGATTTCCGTGGATCGTAGGCGTGACCAGCACGCCCTTTCCCAGCGCACCCGGTAGCTGAAAGATCGTATGGGAGATCAGGTTTCCGGCTTTTTTGTCCAGAAGCTGATATTCGCCGCGACGGGGGGTGATGGACAGCTTGCGCGCGCTGACCATGTTGTTGAAAACGTCGGCGTAAACGCCGGCCGCATTGACGACGCTGCGGGTTTCAAAAACCTCGCCGGCTGCGGTTTCGATCCGCCAGCCGGGGACAGTCGGATCCTGTGAGGAGTCGGTCGTAAGCGCGGCAATCCTGGACACCTTTGCATCGAATCGGAAGCTGACGCCGTTGGTGAAGGCGTTCTCTGCCAATGCGATGGTCATTAAAAAGGGGCAGACGATGCCGCCGGTAGGACAGTAAAGCAGCGCCTTGACTTCATCGGAAAGGTTAGGTTCGATCGCTTTCATTTCGCCCCCGGTCACGATCCGAAGTCCCGGAACGCCGTTCTGCCGTCCCCGCTCCAGAAGCTCCTGCAGATCCGGCAGCCTCGATTCCTCAAAACAAAGCACCAGGGAGCCGTTTCGCCGGAAAGGGAAATCCAGTTCTTCTGAAAGCGAATCCATCATGGCGTTGCCTGCCACGTTGAACTTCGCCTTCAGGGTACCGGGCAGGGCGTCGTGCCCGGCGTGAATGACGGCGCTGTTGGCCTTGGAAGTGCCGCAGCAGACGTCCTCTTCTTTTTCCAGGACGAGGATGTTCAGTTGGTAGCGGGAAAGCTCCCGCGCGATGGCGCAGCCGGTGACGCCGGCGCCGATGATAATTACGTCGTACATAGGGGTCCTCCGTAGGGGGCGCAGCGGGCCACCGCGGCAAACTCGCCCGATGACCCTGCCGGATTGTAAATTCTTCCAGTACATCTTTCAATCCACATCATTTTCTCTCGGATGCAGAGAAAATAATGACAGCCTGTGAGGGGCTTGCGGTTATTATATCCGATTATGGTATTGTTTACAATACACAAATTTAATAAAATTTAATTCATGTAATGGAATAACCATTGACTTGTATATATTATGATGATATATTTGAAGAAAATTGGAGGATATGCGGCGGTCATCCCATTAAAGTTCAAATAAATCATAAAGTCCGTTTTATGGGACTTGCTTTGTGCGATATTTATGTTGTAACGATTTTAAAGTAAAGACAAAGGAGGAACGGCACAGATGGAGCTGTTGGCCCATATTACAGGGGAGGACGGGAATCGCCGCGAACAGTCCCTAAAAGAACACTGCGTGATGACGGCCTGTTATGCAGCGGAGAGCGTCGGTACCGCGGATTGTTTCCATGTGGCTTACCTGGCGGGCCTTTTGCATGATGCGGGGAAAGGCAAGGCAGAGTATGTAGCGTATATCGAAGCGGCCTTTCGAGGCGAAGTGGTAAGGCGGGGAAGCATCAACCACACTTTTGCCGGCGCGATATGGCTCCTGGAAAGATACCATGCGCCAGGCGCGACCAAATGGGAACGGCTTACCTGTGAAATTATCGCCTATGCGGCAGGGGCGCATCACGGGTTGTTTGATTGCGTGGATCTGGACGGAGGAAACGGTTTTCTCTATCGGCTGCATAAGGATCGGACGGAGATCTGTTATGAAGAGGCGATGGAAAATTTTTTTGCACAGGTTGCGGCGAAGGAAGAACTGGAAGAGTTGTTTCGCAGGGCGACAACGGAAATCCGGGCTTTTTTTGAAGATGCCGCGCATCTCTATGCCAGAAATTCGCGGGATGTGTTTTTTCAGATAAGCATGTTGATCCGCCTTTTGCTTTCCGCAGTAATCTATGGCGACAGAAGGGATACCGGCGAATTTATGAGGCAGATGCGGGCGGCAAGAGATGATGGACTGAGATGGGAAGAGAGGGCCGCCTTTTTTGAAAAGAAGTTATCTGCGTTGCCTGCGGACTCTGTATTAAACTGCATCCGAAAGGAAATTTCCGAACAATGTCTGGCAGCGGCGGAAAGACCCTGCGGGATCTATCGGCTAAATGTGCCTACCGGCGCCGGAAAGACGCTATGCTCTCTCCGCTTTGCCCTGGCCCATGCGAAGCGCTTTAAAAAAAGACGGATCATCTTTATTATTCCGCTGCTCAGTGTGCTGGATCAGAATGTAAAAGTGATCCGGGATTACCTGCCGGATCCGCAGACGGTGCTGGAACATCATTCCAATGTGATGAGGGAAAGGCAGCAGGATGAGGAACTGGATGGATATGAGATCCTGGCGGAAAGCTGGAACACGCCGATCATTGTTTCCACGATGGTTCAATTGCTGGATATTCTTTTTGCAGGGCGTACCTCGGCGATCCAGCGGATGCAGGCGTTATGCGACAGCGTGATTGTGATAGACGAGGTGCAGTCGCTTCCAAAGAAAGTCACTGTTATGTTCAATATGGCGCTCAATTTCCTGCAGCGTTTTGGAAATGCGACGATCGTGCTGTCCTCTGCCACGCAGCCGTGCTTCGAGGAGCTTAAATGGCCGCTTTGTCTGGCGGATGATCCGGATCTGGTTCGTTTGACACCGCAGCAAACGGCGGTATTTGAACGGGCCGAGATCCTGAACTGTACCGATCAATATGGCATGACGCTGGAAGGTTGCGCTGCGTTCTGCGCGGAGCGGACGCAGGAGCATGCTTCGCTTCTGGTCATTTGTAATACAAAGGCAGAAGCCAGTTCTCTATACAAAAAACTGTGCATGCGGGCAGAGCAGGAGGGGTGGGATATTTTCCATCTGTCGACAGCTATGTGCCAGGAACATAGAATGGAACGGCTTAAGAGCATACAGGAGAATTTGGGCCTCCTGCAAAAGTCGTTGCATGAAGGGGAGGCCCCCAGGAAACTGATCTGTATTTCCACGCAACTGATCGAGGCGGGCGTCGATTTGTCTTTTGAAGGTGTTGTAAGAGTTTTGGCCGGTATTGACAATCTCGCCCAGGCAGCAGGACGGTGTAACCGCAGCAATGAGTATGGACAGGCCGGGAAGGTGTATCTGATCAATCTGCAGAATGAGAATCTCAGCATGCTGCGGGAAATTCAAAGCGCCCAGAACAGTACCAGACAGGTGTTGAGAGATATTCCGCAATCCGGAGGCGCTTCTGTGATAGGCGAACAGGCTACCAGGAAGTTTTATCGGTATCTATATGAAGAGATAAAAGACTGTATTGAATATCCGGTAAAAGCAACAGATAAAAAATTGCAGACCTATCATTTGGCACGGCTCCTTGCAAATTTGAGAGAGGTTCGCGAAACGGAAGAAAACAGGACATATATCCTCCACCAGCCTTTTAAAACGGCAGGTGATTTATTTCAGGTCTTTGATCAAAACACAACGGATATTCTGGTGCCGTACGGGAAGGGCAAATTGCTGATCGAAAGGCTGCTGCGCCAGAGCGGCAGATCCGGGGGATGGGGAGAGTACGAAGCGCTTCTCAGGGATTTAAAACCTTTTACGATCAGCGTTTATGACTGGCAGAAGCAAAAACTGGAGCATGCAGGTCTGTTGATTTCTGCTCTTGAAGGAAGGGTTCTGATTTTGAATGAATTGGCTTATGATAAGGAGCTTGGACTGACAGAAATGGACAGCTTACCGGTGGAGAGACTGGTTTTATAAAGATTTGCGGAACAATAAACCAAAAATAGGGGAATGGGAAGGAGGAAACGATGAACTTTAGAAATACCGTGGAATTTGAAGTGACCGGCGAATATGGATTGTTTGCAGATCCCATCACGCGGGTGGGGGGTGAAAAATTCACCTATCAGGTCCCCACTTATGAGGCGCTGAAGGGGATTCTGCAGAGTATTTACTGGAAGCCGACGCTCATCTGGATCATCGATGAGGTTCGGGTAATGAACCCGATCCAGACAGAAACGAAGGGGATAAAGCCGATCAAATTTCAAAACAGCGATAACGATTTGTCTTATTATACTTATTTGAAAGACTGCAGGTATCAGGTACGGGCGCACTTTATCTGGAATGACAACAGGCCAGAGCTTGCAGGAGACCGCGATGAGAATAAGCACCACAATATTGCAAAACGTATGATCCAAAAGGGCGGAAGACGGGATATTTTTCTGGGTGTCAGGGAGTGCCAGGGATATGTGCGCCCCTGTGTTTTCGGAGAGGGAACAGGATTCTACGATGAGATACCAGAGTTGAACTTCGGGATGATGTATCATGGTATTACTTATGCGGACGAAGCATATGACGTTCGGACAGAAGGGAAAATGTGCATACGATTATGGCAGGCGGTGATGAAAAACGGAGTGATTTCGTTCCTGCCCCCCTGGGAATGCATACACAGAGAAGTCAGAGAGATGAATGTGAAACCCTTTGGCAGCGCACATGGAAACTTTTCTCCGATAGGGGAAGGAGGTGATTTGAGCGATGTCGTGGACAAATCAGCTTTATAAAACATATGAGGAGAATATCGGGAAGGATGTTGGCGGCGGGGTGCGAATGACCCCTATCGCACATATGAATGCGAAAGCGCAGATTGAGGTGTTGTTGGATCTCAATGGCATGTTCCAGAGCGCCAGAGTTTTGGACAAAGAGGATTCAGTGACCCTCATTCCGGTGACTGAAGCATCAGAAGGCAGAAGTTCCGGAATTGCGCCACATGCACTGTGCGATACGCTGTCCTATATCGCGGGGGATTTTGCGCAGTACTGTGAAACGGATAAGCAAAAGAAAAATGCCCGGGAAAAGTATGAGTGTTATATTGAAAATCTGAAAAAATGGGCTGAGTCGGAATATTCGCATGCCAAGGTCAGGGCGGTATATACTTATCTTTTAAGGAAAGAGTTGATAGCGGATCTTTACCGGGCAGGGATGATAACGTTAAAAGAAGATCGAACCTTTGACAGCAGAAAGATCGCAGGCCAGCCTTATGAAAAGGCGTTGGTTCGGTTTCGTTTCCTGGGCGCAGAGCCGGGGCAGGACGGCAGTTGGTCGGATCCAGCGTTGATCCGCGCGTATACGGCCTATTATCAGAGCATTCTGCCCGGGAGACGGGATATCTGTTATTTTACGGGGAAAGAGGAAATGATCTCTGAAAATCATCCAAAGGGGATCGTGGCCGCCAATTACGAGGCAAAGCTGATATCTGCAAATGATGCACAGGGATTTACCTACCGGGGGAGATTTCGGACAGCGGATCAATCCTATGCGCTCGGTTATGAGGCTTCCCAGAAGATCCACAGGGCGTTGACCTGGTTAGTAAATAACAAGGGCGCTTATGCAGGGACGAAGGATAGGAGGATGTTTGTCTGTTGGGATCCCCAGGGCAGAAAAACGCCGAATATTTTTGAAGAGTTCGGTTTGATCGGAGAAGAGGAGGAACTGGAGGAGGTCGCTTACAGGGAAAAGCTGATCAAGGTTTTCCAGGGGTATCGGGAACAGTTTCGGAAAGAGGATTCCATTATTGTCATGGGACTGGATGCGGCGACTAAAGGGCGGCTGTCTGTGACTTACTATAGCGAACAGCCTGCGGAGACGTTCCTTGACAGGATTTTATACTGGGGGGAAACCTGTCATTGGTATTTTCTGAAATTTAATGAAAAGGGACAACCGTATCATACTGTGGAAACGCCGGTCTTTCGCCGTATTGTGGAGTGCGCGTTTGGACGAGAAAGAGGGCGGGAGAAGGAAAGGTTTATCGAAGCGGATGATAAGGTACTCAAAGAGCAGGTACAGCGGCTTGTCAAGTGCATGCTGGAACGGCAACCGGTCCCGTTTGATATTGTACAGGCGTTGGCATTTCGTGCGTCTATGCCGATGGCGTATTCCAGTACCAATCGTGAACGGGTGTTATCCACCGCATGTGCGATGATTTTCAAATATCACCGGGAAAGAGGAACGAAAGGAGTGAAAGAGGAAATGAAACTGGATGTAGAAAACAGAGACAGGAGTTATCTTTTTGGGAGATTGTTGGCGATCCTTGAAAAGGTGGAGCGGGAGACGTTTGACCGGGGAGAACAGCGCGAGACCAATGCGATCCGTCTGCAGTCCGCTTATGTGAATCATCCGATGCAGACATGGAAAATCCTTGAGGGGATTCTGACATCGTATTTTAAGAAGAT
>CANQFM010000051.1 GCA_947598825.1 uncultured Eisenbergiella sp. | reverse complement strand
GCCGGTATTTCTTGACGGATGGGCCTTATGGATATATTATAGCGGTAAAGTATCAGAAAACGTATCAAAACAGACGAAAGATCCATTGGATCAGCGGAGGGAAATTATGGAATTTCAGGAGCAGCTCGCGGATCTCTTCCGCGAATTGGGGACGGGCAGGGAAATGGTTCTATCGACATCGCTGAACGATGTCGTTACGTCAAGAATGATGAGCTTCGTCATTATGAAGGAAAAGTTTTATTTTCAAACGGATAAAACCTTCAGAAAATATGATCAGATCATGGGGAATGCGAATGTCGCCCTTTGCGCAGCCAATATCCAGGTGGAAGGGCTTTGTCGGGAAGAGGGTATTCCTCTTGAAAATGAAGAATTTTCCAAAGCTTATGAAAAGAATTTCAGCGGATCTTTTAACAGATATTCATCGCTTAAAAATGAAAGGTTATTTGTCGTCGAGCCTGTATTCATTCAGCGTTGGATATATATTGACGGCGCTCCGTATATTGAAACTTTTGATGTGAAAAGGAAACGGCATACGCTAACCCCATATAGGGGGATATAAGGAATCCATTACTTTTCAATCTTTCTGAAGGGGTGAAAAATACGGCAAAAAAAGAGGCTTGCTAAGGGATGGGGAGAAAATGAATTGAAAACAACAGAAGAATTAGTGGAAAAACTGATGCTCCAATGTGGATTGGGGACGATGCTGCCGCCTGTTTTGCCCGTATCCGGCGGTTTTCTACATCGAATGTATAAAGTGACGACTGATTCCGGGATATATGCGGTAAAGCAATTAAACGCCGAGATCATGAGCAGGCCGGATGCGAGGGACAATTTTTTGCGGGCGGAAAAGCTCGAATGTATTTTGGAAGAAAATGGGATCCCGATCATTCCTTCCTTAACCATTGCCGGGAAGAAAATGCAAAAGGCGGAGGGCTGTTATTTTTATATTTTCAATTGGGTAGAGGGGCATATTACCGATTGGAAAGATATCACGAATGATAAGTGTTATAAGGCCGGAAATATCCTTGGGAAAATACATGCGATCGAGCCGGGGGACAGGGAACATCTATCCCCGGTATTCAGCCATATTGACTGGCACGGTTATATTCTTAGGGCAAAAAGGGAAAAAAGCGAGCTTGCAGAGCTTTTGACGGACAATGAGGCGCTTTTTCTCTATGCGGAAAGAGAACTTAATAAAGCCAGATCCCTGCTGCCGGATATACTGCGTATTTCGGACGAGGACATGGATCCTAAAAATGTGATGTGGGTCGGAGAAGATCCTTGGGTAATCGATCTGGAGTGTCTTGACTATGGGAATCCCGTATCGAGTGTGCTTCAGTTGGCGCTTCAATGGGCCGGGACTGTCGTTTATGATATAGATGTTGGAAAGCTGACCGCCTTTTTTGACGGTTATCTGAACGCATACGATAATCATTTTAGGGCATATAGCGATGTTTTTGGCGTAGCGTATACCTGGGTAGAATGGCTTGAATACAATATCCGGAGGGCTTTGGGTGACTGCGGTGACGAGGAGGAAAGAAAGACGGGCATTTCCGAAGTCAGAAATACGGTTCGCAGGATCAGGTATCTTTATGAGATGGAAAAAAAGATCAGGACGGCGTTGGATTTTCGGCTGAGGGGCATTTGACCGGATAAGGATGCAGGGAGAGGACGATATATGGCGAAGGTTTTTCTGATATGCGGCAAAATCTGCAGCGGCAAAAGTACCTATGCCGGGCGTCTGCGGGAAAAACAGGGCGCGATCCTGCTGTCTGTCGATGAGATCATGCTCGCGGTGTTCGGTCTTTACGCCGGAGACAGGCATGACGAGTATGCGGAGAGAATACAGAAATATTTGTTTGAAAAATCCGTCGAGATCATCAGAACCGGACATAGCGTGAACCTCGACTGGGGGTTTTGGACGGGAAAAAATCGGTCGGATGCAAAAGCGTATTACAAAAGCCGGGATATCGCCTGTGAACTGCATTATCTTGACGTGGGCGATAAAGTCTGGAAAGCGCAAATCGCGCAAAGAAACCAGTCGGTGCTGGCAGGGAAAGCGAAAGCTTACCTGATCGATGAAAATCTGGCGGCAAAGTTTGAGGCCTTATTTGAAGCGCCTCAGGCAGACGAGATCGACGTGTATGTACGCTGTTAAAGGCCAAAGTGCGAAAAAGAGAGTATAAAATGTTTTTTTACAACAAGCTGCGGAGCTGATGGCTACGGGTATGTAAATTATGGCTTTTGGGATGGCAAATATGTGATTGCCATTTATGATGACTATGCTTCGGATGAAATAATGGTAAATGAAAAGCCTAATTCCCAGCTATGCTGGGGAGAACAGGGTAGTTGGAAACGGTGAGGATAACAATAAAAATCCTCCTATGCTACAATGAAATTGGTGTCACAAGCCAGATTTCAAGCATAGGAGGAGATCTAAATGGACAATAGAAGTTTATCACACACCAAATGGAAATGCCAGTACCACATAGTTTTTTTCCAAAATACCGCAAGAAGGTATTATACGGAAAAATTCGGGATGATGTGCGAGAGATAATAAGTACGCTATGCAAGAACAAAAATGTGGATATCATAGCCGGAGCAGTGTGTGTCGATCATGTACATTTAAGTGTGGCAATACCGCCGAAGATAAGTATATCGAATTTCATGGGGTATCTAAAGGGAAAAAGTACGCTAATGATTTACGACAAACATCCTGAACTGCAGAGCAAGTGGGAGAAAGCATTCTTGGCAAGAGGATATTATGATGAGACAATTGGTAATATTACAGATGAAGCAGTACAGAAGTATATAAAAGAGCAAGCAGAGGGGTTGAGAAAAGAAGATTCCAGAAGTACCGCTTTATAAGCGGATCAGTGATAATGCTTGCGACACCACCCTGCGGGGCGAGCAGTAAGATTAGCCCTTTGGAGGGCTAATAGCAAACCACCAGTTGAACTGGTGGTTGCTGACTAAATCGGCTAATCACTGCCCCTTACTCGATTATCTATTTGTTGCTTAAACCTGAAACATATTACAAAACATTATGTGTCGTTGCTTTATCCTTTCAAAATAAAAAATATGTCAGTCGAACTCTTGACATATCTGCGTTTTTTACTATAATGTTACTTATAGTCTACATAGAAAGGGGAACTAATATGTTGCCTAATGCCATAAGCTTATTTTCTTCATCGGGTATTGGCGATTTAGGATTAAGGGCAAATGGATTAAATACTGTGATATGCTGCGAATTACTTGAAGAACGAATGAACCTATTTCGCAATAACTATCCTAATACGAAATGTTTTCAGGGTGATATTTGGTCACTTAAAGATGAAATCGTGAAATATTACAATTCTAATTTCACAGAACCTCCTTTTTTAGTTCTCGCAACGCCCCCTTGTCAAGGAATGTCATCAAACGGCATGGGAAAAATGCTCAACGATTATAGGAAAGGGCTACGCCCAAAAATGGACGAGCGAAATCGGCTGATTATTCCTGCCATTGATATTATTTTGGCTTTACGTCCAGAATGGGTTATTCTTGAAAATGTCGCTAATATGACAAATACTCTCATATATGATGAAAACGGCGAACTAATTAATATAATAGATTATATTAGAAAGAAATTGGGTTCTATATATTGCGGTGAACCGATTGTTGTTGATGTTGCTGACTATGGCGTACCACAGCACAGAAAACGTTTAATCACTGTGTTGTCCCAAAGCAAAAAGGCCAATAAACTTTTTGCTAAAGGCGGAAAACTCATTCCTGATTATACACATTCTGAACAAGATACACTATTCACGAAACATTGGGTTACACTACGAGAAGCCATAGGGAATTTACCTTCATTACGGGCTGAGAAAGGAAAAAATAAGGCTACTGGATATAATGAGTTGCACAAAGTCCCGTTACTCGATGAAAAGAAGTTATTTTGGATAGACAATACGAAAGAAGGTGATACCGCGTTTAACAACCAATGTGTAAATCCTAATTGTGGCTACCAAGGAAATAGGATTCATGGCGCTTCACACGACAGAGACGGAATAAACAAATCACACACTGATACCCCACTATACTGTGAAAAATGTGGTGCATTGCTGCCTCGTCCATGGGTGGAAGATAAAAAGACGGGCGAAAAGCGGCTAATGAAAGGTTTTATAAGTGCATATAAGCGGATGAAATGGGACGAACCCGCAAGCACTCTGACACAGAATTTCCAATATGCTTGCTCTGATAATAAAATACACCCAAGCCAAAGCAGGGTACTTTCTTTGTATGAAGCTTTAGTCTTACAATCAATTGCAGACTATGATTATTCATTTTCCCTTAATGGGAAAATGTGTTCAGATGGACTAATTCGAGATACTATCGGTGAAAGCGTACCGCCAAGGGTAATTGACTTAATCTGTGCCAACATTATAAAAATATCATCATAACAAAAGGGAGCGCCCCTTTGCTTATTGTACAGCATATCCTATCCATTTTTTTGCGGCAAGCGCTTCAATATATTGCGGTAAATCAATAATGGCTATCCAGCCCTCACACATTTTCTTTACACCAGATGAGGTCATTATTGAAACGCTTGTTGTTCTTCCACCGTTGGTTTTAGGTTGGACAATTTTGCCCCAATCATCAATCGTCAGATCATTTCGATAAAAGCAAGCGGCTACTGTTGGCACTTCATCTATAAAATCCCACAAAATGGATAGAAGGTTATTAGTTTCTCTATGATGAGCCTTCCAGTCAAATGTCTTTAATACGCCTATACGTTGTTCTCCAATCAAAGGTTTGGGAATAACTGATGCCGAGGGCGTACTTCCGCAGGTTGCTTTAACCTCTACTCCACCATATTTAAAGGGGCTAAAACGGGCTTTGTCTTTGGGGTATTTTTTCCCATCAACCTCTCTATAAAGCGATTGATAATATCTGATCCTCTCTTCGGTGTTTGTGAGCAATAAATCGGGATAACCGTCTTGATGTAAGTTTGAATGTAGGTTACCGTCAGAAAAAAATTCGACACTTTTTGCAAAATACTCACCGATTAATCCGCTAAGATTTCGCATTCCTAAAACTTCAAAAATATTGATATAAAACTGCTTTGTCTGTTCGTCTAATGTTCGTATGGCGGTATTACAGTAGGCAATTGCCTGCAATAGTTTATCATTGCCAATAACACATTCGCCATTGACTAATACGCCATTATAATTGTTTAGAATATAATCCATGTTATCCCCTACATATTTTGGAAAAATTGTGCAAAAGTGCAGTTTAAGGCCAAAACGATTTTTTCTAAATTAACAATCGAAATATTCCTTTTTCCATTTTCAACGCTTGCAATATATGTTCTATCTAACCCGGACGCAAGTGCAAGCTTCTCCTGACTAATCCCTATTTGGAGTCGTATTTCGCGAATGCGGTTACCAATTTTTTGTTTAATCATTTTAATCTCCCTTTTTTTCATTTTATTGGATTGTTGATTTTAAATCAACGGACTTTGCGTCACATCCCTGCATTTTTCCAGTATAGCGAAAAAAGCAGGTGCATATGCACCTGCTTAAAGTCATTGTATGCCTATATTTAACTGACGGATCGTCTGCGGCAATACAGGGTCAAATCCTCTTTATAGTCCTCGAATGCGTCAATGCGGGTTATATCATACAGAACGCCCCTATATGGTATTACAAGGGCGAGTGTCAGATCGGTGCGGTAATTGATGGTGAATAGGACTTCTTCCTTCGTAACTCGTGGTCGCCGCTGCAAAGATTTCATCGCCGGACAACTTTCGGAAATATGCCCATATCATCGCCACGGGGACAAGGGATTTTATGTGGTTCCCTGCATCGTCAATGGTGAGTTTGCTTTCCAGCAGTTCGATCTTCTTATCTTTCAGCTTCATGCCGCTGCCCCTGAATTGCAATTGCATTCATATATTCGGTGTAATGCTCATATAACCCCACATAGCAGTCAAGCAGCGCCGCCGTTCCGGCGATGCGCTTTTGGGCGATTGATTTTTTATGGGAACTATATTGCCGTTGCAGTTGGTCTGTACGTCTGTATTCGTCAAGCGCCATTTCACCCCTGGGTTGTTATTGTATATGACTTTATGCATCTGCGAGTTAGTCCCTAACTTTTGCATGAGCAAGGAAAGCGTTTTAGTGTCCTGTGTGCAGTAGACCATTTGCAAATCTTGCTTTGCATTTCTTCCACAAAGTACCTTGTGGAATAGCTGTCATAATATACCCATGCCGGGAATAGGTTGTATTGCTTTATGGTTTCCACGAATCACGCCGGTACATCAGAATAGTTGATACTGTTCCCAGCGCAAAAGCGTAACAGGCCCCGGTCGAACCATTTGTCATAAGGTATTTTATCCTGTGTCATGTACTCTTGTAGGTGTTCGGCGGATAGCCAGTACATTTGCGAGATATATTTCCTGCCGTCGTCGCGTTGCATGAGAAGCAGGCTTGTGCGCGTCAGGTCGTCTGTTTTTTTTATCGCCCATAATGCTGGATTTGCCTTTATCTATGCTGCCGGATCTGTCCACTCGCTGCGGACGTTCAGTTCGTATATGACAGGCAGGAAATTGGGGGCTGTAATAGCCCCGTCCGCTACCTGAGCCAATGGTACATATCGTCAAAAATACATTCCAGGACGGTTCTGGAGGTCATTATCATAATAAGCAGGGTTGCCGCCGCGCCGCCAGGCTCTGATGCATGATTTTATAAAGGTTCCTGTCCTTTACGCCGTGCAGCTTGTCCGTGAGAATGAAACTTACGTTCAAGTTGTTAAATGCGTTTGAATTGCGGGAAAAGGGCTGAAATTTCGACATAGCGGGTTCATAGTACAGATCGCTTTTCTACTTTTTGAAATGCTTTGACAGCGCCGGGGACTGTTTTAGCATTTTTTGTGCTTCATTGAACAACAGTCAGGCATACATATTTGGCCGCGGAACTGTATATCTCTGCGCCGTCCTTGTAGACGTTGGTGAGCATATATGGGGCATACCCCGCAAGAAAGATTGATTTGCCGTTTTTACGACCCACAAGGAAAAAACTCTCCTGTTATTGTCTGCAAGCTGTGTCCCAATCCATAAAGCCGAACAGAGCCTGTATATAGGTTTTTTGGAACAGTCCAAGGAGATTTTCTTGCCCATTCGTCTTTAGAATGCTTGCAAAACTGTTCTATAAAGGTGATAGTACGGTCAGCGTGGTTTCATCAAAAACATACTGCTCGGACGTGTCGACGGTCGCCGCCGCAAGGCGAGCATATACCTGTTTTACCCACCTTGAAGCAAACGATGATCGGCCCAGACTGGATCGGATCATTGTATTTTACAATGAGTTTACTACCAGATACCATGCGGTCAAACTTTACCGCTCCAGTGTCGAAGTTGCCTTTTCCGCAGGTGTTGTCATATCTCCAAATTTCTCCCTTGTGGTGGAACAAGAAGTATGATGAATCACTAAAGGACAAATCTCACAGGCCGCACTCAAGTTACCCCAATGCCCATACCAATGAGGAATTAGGCTGGATACAAAAGTAGCCGCGCAGAATAATCAGGAGTATAACAATCTACTGTTCGTCGATTAATATTCATTAAAGTCCTAAACAGAACGTTCTGTTTAGACCTAATATATGGAGTATTATGGTCAGATGTGGCGGAAGGTAGACAGGGTGCAAAAAACCGGGTATAATTGTGAAAAAGGAGGGGAAGATGCTCAGAGAGGTGTCGATGGAGGAAATTTCAGACGGCAGGCTTTATGGCCCGAACGACCTGGTAAAAGCGGACTGTCATGACTGTGAAGGTTGTTTTGACTGCTGCAGCGGTATGGGGGAATCCATTCTTTTAGACCCTCTGGACGTTTGGCGCCTGTCGGAGATTATGCAGATGGGGTTTGAACAGATGTTGGGAAAATATCTGGAGCTGCATGTGGTGGACGGCGTGATCCTTCCCAATCTGAAAATGGAGGAAGGAAGGGATTGCTGCGCTTTTCTGAACGCTCAGGGCAGATGCAGCGTGCATTCCCATCGGCCGGGGCTCTGCCGGCTTTTCCCGCTGGGCAGGTACTATGAGGGCGATTCCTTCCGTTACTTTTTGCAGACCCGGGAGTGCCGGAAAGACAACCGTTCCAAGATCAAGGTAAAAAAATGGATCGATACGCCGGATCAGAAACGGTATGACGGGTTTATTCTGGACTGGCATCATCTGGTGCGCAGGCTGCAGGAGAAGCTGTCGGAGGCCTATGATATGGAGGCGGCCAGGAAATATAATCTGTATTTACTGGAAACCTTTTATTTTCAAGGGTGGCCGAAGGAAGAGGATTTTTATGAGGCGTTTGAGAAGCGGCGGCGGGAGGCTGTCGGGGCGCTTTTTGGAGAATAAAAACAGGGCGATGCGGCATAAAGCTTTTTAAGTCGAAACGGTTTTGTGAGGTATATTTTTACGGAATGCGGGTACACTGTTACCAGAAAACGGCAGGAGCGCTGTTGGGCAGCCTTTTGTGGTAAACGCTCTTTCTGCCGGGGAAAGGAAGGATCGTATGGGACAGACAGTTGACCGCATGAAATACAGGATCCGGCTGGCACCGGATGAGGTAAACCGTTTCGTGATCGCCGCCACGCGCTGTGATTTCGACGTGGATATCGCTTATAACAGCTTTGTTGTGGATGCGAAATCCATTCTGGGCGTGCTGGGCCTGGATTTCAAGCGCCCCCTGACCGTGGTGTGCCATGGTTTTAACGGGGATTTTGATGCGTATCTCAAAAATATCTCCTTTGACGCGTGAGACGGCATGTAGTATGATTACATGCATAGAAGATACTTTTGAGGAGACTTTTTGGCAGGCGGCCTGTGCAGGTTTGGGTGGCGGGCAAAAAAGTCGTTGCGGCGGATGAGGGCGATGCTGTGGAGATCAGGATTTCAGTCCGGGGACTGGTAGAGTTTCTTTTGAGATCCGGAAACATCGATAACAGAAAGAAAGCGGCGCCGGAGGATGCTATGGCGGAGGGCAGCAGGATCCACCGCATGATCCAGCGCCGCATGGGCGCCGGATATCATGCGGAGGTTTCCCTGCGGCACCGGCGTGAATATGAGAATTACAGCCTTTTGGTGGAAGGCCGGGCGGACGGCGTGATCGATGGGAAGGTTGTGACGATCGATGAAATCAAGGGCACCTATCGGGAACTGGAGCGGATGAAGGCGCCGGATCCTGTACACCTGGCCCAGGCCAGATGTTATGCCTGGATGTATGCACAGGATCACTCGCAGGATGGGATGAAGGTGCGCATGACCTACTGCAATCTGGAAACAGAAGAGGTACGGTATTTTTATTTTACATATACGGCGGAAGAACTGAACGAATGGTTTGAAGGTCTGCTAGAGCAGTACCGGCGCTGGGCGGACGAGAGGACGGCATGGATCGGGAAGCGGCAGGATTCTATCCGCAGCCTTGCTTTCCCTTTTGCGTATCGGGAGGGACAGCGGGAACTGGTAACGCATGTCTATCACACGATCTGCCATCACAAAAAACTGTTCATCGAGGCGCCTACCGGCGTGGGAAAGACGATTTCTACGGTATTCCCGGCAGTCAAGGCCATCGGCGAACAGAAAGCGGACCGGATCTTTTATCTGACGGCCAAGACGATCACGCGGACGGTAGCCGATCACACCTTTGCTCTGCTGCGGGAGGGCGGGCTGCATTTTAAGACGGTGGTGCTGACGGCCCGGGATAAGATCTGTTTCATGGAAGAGGCGGAGTGCAATCCGGACGTCTGCCCCTATGCGAAGGGACATTACGACAGGATCAACGACGCTATTTTTGACCTGCTTACGTCCAGAGAACATTACAGCAGGGAACAGATCGAAGATTATGCGCGCAGGCATAAGGTATGCCCTTTTGAAATGGCGTTGGATATGAGCCTGTTTTGCGACGGGATCATTTGCGATTACAACTATGTCTTTGATCCCCATGTGTATCTGCGGCGTTTCTTTGCGGAGGGAAGCGCGAAGGAAAATTATCTTTTTCTGGTGGACGAAGCCCACAACCTGTTGGAACGGGGCAGGGAGATGTACAGCGCATTACTATATAAGGAAGATTTCCTGACCTTAAAGCGCACGGTCCGGGCCTATGATTCCCGTATGGAAAAGGCTTTGGAGCGCTGCAACAGGGAAATGCTGCAGTTAAAGCGCGGCTGTGAGGACTGGTGCAGGGCCGATCACATCGATCCGCTGGTTCAGGCGCTTTTAAGGCTGTCGACTACCATGGAGGATTTCCTGGAAAATCACGAGGACAGCCCGGTCCGGCGGGATGTGCTGGATTTCTATTTTGAAGTATCCCATTTTCTGATGATCTATGAACTGGTGAATGAGAAATATGTGATCTATACCCAGTTCGACCCGGAGGGCCGTTTTTTTCTGAAGCTGTTCAATGTGGATCCTTCTGAGAACCTGAAAGCGTGTCTGGACAGGGGCGTGAGCAGCATCCTTTTTTCCGCGACGCTTCTGCCGGTCCAGTATTATAAGAAGCTGCTGGGCGGAGACGCTTCGGATTATGAAGTTTATGCCCGTTCTACGTTTGATCCGGCGCGCAGGGCGCTGTTTCTTGCAGAAGATGTGACCAGTAAATACACACGAAGGTCGGAGGATGAATATTTCAGGATCGCTTCCTATATTCATCAGATCGTGCGGATGCGCTACGGGAATTATATGGTTTTTTTCCCTTCCCATCTGTTTTTGCGGCAGGTCCTGGAAATCTATCAGGAGCGGTTTGCCCATGAAGATCTGGCAGAGTGCATCGTGCAGGAAGAATATATGACCGAAGAAAGGCGGGAACAGTTCATTCGGCGGTTTGAGGGAAATACAAAGGAGATGCTTTCAAACGTCATTCATATGGAGATCGAGACGCAGGAGGAAGGCAGTCTGGTGGGGTTCTGCGTGCTGGGAGGTATTTTCTCGGAAGGGATCGACTTAAAGGACGATCGGCTGATCGGGGCGATCATCGTGGGAACGGGACTTCCCCAGGTGTGTACGGAACGCGAGATCCTCAAACAGTATTTTGAAGAGAGGGGAGAAAGCGGGTTTGACTATGCCTATCGGTTTCCGGGGATGAATAAGGTACTCCAGGCGGCGGGACGTGTGATCCGTACCGCGCAGGATATAGGGCTGATAGCGCTGCTGGATGAACGCTTTGTAACATACGGCTATCGGAAACTGTTCCCCCGGGAATGGGAGAACTTTGAAATCGTCCATATCGATTCTGTGGCACGCAGGGTGGAGAAATTCTGGGACGACTGGCTGTAAAACGAAATAACGATAAGAACTTTCAAATGTCGGCATGTTTCAAATGCCGACATTTGTTGGTCTTATGACGGATATTCTGTCGCCGAAGGGCGCGTCCCGGTCCGAAGCCAGGCGATCTCCCGGCGGTAGGGCGGAAGGCTCTTTTTGGGGTCGGACGGATCGGGATACCAGGGAGTTTCCAGGATTTTGGGAACATGGGTAAAATCCGGGTGATGGACGATCCGGTACAGGGGCTCAAATCCGATGCAGCCTTCTCCGATGTCGGCGTGCCGGTCCTTGTGGGAGCCGCAGGGATTCTTGCTGTCGTTGATATGAAAGACAGCAATCTGCTCTTTCCCGATCAGCCGGTCGAGATCCTCCAGGACGCGTTCCGGGTCGTGTACGATATCGTAACCCGCATCATGCACATGACAGGTGTCAAAGCAGATCCGCAGCCGGTCGGCGCAACGGACTTTATCGTATATGGCGGCCAGTTCTTCAAAACGGCAGCCGATCTCAGAGCCTTTTCCCGCCATAGTCTCCAGGGCGATACATACGTCGGAGGGCGTGGAGAGCAGTTCGTTCAATCCGGCGGCGATACTTTCAATGCCTGCCGCGGCGCCTGCGCCCACATGGGCGCCGGGGTGCAGGATGAGGATACGGCTTCCCATCTTCTGCGTACGTTCCAGTTCCCGGGCCAGAAATTCTATGGACTGCCGGTAGATCTCTCGATGGAGGGCGTTGCCGAGATTGACGATATATGGTGCATGTATGACAAACCTCTCCATGTGGTTTTGCGCCATCAGCGCACGGGCTTCTTCGATATGGAGTTCCTCTACGGGCCTGCGGCGTGCGTTCTGCGGCGCGCCGGTATAGATCATAAACGTATTGGCCCCATAGCTGAGGGCTTCTTTGACGGATCCGAGCATCATTTCCCGGCCGCTCATACTGACATGGGAGCCGATCAGCAATTCCTCTCTGGCAGGTATTTTCATGGTTTTTCTCCGGTAGAAAGATCGGGTTTGCGGTCGGTCTGTATTGTAACATGAAAAGAGGGATTTGAAAAGAAAAAAATGTGGATGACATAATTTCTGGATAATAATTGAAATGCCGTTCTTTATTTTTGGGAAAATGTCCGTTTTCTCCTAAAATGACATAAATGTCAATGTAAATGACATAAGGAAAAACCGTAAATGACACAGGAAAGTGTGGATAACTATGTGGAAATTGGGGATTTCTCGTGAATATTTTCAAAAATATGAAATTCTCGAAAAAGTTATCCACATTTTCGAGGAAATAGTCGAAATTTAGTAAAAAAACTGGACTGGTCAATAAATTTATGTTAACATTTAGAAAGCTGTCAAGGAGGAGGAATGCAAGATGTGGGCAAATGAAAGCGTATTTTATCAAATCTATCCGTTGGGATTTTGCGGTGCGCCTTATGAAAACGATGGCGTGCAGGCCCATCGTATTTTAAAGGTGATCGACTGGATCCCGCATATCTGTGCCCTGGGGGCCAACGCCATCTATTTTTCCCCGCTGTGGGAATCGGACACCCACGGTTATAACGCCAGGGACTACCGCCGGGTCGACTGCAGGCTGGGCACCAACGGGGATTTCAAGCAGGTGTGCGATCAACTGCACCAGGCAGGTATCCGGGTGGTGCTTGACGGGGTGTTCAATCATGCGGGGCGTGGTTTTTTTGCGTTTCAGGATGTACTCAGGAAGCGGGAGAGCAGCCAGTATCTCAACTGGTTTCACCTGAATTTATGGGGGGATTCCCCTTACCATGACGGGCTTTGGTATGAGGGCTGGGAAGGCAACTATGATCTGGTAAAGCTGAATCTGCAGAATGAGGAAGTGGTGCAATATCTGTTGGAGAGCGTGCGGTTCTGGATTGAAGAATTCGGGATCGACGGGATCCGTCTGGACGTGGCGTATTGTCTGGATGAGAATTTTGTACGGCGGCTGAGAAGCTTCTGCGACAGCCTCCGGCCGGATTTCTTTCTGGTAGGGGAGATGCTCCACGGCGATTACAACCGGCTGATGAACGATGCCATGCTTCATTCCGTTACGAACTATGAGTGCTATAAGGGGCTGTATTCCAGTTTTAACAGTATGAATTTGTTTGAGATCGTGCATTCCCTGCTCCGGCAGTTCGGACCGGAAAACTGGACGCTTTATCGGGGAAAGTATCTTCTGTGTTTTGTGGATAACCACGATGTGACCCGGGTGGCCAGCATCCTTACCAACCCGAAGCATTTGCCGCTGATCTATGCGCTGCTGTTTGGGATGCCGGGGATCCCCTGCGTCTACTATGGAAGCGAATGGGGTGCAAAAGCGCTTAAAAGCGAGGGAGATCCCGCCCTGCGGGCCTGTTTTGAAACGCCTGTCGAGAACGGGCTGACCGAATGGATCGCAAAGCTGGCCGCAGCAAAGAAGGCCTCACGGGCGCTCAATTACGGCGCATTTCGCTCCGTGGTCCTGACCAACCGCCAATGTATTTTTGAAAGGGCGGTGGAAGGAGAACGGGTCCTGGTAGCGGTCAACGCGGACAGCGTTCCCTATACGGCCCACTTTGACGCGGGCTGCGGACAGGCGGTGGAGCTGATCGGAGGAGGGATCCATGACTTCGGCGGAGGAAGCGTGCTGGAACCCTACAGCGCTTATTTCTGGCGCTGTGAGCGGTAAAGCAGCGCTGCAAAAGCTGAGACAGTAATGCTGCGTAGCAGAAGGGAAGGCCGCGTTTGTGCTTGACCGTTTGCACGGAATGTTGTAGTCTGGTAGTGTTACGGAGGGCGAATGCATGGAACTGGAATTTGATGTGCGGATAGACGCAGGTGTTCTTTATGATTATATGCTGCGTCATACTTATTCCAGCGGGGCGGGGATCCTGGGAAGCGCCGTCGGCGCGCTGGGGGTGGTCGCTTTTTTCCTGAGCGGTTATCCGCTGTATCTGATCCTGGGCCTTCTGATCCTGCTTTATCAGCCGGCAGCGCTGTATCTGCGGGCGAAGCGCCAGGCGCTCAATCCAGTGTTCAAACAGCCGCTGCACTACAGGATGGATCAGGAAGGAGTGTTCGTCTCCCAGGGAGAGACAGAACAGTTCCAGCGCTGGGCAGATATGTATAAGGCGGTTTCCACTGGGAGAAGCCTGATCCTGTATACAAGTAAAGTCAACGCCTGTATTTTTCCCCGCAAAGATCTGGGAGAGAAGCAGGCCGATGTGATTGCGGCCATTTCCCGCCATATGGCGCCGGAAAAGGTGCAGATCAGAATGTAGGAAGAGGTTGGCAGTGGTCATAGAGAGTTTTGGGGCGTCGGATACCTTCGCCCTTGGCAGAGAGATCGGGAAGGCCGCCCGGCCGGGACAGGTTTACAGCCTGACCGGCGATCTGGGCGCAGGAAAGACTGTTTTTACTCAGGGCGTTGCCGCCGGGCTGGGCATTGAGGAACCGGTGAATAGCCCCACTTTTACGATTTTACAGGTATATGAGACAGGGCGACTGCCCTTTTATCATTTTGACGTCTATCGCATTGGCGATATAGAGGAAATGGACGAGATCGGCTACGAAGAATGTTTTTACGGCGACGGAGTGTGTCTGGTGGAGTGGGCCGATCTCATCGGGGAGCTTTTACCAGAGGATCATATTGAAGTAAAGATCGAGAAAGACCTGGATAAAGGATTTGATTATCGAAGGATCACGGTCATTTCTCCGGAAGATGGGAGGGATGGTTCATGAAAGTTCTGGCGCTGGACAGTTCCGGGTTGGTGGCCAGTGTGGCGCTGACGGACGGCGATGTGCTGGTGGCGGAATATACCACGGATTATAAGAAAACCCATTCTCAGACGCTTTTGCCGATGCTGGATGAAATCCGGCGGATGGTGGAGCTGGATCTGAAAACCATCGACGTGATCGGCGTGGCGGCAGGGCCTGGTTCTTTTACCGGGCTGCGGATCGGAAGCGCTACCGCAAAGGGGCTGGGCCTTGCGCTGGGGGTGCCGCTGGCGGCAATCCCTACGATGGACGCCCTTGCCTGCAATCTGTATGGCTGTGAAAAACTGATCTGCCCAATGATGGACGCCCGCAGGGAGCAGGTTTATACGGGCCTGTACAGTTTTGAAAGACAGGACGGCTCCCTGGCTTTACATCGGATTTTGCCTCAGTGTACGATGTCCGCCGTTGAAGTGATCGAAAAGGTCAATCAGCTCGGACGGGAAGTGATCTTTCTGGGCGACGGGGCGGCGGCCTATCGGACGGTCATTGAAACGCGAATCTGTGTGCCCTGCAGTTTTGCGCCGGCCAGCTGCAACCGGCAGCGCGCGGCATCGGTGGCGGTGTTGGCGGCGCAGTACGCGGTTCAGGGAAAGCTGGTGGAGGCGGCTGCTTTCGCACCGGAATATCTGCGGCTTTCTCAGGCGGAACGGTCGCGGATGAATGCCAGCGATGAGGAGCAGGAGCGGATGAAAGCCGGCGTGAAACCGGGAGGCAGGACGTGAGAGAGGACGCGCAGAAAGGGCAAAGGCAGGAGGTCGTGTTCCGCCGGATGGAAGCGGCGGATGTCGCTGCGGCGGCACAGGTCGAGGCCGTATCCTCCCGGGAAGCCTGGACAGAGAAAGCTTTTCTGGACGCGGTCAGGCGTCCGGACGTCGTTTATGTGGTGGCGCAGCGGGGAGAACGGGTAGTCGGCTGCTGCGGCCTTTGGGAATCCTTTGACGAGGGGGATATCTGCAATGTGGCTGTCCTGCCGGAATGCAGACGGCAAGGGATCGCCTGTGGGATGCTTCTTTTTTTAATGGAACAGGGACGACTTGACGGCGTGAAAAATTTTACCCTTGAAGTGCGAAAAAGCAGCCGGGAAGCGGTCCTGTTGTATCAAAAACTGGGGTTTGTCACGGAAGGCGTCCGGAAGGATTTTTACAGCGATCCTGCGGAGGATGCGCTGATCATGTGGAAACGCCATTCCTGTCCGGGCTAATCGGGCGCGGAACGGGAATGGAAGTTTATGCAGCACGGAGGAGAGCATGCTGGAAGTTTGTCTTTTGGGAACGGGTGGGATGATGCCGCTGCCGCATCGGTGGTTGACCTCCTTGATGGCCCGCTATAACGGAAAGAGTATCCTGATCGACTGCGGGGAGGGAACGCAGATCGCGTTGAAGGAAAAAGGATGGAGCCCGAAGCCTATCGATATCATCTGCTTTACCCATTTTCATGCGGATCATATCAGTGGACTGCCGGGAATGCTCCTGACGATGGGGAACGCGGAACGCACGGAACCGCTTCTTCTCATAGGCCCCAAAGGGCTGACCAGAACAGTCAATGCCCTGCGGGTCATCGCGCCGGAGCTGCCTTTTTCCATCCGATGCGTGGAAATTGAGGATAATGAACAGACTTTTTCCTTTGACGGCTTTAAAATAGAAGCCTTCCGCGTCAATCATAACGTGATCTGCTACGGTTACAGTATCGTGGTAGAGCGGGCCGGGCGGTTCCAGGTGGACCGGGCGGAGGCGCTGGGGATAGAGAAGCGCTGCTGGAACAGGCTGCAGAAGGGCGAAACGCTGGAGCTGAACGGAAAGATCTATACGCCGGAGATGGTCATGGGCGAGGCGAGGAAAGGGCTTAAGGTAACTTACTGTACCGATACCAGGCCCACCGAGGGCATCGTCAGAAACGCGGCCGGCGCTGATCTGTTTATTTGTGAAGGAATGTATGGAGAACCGGAGAAAAAGGAAAAAGCCAGGGAATATAAACACATGACGTTCGCAGAAGCGGCGTCGCTGGCCAGACGCGCACAGGTCGGACAGCTCTGGCTGACGCATTACAGCCCGTCGCTGGTGCGGCCGGAGGACTTTTTGGACGGCGTGCGCAGGATCTTTCCGGAGACCGTCGCCGCAAAGGACGGCCGGAGCGTGGATCTGATGTTTGAGGAGGAATGAAAGTTGGCGCAAGAGAGTGCGAAATGGCCGCAGGAGGACGTCCTGATCCTGGCGATCGAAACTTCCTGTGATGAGACTGCGGCGGCCGTGGTAAAAAATGGAAGAGAGGTGCTTTCCAACATCATCTATTCCCAGATCGATCTGCACACCCTCTATGGAGGGGTGGTACCGGAGATCGCGTCCCGCAAGCACATCGAAAAGATCAATCAGGTGATCGAAAAGGCGCTGACGGATGCGAAAGTAACGCTGGAACAGATCACGGCAGTGGCCGTGACCTATGGGCCGGGGCTGGTGGGGGCGCTTCTGGTCGGCGTTTCTGCGGCGAAAGCGATCGCTTTTGCCCTGGATAAGCCGCTGGTGGGCGTACACCATATCGAAGGCCATATCTGTGCCAATTATATTGAAAATAAAGAACTGGAACCGCCGTTTTTATGTCTGGTGGTTTCCGGGGGCCATTCGCATCTGGTTATGGTGCTGGACTATGGGAGGTATGAGATCTTGGGGCGCACCAGGGATGATGCTGCGGGAGAAGCCTTTGACAAGGTTGCCCGGGCCATCGGGCTGGGGTATCCGGGAGGGCCGAAGATCGACAGCGTATCCGGACAGGGAGATCCGGAGGCCATCGCCTTTCCCAGGGCGAAGGTCGGGGACAATGTTTATGATTTCAGTTTCAGCGGCCTGAAATCCGCCGTACTCAACTATTTAAACGGCTGCCGGATGAAGGGGATCCCCGTCAGCCAGGCGGATGTGGCCGCTTCCTTTCAGAAAGCCGTAGTGGATGTGCTGACGGAACATTCCATGCACGCGCTGGAGGAAAGAGGGGTTCGGAAATTTGCGATCGCGGGGGGTGTGGCCTCCAACGGACATCTGCGCCGTGCCCTGGAGGAAGCCTGCAGGAAAAGAAATGTGGCGTTTTATCGTCCTTCTCCGATCCTGTGTACGGACAACGCGGCCATGATAGGCGCGGCGGGCTATTATGAATACTGTAAGGGCGTAAGGCACGGATGGGATCTAAACGCGGTGCCGGGACTGAAATTGGGGGAACGCATTTAAATGAGGAAAAAATTCTGCACGGCGGTGGTGCTGGCGGCCGGTCAGGGAAAGCGGATGGGGGCGAAGGTGGCCAAGCAGTATCTTACGATCGCTGGCAGGCCGATCCTGGCCCATGCGCTGGCCGCTTTTGAAAAATCCCCGCTGATCGATGCCATCGTGCTGGTAGTGGGGGATGAAGGGCAGATTTCCTATTGTAAAAAGGAAATTGTGGATGCATATAAATTCCAGAAAGTGGATATCATTACCACTGGCGGAAAGGAACGCTATGATTCGGTATGGCGCGCTCTCCGCGCGATCCGGGACGGCGGGCAGGCGCACGGCGGCAAGAATGCAGACGGCGGTTTGCCTGCGTCTGCCAGAGAGGGCTTTGTCTTTATTCATGACGGCGCCAGGCCGGTGGTGACGCAGGAGATCCTGGAGCGTTGCCTGGACGCTGCAGAACGCTATGGCGCCTGCGTGGCGGCCATGCCGGTAAAGGATACCATTAAGATCGCAGACGAGCAGGGATTTACCCGATATACGCCGCGGCGGGATCTGGTCTGGATGATGCAGACCCCCCAGACCTTTTCCTTTCCCCTCATTTATGAGGCCTATCGGAGAATGGAGGAAGGCAGGGCGCAATGGGAGAAAGAAGGACTGCGGATCACGGACGATGCAATGGTGGTGGAAACTTTCCTGGAGCGGAAGGTAAAGCTGGTGAAAGGTTCCTATGAAAATATCAAGGTTACGACCCCAGAGGACCTGAAGCTGGCGGAATTGTTTCTGGGGGAGGAAGGGCAGCATTTCCTTTGAAAATTAGTCCGTTGAAAATTGGTGAAAATTTTGCGAAAAAGAAGTTGACACTGATGGTAGTTTTTGATAGAATAACTTTTGCGCTGATGCGGTCAGAACGGCGCAGAGACACATTTATGTGACCCGGAGAGGTATCGAAGCGGTCATAACGAGGCGGTCTTGAAAACCGTTTGTCCGAAAGGGCGCGTGGGTTCGA
>CANQFM010000050.1 GCA_947598825.1 uncultured Eisenbergiella sp. | reverse complement strand
GCGGAGAGTACCCTAAAGGACGTGGATGTGGTGCTTTGGCTGGTAGAGCCCGACACCTTCATCGGCGCTGGGGAACGGCATATCTTAAGCCGCCTGCGCCATTGCGGACGTCCGGTGATCCTGGTGGTCAATAAGATCGATACCGTCAGGAAGGAAAAGGTCCTTCAGGCCATGGACGCTTACCGCAGAGAGATGGATTTTGCGGAAATTGTTCCGGTCAGCGCCCTGCGCAGCAACAACACGGATACGCTGCTGGACTGCATTTTTCGCTATCTGCCCTACGGGGAGCCTTTTTACGACGAGGACACGGTCACGGACCAGCCCCAGAGGCAGATCGTGGCGGAGATGATCCGGGAAAAGGCGCTGCGCTGTCTGGACGAGGAAATTCCCCACGGCGTCGCCGTGGCCATCGAAAAAATGTCCTTTGGTCCGAAGCTTGTAGAGATCGACGCCACCATCATCTGCGAGAAGGATTCCCATAAGGGGATCATCATCGGCAAACAGGGGGCGATGCTCAAAAAGATCGGCTCCCAGGCCCGGCGGGACATCGAGAATATGCTGGAATGTCAGGTCAATCTGCAGCTCTGGGTGAAGGTGAAGAAGGACTGGCGGGACAGCGATTTTCTGCTGAAAAATTTCGGTTACCAGCCTTTGGGAAAGGAAACGTAGAATAAGAATTTCAAATTAAGCAAACCCTATCGGTAAGAGAACGGTCAGGGGAGGCTTATGATGAAAGAAACAAATTACTGGAAGCAGTTTTTATCCACCGGCAGGGTGGAGGATTATCTGTGCTATCGAGCCCAGGAGGAACAAAAGGAACAGTGCGAAGGAAGCGCCCTCTTTCCGGGGAATATTTCCTTTGCGGACGCTTCTGACAAGGGCGCTGTGGATGCAAAAGACGGGCGGAAAGGTGCCAGGGATGCAGGACTGCGTGGAAGTGACAGGGATCGTATTGAAGGCCGATTCCATTGGGGAATATGATAAACGGGTCGTGCTTCTGACGCGGGAACGGGGGAAGATCGCGCTCTTTGCCCGGGGCGCCAAACGGCCCAACAGCCGCTTTATGGCGGCCTGTACGCCCTTTGTGTTCGGTACTTTCCTGATCTGGGAAGGCAGATCCAGCTACGGGCTGCAGGACGTAAAGGTATCCAATTATTTCGAGGCGCTTCGGACGGATTATGAGGGCGCCTGTTACGGTATGTATTTCCTGGAGCTTTGCGACTACTGTACCCGGGAAAACAACGATGAAAAAGAAACGCTCCGCCTTTTGTACCAGTCTTTGCGGGCCCTCTGTCACGGGGGGTTCGACAGAAGACTGGTACGCTGCGTTTTCGAGCTTCGGCTCGTCGCCGTAAACGGCGAGTTTCCCGGGATGCCGGAGGGCAAATTTGAGGAAGGGACCCGGTACGCGGTTTCCTTCATCGTCGGGACGCCAGTCGAAAAGCTGTATACGTTTACGGTGGGGGAAAGCGTGCTGCAGGAGCTGGTCCAGATCGCCGGACGTTGCCGCGCCAGGTTCCTGCCGGGGCAGTTTAAATCCCTGGAGGTTTTAAAGACGCTGTAGGGCGTTTTTTCGTCCCAACAAAACAGTTGAAATGTGATCCAAACTTCGTTATAATGATAGGGATTGATTTATGGCCGCCGAAAGGGCGGGCTACATAGCACTACGAAGGGGGCAGGGCATGCGAAAGTGGTTGAGCCTGATGCTGATGATATCCTGCGCGCTGTTTTCTTTGACCGGCTGCGGGTCTGCCGCGCCAGAGCGGACGACGGTAGAGGTAAAGAAGAACGGCCATGTGACGCACACCATCGTGGAGGATTTTACGGAGAGCTACTACGACCTGGAAGGGCTGAAGGATACCATTGAGGAAGCGTGCGAGGCCTATAACGGCGCCATGGGCAGCGAACTGGTCACACTGGAGGAAGCTGAAGTGGAGGACGGGGTGCTTACGGCCGTCATGGATTACCGGAGCGCGTCGGCCTATGCGGGATTTAACCGGCAGGCGTTGTTTACCGGCACGGTGAAAGAGGCCTATGACGCGGGCTATGATCTCAATCAGACGCTTTATCCCGCTCAGGAGGATGGAGGGACCATCGGCAAGGAAGGGCTGCTGAACCTTCCAAAAGCGCACATCCTGGTGATCCGGGAAGCGATCGACGTGCGCGTATGGGATAAGGTACTTTATCATTCGGACGATGTGATCCTGCAGGAGGACGGCAGCCTGACTGTGACCGACAGCGGTAAGCTGAGCTTTATCGTATTCAAATGACGCAGGGAAGAAGGATTTTTAAGGAGACGACGACATGGAAAAGACAATGGAAAAGATCGTATCGCTGGCCAAGGCCAGAGGATTTGTATACCCGGGTTCCGAGATCTACGGCGGCCTGGCCAATACCTGGGACTACGGGAATCTGGGCGTTGAACTAAAAAACAACGTCAAACGCGCCTGGTGGCAGAAATTCATCCAGGAGAATCCCTACAATGTGGGCGTGGACTGCGCGATCCTGATGAATCCTCAGACCTGGGTGGCGTCCGGCCATCTGGGCGGATTTTCCGACCCTCTGATGGATTGCAAGGAGTGTCACGAACGTTTCCGCGCGGATAAGCTCATCGAGGATTTTGCCGCAGAGAAAGGGATCGAACTTCCTTCTTCCGTGGACGCCATGAGCCAGGAGGAGATGATGCGCTTTATCGAAGAGCATCAGATCCCCTGCCCGACCTGCGGAAAGCATAATTTTACCGATATCCGGCAGTTCAACCTGATGTTCAAGACCTTCCAGGGTGTGACCGAGGACGCCAAGAATACCGTGTATCTGCGGCCCGAAACCGCTCAGGGTATTTTTGTCAACTTCAAAAACGTGCAGCGCACTTCCCGCAAGAAGGTGCCTTTCGGCATCGGCCAGATCGGAAAATCCTTCCGCAACGAGATCACGCCCGGCAATTTCACTTTCCGTACCAGGGAATTTGAGCAGATGGAGCTGGAATTTTTCTGTGAGCCGGATACGGACCTGGAATGGTTCGCCTACTGGAAACAGTTCTGTATCGATTGGCTGAAGACGCTGGGGATCCGTCCGGAAGAGATGCGCGTGCGCGACCATGAGCCGGAAGAACTTTCTTTCTATTCCAAGGCCACCACGGACATCGAATTTTTGTTCCCCTTCGGCTGGGGCGAGCTTTGGGGTATCGCGGACAGGACCGATTACGACCTGACCCAGCACGCCAATGTGTCGGGACAGGATATGAGTTATTTTGACGATGTAAAAAATGTGAAGTATATCCCTTATGTCATCGAACCTTCGCTGGGGGCTGACCGCGTGGTGCTGGCGTTTTTGTGCGCCGCTTACGACGAAGAGGAGCTGGAAGGCGGGGATGTCCGCACGGTACTGCATTTCCATCCGGCGCTGGCGCCTGTGAAGATCGGCGTGCTGCCCCTTTCCAAGAAGCTCAATGAGGGCGCGGAGAAGATCTTTACGCAGCTTTCCCGCAAATATAATTGTGAATTTGACGACAGGGGCAATATCGGCAAGCGATACCGCCGACAGGACGAGATCGGGACGCCGTTCTGCGTTACCTATGATTTCGACTCGGAGACCGACGGCTGTGTGACGGTGCGGTTCCGGGATTCCATGGAACAGGAGAGGGTCGCGATCGACGGTCTGGAAGC
The DNA here is from genome assembly GCA_947598825.1 of uncultured Eisenbergiella sp. Taxonomy (GTDB): domain Bacteria; phylum Bacillota; class Clostridia; order Lachnospirales; family Lachnospiraceae; genus Gallintestinimicrobium. Next base: position 16,584 of record CANQFM010000050.1, on the reverse strand, counting down.
TTATTTTGCGGATAAGTTCACTTTTTAAGCGACGCTGAAGGAAGAAGAGAGAGGGCAAAAACTTAAGTTTTGCCCTCTTTTCCTGATGATAGGGGATGGGAAAAGATGCAAGAGGCGAGAGCGTTTGCGGTTTTGGGACTGCAGCCCATAAAAGATGAGGATAAGATAAAAGCGGCCTATCGCAAGAAACTGCCCTCGGTAAATCCGGAGGATGATCCGCAGGGGTTTCAGCAGCTCCGGGAGGCGTATGAGACGGCCCTGGCCTATGCGGCCAGGCCGGAGGAAAAGGAAGAAGAGAGCGCAGACAACACGCCCTCCGGCCTTTTTGTGCAGAAAGTCGACGCCCTCTACCGTTCCCTGCAGGGAAGGCAGGATGTAGACGCCTGGGAGGCGCTGTTTCGGGAGCCTGTTTTTTTGGATCTGGAGGAGGACGAAAGGTGTAAAGAGAAGCTGGTCGTCTATCTGATGAACCATTATTATCTGCCCACAGGCGTCTGGCGGGCGATAGGAAAGGCACTGTGCATCGAAGAGGAGAAACAGAAGCTTTATGAGAAATTCCCGAAGGATTTTATCGACTATATCGCCAGGAAGGCCGCCCAGGGGGAAGAGTTTGAGTTCGAGCAGTTGGAGGGAAAAGACGACGCCGACCTGGAAAGCTGGATCCATTTGTATTCCAAGGCCGGACAGGAAGAAAACGAAAAAAATTATGAAGCCCTGGCTCAGACGCTGCGTCAGGCAAAAGAAATCGGCATAACCCATCCGGGGCTGTCCTTTATGGAGGCCCGTCTGTTGCTGGCCACCGGCAAACAGGAGCAGGGGGACAGGATCGTGGAGGGTCTGATGCAGGGGCCCTTTGCGGATCGGGTAAACGTCCGTTATCAGAGCGCGGAATATTTCTGGAACAGCGGCCGCAGAGAACAGGCCGCGCCTCTTTACGGCCTGATCCGTCAGGAGGACCATCGGCATTACATGGCCAACAAAAGGCTGGGACAGTGGTATCTGGAACAGGGAGATTATGAAGAAGCGAAAAAGTGCGTGAACGTTTTGCTGGCTTATCCGCTGGACGAAGAAGGGGAAGCGCTGGTGGAGCAGGTGAACCGGGAGCTGGAGGTTTGCCTGAGACAAAAGCTGGAAAAAGATCCCAAAGATCTGCGCGCCAGGATGGATCTTGGCTGGTGTCTGCTGCAGGACGACCAGATCCAGGAAGCCCTCGAATTGATGCGGGGCTGTACTGTGCCCGACGGGCTGGAAAAGGATTACGCCAATCTGATGTGCAAGGTGTATTATTATTCCCACCAGTATGGGCAGGCTGTCCCCTTGATCCGGCGCTGGATCGAACTTTTGCAGGAGCAGATGCCGCAGGAGGAGCAGGAAAGGCAGGCGGACTGCGAACGGATCGCTACCGGTCATTCCATGCTGTCGGCTATCGAGGTAGAACGGGCCAGGGAGCAGGAGGGAGAAAAACGGGACGAGGCCTTTGCCCAGGCGCTTTCAGAGCTGGATCTGGCCAAGGGCTCCTGCTACAATCCCGGACAGGATTACAACCGCTGCCAGATCTATCTGGAATGGGAGAAATACAGGGAGTGCCAGACGCTTTGCGAAGAATTGACGGCCGCCTATCCGGACTTTGCGGGCGCGGTCATCTTGCACCAGAAGGCCTGCGCCGGCCTTTACGACGCCGCCGGCGTCATCGGGGATTACCATACGCTGCGCCGGTTGGAGCCGGAATACGCCGGGGCCTGGGAACTGGCGGCGGAAGTATACTATCAGCTAAAAAAAACGGAAGAACTGGACGAGCTGCTTGCGGAGGCCGGACAACAGGAGGTTTCCAGCGGCAGGCTGCACATGTATGGATGTTACCGGCGTTTTGATACAGCCGAAACGAAGGAGGATTTGCGCAGGGCCTTAAAGGAGGCCGGCGAGGTCGAAGCTTTCTGGGAGAAGGAACAGTGGAAGGACGCCGAAAAGGCGGAATTTCTGGGGGAGCGGGCCCGCAATTACTGGCGTCTGGAAGAGAATGAGACCGCCCTTGCGCTGATCGAACGGGCCATCGGGCTGGATGGGGAAAATCTGCGGTATCCCTATATCAAAGCGGGCATCAAAAAGGATCAGCAGCATTTCGACGAAGCGCTGCAGTTCTATCTTTCCTGCGAGCCTGATTATGACGAAACGCCGCATTTCTATGCGAATGTGGGCGAATGTTATTACAGGCTGGGGCAGGAAGAGGACGCGCTTGACTACTTAAAAGAGGCCGTAAAGCGCAAGGAAGACAACGCTCTCTGCTGCAGTTGGATCGTCCGCATCCTGAAACGGAGGATGGAAGAAAAGGACAGCCTGGAGCAGATGGAGGAAGCGCTGCAGTATGCGGATCTGATGGTGAAGTACCGCCCGGAGTCCTATTTTTACATAGAAAGGGGCTTGCTTTATATGCTGGCCCGGGAATACGAAGGGGCGGCAAAGGATTTTTGCCTGGCGGTATCGGCGGACGATACGGATCCGTACGCCCACAGCAATCTGTCCAGGGCCTATCAGGCGCTGGACCGGTTTGAGGAAGCGAAAAAAGAGGCCCTGCGCGCGGTGGAACTGGTCGAAAATTCCCCGGGAACCTATCACTACGAGATGCTGGCCAACGTCTGCCGGCAGACGGGGGCCTATGAGGAAGCCCTGGAGACTTATCTGAAAGTATGGGAACGTTTCCCGGAGTACCGGAAAAACTATCTGGACGACATCCTGAATATGTACTGCAGACTGGGCAGGTGGCAGGAGGCGCTGCATTTTCTGGAGGAGCATTATCAGGGCAGGGAAAAAAAGGAGAGCGAACGGATAAAAAAGACGCTGGATGTCTATTGTATGGCGGGATTTTATCCGCAGGCGCTGCTCTATCTTAAAACCCATGGCCGGCTTTTAGAGTACAGTGCCGGCCGGCTTGCGGAGGAGACGGCGCAGATCTACTGGTATCAGGGAAATCTGGCCAGGGCAGGGGCCCAGATCCGAAAGGCATTAAAGAAACAGTCCAGGGACGACGCCAGGTTCCCGAGGGTATGCCTGCTGGCCGGCCATATCTTCTTTTTTGACGGCCGGTTTTCGGAAGCGGCGTCCTGGGCGTCGGAAGCGCTGGGGTATTATCAGCGACACGGCGGGCTGGCAAAGTGGCTCGACCGGCTGGATCAGAATATGATCATGGTATTTGAGCTGGGCACGCTGAAGCTATATGCCGGGGAAGTGGAGACGGCCTATGCCATGGCGAAGAAACTCCAGTCAAATCCCCGCTGTCTGGACTGCAAGCACGGCATCTGTACGGACGGCTATGAACTGGAGGCCAGCGTGGATGTGGCCAGGGGCGATTATGCTCATGCCGTCGCCCTTTATGAAAAGATCCTGCGGGAAAACGCAATGGATCAGGACGTGCGCATGAAGCTTGCGCTGATAAAAAAGAGAGCAGAAAATCGATAAGGAGTTTTCGATATGCTGATCGGTATTGATCTTGGAACGACAAACAGCCTTGCGGCCTATTTTACACAGGACGGGCCCAAAATCATCCCCAACCGGCTGGGGGAGCCGCTGACGCCATCGGTGGTCAGCGTGGACGAGGAAGGAACGGTCTATGTGGGGGAAACCGCAAAGGAAAGGCGGGCGCTGTACCCGGATACCGTGGCGGCCGCCTTTAAGCGCAGTATGGGCAGCGACCGGGAATACCAGCTCGGAAAGCACAGATTCCGCGCCGAGGAGCTGTCCTCTTTCGTGCTGCGCGCCTTAAAGGAGGATGCGGAGGCCTTTCTGGGACAGGAAGTGACCGAAGCGGTCATTTCCGTACCGGCCTATTTTGACGACAAGCGCAGAAAGGCCACCAAGCGGGCGGGAGAACTGGCCGGACTGAAAGTGGAGCGCATTATCAGCGAGCCTACGGCTGCGGCCATCGCCTACGGCCTTTATGAAAGAAAGAAAAACACCCGTTTCCTGGTCTTTGACCTGGGAGGCGGCACCTTTGACGTTTCCATCCTGGAACTGTTTGAAAATATCCTGGAGGTTAGGGCGGTGGCCGGGGATAACTATCTGGGCGGCGAGGATTTCACCCAGACGCTTTTGAAGCTTTTTTTGAAAAAGTGCGGCCTGAAACCGGAAGAGTTGAGCAATCGGGACGAGGTGCGCCTGTATAACGAGGCAGAGCGCGCAAAGCGCAGGTTTAACGACGAGGCCCAGGTGGAGCTGCGCAGCTTCGTGGGGACGGAAGAAAACCGGCGGGAAGTGAGCGCGACGGTGACCTGCAGGGAGTATGAAAAGGAATGTGAGCCCCTGCTGGAAAAGATCAAAAGTCCGGTGAAGCGCAGCCTTTCGGACGCCCGTTTAAAGCTGTCGGATATCGATGTGGTGGTACTCATCGGCGGCGCCACCCGGCTGCAGATCGTGCGGGATTTCCTCATTAAGCTGTTCCGCAAATTCCCGGATACCAATATCAATCCTGACGAAGCGGTGGCTCTAGGGGCGGCGGTCCAGGCGGCCATGAAGGAGCGCAGAAGCGAAGTGCGGGAAGTGATCTTAACGGACGTCTGTTCCTTTACCCTGGGCACCGATGTGGTGGTGGATGTGGGCGGCATCAAGGAGCCGGGACATTTCTGCCCCATCATCGAGCGCAATACGGTGATCCCCGCCAGCCGCACGGAGCGGTTTTACACGGCCCACGACCAGCAGGGCAGGATCAATATCCGGGTGCTACAGGGGGAAAGCCGCTTCGCGGACAACAACCTGTTTTTGGGGGAACTGGAACTGGAGGTGCCCAAAGGCCCCGCCGGAAAGGAATGCGTGGACGTCACCTACACCTATGATATCAATTCCATCCTGGAAGTAGAGGCGACGGTCGTATCCACCGGGGAGTCCAAAAAGGTCATCATCAAAGGCGCGGACAACCAGATGACGGACGAGCAGATCGCGGCCCGGATGGAGGAGCTGGCCTATCTGAAGATCCAACCCCGGGACCGGGAGGAAAACAAGCTGGTGCTGCTGAAAGCGGAACGGGTCTACGAGGAGCTTCTGGGAGAGGACAGACGGATGCTGGAATACCAGATCCAGCGCTTTGAGGACGCCCTGAAAAGCGGCGACCGGGATCGGATCCGGCAGGAGCGGGAGGCGCTGCGGGAAAAACTGGATGAAATTTGGTGAAAAACTAGCATTGTGCGGCCAGGTATGGTATAATAGCGTCAGATAACTGCGTCCGCCCGGCGCAGGGCAGTATACTACTAAGTTCAAAGGGGGAACTGAACAATGGCAAAATGGGTGTACTTATTCAAGGAAGGCAACGCGGAGATGCGCAACCTTCTCGGAGGGAAAGGGGCGAACCTGGCGGAGATGTCCAATCTGGGCCTGCCGGTGCCTCACGGCTTTACCGTGACCACCGAGGCGTGTACGGATTATTACAACAACGGCCGAACGATCTCCGAAGAGATTCAGGCGCAGATCTACGATGCCCTGGCGATTCTGGAAGAGCAGCAGGGCAAGAAGTTCGGCGATATGGACAACCCGCTGTTAGTGTCCGTGCGAAGCGGCGCGAGGGCGTCCATGCCGGGCATGATGGATACGATCTTAAACCTCGGCTTAAACGATATTTCTGTGGAAGGGTTTGCGAAGAAATCCGGCAATCCCAGATTCGCCTATGATTCCTACAGACGGTTTATCCAGATGTTTTCGGATGTGGTCATGGAAGTTCCCAAGTCCCTTTTCGAGAGGGTGCTGGACGAGATCAAGGATAACAAGGGCGTACATTTTGACACGGAGCTGACCGCGGAAGATCTCAAGGAAGTGATCGTGCGGTTCAAGCAGATCTATAAGGACAGGATGGGCGAGGATTTCCCGCAGGAGCCCCGCGTACAACTGATGGAGGCCGTCAAGGCGGTGTTCCGCTCCTGGGACAATGAAAGAGCCATCGTCTACAGACGGATGAACGACATCCCCGGCGATTGGGGGACCGCGGTCAACGTACAGGCCATGGTGTTCGGCAATATGGGCGACACCTCCGGCACGGGCGTGGCCTTCACCCGGAATCCTTCCACCGGCGCCAAGGGCATTTACGGGGAATATCTGATCAACGCCCAGGGCGAGGACGTGGTGGCAGGCATCCGTACCCCGCAGCCCATCACCAGGCTGGAGCAGGATCTTCCGGACTGCTACCGGCAGTTCATCGAGATCGCCAACAAGCTGGAAGAGCATTATCGGGATATGCAGGATATGGAGTTTACCATCGAGGAGGGCAAGCTTTACTTCCTGCAGACCAGGAACGGCAAACGGACGGCGCCCGCGGCTTTGCAGATCGCCTGCGATCTGGTGGACGAAGGCAAGATCACGCCGGAAGAGGCGGTGCTGCGTATCGAGGCCAAGTCCTTAGACCAGCTTTTGCATCCCACCTTTGACGCGGCTGCCTTAAAGGCCGGCACGGTGATCGGACAGGCCCTGCCCGCATCTCCCGGCGCGGCGGCAGGCAAGGTATACTTTACGGCGGAAGAGGCCAAGGAAGCCCATGAGAAGGGCGAGAGGGTCGTCCTGGTCCGCCTGGAGACTTCCCCGGAAGACATCGAAGGGATGCACGCGGCGGAAGGGATCCTGACCGTGCGCGGCGGCATGACCTCCCACGCGGCCGTGGTTGCCCGCGGCATGGGCACCGCCTGCATTTCCGGCTGCGGCGATATCATCATCAATGAAGAGGCCAAATTCTTCACGTTAGGCGGCAAGACCTATCATGAAGGCGACTATATTTCCCTGGACGGCTCCACCGGCAAGATCTACGACGGCGATATCCGGACGGAGGACGCCACCATCAGCGGCAATTTCGGACGGATCATGGACTGGGCGGATTCTTTCCGCAGGCTGCGCGTGCGCACCAATGCCGATACGCCGGAGGACGCGGCCAACGCCGTGAAGCTGGGTGCGGAGGGCATCGGGCTCTGCCGTACGGAGCATATGTTCTTTGAACCGGAAAGGATCCCCAAGATCCGCAAGATGATCTTGAGCAAGACCGTAGAGGCCAGGGAAGAGGCGCTGCAGGAGCTGATTCCTTTCCAGAAGGGCGACTTCAAGGAAATTTACGAAGTGATGGAGGGCAGGCCGGTCACCATCCGTTTCCTGGATCCGCCTCTGCACGAGTTCGTTCCTACCGAGAAGAAGGACATCGAGGATCTGGCGAAGGATATGAACCTTTCCGTAGCCGAGGTGCAGGCGATCTGCGACGATCTGCACGAGTTCAACCCGATGATGGGACACCGGGGATGCCGTCTGTCGGTCACTTATCCGGAGATCGCCAGGATGCAGACCAGGGCCGTCATGGAAGCTGCCATCGAGGTGCGCAGTGAAAAAGGCTACGATATCGTGCCCGAGATCATGGTTCCGTTAGTAGGGGACAAGAAGGAACTGCAGTTTGTCAAGAAGGTGATCGTGGAGACTGCCGAAAAGGTGAAGGCAGAGAAAAATTCCGATATCAGCTATCATATCGGCACCATGATCGAGATCCCCAGGGCGGCGCTTCTGGCCAACGAGATCGCCGAGGAAGCGGAGTTCTTCTCCTTTGGCACCAACGACCTGACCCAGATGACCTTCGGCTTCTCCCGTGACGACGCGGGCAAGTTCCTGGTGGATTATTACAAGAGCAAGATCTATGAGTCCGATCCGTTTGCGAAGCTGGATCAAAACGGCGTGGGACAGTTGGTGGAGATGGCGGCCCGCAAGGGACGCTCCGTAAGGCCCGACATCAAGCTGGGCATCTGCGGAGAGCATGGCGGCGATCCGTCTTCCGTGGAGTTCTGCCACAGGGTTGGCCTGGACTACGTTTCCTGTTCTCCGTTCCGCGTGCCCATCGCACGTCTGGCGGCGGCGCAGGCGGCGTTAAAAGACTGATAGGACGTGGACATAAAAGAAAATGTTATGCAATTCCCGGAGGCATTTTGCCTTCGGGAATTTACATATCGGTGAGGGATTGACACTATGGGCGATATGGATGCGTTGAATCGCTGTTGGGGGGAAACGTGCCTGCCTGTACTCCTATTTGAGGGGGACGGCCCGTTTACCCTCGCTTACCAGAATGAAGCGGCGGACAAGATCATATCGGAAAAGGACGGCCTGTCAGATTTTCTGTTTGCACAGGAACAGTTCGATTTTGCCAAGGCGCTGAAAAGCCAGCGGATGCAAAAGGCGTTCTGCGCGTCCGGAAACGGCCGGGAGGATCCTCTGTTTTGCAGGATAAACGGAGAGGTATATTGTCTGGAACTCTTTTTGTGGAAAGGGTATATCGCCTGTATGCTGTGTGAGATCACGGCGTTCTACCAGCGCACCGAGAACCAGATGAACGAGGCGATCATGGCCAACCGGGCCAAGACCAATTTCCTGTCGGAAATGTCCCACGATATCCGCACGCCGATGAACGCCATTATGGGAATGACGGAGCTTGCCCTTTCCCAGCAGGATACGCCCGTCAGGATCCGGGAGTATCTGCAGAAGATCCGCACGGCATCGGGGCATATGATGTCTTTGCTCAACGAAGTGCTGGATATGTCCCGTATCGAGAGCGGGAAGGTACTCATCTCGCCGGAGGAGATGGAGATCGCCGATTTTCTGCATGAAGTGCTGGTGGTAGCCAAGCCTCAGGCGGACGCCAAAGGGCTTCTGTTCGATCTCTCCATCGGAAAGATCGAACAGGAAAGAATTATGGCGGACAGCGTGCGGCTCAAGCAGATTTTTTTAAACCTTCTGTCCAATGCCGTCAAATTCACGCCGGAGAAAGGCCGTGTCACGCTCTTTCTGGAAATGGAAAGAGAGGAAACGGGCGGGGTAGTGATGCGCGCCGAAGTGGCCGATACGGGCATCGGCATGAGCAGAGAATTCATTGAAAAGATTTTCGTCCCCTTTGAACGGGAACACAGCCTGACGGTCAGCAAGATCCAGGGAACCGGCCTTGGCATGGCGATCACCAAGAATCTGGTGGAGCTGATGAAAGGGGAGATCCGGGTGGAGAGCCGGCAGAACGAAGGCAGCCGATTCTGGCTCACGATCCCCTTTGAAGCGGCGCCGGATCATATGGAGGCTTACCGCAGGGCCCTTTCGGGCAAGCGGATCCTGGTGTTTTCGGAAGACAGGAGCCGGAGAGGGCATTTGTCCCAGATCATAGAACGGCTTGGGATGCAGATGGACTGGGCGGACCGGGCGGAGCAGGTGATCTTCGATTTAAACGACGCGGTCTTTGCCGATTGGGAGTATTTCGCTTTTCTGACGGCAGAGAAGGCCGGGGAAGTGGAGATGGTCTCTTTCTTATCGGAGATCCGCAAGCGGATGGGAGACAGCTTCCCGATGCTGATGCTTTCCGAGGGGGACTGGAGCCAGATGGAATATGTGCTCACCCGATCCGGCATCAATGCCTTTATCCCGCTGCCGTTGTTTTGCAGCCGTATCGCGTCGGCGCTGTACGCCTTTACGCAGGAGGGACGCGCCGAACAGACGCTGCAGAGCGCAGAGAAGAGACGGGATTTCTCCGGCAAACGGATCCTGTTAGTGGAGGACAACGAACTGAATCTGGAGATCGCCACGGAGCTTCTTGGCATGAGCGGGCTTTTGATCGAACCGGCCTGCGACGGCGAGCGGGCCGTAGAGATGTTTACGGCTTCCCGGCCCTTTTATTACGATCTCATCTTCATGGATATTCAGATGCCGGTCATGAACGGGCTGGACGCCACCCGCGCCATCCGTTCCCTGAATCGTCCGGACGCGGAGCTGGTTCCCATTATCGCCATGTCCGCCAACGCTTTTGTGGAGGACGTGAAAAATTCCCTGGACGTCGGCATGAACGACCACATCTCCAAACCGCTGGACATGGACCGGGTGTTTGTCTGCCTGGATCGTTTCCTGGGGAGGTGAGCCCGTATGAAGGAATATCAGGAACGCTATATCCGCAATCTGGAATCCGTGATGGAGCTGGCCGACCTTTCGGGGGAGCTTCCGGATGACCTGGACGTATTTTTGGAAAACCGCCGGCAAAATTTAAAGAGGATCGGGGAGATTGCGGAGGAAAATACAGAACTGCTGCGGCAGAATCTGATGCCGGTGCTGGATGATATCATCAGCGTAAGCCCGGTGGAAGCAAAACAACTGGTATCTTTTACGCAGAAGCTCTCCGCCGGGGTCAGGCAGTTGGACCTGGTGTTGAATTATACGATCCATAACGCGCTGGTCACATATGCCCGCAAGTGGCAGAAGCGGGATATGCTCATCGAGCAGCTTTATTATACCGGAATGGCGCTGTTTTATATGCAGTCCCTCATCGATCAGACGGGATTGAAACGGTACCGCTGGAAGATGAGTACGATGTTCGGGGAAGCGGCCTCTTATATCAGGCATTATGATGAGATCGAGGATCCGCAGATCCGCGGGTATATCCACCGCTCCATGGCAAATCTGGCGCTGGCCTATACCTGGGACGGTGAGGATGCGCCACAGAAATTGAACGCGATCCGCAGGTCCATGAATGTGTTGACCGATCCGGTCTATCATGAGATGACGCCGTCTTTGCCATGGGATCTGTTCCTGTTAAAGAGCCATCAGGAGCGAACCACCGCCATGACGCTGCTGCGGCGGGGATGGAATGATCCCGGGCTGGTGAGCGACGTGATGGAGTCCGCTGTCTTCGTCTGGGAAAAACAACTGGAGCAGGCAAAAAAGAAGGGGCGCCGTCCGTCCGTGCGTTGGTGGCTGGAATATGAGATGGCCCAATACCATTGCGGCGTATATACGCTTTCCGTATTCCTGACGCACATCGAAGAAATGTATATGGGGCTGGAGGAGCAGGATTTTTCTGAGGACGGCATTTTCGGCAATGTGAACCTGCCCGCTTATTATACGCTGTATCTGGAACGGGACAGGGAGATCCTGCGAAAAAAAAGGCAGGTAGTCCAGTATATGTACCACCGGATCATGCGTTACGCGAAAAACGCGCCCAACAGCAGGCTCAATTCCAGCCTGTTCCGCAGCCTGATGTCGGTCCTGCAGGCGTTCCAGGAGTATCCTGCAGGGATCACCCAGAAAGAGTTCTTATGTCAGATCATCATTTGCCGCAATCCGGATCTCTATGTGTTTCTGAAACTTACGGCGACCCTGTCCTGTATGGTTGCCCGGCGCGCACTGCGGGACTGTCCGGAAGTTTTTGTCGGCCTGCCGGGATTTAGGGACGAACAGGAAGTCCGTAAAAAGGAACAAAAGATCCTGCAGTTCGTCTATGAGGGCGGCGAGCTGCACGATATCGGCACCTTCAGTTTCCTCAATCTGGTGACGCTCTCCGGGCGATCCTGGCTGGAAGAGGAAAAAGTCATGTATGAATCTCATACGACGCTGGGAGAAAAGATCCTGGCCCGCTGCGAATCCACCAGGCCCTATGCGCCGATCGCGCTGGGCCATCACCGCAGCTATGACGGGAAGAACGGATATCCCCAGGCGGGCAGTCAGAGAACGTCGGATCTGACCCAGACCGCGACCGATATCGTCGCCGTGGTGAGCCGCTTTTTGACGCTGCTGGAGGACAATCCCTACCGGGGCATGAGGCGGATGACGTTTTCGGAAGCCTTTGAACGGATCGGCCAGGAGGCGGGAAAGGGGCTGTCGCCGGTTTTTGCAGATCTGCTCCTGTCCATGCGGGACGAGGTAATGGCTGTCCTGCCGGAAGAGAGGAACCGGTCCTATGCCCAGGCGCTGCGCCTGCTGAAAGGACAGGAAGAATAAAGAGTTTGAAAATTTTTGGAAGGAGAAAAGGAAAAATGGAGCGATTGACGGATGGAGTCTGTTATGTCGGAGTAAACGATCACCAGGTAGATCTGTTTGAGGGGCAGTATATCGTGCCAAACGGTATGGCCTATAATTCCTATGTGATCCTGGACGATGCGGTAGCGGTGATCGATACGGTGGACAAAAGCAAGACGGAGGAATGGCTGGGACAGGTGGAGCAGGCGCTGTCCGGCCGATGCCCGGATTACCTGGTGGTACAGCATATGGAACCGGATCATTCCGCGTCCATAGAAGCTTTTGTAAAAAAATACCCCTCTGTCACGCTGGTGGGAAACGCGATGACCTTTCTCATGATCGGGCAGTTTTTCCCCGGTATGACCGTGGAGCATAAGCAAGTGGTCAAGGATGGGGACGTCCTTTCCCTGGGAGGCCACGCGCTGCAGTTTGTGTTCGCGCCTATGGTACACTGGCCGGAGGTCATGATGTCCTATGAGAAAACGGAGAAGATCCTGTTTTCCGCAGACGGGTTCGGCAAGTTCGGCGCGCTGGATGTCCAGGAGGAATGGGCCTGTGAGGCCAGGCGGTATTATTTCGGGATCGTGGGCAAGTACGGCGCGCAGGTGCAGAATGTCCTGAAAAAGGCTGCGGGGCTGGAGATACGGATGATCTGTCCGCTGCACGGCCCGGTCTTAAAGGAAGACCTTGGCTATTATCTGAATTTGTACGACGTCTGGTCTTCTTACCGCCCCGAAGCGGAGGGGATCTGTATCTGCTATACTTCTGTATACGGACATACCAAAGAGGCCGTGGATCTTCTGCAGGAGGAACTCCACAGGGCGGGCGCAGGAAAGGTGTCCTGTTTCGACTTGGCCAGATGCGATATGGCCGAGGCGGTGGAGGACGCGTTTAAGTACGACAGGCTGGTTCTGGCCACGACGACGTATAATACGGACATCTTCCCGTTCATGAAGACATTCCTCCACCATCTTCTGGAGCGGGGATATCAGAAACGTACCGTCGCGCTGATCGAAAACGGCACCTGGGCGCCGTCGGCGGCAAAAGGAATGCGGGAGATGCTCAAAAACGCCAGGGAACTGACGGTGTTGGAGCCGCAGATAACGATCAGATCGGCGCTCAGCCAGGAAAACCGGGAGCAGATCGCACAGCTTGCGCTGCGTCTGACGACGCCTGGCTGTTAAGCTGCGCTGCGTTTGACGACGCCGACTGTTAAGCTACGCTGCGCCGGGCGCATGATGGGCAAAAGATGAGGGTTGCGTCATGAAAAGAGAGAAGGGAAATTGGGGTTGGAGGTGTTATCTGGCGCTGGCCGTTCTCCTGTTGGGGTTCTGGGGACGGACAGAGGTACCCAAGGTCTGTGCGACGGATCTGATGATGCCCGTTGCGCCGTCGTCGGATAAGCTGGATATCAATGTAAAAGCCAGCCCTATCCGATATGGCCAGCGGCTGGATCAGTCTGTCCTGGAGGGCAGTGCCGTCTATTCGGGAGATCAACCGCAGGAAGAACTGTCCGGAGAGGAAGAAACCGAAGATGATCCCGACGGTGAAGGCAAAGACGGGGGAGAGGAAGCACCCCCTCGTTTCGTTGCAGGCACGGCCGTCCCCGGAACCTTCTCCTGGGTAAAACCGCAGGAGGTCATGCTTAAGGTGGGAGTGGTGCAGCAAAACTATGTGTTCACGCCTTCTTCTGCGCTGATGGAACCCGTTACAACAGGGGTGACCGGGGTACAGGTAGACCCCGGCCTGACCAGTATCGCGCAGCTTCCGGCCTCCATCCTGGAGACGACGTTTTACCATGGGGATGTGTTGGGCCAGACGACGGCCCTGAGAGGCGGCCAGGCCGTTGTGCATCTGGAAACCGATCCTCCGCGGGACGAACCCGTGGCGGGGAGTTTTTCCTGGCAGGATCCTCTGCAGGTTTTGACCGTCGGAAAGCAGATGGTCAAACTCAATTTTACGCCCTTCGATCTCGAAAAATATTTGCCCTGTTCCGTGGACGTGCAGATAGATGTGCTGCCCCGTCCCGTTTCCCTCACCCTGGGGATCGACAGGGATCTGGTACTGTCCGGGGAAGAGATAACGCTGACGGCCTTTGCGCCAAAGGATGAGAAGACGGCATCCCTAAACGGCAGCGTCTTTTTCTATAACGGTATGGAATGTATTGCCGGTCCGGTCCTTTTTTCGGACAGCGGGACGGGATTCCTGGCCCGGATCCAATGGCCGGTTCCTTCTGCCGGCGTTTACAGTTTACAGGCGGTTTATGAACCCGGCGACGGGACTACGGCCCGGGCTGAGAGCAACGTGTGCAGCGTCAGAGCGGAGACGCCGGTCTCGTCCCTTTTGCCGGAGGCGTTGCCGAAAGCGGTTTTGGGGGAACCCTACAGGGTCGCATTTGAGACGGATGCTTCGGGAAGCTTTTCGCTGACCTTTTCTGTTACAGGCAGGCTCCCAGCAGGGCTCGGGCTGGATAACCGGGCGGGCGTACTGGAGGGAACCCCTTCGGAGGCAGGAACGTTTGCCTTTACGGTACAGGCGGCGGAAGGCCAGAGGGCTGTCACCGCCCGGCGGGAATACGAACTGACGGTGGAACCTGGGGAAGTACTGGAAAGCCAACCTTCCGGGGAACAGGAGCAGTCCGGACAGAAGGATCAATCCGGGCAGAAGGAGCAGTCCGGACAGAAGGAACAGTCCGGGCAGGAGGCGCAGAACAGCAAAGAGCCGGAAAGCCAGGAGGCGCCTGTCAAGACGCCGCAGGAAGTGGAGGATGAGTTCTGGATCAGCGTGATGTTTCGCATTTACAAGGCGCAGGAAACAGGAGATACCGTGACGATCAATGCGACAGGGCACAAAAGCCTGCCGGATAAAGTGCTGGACGCTCTGCGCCATCACCAAAAGGTTTCCCTGGCGCTGATCTGGGAGGGCGGGACAATCCTGATCCCCGCGGGAAAAGCGCCGGATGCGCGGCGGTCATCCAATACCTGGACCCTGTCTGAGCTGGCCGGAAGTTTTGCCCTTCCGGCAGAGACGATCCAGCAGGCGGCGCCCGAGATGCCCCAGATCCAGATCCCGGAGGTGCAGCCGCAGAACCCTGTTCCTGCCGGCGCCGCCAGTTTCGCCGGCGAGGTAAAGACCGTGCGTCCTTATCCGGAAAAAGAGGCATCGTCGGAAACGGAAAGCGCCATGCCCGAGACGGAAAGCGCTGCGCCGGAAACGGAGGACATTGCGTCTGAGACGCCGGAGGTTCAGACGGCTGTAGAGACCTTATCCGGGCCACAGACGGCGCCGGAAACCCAGGCTCCGTCAAAGTCTCAGCAGGAGCCCGTCCGGATCAACTGGTTTCTGGTGGCAGCCTGCGTCTGTGCCCTGACCGGACTGGCCGCGATCCTGATCGCTGTGGCGGCGGTCGCCCAGCGGGACGACCTGGAAGAGGGGGAAGTCAGCGAAGAAGAAGACGATGAAGAGGAAGATGGCGAAGAGTAAGATGGCGAAGAGTAAGACGAAAGCGCCGAAGAAGACAGCTAAAAAAGAGCGCGGATGCCTGTAAAGGCGCAAAACAGGGGTGGTTTCCAATTCGGAAACCACCCCTTTCAGCGCAGGGCTACCTCGAAATTTTGCCCGGTCAAAAGGGCGACCGCTTTGTCTATGGCAGCCTGTTCATAGAATTCGATGATCAGAACGCCTTCCTCGGCCTCCCGGTTATGGGAGATGCCGATATTTTTGATGCTGATGCTGTTGGAAGCCAGAAGGGTGGCCACTTCCGCCAGGGAACCTGTTTCGTCGGGGATCGTGACCCGGATGGTATAGGCCTTTTTGATGGGGCCGCTGCTGGCATCGACAAAGGATTCCCGGTAGAGCCGTGCGCCGTCAAAAAATCCGTACAGGCTGTCGGCGTCCCGGCGGTCCAGTTCCCCTTTGACCGTTTCCAGCGCGTCAATATAGTCCTGCAGGAGGGAACGGATATTGTCCGTATTGGTCAGGCAGATCTGCTGCCACATGACCGGGGAGGAAGAGGCGATCCGGGTGATGTCCTTAAAGCCCCCTGCGGCGATGGCTTTCATCAGGCCGTTGTCGTCGTGGCCTTTGACCAGATTGACCAGGGACGAAGCGATGATATGGGGAAGATGGCTGACCGCCGCGGTAACATAGTCGTGCCTTTCACAGTCGATCTGCAGCAAAATGGCGCCTGTGGAAAGCACCAACTGCCGGAATTGCTCCACCTTCTGTTCGGGGACGTCCGGCGCCGGGGTCATGATATAGTAAGCGTTTTCCAACAGGGAGGCCTTGGAATTGGCAAAGCCTACCCGTTCGCTTCCCGTCATGGGGTGTCCGCCGATGAAACGGTCTGTCAGCCCCATGGACTGCACCTGGCGGTAGATAGGCGTCTTGACGCTGCCCACATCGGTCAGGATACAGCTTTCTTTCAGATAGGGAAGGATCTTTTCCAGATTTTCCCCGTTGCAGGAGACCGGCGCGCATAAAAAGACGAAGTCGCAGTCAAAGAGGGCTTCGCCCGGCGCCTCCAGCGCTTCGTCCGTTACGAGCTGGGAGAGGGCGAGGCTCCTCGTCTGCGGGTTCGGATCGCAGGCCAGGATCCGGATATCTTCCCTGTTCTTTTTTAACGCTCTGGCGATGGAGCCGCCGATCAGCCCCAATCCGATAAATCCGCATGTGATCATGCTGTTTCCCCCGTCTGCGCGCCTGCGCATCCTGCGAGCGGCGCGGCCGTTAGTCATTTCGTTTATCAATGCTACAACAAAATACTATAGCACTTTAAAGCCGTAAAAGCAACTGAGGAAATCCGCCGCAGGGAGAAAAAAGGAA
>CANQFM010000049.1 GCA_947598825.1 uncultured Eisenbergiella sp. | reverse complement strand
CCGCCGCCTTTTCCTCCGTTATCTTTTCTCTGCTTCTTTGCGCATACGATCCTGTCCGATCAGATCCCGCAGCGCCTCAACGCCTACCCGTATGGCGCCCAGGGTATCATGTACCACCGGATTCTCCAGCCCGGCTTTTTCCCTCTCCTGATTGGCCACCGCCAGAAAAACGGAGCCGCAGCGCACCCGCAGATAGCTGGCTACCACGAACAGCGCCGCAGATTCCATCTCCGAGGCTTTGCAGCCGAGGCGCAGCCAGGCGCTCCATTTCTGATTCAAATCATAATCCACAGGCATGATATCCGGCTCATGTTGTCCGTAAAAAGAATCCTTACACTGCACAACGCCCACATGGCTGGGGATCGAAAGGCTGGCAGCCGCCCTGCGCAGCGCGTTCACAACGTCCGGGTCCGCTACCGCAGGAAACTCGATAGGCGCATACTCCCGGCTGGTGCCCTCCGCCCGGATCGCCCCGGTAGCGATAACCAGGTCGCCGCTTTTGACCTCCGGATCCATGCCTCCGCAGGTTCCAACACGGATAAAGGTATCGGCCCCGGCTTTCACCAGTTCCTCCATGGCAATCGCCGCAGATGGCCCGCCGATGCCGGTGGACGTCACGGTGACCAGTTCGCCGTCCAGATAACCGTTATAAGTAACAAACTCCCGGCTGTCCGCCACCAGGACCGGATCCGAAAAAAAAGCGGCGATCCTGGCGCAGCGTTTGGGATCCCCCGGCAATATCACATATTTACCCACGCTGCCGTTATGGATCTGCAGATGGTACTGCACTCCTTCTTCCGCGTATTTCATCGTTGCCTCCCTGATACGAACGCAGATCGAAAAAAGACCGGCCGTTTTTGATCCGCATTCCTAAAAATGTAAAACCGCCGTCTTTTCATAGACGGAAACCGACATTCCCTCACTCTTTTCACAGAAAACGATGCATTTTCCGTGCCCGCTTCCCAGCTTTGCACAGTTCTCGCACAACTCTCCGCCCTCCGCGCTTTGTCCCGAAAGCTGCGGACGGCTATATGTATAATACGGAATATCCAGACGGTCGGCAAATTCTACGATCCCTGCCTCTTTTGCCAGCTCCGACAGGGAGTATACTGCGCTCACACGCTCCCGGGAAAGGTGGTTTTGGGCCAGAACTCCGTATACGAACTGTTCCAGTTCTTCTGACGGACATCCGGGGTCGCAGACGATGCCCAGCGCCAGGTTGCGCGGGTACATCCTGCATTCCTTTGCAAAATGCGGCGCTTCCCAGTCGTCCGTAATGGAGATCCCGCATTCCGGCGTTTTTGCCGGCGGATTTTCCTCATCCATCATGACCGCTCCAATGCCTACCATGCCTTCCGGCATGACGCCGTCCACGGGATAGTCGCTGTAAATGCCGACCTTTTCTCCCTCGGAAAGGGCGGCGGCCAACGTCTGAACCCGGAATAAATCCTGGATATGCAGTCCGTTCCTCCTGGCGAAGGCGTCTACGGCAAAACGGCTGGACGCCTCCGAGGGGCTCATAATGACGGGCATCGCGCCAACCGTCTGCGCGAACTGCGTACACCAGCCGTTCAGCCCCTGCATCCTTCCTTTGGAAAAGGGAATCACATACCGACCCTCTTCATCCATGATCACGGCCGCCGGCCCCATCCCGTGTTCCTTCGAGAACGGCAGCAGCGCCCCCGCCACTTTTTCCATATCCCCCAGGAACAAAAAGACCTCCTGGCTATCCCAGAGATCCGCAAAAAGGAGCTTTAGGGACTGAAAAGGGATCAGCTTCCTGCCCGTAAATTTGTGCCAGCTATAGCTGGCCGCCTGATGGTTTTTCTCCTGCAGGACGGCGGTCAGTTCGAGATTTTTTTCCGCGCCGGCCCTGGTAAAAGAGATCACGCTGATCTTCATATGGAGCCTGTCCTTCCCTATTGATACTTTTTCAGCGCTTCCGCCAGATCTTCCTTGCTCTGTACGCCGACCATACGGGACACTTCTTTCCCATCCTTAAAAACGATCAGAGTCGGGATATTCATCACCTGATAGCGCGCCGCCAGGGATGACTGGGCATCCACATCCACTTTCCCCACCTGATAGCCCTCCCCGGAAAGCTGTTCCACCGCCGGGGCCTGCATCCGGCAGGGCATACACCAGGTCGCCCAGAAATCCACCAGTACCGGCCCTTGCGCCTGCAGCACTTCCGCTTCAAAATTTTCCGCTGTAAATTCTTTTGCCATACCCGATTTCTCCTTCCTGTTTGTCCTCAACCTAAGTATACCCACTTTCCGTCTCAAAATCTATGAAAAAATTACAAATTGCGGAATTTTGTTCCGCTGCCCCTGATCTCCCTGCGCAAAAGCCAGAGACAGAAAAGATTGGGCAGCGCCATACAGGCGTTGGAGAGATCCGACAGGTTCCAGACCAGATCCAGGGACAATACGGATCCCAGGTAAACAAAAACGATATAGACGATCTCAAAGACCTTCGTCCCCTTTTCCCCCCATAGATAGCGCGCCGCACATTCCCCGTAAAAACTCCAGCCGATAATGGTGGCAAAGGAAAACAGCACCAGGCAGGCCGAAAGCAGTTTTTCCCCGGCGAAGGGGATCCCGGAAAAGGCCACAAAACAATAGGTATCCTCCGGAATGCCCTGATAGGGCATGGGATTTCTGGCCATATCGCTCAGGATCGCAAGCCCTGTCACCGCGCACATGACCAGCGTATCCCAGAAGATTCCCGTCATGGAGATCAGCCCCTGCTCCTGCGGGTCGGTGTTCTCTACCGCCGCCGCCGTCATAGGCATGGACCCCATACCGGCCTCGTTGGTGAACAGCCCTTTCGCCGTGCCGATCCGGATCCCGGTCATCACCGCCGTACCCGCAAAGCCTCCAAGCACCGCCCTAGAGGATACCGCCGCTTTCAAGACCGCAGCCATGGCCTGCGGGAGCCAGGCCGCATTTTTAGCGATCACATAACAACAGCCGGACAGATAGATGACGCTCATGACCGGAACCAGATAGGTACACACCCGGGCCGTTTTCTTCGCACCGCCCACCAGGATGCTGCCCGCCAAAAGCGCAACGGCGATGCCTACCGGATGCGGAGATATCGGTATCTGTCCGGTCACGGCCGCGGTCAGGGAATGGGCCTGTACGCTGCTGCCGGCACTGAGCGCCGCCATCACGGCAAAAAATGCGAACAGCACGGCAAGCCATTTTTTATGCAGGACATGCTCCATCACATACATGGGCCCGCCGTATCTGCTGCCATCAGGCCTTTTTAATCTGTATCTGGCGGATAAAAAGCACTCCGCATAACAGGTCGCCATACCCAAAACGCCGCTGATCCAGCACCAGAACAGGGCACCGGGGCCGCCCAGGGCGATGGCGGTGGAAATACCGATGATGTTCCCCGTCCCAATGGTCGCCGCCAGGGCGGTGGACAGCGCTTCATAGGCGGAAACGCCCTGGTGCCCTGCGTTTTTTTGAAAACTCATTCGGATTCCCCGGGGAAGCTTTTTTTGAATAAAACCAAGACGGACTGTAAAATAGAGATGGGTTCCCAGCAGCAATATCAGCATGGGAAAATTCCATAGGAGATCACAGAGCGTTTTTATCAGATCATTGAGAAAATCCATCGTCCCACCGATCCCATATCCTTTCTATCAGGATATGGCCCGACGTGGACAAATAAAACCGCAATTTTTAAAATTTACCAGGCGTACACTGCCTGCGGACTTTCCGCGGTCATCTGCCAGAAAAAAACTTGGTGATCCTCAGGGTGTTGTGTCTATTGCGCGCCACTTTTGACATATAATTTCTTCTATAACTTGAGTTTATCTTTTTGCTTTGACATTCGCCCGCCGCATTTCCATAACGCCATTGGATGATGTTCAATACGCGAGAGGATATCGGTGTCATTAAACAAAAGAGCTGGCTGATATTTTTCCTCTGCAAAAGCCTGCCAGAAGGACAGTTCTGTTTTTTCTGGTCTCAAAATGTCTGCTAAATAGTCTTTTACCTTTTTTTGCACAGAAACCAGATCAAAAAGTTCTCCACGACGCAACACAGGCAAAAGATCTGTCTTGATTTTCTGTGCGGATATATTGCCAATACCGTTAAGGTCAAAGTGTTCCGGCACGGTTTCCGAAGCAATCGCAGCGTAAAACATCGTACACTTTCTGAAAAGCTGATCCTGCGTCTCGTCAAACAATCCGTACTTTTGCATATTGAACATATCATAGAGATCCCTCGGAGCCGCCCGGTTTAAGAGAGCGACCGTCTTTGCAGAGAAAATCTCCAACGGATCAACACGAAGTACCGTAATTTTCTGACCGTTCCACGGCAAATGAACCAGTCCGCGGGAAACAGGCAACACATGGCAGCGCAGCATATAATTGATCTCTATTTTTAGATTATCTTTCATTCCTCCAGCATTCACATATTCATATACAAAGGAATCCAGTGCATGGTATTGCTTTGATTTCAGCCCGAACGTATAGCCGGATGCCGCCATATATTTTTGTATATGTTCCTTGATCTGTTCCCGCTTTGTCAGCATAGATTCTCTTGATACATCCTTTGAAAAATCGAGATCTATATCAACCGAAAGGCGGGGCAGATTAAAAATCGTCAGATTGATCGCCGTGCCGCCCTTTAATGCGAGGCTGTCTGCAAGCAACGGATCGCTTTCCATGAAAGCAAGAACATCCGCAAGCCGACAGACCTTTTCAAAAGTATCGCGGATGAAGCCGAGTTCTTTGGCCTGCCTGCCAAGTGTAATACGGTCAAAACGCATCATAGTCTTTGACCCCCTTATCCACGATGGCTTTCAGCTCTTTTGGTGCAAACAGTTTCCAGCGGTTATGAAGAACAAAGTCGCTCTGCTTTTCAAAAAGATAGGTTTTACTGGCAGAAGAACGCTTTTCACATTGCGTAAAAAAATGTTCAGGCAAAGATAGTTCATCTTTCAGCGCTTCAAGAATATACCCGGTTTTTTGATATAGCTGACTCCGATTATAAAGCTCCAGAGCGGCAAGCAGCTTATTGGGGTCAAGCGTAGGAATCAGAAGAAGACAGCGCAACAATTCTTCCAGACCACCGATCTTTTCAAAATCTGCTATACTGTCTATCACAGTTCGCTCCAAAGAAGTCACACGGACACCGGTATCCGTTTCTATAACGCCTACATTTCCCTGGCCGATCAGCGGACAGTAATTTATCCCGTCATAGGAGAACGGGCGGACGCGCTTTTCTGTAGTAAAGTACACGTCATAAAAAACCTGATTACCATATCCGTAATACTCAAATGCGCTATGGTGAGACACGCAAGCGTCATCTGCCACATGGGAAGCAATCTGATAGCGATTCGGGATTGCCTGCCCGGTTTCCATGCTGATGACTGCATACAGGTCGCGGCGCACACGCTCAATGTATCCTT
The DNA here is from genome assembly GCA_947598825.1 of uncultured Eisenbergiella sp. Lineage (GTDB taxonomy): Bacteria > Bacillota > Clostridia > Lachnospirales > Lachnospiraceae > Gallintestinimicrobium. The sequence continues at coordinate 14,841 of CANQFM010000049.1, read as the reverse complement.
TTTGCAGATAATTCTTTATCTGCCATACCGCCGCACTCTCTGATCCGGCGACCTGAACCATATCTTTATGGGTAAAGCAACGCAAAGCGGCAAGCTCTTTGTATCGTTCCATTGCATATCCCCCTTTTTGTTTTTATTATAACGCAAAGTAAGTGAAAATACAATGGTTTTGAGTAAATTTAAAAACATGCGTTTTTAGGGGTACGCGAAATAATAGTTATGATATCTATTTTGCAGTTCATCCGATCAGTCTGATTTATCAGGCAATGCGCTTATGACCTCTCCGATATCCCCGTCAATGCAGATACTTCTCTCTACAATCTCTTCCGGGCAGGCCGCCTCCCCATAATTGACGCAGGCGTACACCGCCTGCGGGTTTTCCGCCGTCATCCGCCAGAATGGATACTTGATGATCCCCGGAGTATTATAACCGACGCCCAGCTCCAGGAATAAAATACGCTGTCCTCGTCTCGTCCGCAGGAAATTTTCATATCGCCCTGCGGCCCTGTGCCAGCCCTCATCCTCTACAAATCGGTTGTCAGAGCGCAGATTCATCGTCATGGGCTTCCCGCAATGCGGGCAGACGGGCAGTAATTCCGCAGGTACGCGCATCTCCTTCTGCCGCTCCATCATCTGCCGGATCACGGTTTCATTATCAAAGGTTTCCTGACGGCATGGCGTGGAACACTGGAAAAGCCCATAATCGCCCTGCGTGTAAAACAGCCGCTCCTTATCGAAGCCCGCTTTCTGGAAACAATGATCCACATTCGTGGTAATGACGAAATAATCCCTGTCCCTCACCAGGGCCAACAGCGCTTCATAAACCGGTTTTGGCGCGTCCATATAGCGGTTGATATAAATATACCGGCTCCAGTATGCCCAATACTCCTCGGGCGCAGTGTACGGGTAAAAACCGCCCGTATACATATCCCGGAAACCATATCTGGCGGCAAAATCGGAAAAATATTTTTCAAACCGCTCCCCGGTATAAACAAATCCGGCTGAAGCAGACAAACCTGCGCCCGCTCCGATCACAACGGCGTCTGCCGCGTCGAAAGCGTTCCTCAGCCTTTCGATCTTATCCGAGTAATTTCCGGTAGATCTGATAATCGACATCCTTGAAAACATTAAAAATCACCTTCGTATCGCCTCTGCATTGCCGGACGGTCTGCACGGCGATCCTGCCTGCAAGCTCGTTCGGGAAATGGAACTCCCCTGTGGAAATGCAGCAAAATGCCACGCTTTCAATTTTATTTTCTTTTGCCAGGGCAAGGCAGGAGCGATAACACGAAGCGAGCAGTTCCTGATCTTGTCCGGACACATTTCTACGGATGATCGGCCCGACCGTGTGCAGGATATACCTGCAGGGCAGATTATAGGCAGAAGTGAGTTTCGCCTGCCCTGCAGGCTCCTCATGTCCCTGGCTGTTCATCAGCTCTGCGCAGGCGAGGCGAAGCTGTATCCCGGCATATGTGTGGATCACGTTATCGATACAGCCGTGACAGGGAACATAGCATCCCGTCATACCGCTGTTGGCTGCATTGACGATAGCGCCACAGCGCAGTGTGGTGATGTCGCCCTGCCATAAATAAATTCCATCCTCCACAGGCGTCAGACTGTCCAGATCCGTGACGCCCCTGACGGCAATTTCCTCCTGCAGATATTCGTCCTGTACGGAAAGAAAATCATCCCCGATAGGACGCGGCGGGCGCACGTTCATCAGCGCGCGCAGCATACTTTTCTGCCCTGCTGTATCATCCGGGATCCGCAGACCGCGATACCCTGGCGTCTCGTCTATCAGTTTGCGGATAAGAAATATCCGCCGTTCCTGCTGCGTCATTTTCGTTTCTCCTTCGGGGATGAAACGGATTATCCGTTCCCTGTATCTACCATTATACAGATAACTTCACACCGCGTAAATACGCACTTTTTAACCGTCAAAAAAGTTCTGCTTCATATGAACTATCCCATAAGGCCTTCTCATTCCTTTACCGCTCCCAGCGTGATGCCTGTAATGAAATATTTCTGCAGGAACGGATAGATCGCAAGTACAGGGAGCAGCGCCACAAAGATCTTCGCGGCGTTTAATCCCTGATTGCTCAGCTTGCTGACCTTCTGGTACTGTTCCAGCGTCATATTTGTCATATTCAGCGTGACCACCATCTGCTGAATATAGGTCTGCAGCGGATACATTCGTTCCGTCGTGGCCAGTACCAGCCCCTGGAAAAATTCATTCCAGTAATTTACGATCGTAAAAAGGGAAACCGTAGCGACCACCGGCTTGGAAATGGGAAGGATCAGCCTCAGCAAAATCATCCACGGGCCGGCCCCATCCATGATCGCCGCTTCTTCCAACGATTTGGGGATATTACGGAAAAAATTCATCACCAGGATCACGTTAAAGACCGGAACTCCTCCGGCCAGCACCAGCCCCTGCATGGTGTTGATCATTCCATAATTTTTCATGGTAATATACCAGGGGACCAATCCTCCGTTGAACAGAAAACAGAAGATCAAAATCCACATAAACGCATCGCGCCACGGGAACTCACGTTTCGACTTGGACAGCGGATAGGCCATAAGGACGATAACCGTCAGGCTAAACGCCGTGCCCAGCACGACCCGACAAAATGAGATCCCTGCGGATCTTATAAAGCCTGCGTCCTTTATGATCGCTTCATAGGAACTCAGCGTAACGTCCACCGGCCACAGTGAGACCATACCGCCTGCCACCGCCGATTTCCCGCTCAGGGATATGCACAGCGTATACCATAAAGGAAGCAGGCAACTCAGTACCAGCGCAGTTAGGATCACGCCGTTAACCGCTCGAAAAACGCGGCGGGAAAAAGATTTGCCTTGTATCATAAGCCGCCCTCCGTCAAAAGATCGTATAATTGGCAAATTTCTTCGCCAACCAATAAGATACGGTGATCAGCGCAAAGCTGACGACAGACTTCAAAAGCCCTACCGCAGTCGCCAGGCTGTACTGGAAATTTCTCAGGCCGGCCCGGTATACCCAGGTGTCCAGAATATCTCCCGTAGAATAGACGGAAGGATTATAGAGATTAAACACCTGATCGAAACCGGCATTGAGTACATTGCCCAGCGCCAGCACTGACAACAGGACAATGGTAGTCCGGATCCCCGGCAGTGTGATATGCCAGGTCTGTTTCCATCTTCCGGCCCCATCGATGGCAGCCGCCTCATATAGCCCCTGGTCGATCCCCGTGACTGCGGCAAGATAGATAACCGCATTATAGCCGAACTCTTTCCAAACATCGCTCCAGATAATGAGCTGGGGAAACGCTTTGGTACTTCCAAAAAATAAAAACGGTTCCAGACCGAACAAACCGCGTATTGCGTTGATCGGGCCGTCATAAGAAAAAATGCTTGCCAGAATCCCCGCGAGAATGACCCAGGACAAAAAATGCGGCATATAACATATCGTCTGCACCAGCCTTTTAAAAAAACCGTGCGACACTTCATTGAGCAGCAACGCGAACAGAAGCGGAATGATAAGATTCCATAACACCTTGGACACGGCGATGTAGAGCGTATTGAAAAAAACCTGCTTTACATCCCCCAGAACGAACATATATTCAAAATTCTCCAGGCCGACAAAGGGCGATCTGAAAATGCCCAGCCCCGGATTGAAATTGGTAAACGCCATATAAATCCCAAACATGGGCACAATGTTAAAAAAAACAAGCCAAAGGAACCCCGAAAGCAACATACAGAAATAAGCGCTATATCGTTTCCTTTTATGCATGCTTCTCATGCCCATCCTCACACCTTCCCCCCGTTTGAAAACCAACCTGTTCCTCACGTCTACTCCCCTTTCTGTTTCCTCCGTATGACGCTTTCATAGTTAAAAGCCGCCGTTGGGCAGGCTTAAATACCTGTGATAACGGTTCGACCGTACCGTTACCACCCCTGCGGGAAAGAAAAGCGCCGGCCGCCTCTTGGCCGGCCGGCGTTTTCTTTCTTATGTTTTCTTACTTTTTGCTTTCGTAGTACTCAATCACTTCCTGTGTGATAGTATCGCCGCCCTGGGCTTTCCAGTCCTCTACGAAAGTATCAAACGCCTCAATGGGTTCCTGATTCATGATGATCTTCATGAAGGTTTCATTTTCCATTTTTTCCAGGTTCGCCCATCTTTGCTCCATGGTCGGCGTCTGGGAGTAGATCACGCTGTATACATCGCTTCTGGCCCCGTCTATCAGCGCGCCCCATCCCACCATCAAAGAGTAATTTCTGGCCCAGGAACTGGGATCGGCCTGTACATCCCAGGTGTCGATATCGGTGCTGTCATAGGGTTCCAGCTTGACCGTCTTGATGGTAGCCAGGTCGTTTTTCAAAAGCTTATACAAAGAGAACTGTTCCTCCGTAAAGTCATCCGACGTCTTCGTCCCCGCCAGCACCTCGCGCAGCGCGTTCACGGTAAAAATACTTTCGTCATGCATTCCAAACGGAATCCTGCAGGGGAAATTCCCAATGTTGCCCTTAGAGGTGTCAAAGGAACTCTCATCACGGATCAGCAGATTGTTCAGCTTGATCGCAATCTCCGGATGCGCACAGTCCTTGCTCACTACCAGATAGCTGGTAGAAGCGCCTGTAGCATGCGGTTCATATTCCCCGGTTCCATCCACGATCGGGATCGCATATGCCTGGAAATTGGCCTGCGGATCGTTGGCGATTACATCGGGCAGACACGCATAGCCCATCCACCAGCCGCCGGAGAAAATGCCGGCCCTGCCGGATATGATCGGTTCGCTCGCATCCTGCCGAATCCCCATTTCAGGATCGATAAGCCCCTGTGCATACCATTCGGCAAGTTTCTCCAGAGCATTCCGTGTCTGCTGCGTGATGGAGCCATAGACCGGCACACCGTCGTCACCCAGGATCCACCAGCCGGGATATGCGCCAAAACCGCTGAAAAAGCTGTCAAAACCATAGTTATTCGTGCCATTGCTTAAAAATGTCGCATTCAGCAGGCCGCCGCTCTGCGGGCCGACAATGCCGATGGTTCCCTTGCCGCTGACGTCATTTTCCACAAATGCCTTCGCCACGTCCTCCAGTTCATCCACCGTCTGCGGCACATCCAGACCGAGTTTATCCAGCCAGTCTTTCCGGATCCAGGTCAGTTCATAGTCTCCGTCTGACGGAGAAGTAATCGCATACATTCTTCCGCCGTAACTGACGTTTTCTATGGCCAGACCATCGCTGGAATCGATCATCGCGCGCATGGCATCCGATGCGTATTTTTCATAAAAGTCCGTCAGATCCGCCAGTTGTCCCGCTTTATACATCTGGTTGAACTGGGTGGAACTGACTACCATCGCATCCGGTATCTGATTGCTGGTAATGGCCAGATTCACTTTCGTATCCCAGTCGGAAGAAGACGCAGTGAACAGATATTCAATATCCACGTTCAGTTCTTCCTTGATATGCCTGGTGTACTGATTATCGGTGTAGGAATCTCCTTCCGGAAACACCTCGTTGGGATCCACTGACAGGGCCACCGTAAAGGTCACCGGCTCTTCATACCTGCCGAAAGGATCTTCTCTCTGCGCTTCTGCCGCGCCGCCCTCCTGTACTGCAGCATCTGCCTGCGGACCTGAACTGTCCTGGTTATCAGGCGCTTTCTGCGCGCCGCAGCCTGTCAGGACGATAGACAGCGCCAAAGCCAGCGAGATCACTTTTCTTTTCATAATTACCTCCCTACTTTTTCAATCGTTTTCCAACAGTTCAAACTTGACCATGTACTTCTCGCCCGTATCCACAAAGGCATACCGCCCGCCGGGGTATTCGCCTCTCTGCAGGCAGCCGATCCCATCCTGTGCGAGGCTGTCGATCTGTTCCTGCATTCCCTTCACTTCAAATGCGATATGGTGCAGGCTGTCCCCGTTTTCCTCCAGCGACTTCTTCCAGTCGGATTCATATCCGTCCGGTTCGATGAATTCAAACTGGATGTTATCCAGATCGAGAAAGGCCATCCTGCATCTGGCCATGGACGGTTTCCCCAAATATTCTGTCCTCGCGCTCTCATACGGTCCGGATACCGTGACTGGCGGCGTTTCGACGCCAAAAAGCCTGGCGTATTTTTCCGCCGCTTTTTCCACATCCGATACGACGAATGCGATCTGAAGCACCCGGTTGGTCTTTAAAACAGCGTCTTTCATGATCTTCACACCCTCCTTTGTAATTTCCATTATAACGGGGTTTGCCCTTGCTTTACACTGACAGAACAACTCATAAAAGTGTAAATCCATCTGTTGTTTGCCCCAAAAGTACATTATTTTACTTTTTCGTCCACAAATCTCAACCTGCAGGATTCGGCGCCCCCGATCCAGACCGTCCCGCCGGGCTCACCGGATATCGTATACGCTGCGCGCCTCCAGTTGTTTTGCCGTCCCTCTCAGGATCCGGATCCGCCTTTCGCCCGCGTTCAGATCAAAATAGTTATCGGAAAGGAGCAGATCATCCGCCCCGTTTCGGATCTCCACCGATTTGGCATAAGCTCCTGCCGTCACCACCAGTTCCCCTTTTTCCTCCCGGACCGTCAGATGAGGATCCCGAAAAGAAAAATATTTGGGCGGCGCAAACAACACCGTTCCGGAAGATACCGTCTCTCCGTCCAACAGGCAGGCATAGCTGATATAATCCTCCCGCGGATCTGCATCCGAAAGATCTTCCACGGGGAGCCAGACAGCGGAGAGCGGCGGCACCTGTATCGTATATTCCTTTCGCCGCCTGATCTGCGCGCCCGCATCCCGCAGTTCCCAAAATACCGTGACCTTCGCCGCCGCACGGCGCTCATTCGCAACGTTCAGCCGGATAGACTGTCCGTTTCCGATCTCTTCTGTTCCGGCGCGTCCTGCCCTCAGCAGCGGCCCGTCCTGCTCGCAGGAAACCAGAACCGGCGCATAACATCTTTTCTCATAATAGTGCAACGCTTTCCACCGGCCGCAGTAGTCAATGGAGGACCAGCTTGCCACCGGCCAGCAATCGTTAAACTGCCACACGATCGTCCCCATGCATCTGCCCCGGTTCCTCCGAAAATGCTCTATCCCGTTTCGGATGGCTTCGGCCTGCAGAAGCTGTGAAGCATACAGGAGCGTATCAAAATCCGCGGGATACAAAAACGTCTGTTCCATATAATTCATGATTTTTCCATTGGCCGACGTATTGCGCTGATGTTTTTCCATCACATATGAAAAAATATTTCTGTCCTCCGGCGTCAGAAAAGTTTCACAGGTTTTCAGGGATGGAAAAGACTGGAACCCGAATTCAGACACATAGCGGAAATAATGCTTTCGGAATTCCAGAATGGGCGCGTTCGCGTGCCAGACATCCCAGTAGTGAGTATCGCCGCGCGTACCGTCGTTGGGTTCATCAAAACCGCCTCCGCTGGAAGGGCTGGCGGGCCAGTAAAAAGTTTCCGGATCCAGCCTCTTCAAGAGTTTCGGGATGATATACTCATACATTTTAATATAATCGCTCTTCTGCGACGGCTTATTTACCCAGCCTGTCTCCCTTTGGACAAACATCTCCATCTCGTTGTTGCCGCACCACAGCCCCAGCGATGCATGATGACGGAGCCTTTTGATATTGTCCGTCATCTCCGCCACGATATTCTCCTCAAATTCCTCTGACAAATTATAGACCGTGCATGCGAACATGAAATCCTGCCATACGATCAGTCCGAGATCATCACAGGCATCGTAAAAGGCATCCGATGGAAAATGTCCGCCGCCCCATACCCGCAGACAATTATAATGCGCATGTTTCGCCTGCAGCAGCAGCTTGCGGGTGCGTCCGGGCGTGATCCGGGAGAGAATGCTGTCCTCCGGGACATAATCCGCCCCCATAGCAAAGATCCTTACCCCATTCACTTCATGGCAGAACTGTTCTCCGTATGCATCCTTCTCCCGATGGATCGTCATAGTGCGCAGACCGATCCTTTTCTTCCAGCGATCCAATACCTGTCCGTTGTCATGCAGTCTCACCTCCAGGGTGTAGAGGGGCTGCTGGCCGTATCCGTTGGGCCACCACAGCTTCGGACTGATAATGCCGATCCCACGCATAGCCTGCCTGCGGTCATAAGTACGAACATTTCCCTGCGGATCAGTCAAAATCACATCGAAATCCAGTCCCTGCGGTTTCCTTTCCGACCGCCCGAAGCGGCAGCGCTCCCCCGTGCCGGCGCGTTCCGCATCCACCTCCAGATGCAGCGTCACTCTGCCCGGTTCATGAATCTGTCTTACATAAACGCTGTCCAGTCTGGCTTTGTCAAACCCGATCAGGCTCACATCCCGCCAAATGCCCGCATCCGGAAGAACGGGCGCCCAGTCCCATCCGAACATACAACTCGCTTTCCGCAGATGGGCAAAGCCTTTCATACAATTGGGATCTCCCAGGATAGGATCCGCTGCGTCCGCCTCCCGGATAAACCGGGTAGGCGAATGCAGCAGGACTTGCAGCTCATTGTCCGTTTCTTTCAGCCGACCGTTTACGGGAAATTCCCAGACGCGATGCATATTTTCCACATATCCCAGCTTCTCCCCATTCAGATACAGATCCGCCGCCGTATCGATGCCGTCGAAGCGAAGCAGCGCCTGCTGGCTTGCGCGCACCTTTTCCGGTGCGTCAAAAAGGACCCGAAATATAAAATCGTGTTCGATCAGTGCCAACGCCTTGTCTGCGTTGTCCCGATAATACGGATCCTGTATCCGGCCGTTTTCCAGCAGAACGCTGTAGACGCTGCCGGGAACCGAAGCAGGAAGCCACTCATCGTCCCCGACCCTTTTCATCATCCAGCCGTCTTGAAGTTTTATCGCAATCATGCTTCACCTCTTATGATAAGTCTTTCCGCGCTCCACCGCTTCTTCCAAAGTCAGTCCCGCAAAATCCTGAGCGTCAAAATATTTTCCGTTGGAACCCTCCTCCATACAGACAGGCACCAACATGCCGGGGCAGGTATTTTCTACCGTGTCCTTTGCGCCCTCTCCGCCCAGATAAGTCTGACACCATCCCGGCCCTACCGCGCTGACCGCCACACCGCTTCCTTCCACTTCCTCTGCAAGATCGCCCGACAGCTTGTCGATGGCGCCCTTGGAAATGGAATATGCCAGGTGATCGCAGGAGCCATGGATGCCGCTGGTCAGATTGACGATGCGGCCATAGCCGCGCTCCCGCATTCTGGGGATCAGCCTGCAGGAAAGCAGCGCCGGGACAATGACGTTTACCTGCATGGTCTGCTGATATTCTTCCTGTGTCCCCAGCGCATAATGCAACGGCAGCCCCGCGTTCTCCCGATCCACTGACAGATTGACCGCCGCGTTATTAAACAGAATATCAATCTCGATCCCCTGCTTAGCAACCTTCTTTAACAGCTCATCCGCCGCGCCGGGAACGGCAAAATCCTGCTGCAGTGCAAAAACGCGGACTCCTTCCTGTTCCGCCTCTTTTTTCAGGCTTTCCAGACTCTCCTTATGCCTGCTGTGCAGCACGAGATTGCATCCCTGCTTCGCCAGAGCCAGACTGGTACACCGCCCGATCCCGCGGCTTGCTCCCGTCACCAGCGCCCATTTTCCATGTAAATCGATCATCTTCATTCGCTCCTTCCTTTTAATCCGGCAATCCGCTTATTTTCCATTCTCCCAAAATCCGATCTCAAACGAGGCTGCGTCCTCCTGCGGCCGTACCAGAAAACCGTCTTCCGCCGGTTCTCCCCATGCGTTTTTTAAACCATACGCCTGCCGCCTGTTCACAAACAGCACCGTATACCCGGTCAACCCTTCCGTCCAAAACCGGATCGTTCCCTCCTGCATCTGCGCCTGCGCATATCCCGCATAGCTTCCGTCCGCCCGGTAAAGGATTGTCTTTGCACAGTCCCGCAGTTCGTATACCCGCAGGCAGAGATCCTTTTCATAGTCATAAACTGTCCTGTCATTCCGTCCCGTTGCGAGGATGGTATTCTCCCTTACCATAACCGGCAGGCCGAAATAATCCCATTTCTCTTTCTGCCACCCGGCCCGGGCCGTCCGGCCTGTAAAATAATTCGTCCATTTCCCCTGGGGCAGGTAATACTGCACGACGCCATCCTCTGAAAAGACGGGCGCCACCAGCAGAGAATCTCCCAACATATACTGCCTGTCCAGAAAAGGCACCGACGGATCATTCTGAAATTCCATGACCATCGGCCGCATCATGGGAACCGCAGTCTCATGAACCGAAACCGCCTGCGCATACAGATAGGGCATCAGGGCGCATTTGGCCTTTGTGAAATGGCGCAGCACATCCACCGCTTCTTCATCAAACAGCCACGGGACGCGGTAACTGGAGTTTCCGTGCAGACGGCTGTGAGTGGAAAACATACCGAAAGCTGTCCATCTCTTATACAGATCCGGCGTCGCCTTATTTTCAAATCCGCCCATGTCATGGCTCCAGAAGCCAAATCCCCCCATGGACAGAGACAGGCCGCCGCGCAGAGATTCCGCCATGGATTCAAAGCTGGCCACACAGTCGCCTCCCCAATGGACGGGAAATTTCTGTCCGCCGCAGGCAGCGGAGCGTGCAAACACCAGCGCCTGTCCTCTGCCCAGTTTTTCTTCCAGATAAGAAAATACGGTCCGGTTATAAAGATATGTATAATAATTGTGCATCTTCTCCGGATCTGTCCCGTCCGCATATATCACATCTTTCTCAGGGATGCGCTCGCCGAAATCCGTCTTAAATGTGTCCACCCCCATATCCATCAGGATCTGCAGTTTCTCCTGATACCACCTGCACGCTTTCGGATTGGTAAAGTCCACGATCGCCATGCCCGGCTGCCATTCATCGGTCTGCCAGACGGAACCGTCCGTCCTGCGCAGGAAATACCCATTCTCCATCCCCTCGCGGAAAATAGCCGAACGCTGTGCGATATAAGGATTGATCCAGACACAGATCTTAAGTCCCCGGGCTTTCAGCCGCCGCAGCATACCTTCCGGATCTGGGAACGCCTGCCTGTCCCACTGGAAATCGCACCAATGTCCGCCCTTCATCCAAAAGCAGTCGAAATGGAACACCTGCAGGGGGATATCCCGCGTTGCCATGCCGTCAATAAAATGCGTCACTGTCTTTTCATCATAATCCGTTGTAAAGGACGTGGTGAGCCAGAGGCCGAAAGACCACGCGGGCGGCAGCGCGGGCACACCCGTCAGCAGGTTGTAGCGCTTCACTGCGTCCCGCATACACCCTGCTCCAATCACGCAATATTCCAGGCTCTCTCCAGGCACACAGAACTGCACCCTCTCCACCTTTTCGGAGGCCACCTCATAACAAACGCGGCCGGCGTCATTTACCAGCACGCCGTATCCTTTGTCCGTGACATAAAACGGGATGTTCTTATAAGCCTGTTCAGAACTGGTCCCCCCGTCCCGGTTCCAGATCTCCACGCTCTGTCCGTTCTTCACAAACGGCGTAAAGCGCTCTCCCAGCCCATACACATTTTCTCCTACGGACAACTGGAGTTCTTCCTTAACATAGCTCGTCCCGTCATCGAACCGGGCATATCCCGCGCTTCTCCATCCGCTCTGGGTCAGCTTGTTCCCGTCATAATAAAATTCCAGTTTCCACTCGCTGCCCCGATGCAAAAGCGCCCTGGCCTTTCCGGAGGTGAGGATTACCCGATCCTCAAACACCTGCACCCTCCCGCAGCTTTCCGCCGCCGAAAAAAAGGCCGGTTCCGCCTTTCGCCCGCCCAGATGATGCGTCAGGCGTACTCCAATGCAGTCTTCCATCGGAGAAAACAGGGTAATTGACAGTGTGACGCCTCCCAGATCCTTACGGCCGCCGCTCTGCGCGCAGGAAACATAGACCGTAACCTCACTTAGCCCTGCCTCTACTTCTCCCGCTGAAACCGCCTGAAACAGATTGCAGCCGCTTCGCACTTTCCAATAACCATCCGTGAATTTCATGGATATAACCCCTCCTTTCTCTTCTCCATTATAGGGAAAGCAGGCAGTTGTGAAAACCGACAGAGGAGTGCGCAAAGGTGTAAAATAATCCTCTTTCCGTACCGGATCCGCATATTTTCACTTTTTCAAGGACAATTTTCTCCCGCTCCAACAAAAAAGGACGCCTTTTCAGACGTCCTGTGACACGCTTTTCTTTCTCTCTTTCCGGTATCGGGTCGGAAGCATCCCGGTTTCCTGCCGGAACACCTTTCCAAAATATTTTTCATCCTCATAACCGCACTTTGCCGCAATATCCGTAACAGGATAATCCGTACTCTCCAGATACTCCTTCGCGATCAGGATCCTCTTCTTACGCACATACTGGTTAAAGGCAACGCCCGTTACTTTCTTGAAGCAGGAACTGAAATAACTTCTGCTCATATTGACCCGCCCGGCCACCTCGTTTACCAGAAGCGGTGAATCGATCTCATCATAAATGATCTGCAGTGCTTTCGTCACACACCGCATCACCTCATCGGAGAGTTTTCGCGCCCGGACGGATCGCTGCATTCTGTCGTGCATATTGGTCAGCCAACCGCTCACTTCCTCCCAACTGAACAGATTATAGGGCAGATCCGGCTTCACGTCTGAAAAAACATCCCCATATTTACGACTGACCGCATCTTCGATTTTCACCAGCAGCTTGAACAGTACATTGAAAGGAAGCATACATTCCCGAAGCGCCAAAAGCTGCCGTTTGAATACCGCGTCGTCATACAGCCATTCCGAGGCCATCCATACGCTCTGCAGACGTTCCACGGAATCCTCCTGCACGGACGGGATGGAATTTACGATCCGTTCCAGTTCGGCAATGCAGATCGTCTTGCTCTTATGATAATAGAACATATGATAACGGTAATACCGGCGCACCAGACAATAAAATTTGTCCTGTTCATACTGGGTAAGGCCGGTGATCCGCAGAGCATACCAAGGATGCGCTATGATATTCAGAACATCTTTCCCCTCCGCTACGCCCGACTGATAACAGGCATAAATATTCAGGCCGATCTCCACCGGATGTTCCAGGAACAGATCCGAATACCTTTCATTGAGAACGTCCACCGCCTGGTTATTGATACAGGAAAAAAGATAGCACACATCCTGGGGGCAGACCATAACAGGCGTAGCCTTCCTGCGGATCTGTCTTTGTTCCGATACCTTTTTCTCCAGAGTTTCCAGCACCTGATCATAGTTTTCCTCTTCCAGTTGAAGCTTGGAAATATAATCGATCGCCCCGATGCGCATGGCCTGCTGGATGATATCGAAAGATTCATATAGTGTGATCATGCCTACTGCGACTTCCGGGTATTTCTCCCGGATCGCCGTCAGCAGTTCCAGGCCGTTCATCCCCGGCATGGAATAGTCGCAGAGGACGAGATCCACCCTGTCCTTTGCCAGGATCTCTAAAGCCGCTTTCCCGTTTGAGGCTTCTCCGACGACTACCATCCGATGCTTTTCCCACGGCAGGGACTGGATCATTCCCTGCCTGGCAAATTTATCATCCTCCACGATCAGCACTCGAATCATCTGTCCCTCCCTGCCGGATAAACGGCATCGAAAGATATACCACCGTTCCTTCTCCCTCAAGCCCAAGTACCTGGATCTGTGCCCTTTGACCATAATGTTCCCGCAAAATCTGTATTACATAATTCAGACCGATCCCCAGTCCGCTGTCCTCCTGGCTGCGCCTGGCCTCTTCCTTTAAATTTCTCAGCGTCCGCGCGTCCATCACACCGCCGTCATTTTTGACATAGATATCCAACATATCCATGGCATCCACCATCACTACCAGATTCCCGCCCTCCTGCAGCCCGTGATAGATCGCGTTTTCCACGATCGGCTGCAGAATGAAGCGCGGGATCCTCGCTTCGTACGCCTTATCCTCTTTCACATCCACGATATAGGTAAAACGGAACCTGCCCTGCTGCAGCAGGACATATTGTTCTACTGCCTGCATTTCTTCCCGCAGGCAAACAATACCCTGATCCACTTTCAGGTTATAGTATAAAAGCTTGTTCAGCGCCTTGGCCACCTTATCGATCTCCGCCGGATTATCCTGCACCGCAAGCCAGTGGATTGTATCCAGGGAATTCATCAGAAAATGGGGATTGATCTGATACATCAGTTGCTCGACTTTCGCCCTGGCCTGTTTCTGCTGCGCTATTTTCGCTTCCTCCAAAAGTTCCCGGATTTTCTGTTTCATGACGGTCATTTCATCCAGCAGATGATCATATTCCGGTATCCCGGTCTGCTGAAAAGGACGGACTTCCAGATTTCCCTGCTGGATACTGTAGATCTCCGCTTCAAAGATCCGCAGCGGCTTTATGATCTCTTTGACCAGCCAGAAAAGCATAAAGGAAAATACTGCGCCCATCAAAAGCACCGCTAACAGGATGGTGGGAAAAATCTTTTTTCCCAACTTGAAATACTCCTCTTTCGGCACCAGAATATATACCCGATATCCGCCGTCACCGTCCGCACCTGTATAATAATAATCCCCGATCCGCCCCCGGAGGCTTTCCCTGCCCAACAGTTCTTCCCCATTTTCGATCCCGCTGTACCCGATCCGTCCGTTACTTTCCACGATCACGAACCTGGCGTTCTGCAAAAAAGAATTCGTGGGATTGAGGCCGACCACCAGTTCCACATACGCCTCGATCCCCTGCACCGACGGGACCGTCTTATTCACGGAAATGACAAGATCATTGCTGTTCCTGGCAATGCTGCGATGTGGCCCATGGAAGATAAATTCGCTTTTTTTAATTACTCAAACTTCCCATATTAAAAATGGGGTTCGCACCTTGAAAAATCAATACTTTAGCTCATAAAATAGCGTCAG
>CANQFM010000048.1 GCA_947598825.1 uncultured Eisenbergiella sp. | reverse complement strand
GAAGTCATAACAAATTCAAATTCATTCATCGGCAACAGTCTGTTGAGCCGCTCTGACAAAGCATCGCCCGACCATAGCGTATTACTGATTACCGCGCTTCTTATGCCATTCTTATTGAGGAAATCAAGCATGATATCCGTTTCCGGCATAATAGCGCCCATAGAGGCGCCATTCCAAAAAACTTTTTCCATTTCAAGCGGTGTCAGAGATAACTCTATTCCAAGATACTCATATAACACTTTATCGCCGATCTGAGCGCCAATATCGTACCCGATTTTACGGATATTTTCGATATGTTCTCCGTAAATCAGGTCTGCCGCTTTTCTGACATCATCCAGCGTACAGTGATCAGGATTTTTCGTGGCATACTTCAAAAGTTCCGCATTTCCTCTGACAGAATCCCAACCGGGTTCATACAGGAGCGTATGCCCATAGTCGAATAGGATCATTTTAGGATACCGCACTCAAATCACCTCCTTACATGGGTTGATTCTGTTTTGCGGATGATTTTCAGCAGTGCGCCCACAAATCCAAGGGTTCCCTGGATCGGCCTGCCCTGTTTGTTTACGATTCTTGCAGGCATTCCAAAGAACATTTGAAACAGCAAATTGCTTCCGTCAACAATCAAAAAACGATTTCTCATACAGCATATACCGCAAAGGAGCGCTCTTTAATGATTCCCCCACCTTGTATCAAACTCTGCAAAATAATCTAGTCCAGCCATTGAATGAAAGCAGTCTTATCTGTACTGTTATATCCTGCATTCCTGTAAAATCGTAAGGTCGAATCACTTTTTGATCCGGTAAGCAGCATCATTTTATAACAATTCTCTCTTTCTGCGATTTCCCTGGCATAATTTAAACATTCGGTCGCATACCCTTTTTTTCTGAAATCCTTGTGGGTAACAACATTTTCAACCAGCGCATAAGGCCTGATCTTTCTTGTCAGATTGGGAATGATCACGCACACGCAGGAAGAAACGATCTTTTCGCCGATCACTTTAACGATAATATGATGATTTTTATCATGGATAATGTCTTTCCATGTATTCCTCAAATGTTCCGTCATTTCGGGGACGGATTCTTCATGCAGAAACAAATATAATTCCAACAGTTCAGACAATTCGTTTTCTCTAATTTCTCTGACCATAACACACCCCAACAAATATTCTCGCGCAGCCTGGCTCCTGTTCAAAGAAAGCTCATCCGAGGAATGACGCTATTTTCTGTCCGTCAGCATAGCCTTTCCCATATAGTCGCCGCATACCGGCCAGGTCGCGGGACAGCGTATCGACGTTACAGGTATCGTCCGGCGCTACGATCAGGGCCTTTCCCTGCCTGGCATACTCCCGTGTCCGGGCGACGCCTTCATTGTAATGCTGCGCCCTCTGGCACAGCTTTTGGGCCGCGGCGGGATACTGCCTGCGGATCATGGCGGCCAGTTTTTCGTCCCCGCCCGAAGTCCGGACGTACTCTTCCGGCCTTGTCAGCAGCACGATCACACGGTCGCAGCCGACCAGAAACGCCTTTTCCACCGGAACCGGATCGCTCAGCGCCCCGTCATAATAGGGCGTTCCCTGGATGAAGTAGGGACGGCAGACAAACGGGATGGCGGAAGACGCCTTGAAAACATCATACCCGTCCTGGCGGATATCTTTTTTACTAAAATAGGTCGCCTCGCCCGTCCCGGCATCCGTCGCGACGACCAGAAATTCCATGGGGTTGTCCCGCAGGGCGCTGTAGTCGAGCGGGTTTTCACCGTCCTGATCGCTGAGCGTACTGTAGACATAATCCAGATCCACATAGGACCGTTTCCGAAGAAAATTCCCCAGCCCCGCATATTGCCTGCGGAGTCCATATTCCGTATAAAAAGTATAATTGCGGCCTTTCTGTCCGGCGATAAAGGAAGCCAGGTTCGCGCTCCCCGCCGAAACGCCGATCCCGAGATCAAACCGGATATTCTGATCCAGGCAATAATCCAGCACGCCGCAGGCATAGATCCCACGGAACCCGCCTCCGACATCAACAATTCCGATCTTCATGCTCCAATCCCCCCTGTTGTCTCAAATTGTCCCGTCATGGTCTTCTCTCCAACATCTTTTTGATATATTGCCCTGTATAGGAAACAGGCATCCGGGCCACTTCCTCGGGCGTCCCGGAAGCGATCACCGTACCGCCCCGCATACCGCCCTCAGGCCCCATATCGATAATATAGTCCGCCGTTTTGATCACATCCAGATTATGTTCGATGACGATTACCGTATTGCCGCCTTCGGTGAGCCGCTGCAGGATCTCGATGAGCTTATGCACGTCGGCGAAGTGGAGGCCCGTGGTAGGCTCGTCCAGAATATAAATCGTCCTGCCCGTGCTGCGGCGGGACAGCTCCGCCGCCAGCTTGATCCGCTGCGCCTCGCCGCCCGACAGCTCCGTGGAAGGCTGTCCCAGCTTCACATAGGAAAGCCCCACATCATAAAGGGTCTGGATCTTGCTCTGGATGCTTGGCACATTTTCAAAGAAGGATACCGCTTCTTCCACCGTCATATCCAGCACGTCGAAAATGTTCTTCCCTTTGTACCGCACGTCCAGGGTCTCCCTGTTGTACCGCTTGCCGCCGCAGACCTCGCAGGGGACGTAAACATCCGGTAAAAAATGCATCTCGATCTTGATGATGCCGTCGCCGGAACAGGCTTCGCAGCGCCCGCCCTTGACGTTAAAGCTGAACCGGCCCTTTTTGTACCCCTTTGCCTTGGCGTCGGGGGTGGCCGCAAACAGATCCCGGATCATGTCAAAAACCCCGGTATAGGTGGCCGGATTGGAGCGGGGCGTCCGTCCGATGGGCGACTGGTCGATGTTGATCACCTTGTCCAGTTGCCGGATCCCGTCAATGCCACTGTGCTTGCCGGGAATACATCTGGCGCGGTTTAAATCCCTGGCCAGATGCTTATAAAGGATCTCGTTCACCAGGGAGGATTTGCCGGAACCGGATACGCCGGTGACGCAGGTAAACACCCCCAGCGGGAACGCCACGTCGATCTTTTTTAAATTGTTCTCCTGGGCGCCCCGGACGGTCAGCCATCCTGCCGGACGGCGCCGTTTGGCCGGGATCGGGATCTGTTTTTTTCCGCTCAGATACTGCCCGGTGATCGACGCCGGCTCGTTCATGATGTCCTCCGCCGTGCCGCAGGCGACCACCTCTCCGCCGTGGGAACCGGCCCCGGGGCCGATATCCACGATATAATCCGCCGCCCGCATGGTATCCTCATCGTGTTCCACGACGATCAGCGTATTGCCCAGATCCCGCAGGTTTTTCAGCGTCGCCAGCAGCTTGTCGTTGTCCCTCTGATGCAGGCCGATGCTGGGTTCGTCCAGAATATAACAGACCCCTACCAGGCCGGAACCCACCTGGGTCGCCAGACGGATGCGCTGCGCTTCGCCGCCGGACAGGGAGCCGGTGGCCCGGGACAAAGAGAGATAGTCCAGCCCCACGTCGATCAAAAACCCCACCCTGGCCCGGATCTCCTTTAAAATCTGTGCGCCGATGAGTTCCTGCTGCTTCGTCAGGGACATATCGGAAAGAAATTCCTTTAATTCGCCCACAAACATGGAGGTGATCTCATAGATATTCTTTCCGCAGACCGTCACCGCCAGCGCGCTTTGCTTTAACCGCTGTCCTTTGCAGAGGGCGCAGGGCGTGATCCGCATGAACGTCTCATACTCCTGTTTCGTGCTGTCGGAAGCAGTCTCCCGATACCGGCGCTGTACGTTCTGAATCAGCCCTTCAAAGGCGATGGGATAAACCCCCTTGCCCCGCTGCCCCTCATAGTAGACCGACACTTCCCTTCCGTTGGTCCCATACAGCAGCATATCCCTTATCTCCTGCGGGTACTGCTCAAAGGGAGTATCCAGGCTGAACCCGTATTCCTTTGACAACGCCTGCAAAACGGCGTTGGTAAAGGAACCCGGCTGATAGCAGGACTGCCAGCCCAGCACGCGGATCGCGCCCTCGTTGATACTTAAGGACCAGTCCGGGATCATCAGCTCCGGAGAAAATTCCATCTTATACCCCAACCCGAAGCACTCCGGACAGGCGCCGAAGGGATTGTTAAAGGAAAAGCTCCTGGGTTCGATCTCCTCGATGCTGACGCCGCAGTCCGGGCAGGAAAAACTCTGGCTGAAGGTGAGCATCTCCCCGCCGGAACCGAAGAGATCCACATACAAAAGCCCATCCGAAAGGGCAAGCACGTTTTCGATGGAATCCGCCAGACGCCGTTCGATGCCCGGCCGGATCACCAGACGGTCTACTACGATCTCGATGTTATGCTTGATATTTTTATCCAGTTGGATCTGTTCGGTCAGTTCATAGAGGTTGCCGTCGATGCGCACGCGGACATAACCGCTGCGGGCGGCCCGCTCCAGGACCTTCTCATGGCGGCCCTTCCGCCCCTTGACCACCGGCGCCAGAAGCTGGATCCGCGACCCTTCAGGCAGCGCCATGATCTGATCCACCATCTGGTCCACGCTCTGCTTTTTGATCTCCTTGCCGCAGTTGGGGCAATGCGGTATGCCGATCCTGGCGTAAAGCAGGCGGAAATAATCGTAGATTTCCGTCACGGTGCCCACCGTGGAACGGGGATTGCGGTTCGTGGATTTCTGATCGATGGAAATAGCGGGCGAAAGCCCCTCGATCTTCTCCACATCCGGCTTTTCCATCTGTCCCAAAAACTGCCTGGCGTAAGAGGACAGGGATTCCATATACCGGCGCTGTCCCTCCGCATAGATCGTATCAAAGGCCAGCGAGGATTTGCCGGAACCGGAAAGCCCGGTCAGCACCACCAGGGCGTCCCGGGGAATATCCACATCGATGCCTTTCAGATTATGTTCCTTTGCCCCCCGGATACGGATGCAGTTCTTCCGGGAAAGGATCTTCTTTGCTTCTTCCATAACGCGATACATCTCCTGTTTTATCATAAAGGCTGCGCTGTCCTGCCGTCCGATCCCCTGCCATGCAGGCAGGCCCTGCGGCTTCTTCGATCGTTCAGTCCAGATCCGCCAGCGTTTTTTTCAATTCTATCATCCGGTCGCGCAGCTCTGCCGCCGCTTCAAAATTCAGATCCGCCGCGGCCCGCTTCATCTTCTTCTGGATATCCGCGATCAGCTTTTCCAGTTCCTCGCGGTTCATGGACTCGGGATCCTTTTCAAACCGCACTTCCTCCGCCGGGACTTCCCTGGTAATGCTGATCAGATCCCGGACGGCCTTTTGGATGGACTGGGGGGTAATCCCGTGTTCCTCATTGTAGCGCTGCTGGATCCGGCGGCGGCGCTCCGTTTCCTCGATGGCCGCGCGCATGGAATCCGTTATCAGATCCGCATACATGATCACATGCCCGTCCACATTCCTGGCCGCCCGTCCGACAGTCTGGATCAGGGAAGTCTCCGAACGTAAGAATCCTTCCTTGTCCGCGTCGAGAACCGCCACCAGGGAGATCTCCGGGATGTCCAGCCCCTCCCGCAGAAGGTTAATCCCCACCAGCACATCGAACACATTCAAACGCATATCCCGGATGATCTCCGCCCGCTCCAGCGTATCCACGTCGGAATGCAGATATTTCACCCGGATCCCGACTTCCCGCATATAATCGGTCAGATCTTCCGCCATCCGCTTGGTCAGCGTCGTGATCAGCACCTTGTTGCCTTTATCCGTTTCTTTCCGGATCTCCGAGATCAGATCGTCGATCTGGCCCTCTACGGGGCGCACGTCGATCCTGGGATCCAAAAGCCCCGTGGGGCGTATGACCTGCTCCGCCCGCAAAAGCTCATGCTCCGCTTCATAAACATTGGGGGTAGCGGAAACAAAAAGCATCTGGTCGATATGGCTTTCAAATTCTTCAAAGCTCAAAGGGCGGTTATCCAGCGCGGAAGGCAGCCGAAACCCGTAATCCACCAGCGTCTGCTTCCGGGAACGGTCCCCGGCAAACATCCCCCGGATCTGGGGGATCGTCATATGCGACTCGTCTATAATGATCAGAAAATCGTCCCGGAAGAAATCCAGCAGCGTATAGGGCGGCGCTCCGGCGGCCATTCCATTTAAATGCCTGGAATAATTCTCGATACCGGAACAAAATCCCGTTTCCCGCAGCATCTCGACATCGAAATTCGTCCGCTCCGCGATGCGCTGCGCCTCCAGGAGCTTATCCTCTCCTTTAAAGAAACGCACCCTCTCCTCCAGTTCTTCTTCGATGGCGTCGCAGGCTCTGTTGATCTGCTCCTGCGGGACCACATAATGAGAAGCCGGGAAAATGATGATGTGTTCCAGCGTCGCCTGCACCTGCCCGTTGAGCGGATCCACCTGGGCGATTCTGTCGATCTCGTCCCCGAAAAACTCCACCCGGATCAGATTGTCTCCCCCCTGGGCCGGATTGATCTCGATCACATCCCCCCGTACCCGGAAACAGCCGCGGTTGAGATCCATATCGTTGCGGTCGTACTGGATCGCCACCAGCGCCCGAAGCACATCGTCCCGATCCATCGTCATGCCGGGCCGCAGCGAAACGCTCATGCCCGAAAACTCCTCCGGCGATCCCAGGCCGAAGATACAGGATACGCTGGCCACCACCACCACGTCCCGCCGTTCTGACAGGGAGGCCGTGGCCGACAGCCGCAGCTTGTCTATCTCATCGTTGATCGCGGAGTCCTTCGCAATATAGGTGTCCGTGGAAGGGACATAGGCTTCCGGCTGATAATAGTCATAGTAGGACACAAAATACTCCACCGCGTTTTCCGGGAAAAACTCCTTGAACTCCCCGTAAAGCTGCCCCGCCAGAGTCTTGTTGTGCGCGATCACCAGGGTGGGCTTGTTCAGCGCCTGGATCACATTGGCCATGGTGAAGGTCTTGCCGGAACCCGTGACCCCCAAAAGCGTCTGGAATTGGTTGCCCTCTCTGAATCCCTGCACCAGCTTTTCAATGGCCTGAGGCTGGTCGCCGGTGGGCTGATAGGGGGCGTGAAGTTTAAAGGTATTCTGTTTTTTTTGCACCAAAGCCACCTCCAAGATCCATGGATGGGATAACGAGAAGTCCGCTTAAAACAGTCTGATTATATCATACGCCTCGCTTTTTGTACAGGTCTTTAGAACATTTGTTCTATATTTTTAAAAATTCGGAAGACTATCCGCTGTTTTGCAAAAATCCGCCCTTTCCAGCGCCAGCAGCCAGGCTTTTTTTTCGACGCCCCCCGCATATCCCGTCAGACTGCCGTCCTTTCCGACTACACGATGGCACGGCACAACGACAGAAATAGGATTGCGGCCCACCGCGTTCCCCACCGCCTGGGCGGACATGGAGGAAAGGCCCCTGTGCGCAGCGATCCGGTCCGCGATCTCCTTATAGGTTATCGTCTTTCCGTACGGGATCTCCTGCAGGATCTCCCATACCTCCTTCTGAAATGTCGTGCCCCGCAGCCGGACGGGCAAAACCATCGGCGGCCTTTCCCCGGAAAAGTAACGGTCCAGCCAGGCCCTGGCCTGCGCGAAAACAGACGCATCTCCCTCTTCCCAGTCCCCCGGCAGAGTAGCGCCGTAATATTTTTGCCTTTCAAACCACAGTCCCGTCAACGCCTGTCCGTCGCTGGCCAGCGTGATCCTTCCCAGGGGAGATCTGTAATAACCGACGATCTCCCTGCCTTTGCTTTGATCCATACATTTCCCTCTTCTCTTCGCCTTGATTTCAGTTCAAAAAAGGATTAGAATAACGGCATGTAAAAAGGAGGCGCGACAACCGCAAATGAAAACAGAAAAAAAGACTTTTGAAATCGATATGTGCAGCGGCCCTCTGCTGGGCAAGATCCTTCTGTTCGCTTTCCCTCTGATGCTGTCCGGCGTCCTGCAGCTTTTGTTCAACGCCGCGGATATCATCGTAGTAGGCCGCTTTACCGGCCACGCCGCCCTGGCTGCCGTAGGATCCACCAGTTCTCTGATCAACCTTCTGATCAATCTCTTTATCGGCCTTTCCGTAGGCACCAACGTGCTGGTGGCCAATTATTACGGGGCAAAAAAAGAAAGACTGGTCAGCGAAACCGTACATACCTCCGTCCTGACCAGCCTGATCAGCGGCTGCATCCTCATCGTAATCGGCCTGTTCCTGGCAGGCCCCCTGCTCAAACTCATGGGAACGCCCGGCGATGTGTTGGGCCAGGCGACGCTGTATATGCGGATCTATTTCATGGGAATGCCCGTCATCATGCTGTATAACTTCGGTTCCGCCATCCTGCGCGCCATCGGGGATACCCGTCGACCCCTCTATTATCTTCTTCTGGCCGGTGTACTGAACGTGGCCCTCAACCTGATCTTTGTGATCTGTTTCCATATGGGCGTGGCGGGAGTGGCACTGGCCACCGTCCTTTCCCAGATCGTCTCTGCCGGCCTGATCGTCCGGGCGCTGATGAAAAGCGACGGCTGTTTTAAGCTGGATATCCGCAGCCTGAAGATCTATCCCGCGAGATTAAAGCAAATGATCCGCATCGGCCTTCCCGCCGGTATGCAGGGTGCGATCTTCTCCATTTCCAACGTGCTGATCCAGTCCTCCATCAATTCTTTCGGCTCTGTCGTAATGGCCGGCAGTACCGCGGCCTCCAATATCGAGGGCTTTGTATACAACGCCATGAACTCCCTTTACCAGACGTCCTTAAGCTTTACCAGCCAAAATTACGGGGCGGGCAAACTGGATCGGGTCAATCGGATCCTCCTATTGTGCCTGGGGAGCGTCACCGTCGTAGGCCTCGTCCTGGGCAACGGCGCCTATTTCTTCGGAAAGCAGCTCCTTGGGATCTATTCCTCGGACCCGGAGGTCATCTCCTACGGGCTGATCCGCATGGCCTACCTCTGCGTCCCCTACTTTACCTGCGGCGTCATGGACGTGTTCGTGGGCTCCCTGCGGGGTATGGGATACTCCATCATGCCCATGCTGGTTTCCCTGACCGGCGCCTGCGGTTTCCGCATCCTTTGGATCTTCACGGTCTTTCGCTATTCCCATACTTTGGAGACGCTTTTTGTTTCCTACGTCATCAGTTGGGTACTCACTGCCACCGTCCATCTGATCTGTTACTGCGTCGCCATGCATAAAAACAGACAGGCTCTCCTGTCCGCGGCATAAGGCCGTTTTTTCCGGATAACGGGCAAAGCCCGTCATACAGGGCCTCCCGTTATCCCGCCATTTTTTCTTTTAGGACTTCTATCGCCCGGTTCAGTTGATTGTCCGTACCGTCCTCCTGATAGGGCCCCGCTTCAAAGGGCACTTCTATATCCGGCACAATGCCGATCTCGTGAATATTGTTCCCATTGGGCGTGTAATATTTGCTGACCGTCAGCTTCACCGCGGAACCGTCGGACAGCTTGAGGATCCTCTGCACAATGCCCTTTCCAAAAGTGGTCGTCCCCACCAGCGTACCGATGCCGTAATCCTTAATGGCCCCCGCCAGTATCTCCGATGCCGACGCGCTGTTTGCGTCCACCAGAACCACCAGCGGCATCCCCAGCGGATGCTCGCCATCGCATGTATATTCTTCCCGTTTTCCGTACTTATCCTCCGTATATACGATCAGCCCTTTCGGAAGGATCCTCCGGGAGATCTCGCAGACCGTAGAAAGGTTCCCGCCGGGGTTGCCCCGCAGATCCAGAATAAGCCCTTTCATGCCCGAACCCTTGCAGGTCGCCAGCGCGTCCGCAAACTGATCTACCGTCACGTCGTCAAACTCCTGGATCTGGATATAGCCGATCCCCTCCTCCAGCATCTCATAGGAAACCGTATCGTTATCCAGCTTACGCCGCTCTATGTCAAATTCCAGATAATCATCCGCGCCTTCCCGGATCACGGTCAGATGGACTTTCGTCCCCTCTTCGCCCTTGACTTTGGCTACAATCGACTCCAGATCCATCCCCTGTACGGAACCGCCGTCCACCAGATAGATGAGATCCCCTGCCATAAGGCCGGCTTCTTCCGCCGGCGCGCCCGAAATAACGCCCACGATCCTGGCCAGTCCCGTATCCGTATCCAGGCTCACCCGGGCGCCGATCCCGTAATAGATCCCCGCCGTCTTTTCCTGCAGCTCCACGAGTTCCTCCGCAGAATAATAGACGGAATAGGGATCCCCCAGGGCCGCCACAAGCCCCCTGTATAGCCCCTCTTCCATCGCTGCGCCGTCCGTCTCCTCCAGATAATAATCGTCGATCATTTCTTCCAGAACGCCGATCTTCTGCATGGACAGCGGCATGGAGATCCCGTCCTGAGCCTTTGCCCCTTCCGCCGCATTTTTTTCCGCAAAGGCCTGATACAGCGTCCGTCCGGCAAAATAACCGGAACCCAGCGCTAAAACCAGAACGACGCCGACGATCATGCCTCCGATAAAACTTCTTTTATTCTTCATCTTATCTCTCTCCAATGATCCGTATAAATATATAATATAACCGGAAAAAGAAGATTAGAAGCCTCTTTTTCCGGTTTCTTCACTGCCGCATAAAGCAAACCCGATCATTTCAGATAATTCCAGGGGCTCGTATAGTTCCCGTTCAGACGGACGGAAAAATGCAGATGCGGGCCGGTCGCCCTTCCCGTCGCGCCGACGGCTGCGATCTGCTGTCCCTTGCTGACCGTCTGCCCTGCGGACACATACAGCTTGGAAGCGTGCATATAGATCGTATACAGGTCGTCGCCATGGTCGATCATCACATAGTTGCCCATGGAACTGTTATAGGCGGCGGACACCACCTTGCCGTCGTAGGCCGCCAGGATCGGCGTGCCGGAAGCCGCCGCAAAATCCACGCCGTTGTGAAACTGCTGCTTGCCGGTGATCGGATGGATCCGATTGCCGTAATCATCGGAAATGCGCTTATAGCCGGGGCACGGCATCTGAAACATACCGCCGTCATATTTCAGCCGGTTCTGCTCCGCCAGCTTGGCCTTATCCTCCGCCACCGCCTTTTCCAACGCTTCTATGACTGCGGCTTCTTCCGCGATCATGGCCTCGTAATCCGCGATTGCCGAGGCCTGTCCGTCGATATCCTGCTGATAGGCCGCGATCTGCACGGATTTCTCCTGGATCAGGGCATTCACCGATTCCTGTTCGTTCTCCAGGCTTTTTTCCGATTCCCGGAGGACCTCTTCTTCCTCCTCCAGCGTCTGTCGGCAAAGCTTGAGATATTCCACATTCTGCTCGAATTCTATCAGCTTGCGGCTGTCATAGGCGTTGAGGCGTTCCACATACTCTGCCTGGTTGATCATATCCCCAAAGCTCTGGGAGGTCAGCAGCACGTCCAGATAACCGCCGTCCTTATTGTTGGCATACAGATACCGCAGCCGGGATTTCATGTCGGCATACTGCTGATCCGCCACGTCCTGGGCCGCTTCCGTGTCTGCCTTCGCCTGTTCTACTTCCGCTTTCTTGTCTTCGATCTGCCCCTGCAGCTCGGTGATCTTCTCCTCGATCTGCGCCACCTGGCCGTCCAGTTCTGTCACATAGGTCTGCAGATCCTTTTTGGAGGCTTCCAGCTTATTGACCAGCGCCTTGATATCAGAAAGCCCCGACTGCAGCTTTTTCTTCTCGTCCTGGGCCGCGCTGATCGCTTCCTGCTTTTCTTTTATGCTCTCTTCCAGCGTCTTGGCCTGCGCCTGCAGATGGGCCGCCGGCGTCAAAAACAATACCGCCAGCGCGCACACCGCCGCCAAAGCCCTTTTTCCCTTTTTCATCCTTATCATCCCCGCATCACACGCGAAGATGCTTGCGCACCGTCGTGAAGCTGCCCAGAAAACCGATCCCGGCGCCGATCCCCAATGAGATCGGCAGAAGAAGCTTAAAAACATCCTGCACCGGCAGAAACTGGAGCAGCGTCGTCAGTGCCGGAAACTGGATGCCGACATAATCCATGACCTTGATATAGATAAAATAGATCGCCGCCAGAGGGATCAGAGACCCCACCAGGCCGATCAGTATCCCTTCAATGACAAACGGGGAACGGACAAAGAAATCCGTTGCGCCGATGGCTTTCATGATCTCGATTTCCTGCCTGCGGACGGAAATGCCGATGATCACGGTATTGTTGATCAGGAAGATGGAGACCAGCAGAAGGATCACGATAATGCCCAGGGACACATACGCCACGATCGCGTTCATTCCAGTCAGGGTAGTCGCAGTGACCTCGGAATAATGCACCTCGGAGATATCCGGCAGGGATTGCAGCCAGTCCACCAGGCTCTGCTGCTGCTCCACGTCGTTCATATAGATCTCAAAGCTGTTCATGTTTTCAAAGGGGTTCTCGGAATAAATATCCATATAATCCTCGCCGATATTTTCCGGCGCCCACTCCGCCCAGGCCTGTTCATCGGAAATAAAATCCACCCTGGCAACCTCGGCCCGGCCCCGGATCATCTCTCCCACCTGCTGGATCTGCTCCTCCGTCGCGTCCTCCTGCAAAAAAGCGGTAACGGACATCTCTCCCTCCGCGTTCCGGATCATATACTGAAAATTGACGATCACGGTATAAAACAGGCCGAACAAAAACAGGCAGGAGCTGATCGTGGCGATGGATGCCAGAGAAAACCACTTATTCCGGAATATGTTGACGATCCCCTGCTTTAATGTATAAAAAAATGTGCTAATCCTCATCGATGTATCCGCCTTTTTCTTCGTCGCTGATAACGACGCCTTTCCTGATCGTGATAACGCGCTTCTGCATCGTGTTGACGATCTCCCTGTTATGCGTCACGACGATGATCGTAGTCCCCCTCTCCCTGTTGATCCGGTCCAGAAGCTGCATGATGTCCCAGGAATTTTTCGGATCCAGGTTGCCGGTAGGCTCATCGGCCAGCAGGATCGGCGGATTGTTCACAAGCGCCCTTGCCACGGCAACGCGCTGCTGCTCGCCGCCGGAGAGCTGCCTGGTCTTTGCCTTATATTTCCCGGCAAGCCCCACGACCGTCAGGGCGTTGGTCACGTTTTTGCGGATCTCTTTTGCCGGCGTCTGCACAATACGCTGCGCGAAAGCCACGTTTTCATATACGTTCCTGTCGTTCAGCAGGCGGAAGTCCTGAAAAACGATCCCGATGTTGCGGCGGAACTTCGGTACCTGCCGGTGTTTCAGACGCCCCACATCCATGCCCTGCACCACTACCCTGCCGCTGGTGGGCGTCAGTTCCCGCATGAGCAGCTTGATGAGCGTAGACTTGCCCGATCCGCTGTCCCCCACGATGAACACGAACTCCCCTTTTTTGACTGTGATGCTCACCCCGTCCAGGGCGGGCACTCCCTTGGAATAGGACTTGGTCACATTCTCCAGAACGATGGCTTCGCCGCTATCCCTTTTTTTCCTGCGTTTTTTCCCAAACAGACCCAAATTCGTTCACTCTCCTAAAATTCGTAGGTTTCCATATATTTCATGTATTTTACCACCATCAACGCGATCTTGAACGTAATGGCGTCCTCAAAAACGCGCAGGTCAAGGCCTGTGCTTTTCTGCAGCTTATCCAGGCGGTAAACCAGCGTGTTGCGGTGAATAAAAAGCTGGCGGCTCGTCTCGGAAACGTTCAGGCTGTTCTCAAAGAACTTGCTGATCGTCACCAGCGTCTCCTCGTCGAAATCGTCCGGGCTCTTGCCCCCGAAGATCTCATGGATGAACATTTTGCACAGAGGGATCGGGAGCTGATAGATCAGGCGTCCGATGCCCAGTTCGCTGTAGGCGATAATGGTGCGTTCGTCAAAGAAGATCTTCCCCACATCCAGCGCCATCTTCGCTTCTTTATAAGAACGGCTCACCTCTTTGATCTCGTGGATCACCGTGCCGTAAGCCACCCGGTTGTCCGAAATCCCGCCGTTTTCCAGACAGCGGATGATCGCTGCAGCCGTCTTTTCGATCTCGCGGTTCTCATCGCTCTCCGAAAGATCCTTGACCACGATGATGCTGTTCTCATCCACCGCCGTCACAAAATCGCGGGAGTTGCCCACGAAAGCAGAACGCACAAGCTCCAGCGCGTTGCTGTCCCGATTGCCGTTCTCCACGATCAGGACGACGCGGTCCGCGTCTGCGGGGATATGCAGCTTCTTGGCCCTGCTGTAAATATCCACCAACAGCAGATTGTCCAACAGCAGATTCTTGATAAAGTTGTCCTTATCGAAGCGCTCCTTATACGCCACCAGCAGATTCTGGAGCTGGAACGCGGCCATTTTGCCCAGCAGATAGACATTTTCCCCGGCGCCGCCCGCGATCAGGATATATTCCAACTGCTGCTCGTCATATATCTTAAAAAACTGGTTGCCCTGCACTTCCTGGCTGTCTGCAGGAGACTCGGCGAAGGCTCTGGCGGTCTGCGCGCACCTGTCCAGCTCTTCCGCCGTCGATGCGATGACCTTGCCGTCCACATCCACTACGCTCAGTTCCATCCTCGCGATCGCTTTCAGTCCGTCTACCGTGTTCTGCAAAATCTGATTTGAAATCATACCCCTCTCCTCCAAACAACGCAAAAGAAAGCGACTCTGTCGCTCTATTCTGACATAATACAATCCCCTTTTTTCATTTTAAAAGATAATCACAAAAAAAGCTATAGGAAATCTCAAAAATTTTATGCAAAGTTATCACAAAGCGGTCCGCATCAGCGGACCGCCTGCTCTTCGTTATATTCATTTACCTTTTTCTGGAACAGTTTTTTCCAGATGCCCTCCAGAAAAGTCTGTTTTGACCGGTGGGACAGGGACTTCTCGGACAGGGCCATCCACAGCTCCGCGTTGAGATACCTGCGTCCTTCATGCATCAGCTTCAGATCGACCGGCCAATCCATCCTGGACAGGATCACCCGGGGCGCCGTCTCATTGATGGCATTCATGAGCCGCTCCGGCTGAGAATCATATTCCTCATAGCTGCGGCAGGCGATAATGTTCAGACCGCCCTGCTCCGTTACCAGCATCTCCAGCAGCGCCTCCGCCTGCCGGGTATCCCCTCCCAGGAGATAAACGCGATCCTGCTGCTTGGCCAGCCGCCGCAAAAACAGCCTGAGATAGATCTGATTCTCGATCTCACGGACCCGTCCCGCCGCCGCTATTCCCGCCGCCTCCAGAATATCTTTTTCTGCGCAGAAAGTCAGATCCGTAGTCTCCAGAAGGGTTTTCAGCTCTTCGTCCTGCGCCGCCTGCGACAGCATCTGGGAGGTAAGGCTCACGGCCGTGTTGAGGACTCCGCTATTCAAAAAAGTTTCCGTCAGTCTGATGCTTTCCCTCGCGGCATGGTCAAAAAGGGAAACGCCCAGAATAGAATATCTTTTCATCTCGTCCCTCACAAAAACCGACAACATATACCATAGAAACTGCCCTATCCGTATACTATATCACGCTTTTGCAATTTTGGCAAGTTTTGCCTTTTTTCAGGACAAAAAGTACATTTCTCCGTGGTTTTTCACAATTTGCGGATCTCGTTTTCCGTGATCTGGATCTTTCCCTCTTTCAGCAGGCCGCCCACCGCGCGTTTGAACTCGTTTTTGCTCATTCCCATCCTGCTGCGGATCAGGTCGGGATCCGCCTTATCCGTAAACGGCAGCTTCCCGCCGTTTTGCTCCATGATCTCAAGCACCTTTTTCGCATCCGTTCCGATCTGAAGATACGCCTTTTCCCGCAGGCTCAGATTCAACTTGCCGTCATCGAGTACCTTTGTGACCCTGGCCTTTACACGATCTCCCGTATGCACCTGTCCGAACAGCTCCTGGACGGGCACCAGCGCCGAATATTTCCCGTCCACCGCCACAAAAGCGCCGAACTGCCGGCTGATCTCATACACATACCCCTCCACTCTGTCATCCTTCTGATACGGGCTGTCCGTCCGCAGATAATGATAGATCTTCATGGTAGCGCAGAGGCGCCCGCTCTTATCCAGATAAAGGGCCACTGGGAAACGGTCCCCGGCCTGTACTTCGCGGGTCTGCTCCCGAAACGGCAATAACAGGTCCTTTTCCAGTCCCCAGTCCAAAAAAGCGCCGATCTTCCCTGTCTGCACCACAGTAAGCTCTTCCACCTGCCCCAACTGGAGCAGGGGCGCCGTCGTAGTCGCGATCAGACGGTCCTTGGAATCCCGATACAGAAAAACGCTGATCCTGTCGCCTGTCCCGATCCCTTCCGGCACCTGCTTTTTGGGCAGCAGGACCTTCTCTTCGTCGTCCTTTGTCTCTGCCAAATAGATGCCAAAATCTACTTTTTTTACAACTGTCAGTTCCTGCGTCCTGCCCAGTTCCAGCATAATGCTCTCTCACTTTCTCCGTCTGCGCGGCCCGACCTGCCCGGGACCAACTCCCGCCTCATGCCGGTGAAAATTCCACCACCGCATAGGGCAATCCGTCCGTCCCGTTTAACGAGGTCACCGCTTTCCCATCCTGTGCATAAAAGACCGGGACGATCTCATCCCCCAGGTGGGCCTGCCTTTTATATTCCGCCCGAAGCTGCCCTACGGAAAAGTCCGCCGGCAGATAATCCGTGGCCATATGGACGTATTGGCCGTTGTTCACATGATGGTTGCCGTCCAAATGCTGCCTGCCGATCAAAAACCGCTCTTTCTCGATCCCTCTGTCCGGCAGGGCGATCTTGCGGGGGGCGTAGTCCATATCCAGCTTTGGTTCTAACACATAGCGCTGTATCATCTCTTCCGTCGCCCGGGCGGGAAGCCCTTTTGAAATGTTTAAAAGCGTCCAGATGGAGTTGGCCTCCACCAGACGGTTCCCTGCCTCGTCTTCCATAAGGAAATTACGCAGTCCCAAAAATCCTTTAAATTCATAGGGGAAGGTGCCCAGGCGGATCCGGTCCCCCAGCTTCGGACGCCGATGGATCACGATCTGCCAGGCGTTCACCACCCAGACCAGATCCATGCTCTGCAGATACCGCACCCCCAGCCCCAGATCCTCCGACTGAAAGGTGGAGGTGTCCTGCAGATAATCCACGATGCCCGCCACCGTCAGCGTTTCATTTTCGTCCGTTTCGCTATAACGGACCCTGCTTTCAAATGTATACATCCTGTCAGATCCTTTCAAATACCGGCATATATTCGATCGGCGCGTCCACCCTGACCGTCGCGCTGCCCTGATAGATCTCGCCAGTGGAAGTCAGCCGCCACTGTCCTTTCGGAAGATAGACCTCCCTGGCGAATTCGTTCAGATGCAGGATCGGCGCCACCAGGTACTTAGCCCCGAACATATACTGATCCTGCAGCTCCCAGCACTTTTCATCCTCCGGGAATTCATAAAACATGGCGCGGATCAGCGGAGAGCCGTTGCTATGGGCTTCTTCATACAGAGAACGGATATAATCATGCATGGAGATCCTCAGATCATAATACTTCCTCATGATCCGGTAGTTCTCCTCTCCGTAGCTCCACAGTTCATTGGGCTGGCCCGTATGCAGATAACCGCCGCCCCAATCCCTGTCGTCCAGCGCAGGGATGTTGTAAGGGCCCCGGTCGCCGTGCATACGCAGGACGGCGGAATATACCGCGAACTGATACCAGCGGATGAGAAGCTGCCTGAAATCCGGGTCGTTCACATCGTCCGTCATGAACCCGCCCACATCCGTGGTCCACCAGGGGATCCCCGCCAGCCCCATGTTCAGGCCGCCCTGGAGCTGATCCGCAAAGGCTTCAAAGGTGCTGGGGATATCTCCAGACCAGACCACATTGCCGTACTTCTGGGAGCCCGCCCAGGCGCTGCGCAGCAGATTCACCACAGCCCCCCGGCCCGTTTTGCTCATTTCATCATAAAAGACCCGGCTGTACATCTGAGGGTAAATGTTGCTGAGGGCCAGCGCCGGCCCGTCGCAGTAGCGGTAATTTTCAAAATCGTACACGCCGTAGTCCGGCTCGGAGTTATCCAGCCAGAAAGCGTCAAACCCATAATCGTAATAATTCCGTTTGCAGACTTCCCAGACATACTTCCTGGCTTCCGGATTGAACGGATCGATCTCCACACAGTCTCCCTGATAGTCATAGGTCTGCGCCGCGCCGCGCTCCGTGCGGATCAGCAGCCCTTTTTCCATCATGGGGCCAAAATTCTCGCTCTTTCGGTCCACCGAAGGCCAGACGGAAACGATGACCCGGATGCCCATGCTGTGCAGCTCGTCCACCATGGCCTTGGGATCCGGCCAGTAGGTTTTGTCAAATTTCCAGTCGCCCTGCACCGTCCAGTGAAAGAAATCGATGACGATC
This sequence comes from uncultured Eisenbergiella sp., assembly GCA_947598825.1. Taxonomy (GTDB): domain Bacteria; phylum Bacillota; class Clostridia; order Lachnospirales; family Lachnospiraceae; genus Gallintestinimicrobium. Next base: position 2,857 of record CANQFM010000048.1, on the reverse strand, counting down.
TGGTCTATCTTGATCCCTTCCTCTTGGTACCGATGGGCCACCTCCAGCACTTCCTCCTGCGTCCGATAGCGGAGCTTGCACTGCCATAAACCCATCAGCTCCTCCGGGAACATATCCGCATGCCCCGTCGCTTGGGTATAGTTTTCCAAAATCTGCTTCGGCCCGTCCGCTGCGGTGATCCAATAGTCCATTTCCCTGGTGGAACGGGCGATCCATTCCGTATAGTTCTTTCCGAAGGTCACCTGCCCCACTGCAGGATTATTCCACAAAAATCCGTATCCCAGGGAAGATACCGCAAAGGGCACGCTGATCTGAGAATTGCGCTGCGCCAGCTCCAGCGTGCAGCCCTTCAGATCCATATAAGGCTGCTGGTACTGGCCCATGCCGAAGAGCTTTTCCCCGTCGTTGCTTTCAAACTTCAGTTTCAGGGAATATTCGCTGCCGCCGAAGATCCCTTTCCACTCCCGGTTGACCACCTTTAAGCACCGGCTCTCCCGAGATAATGTCCCGTCGTAGGCCCGATAATATTCCCGCAGGATCAGCCTGCCGTCCCGGTAAAAAGAAATGACGCCTGCAAAATTCACCACGGCTTTCAGGCGGCCGTTTACGATGGACGCGATGGGACGCTTATCCACCGTGCCGTCCCCGACCCAGTGATCCTCCTCGCCAAGATCGATCTGCACAGCCGTCTCCGGCACCTTTTCCGTCAACGCCCACTCTTTCCCACTGAATTTCCCCAATTTCGTGGCGCGGACGCGGAAAGAATCCTTCCCCCAGGCCTCGATCCGGCCCATCTCACCGCCATGATAAAATACCAGCGCATTGTCTGCCTTTTCAAATCTCATACTTTCCTCCCATTCCGGAGCGTCCCAAAGACGGCCCGCCTCTTTTCATGCTTTCATCATAACGCGGACAGGGCAAAATAGCAAACACTTCCGCTGGTTTTTGCAAAAAACTTCCATTTCTAAGCAGCGCTTATGGTATTGGTTATAGAAGAGGCATAGGAGGATATTGATGGAAAAATTATCTTGCCGGAAGCAAAAAATACGATAAACTGAGATAACATACTGCACTTTTCTGAAATAATTGATAGGCGATCTATCTGTCTCTTACTTTCCTCGTTTTGTATATCGATATCATGCACCCAAAGCAAAGTAATATCTGGACAACAGTGGAACACGGCGTTGCCAGCCCGACACGAAACAGAGATACCGGCCTGATCCTGCTCATGAAAAAGGAAACCGGAACTCTCACGCAAAACGCGCCGATGATTCCCTGCGCCATGACAAATGCGGTGAGTTCCATACCATTGAAGAACCCAATAAAGCAAAACAAAAAGCAGGTCAGCAGGCAGTCGATCGCATAGGCCTTCAGATACTGTGCCGATGCTGTGATGATATCGGGATCTCTGGCGAAGATACTGGACAGCACATCACCGTGAAAAAAGGAAAGATAGAACATTGTAACCGCAAAAACCAGCGAAACACCTATGGAATATTTCAAGGCCTTTATCGCCCGCTCCGGCTTCCCCGCGCCGCGGTTCTGTGCGACAAACGCAGACATGGCCTGCATAAAGGCCGACGGGACCAGCATGATAAACCCGCAGACCTTTTCCGCCACACCTACCCCCGCCGACTCTGTCAGTCCGAGAGAATTGACAATGGCGAGGATCACAAGAAAAGATATCCCTACCAGAAGATCCTGCAGTGCGATCGGCGCACCCAGCCGGACGATCTTTCCGATGATCTCACTGTCCCATCTTATCATACTCCTGTCCATCTGAAATGGCAGTTCCCTGCGCCGGATCAAAAGGAAAGAGACAACAACGCTTACCATCTGTGCAAGAACAGTTGCGATCGCCGCTCCCGCAGTTCCAAGGTGAAATACGGCCACCAGCAAAAGATCACCCGCTATGTTGCAGACACAGGCGGCTGCCACAGTAAACAGCGGCGTCCCGGAATCACCCAGGCCGCGGAAGATGCTGCCGATCAGATTGTAGGCGATGATCACAATAAATCCCGCTCCGCATATACGGATATACACAGCAGTGAGAGAAAACGCTTCTTTCGGGGCGTGCATGATATACGCCAGGGGGCCCGCCCCTGCCGGGACCAGCACCGTTAAAGCGACCCCAGCCACGAGGAAAAGAAGGAGCCCGCTTCCGACGATCCGCCCTGCCTCTTTCGGCTTTTTTTCTCCGATTCTCTGTCCAAGGAAAACGGTAGTTCCCATCGCGAAGCTGCTTACAAGACCCGTCAGAGTCATCATGATCTGCGACCCGGTAGAAACAGCCGATACGTCCGCTGCATCCGCAAATTTTCCAACTACCAGCAGATCCACCGCGCCGTACAGCGACTGCAGAAACAGGGCAAACAAAACCGGTACTGCAAAACGAAGCAGCGGTGAAAGTATTTTCCCCTGAGTAAAATCCTGACTGTTCTTCATGATCTTCTCCTCTTCAACGTCCGAAATATCTGTCATGTCACAGAAGATCAAAAAAGCTCCTGTAACAAAAAAGCCGGACAAGATAACAGGTATTTCAACCTGACATCTTATCCAGCTCATCATTTCCTGAATGACTCACCCTCCGATGCTGCGCCAACATTTTGTTATTCTTTTGTCATCAAGAACATTTATATTCTACGGCTAAGGAATCCAAAATGCAAGCACTTTTATTTCAGATTATCCTTCATTCACAGCATATATTGTTCTCTCTCACGAACTGCCACAATTTTGTTCCCATTCGCTCTGTCCACAGCTTTCTTACGACTTTAAAGCCGAATCAATCGGCAGCATTCTGTCTCACCCTTTCTATCCGCAAATACCGCTCTCTCAGATACCACGCCTGTTCCACACT
>CANQFM010000047.1 GCA_947598825.1 uncultured Eisenbergiella sp. | reverse complement strand
GAAGATCGGGGAATCCGCAGAGGAAACGGTAATACGGGAGGTGCAGGAGGAACTGGGGCAGCAGGTGGAAACGCTGAGATTTATTCGAAGCTTTCCCTATGAAGCCAAAGAAATGCTGATGCTGGGCTATCGGGCGGAGGTAAAAAAGAAGGATTTTCGCCTGTCGCAGGAAGTGGACAGCGCAAGATGGGTCGGGTATGAACAGGCCCTTTCCTTTCTGCGTCAGGGCAGCATCGCGTGGCAGCTCGTAAAAAGCGTGATCGAGGCAGACGAAAGGTGACGGCACCCCGGGGCGTCCGATAAAAGCGACGCCCTGGAGAAACCGGCTGTTGCGCGCAAAAAGCGTAAGAGCCGGTTTTTAGGTTCCGTCAGAAGTCCTGACATGGCGATGTGCCTTCCTTAACAAAGTGCAGCAGCACACTGCCATAATCCCCAAAGATCATATCCTGTAAATAGCCGGCCTGCATCAGGATTTCGCCGGAATATACCTGTCCGGTTCCTTCCAGCCGGTAAGAGGCGGCAGGATCCAGCCCTTTTAGTTTCAGCCGTCTGGATTTGCGCCCCGCCTCATAGCGGACCTGGACGTAGGTTACCAGGCTTTCGCTCCTGTCTTTTTTCACCACCTGCCAGCAGTCATACATATTATTTTCCCGGTAAGAGGCGATGCGGTAATAATCCCCCTCCCGGATCAGGTCGTTAAGGGCGTGGTACATCCGGTTGAAGCCGGCCGCTTTCTCCTTTTCTACATCGGAGAGCTTGGTGATATCCAGTTCGTAACCGAAGGTTCCCGCCAGCGCTACATTGGCCCGGGTCTCCATCGGCGTGACGCGTCCCACAGAATGGTTGGGGCAGACGCAGATATGGGCGCCCATGGTACTCAGCGGATATAACAGGGCGGTTCCCTCCTGGATGAGAAGGCGCTCTATAGGATCCATATCGTCGGAAGTCCAGATCTGCGGGCTGTAGTAGAGCATGCCGGGATCAAAGCGGGCGCCGCCGCCGGAACAGTTTTCCAGAAGCAGATCCGGGAACTCCTGCAACAGCCGTTCCTGCAGGGAATAGACGCCCAGCACATAGCGATGGGAAAATTCCCCCATGTGTTCGCTGTCCAGGGCAAAGCTGCCCAGATCCGCCAGCGCGCGGTTCATATCCCATTTTACATATTCGATATTGGCGCTGCGCAGCACCTTTGCCACGCATTCGTAGACGTAATCCGCCACTTCCTGACGGGTCAGATCCAGCACGCACTGATAGCGGGCCAGGGTGATCTCGCGGCCCGGCACCTGGATCGCCCAGTCGGGATGGGCGCGGTAGAGGTCGGAATCGGGAGAGATCATTTCCGGTTCAAACCAAATGCCGAATTTCAGCCCTTCGGCGTTGACGCGGTTCACCAGGGATTTCAGCCCGCCCTTGAGCTTGTCCTCATTTACCTGCCAGTCGCCCAGGGCACATTCGTCGTTATGGCGCCGTCCGAACCAGCCGTCGTCCATGACCAGCATTTCAATACCCAGCTTTTTGGCTTCCCGGGCGATGGCCACCAGCTTGTCGTCGTCGAAATCAAAATAGGTGGCCTCCCAGTTGTTGATCAGAATCGGCCGTTTGGCGTGCAGATACTTGCTGCGGATCAGATGATTGCGGTACAGGTCGTGGAGCGTGCGGGTCATTTGTCCAAGACCGCAGTCGGAATAGACCAGGACGGCCTCCGGCGTTTCAAACCGCGCGCCGGGTTCCAGCACCCATTCAAAGCCGTCCGGATGCAGGCCGATCCCCATGCGGACGCTGTCCATGTGGTCCAGTCCCGTCTCCGCCACAAAATTGCCGGAGTAGATAAAGTGCATGGCGTAAACGTCGCCGATATCCTGCGCCGTCCCGTTGGTGGTCAGCGCCATAAAGGGCTGTATCTGATGACTGGTTTCACCCCGCAGGGAAGATACGGTATGTTTGCCCATGGACACTTTGCGCAGCGTCATGTGCCGTTCCCGCGCCCAGCAGCCGTGCAGCGTCAGCAGGCTGTACTCCTCATTGTCCATGTCCAGACAGGCGCTCAGGATCTTTTCCAGATAGAGCTTCTTTTGCCCTTCATTGACCGCAACGACGCTGCGTATGATGGCGTCGGAATCCTCAAAGACGCTGTAGCGCAGGAGGATCTTCAGGCCCAGCAGATCGTCTTTGAGCCGGATCACCAGCGTCTGGGCGGCCTGTCCTTCCTGCCTGCCTGCGAAGGTAGCGGGCAGGCCGGATAACGCAGGCTTGCCTTCCAGCAGTTCATAGCCGTCATATATCAGTTCGCAGACGCGATGGCCCCTTTCGTCCCGCACCCGCAGGCCCGGGTCCCGGTAATCGCCTACGCCCCAGGAGGGGTATTCAAAGGGGAAACTGTCCATAAAGCCCAACTTGTTTTTGATAAAATCGTGATCCGCCGTAGCCCCTTCGCCCACCCGCATCAGGTAGCGGCCGTTGGGATCCAAAAGCCGTTTGCCGTAGTACAGGTGCCCCAGATATTTTTCCCGCGCCACGCCTATCAGATAGGTGGTGTGGGGCGTGTGGATCTGGAAAATTTTCCCGTTTTCATAAACCTTGATTCCCATATGATATCCTCCCGGAAAGTGTGATCTGTCTTTATTATATCGGATCGGCAAAGAAAAGAAAGGGGTTTCTGAAAAAAAGGGCTTGCGAAAAAGCGGATCGCTGCGGGGCGCGATACCAGGCTTGGATGTGAAGGGACAAATTTTATGGCAATAGCATGGCAACCGCCAGAAGAATGTGTTATACTGAATATAATCATGACAACGGATCGGATTTTAGGCTGCGCCAGCGTCCTGCGGGCGGGAGCAGAGGATTGAAAAACAGGGTTTTTGGCCGGGGTGGGCAGATGGGCGAAAAAGGACGGCCGCAGCGCCGGGGGGATGGAAAACTCGAAAGGGATCTGGCGGACCGGCTGACGGAATACGCCGAAAGCGGCGTATATCCGTATCATATGCCGGGCCATAAGCGGAATCTGCCTGCATCGGACAGGATCGGCCAAGACGCAGGAAGGATCTTAACGCAGACGGCAAAAATAGATCTTACGGAAATAGACGGCTTTGACGATCTTCACGCGCCGGAAGGGGTTCTGGCGGAAGCGATGGAGAAAGCGGCCCGCCTGTACGGGGCCGATCACTGTTTTTACAGCGTCAACGGCAGTACGGCGGGGCTTTTGACCGCGATCTCGGCAGCGGTGCCCCGGAAAGGCACGCTGATCATGGCCCGCAATTGCCACCGTTCGGCTTATCATGGCGTCTATCTGCGGCAACTGACCCCTGTTTATCTGTACCCGGAAACGACAGAGGAGGCCGGCATTGCGGCCGCCGTGACGGCCCGGCAGGTGGAAGAGGCGCTCTGCCTGCATCCTGAGGCGGAGGCCGTGCTGATCGTCTCGCCCACCTATGACGGGGTGGTAGCGGATGTGGAGGCGATCGCCAAAATCGTACACGCTTACGGGAAGCCGCTCATTGTGGACAGCGCCCACGGCGCCCACTTCGGATTCCATCCGGCCTTTCCGGAAAATGCGGTGCGATGCGGCGCCGACTACACGGTAGTCAGCTTACATAAAACCATGCCCTGCCTGACGCAGACGGCGCTGCTTCTGGTGAACGAAAAGCGGGCGGATCTGCGGCGGGTGCGGCTGTTTGAAAGGATTTATCAGACGAGTTCGCCTTCCTATGTCCTGATGGCGGCCATGGACGCCTGTATGGAACTGGTGCGGGAACGGGGCAGCGGCCTCTGGGACGATTTTTTTGCGGACAGGGCAGCCTTTTGCCGACAGACAAAGCGGCTCCGGTTCCTGCGGGTGATCGCGCCCGATGGGATGCGGAAGGGCCGGGAGAAAGAGGATGCCGAAGCAGGCCTGGCGCAGGAACCGCCTTTGGATGTGTTTTGCCTGGATCCCTGCAAGATCCTGATCCATACCGCAAAAAGCGGGTTGTCGGGAAAGGCCCTTTCCGATATCCTTCGGGAGAAATACCGGCTGCAGATGGAGATGGCGGCGGGAGATTATGTGACCGCGATCATGACCTGCTGCGACACGAAAGAGGGCTGGGAAAGGCTGGCCGCAGCACTTCTGGAAATCGATGCTTCCTGTAAGAAGGGGGCGGGAGAGAGCAAAGAACCGCAGCCTGTGTATCCCCAACTGGAAACGGCTTTGCCCCTTTTTGACGCGCTGGATGGGCGGCGGGAGACGGTACCTCTGGAGGCGGCCCGGGGAAGGGTCAGCGCAGATTTTATCCATCTTTACCCGCCGGGGATTCCCATTGTAGTGCCGGGAGAACGTCTGGAGGAAACCGTGATCGGATTGCTGCGGCAGCTTTTACGGCAGGGGTTTTTTGTGCAGGGCGTAAACGGGGAAGAAATCGCGGTGCTGGCCGATGCAGACCGGCCCTGCCGGGCCTGCCCCACGGGATGAGCGGAAAAGCGGCGAAGGGAGAAAGGGTATGAGAAAAACCAAAATTGTGTGTACCATCGGGCCTGCGTCGGAGAGCGAGGAGATATTGCAGGAGCTGATGGAGGCGGGAATGAATGTGGCGCGGCTCAATTTTTCGCATGGGGATCACAAGAGCCATGGCGAGAAGCTGGAGCGGATCCGAAAGGTCAGCCGCAAGCTGCAGTTGCCGGTAGCGGTACTGTTGGATACCAAGGGGCCGGAGATCCGTCTGGGAGATTTTGCCGAGGGCAGGGCAGTGCTGCAAAAGGGGCAGAAATTCACCCTGACTACGGAGGAAATCACGGGAACCGCAGAGCGGGCGTCCATCAGCTATAAAAATCTGGTGAACGATGTGAAGCCCGGCGCTTCCATTCTGGTCGACGACGGCCTGATCGGGCTGACGGTGGACGAGGTGACGGAAACGGACATCGTCTGTACGGTCTTAAACGGCGGCCCGGTATCCAACCACAAGGGGATCAACGTGCCGGGTACGGTGCTGACCATGCCCTATCTCAATGAGAAGGATCGGGCGGATATCCTGTTCGGCTGTAAGATGGGATTTGATTTCATCGCGGCCTCTTTTGTCCGCTGCAAGCAGGATATTTTGGATATTAAGGCGATTTTGAAGGAGAACAATTCCCGGATCCAGGTCATTGCCAAGATTGAGAACCTGCAGGGAATCGAAAATTTGGAGGAGATCCTGGAGGCCGCCGACGGCATCATGGTGGCGAGAGGCGATATGGGCGTGGAAATCCCCATGGAGGAAGTGCCCATTGTGCAGAAACGGATGATCCGGCAGGCGGTGATGGCGGGCAAGCATGTGATCACCGCCACGCAGATGTTGGATTCCATGATCCAGCACCCCAGGCCGACCAGGGCGGAGATCACGGATGTGGCGAACGCCATTTACGACGGAACCACGGCGATCATGCTTTCCGGCGAGACTGCAAGCGGCAGTTATCCTGTGGAAGCCGTAAGGACCATGGCCCGGATCGCAAAACGGACGGAGGAGGATATCGATTATATGGTGCGGCTGCGCAGGCCGGGGGACAATATGCCCGCCAGAGATATCACCTCGTCTATCTGCCATGCCACCTGCCATGTGGCATCGGAGCTGAACGTGAAGGCGATCATCACCGTCACGATGTCGGGCTTCACCTCTGCCATGATCGCCCGCTATAAACCCCAGTGCCCGATCATAGGCTGTACCACCGGCAGGCTGGTCTGGCGGCAGATGAACCTGCAATGGGGAGTGAAGCCGCTTCTAATCGCGGAGGAAAGCATCGCGGAGGATCTGTTCCGGGAGGCCATCGCCGCGGCGGAGGATGCGGGGTATGTCAAAAAGGGAGATACGGTGGTGCTTACCGCAGGGGTGCCGCTGGGCGTATCCGGCAATACCAATATGCTGCGCGTCGTAGAGGTCTGAGGAGCGCATTGTAAAAAGCGTTTTTGACGCTCCTGAAATGGAGATTAGCATGAAAAAATATGTGATGGCGCTGGATCAGGGGACGACCAGTTCCCGCTGTATCCTGTTCGACAAAAAGGGAACGGTCTGTTCCATGGCGCAAAAGGAGTTCACCCAGTATTATCCCCATCCCGGATGGGTGGAACACGATCCGCTGGAGATCTGGTCCTCCCAGCTTTCCGTGGCAGTAGAGGCCATGGGAAAGATCGGGGCGGGGTTAGAGGAGATTGCGGCCATTGGGATCACAAACCAGAGGGAGACTACCATCTGTTTTTCCAAAAAAACGGGAAAACCGGTCTATCCCGCCATTGTCTGGCAGTGCCGCCGCACGGCGGATCAGATCGACAGGCTCAAAGCGGACGGCTTTGACCGCGTGATCCGGGAAAGGACCGGCCTGGTGCCGGACGCCTATTTTTCCGCCACGAAGATCCGGTGGATCCTGGACCATGTGGAAGGGGCCAGACAGATGGCGCAGGACGGAGAGCTTGCGTTCGGCACCGTGGATACCTGGCTGATCTGGAACCTGACAAAAGGAAAGGCCTTTGTCACGGATCAGACCAACGCGTCCCGCACCATGCTGTACGATATCCATAAAAAAGAGTGGGACGAGGAAATCCTGTCTTACTTCGGGATCCCCAGGACCATGCTTCCCCAGGTGAAACCCTCCAGTTGTCTGTTCGGCGTGACGGATGAGACGGTGATCGGCGGCGAGATCCCCATTGCTGGCGCGGCGGGGGACCAGCAGGCGGCGCTGTTTGGCCAGTGCTGCTTTGAAGCGGGAGAGGCCAAGAATACTTATGGGACAGGCTGCTTTTTACTGATGAACACCGGGGAAACGCCGATCCGGTCCCAAAACGGGCTTCTGACCACCATTGCCGCCTCCGGGGAAGGCGAAACCCGCTATGCGCTGGAGGGCAGCGTGTTTGTGGCGGGCGCCGCGATCCAGTGGCTGCGGGACGAGATGCGCATGATCAAAAGCGCGCCCCAGTCCGAGGAGTACGCGGACAAGGTGGCGGATACCGCGGGCGTTTATGTGGTGCCGGCCTTTACCGGGCTGGGCGCCCCTTACTGGAATCCCTACGCCCGGGGGATCATCACGGGACTGACCAGAGGCGCGAAAAAGGAACATCTGATCCGGGCCACGCTGGAGTCTTTGGCCTATCAGACCCAGGATGTGCTGGCCGCCATGGAAAAGGACGCGCTGATGCCGCTCTCCGGGCTGCGGGTAGACGGCGGAGCTTCGGCCAATGACTTTCTCATGCAGTTCCAGGCGGATATTTTGAACAAAGAGGTGCTTCGCCCAAAGTGCATCGAGACGACCGCCCTGGGAGCCGCCTATCTGGCGGGACTGGCGGTGGGCTTTTACCGGGACAAGGATGATATCCGGGAAAACTGGGCGTTGGGCAGGGAATTTACTCCTGCCATGGAAGAAACGGCAAGGAAGGAACGGCTGAAAGGATGGCAGGCCGCAGTACAGGCGGCGCTGCTTCTGGGACAGCCGAAGCAGGATTAAAATGGGAAAGATCATCTATATTATGGGCAAAAGCGCCTCCGGCAAGGACACCATTTTTCGGAAGCTTCTGGAGGAAGAGGAATTTTCCTTTCGGACGCTGGTGCCCTATACCACCAGGCCCATGCGCAGCGGGGAAAGAAACGGCGTGGATTATTTTTTCACGGACGAAGAGGGGCTTGCGCGGATCAGGCAGGAGGGACGTCTGATCGAAGCGCGGGCCTATCAAACGGTACACGGCGTCTGGAATTATTTTACGGTAGACGACGGGCAGGTGGATCTGGCAAACTATAGTTACCTGTTGGTCGGAACGATAGAGTCATATCGGAAGATGCGGGAATATTTTGGCCCGGCGGCGCTGGTGCCGGTGCTGGTGGAACTGGAGGACGGCCTGCGGCTGCAGCGGGCGCTGGATCGGGAGCGGCGGCAGGACGAGCCGAAATATGCAGAGATGTGCAGACGTTTCCTGGCGGATGCGGCGGACTTTTCAGAAGAAAAGATCGCGGAGGCCGGGATCGGACGCCGTTTTGTCAACGACGATCTGGAGCGCTGCCTGGAGCAGATACGGGAATACATCCGGCAGATGACATAGGACGACAGAGAAGGAAGGGATTGGTATGGCAGGATTTCACGATATCGTAGGACAGGAACAGATCCGGGAGCATTTGCAGAACGCGCTGCGCACGCGCAGGATTTCCCACGCCTATATCATCAACGGAGAACGCAGTTCCGGGAAGGAGTTTATCGCCAGGGTTTTTGCGATGGCGCTTCAATGCGAAAAGGGAGGGGAAGAGCCCTGCCAGGAATGTCATTCCTGCAGGCAGGCGCTTTCCGGCAACCATCCGGATATCATCCGTCTGACGCATGAGAAACCAAACACCATCGGCGTGGAGGATATCCGGACGAAGATCAATGCCGATATGGGGATCAAGCCCTATCAGGGGCCGTATAAGATCTATATCATCAATGAAGGGGAAAAGATGACGCCCCAGGCCCAGAACGCGCTGCTCAAGACGCTGGAGGAACCGCCGGAATATGGCGTGATCCTGATTTTGACCAGCAGTCTGGAAACTTTGCTGCCCACGATCCAGAGCCGCTGTGTGCTGCTCAATATGAAGCCGGTATCCGATGAACTGGTGAAGCGGTATCTGATGGAAACCCTGAAGGTCCCCGATTATAAAGCCGAGGTTTGCACCGCCTTTGCCCGGGGCAATATCGGACGCGCTAAGCTGCTGGCCTCCAGCGAGGAATTTGACAAGGTGAAGGAAGAGGCGGTGACGCTTCTGAAATACATACACGAGATGGAGATCCCGGAGATCGTAGCGGCCATCAAGAAGATCAGCGAATATCAGTTTGACGTTTCGGATTATCTGGATATCCTCTCCATCTGGTATCGGGACGTTTTGATGTTCAAGGCGATGAATGACGCAAACCACTTGATTTTCAGAGAGGAAATACAGTATATTAAGAAAGTGGCGGACAGAAGCTCCTACGAGGGCATTGAAACCATCATCAACGCATTGGACAAGGCGAAAGCAAGGCTGGCCGCGAATGTGAACTTCGACCTGACGATGCAGCTTCTGCTTTTGACCGTTCAGGAGAATTGAAGGACAGTTTCAGGAGGTTATAGATGACGAAAGTAATCGGCGTGAGGTTTAGGACGGCGGGCAAGATATACTTTTTTGATCCGCTGGATTTTCAGTTGAAAAGGGACGACCATGTGATCGTGGAAACCGCCAGGGGCGTGGAGTACGGCACCGTGGTGGGAGAACCCTATGAGGTGGACGACAGCAGGGTGACGCAGCCCTTAAAGCCGGTGCTGCGCGTCGCGACCCAGCGGGACGACGAACAGGAAGCGGGCAATAAGATAAAGGAAAAGGAAGCGTTTGCCATCTGTCTGGAAAAGATCGAAAAGCACGGCCTGGAAATGAAACTGATCGATGCGGAATATACGTTTGACAATAACAAGGTTTTGTTTTACTTTACAGCGGACGGGAGGATCGATTTCAGAGAGCTGGTCAAGGATCTGGCCGGCGTGTTCAAAACGAGGATCGAGCTGCGGCAGATCGGCGTGCGGGACGAGACGAAGATCCTGGGCGGGATCGGCATCTGCGGCAGGCAGCTTTGCTGTCATGGGTATCTTTCCGAGTTCATCCCCGTTTCCATCAAAATGGCGAAAGAGCAGAACCTTTCTTTGAATCCGACGAAGATCTCCGGGGTCTGCGGCAGGCTGATGTGCTGCTTAAAGCACGAGGAGGAAACTTATGAGGAGTTAAACCGCAAGCTTCCGGGCGTGGGCGACTATGTGACCACGGACGACGGCCTTCGCGGGGAGGTTTCCAGCGTGAACGTGCTGCGGCAGATGGTCAAGGTCGTCGTGGACGTGAACGATGAAAAAGAGATCCACGAGTACCGGGCGGATCAGTTGAAATTTAAAAAGAAGCACGGCCGCGGGCGCAGGAGCGAAGCTGCGGACGACAAGGAACTTAAAGAGCTGGAGAAGCTGGAGCGGGAAGAGAAAAAGGGAGGAAAATCGAAGCTGAATGACTGACCGGAATACGGGCCCTTTTCTGCGCCCCGGCGAACGCCTGGACGATCTGCAGAGAAACGGATACCGGATCATACAGCATCCGGGACGGTTTTGCTTCGGCATGGATGCGGTGCTGCTTTCAGGGTTCGCGGCTGCCGGTATAAAACCGGGGGACAGGATCCTGGACCTGGGAACCGGAACCGGGATCGTCCCGATCCTTTTGGAAGCCAGGACGAAGGCGGCGCATCTGACCGGGCTGGAGATACAGGCGCAGAGCGTGGATATGGCGCGCCGCAGCGTTGCCTTAAACGGGCTGGAGGCAAAGATCAGCATGATAGAAGGCGATATCAGAGAAGCAGACGGGCTTTTCGCGGCTGCTTCTTTTGACGTCGTGACCTGCAATCCGCCTTATATGATCGGCGGACACGGGGTTTATAATCCGGAAGAGCCCAAGGCCATTGCGCGGCATGAGATCCTTTGTACGTTTACAGATGTCGCCGCACAGGCGGCCAGGCTTCTTAGGCAGCGGGGAAGCCTGTTTCTCGTACACCGTCCCTTCCGGCTGGCGGAGATCATCTCTGTGCTGATGCAAAACGGATTGGAGCCGAAACGGATGCGGCTCGTCTATCCCTATGCGGACAAGGAGCCAAATATGGTGCTGCTGCAGGCGGTGCGGGGAGGAAAACCGCGGCTTTCGGTGGAAAAGCCGCTGATCCTCTTTCGGGAACGAGGCGTTTATACGAATGAGATCAAGGATGAATACGGATTTTAAAGAAAACAGGGTCAGACTGTCGGCCGCTGCAGCGCTGCTTTTGCCGAGCCTGCTTTTTTGTAGCTGCAGCGCCCAGGACCGATGGCAGCCCGTGGAGGTGGTGGCGGAGGCGGTGGAAGCGCCCGGGGAGAGCGTCCCTGCGCAGCCGACGGAAAGCGCCGCAACGCAGCCGGCGGAAGCAGCGGTTTCGGAGACGACAGTTGAAACTGCGCAGGAAAAGGAAACGTCAGGCTGGGCGGATCCCATAGAGAGGCCAAAGGTGAAGGGGATCTATGTGACGGGACCGATGGCCGGAACCCAGAATATGGACGGGCTGATCGATCTGGTGGATCGGACGGAGCTGAATGCGATGGTCATCGATCTGAAAAACGACGAAGGCTATGTGGTCTGCGAAACGACTTCGCCTCTGGTGGAAGAACTGGGGACGATGAAGCGGTATGTGCGGGATATGCCGGGGCTGGTCGCCAGATGTAAGGAAAAAGGGATTTACCTTATCGCCCGGATCGTGGCGTTTAAGGATCCACTGTTGACGGCGGCCCGGCCCGAATGGAGCCTGCATAAAGGGGATGGAACGGTCTTTCTCGATAAAGACGGCGCCGCCTGGGTAAATCCTTATGAAAAAGAGGCGTGGGAGTATCTGCACCAGATCGCGGAGGGGGCCGCGGCGCTGGGATTTGATGAGGTACAGTTCGATTATGTCCGCTTTTCCACGGATGCAGGGATGCAGGACGTGGATTTCGGGCCGCAGGCGGAGGGCCTTTCCAAAATGCAGATCATTGAGGCGTTTGCAGAATATATGGCCGATTGCCTGCACCCGTTGGGGGTGGCGGTTTCCGCAGACGTCTACGGTATGGTGATCGACAGTCAGGTGGATCAGCAGATCGTGGGGCAGGACTACGCCGCCCTTGCCAGGCATTTGGATTATATCAGCCCGATGGTCTATCCGTCTCATTACGGCCCGTATAACTATGACATCCCTGTGCCCGACGCGCAGCCATATGAGACGGTACTCGCCGCGATGCAGGCTTCCAGAAAGACGCTGGCCGGTATCGGGACGGAAACGGGCAGCGTTTCCGAAAACGAACCAGGGCCAGTCGGCAGCGTTTCCGGAAACGAACCAGGGCCAGTCGGCAGCATCTCCGGAAACGACCTCGGGGCGGCCGAAACCGTTTCCGGCAACGAAATTGCGGCGCTGCAGCCCATGGACGGCATCCGGGCCAAGGTGCGTCCCTGGTTGCAGGATTTCACCGCCAGTTGGGTTGCCGGTCACATTTCCTATGGGCCGGAGCAGATCCGGGCGCAGATTCAGGCGGTATATGACGCCGGTTACGAGGAATGGATCCTGTGGAACGCCTCCAACCGATATACGGAGGGCGGCCTGCAGAGTAGCGCCGAACAGACGGCGGGATAAGGAGGAGCGATGGCAGGGACTCTGTTTTTGTGCGCGACGCCCATCGGCAACCTGGGCGATATGACGCCCCGCGCGGTGGACACGCTGCGGCAGGTCGGACTGATCGCTGCAGAGGATACCAGAAACAGCATAAAACTATTGAATTATTTTGATATCCATACCCCTATGACCAGCTATCATGAACATAATAAAGTGGAGAAGGCCAGGGTGCTGATCGAACGGCTGCTCAGCGGGATGGACGTGGCCCTGATCACGGACGCGGGCACGCCTGCGATATCGGATCCGGGCGAGGTATTGGTGCGGATGTGCCAGGAGGAGGGGATAAGGATCACCAGCCTGCCGGGCGCCGCTGCCTGTATCGTGGCGCTTACGCTGTCGGGATTGTCCACCCGGAGATTTTGTTTTGAGGGGTTCCTGCCGCCGGATAAAAAGGAGAAAGCGGAGGTGCTGGAGGAGTGCGCAGAAGAATCCCGGACGATGATCTTTTACGAGGCGCCCCATCACCTGAAACGGACGCTGCGGGAGCTGCTGGAGGCTCTGGGCGACCGCAAAGTGGCGGTCTGCCGGGAATTGACCAAGAGATTTGAAGAAGTCATCCCCACCACCCTGCAGTCGGCGCTTTCCTTATATGAGGAAAAGGAACCCCGGGGCGAGTATGTCCTGGTGGTGGAGGGCAAAAGCTATGAGGAAAAGAAAGCGCAGGAACAGGCCGCGTGGAGGACTATGGATATATCAGAACATGTCCTTTTCTATGAAGCGCAGGGAATGGAGCATAAAGAAGCCATGAAACGGACGGCAAAGGACAGGGGGCTGACGAAACGGGAGGTTTATCAGGCGCTTCTGGAAAAGGAGCCGACGGGCGGCGAACCCCTTTAGAAATTTATAACCACGGCTTGTACATCCGGGCGAAATACGTTATAATAAAGGCAATCAGCGAGTGTAGCGCGCGATATCATGTGAAGGAGGGTTACGTTTTATGAAGAGGATCGGCATGTTGACCAGCGGCGGCGATTGCCAGGCGTTGAACGCGGCCATGAGAGGCGTTGCAAAGACGCTTTTCAACGCGAAGGAAGATGTGGAGATTTACGGTTTTTTGAACGGCTATCAAGGCCTGATCTACGGCAAGTTCCGTCTGCTGAACTATGGGGATTTTTCCGGTATTCTGACCAAAGGCGGCACTTTCCTTGGCAGCAGCCGCACGCCTTTCAAGACCATTCAGGATCCGGATGAAAACGGTCTGGATAAGGTGGCGGCGATGAAGCAGAATTATTACAAGCTGCAGCTTGACTGCCTCGTGATCCTGGGCGGCAACGGCACCCACAAGACGGCGAACCTGCTGAGGGAGCAGGGGCTGAACGTGGTCACGCTTCCCAAGACCATTGATAACGACCTGTGGGGGACAGATATGACCTTTGGGTTCCAGAGCGCGGTGGATATCGCGACGGACGCCATCGACTGCATCCATACCACGGCGGCTTCCCACGGACGCGTTTTCATCGTCGAAGTGATGGGCCATAAGGTCGGTTTCCTGACGCTGAATGCGGGTATGGCGGGCGGCGCCGATATTATTCTGATCCCGGAGATTCCGTACGATATCGATAAGATCGTAGAGAAGATCCAGGAACGTCACGACCGGGGCAGCGCGTTTACGATCCTGGCAGTTGCCGAAGGCGCGATCTCCAAAGAGGACGCCAAGCTGTCCAAGAAAGAATACAAGAAGAAAATGGAAAAATATAAATATCCTTCCGTTTCCTATGAGATCGCAGAAAAGATTCAGAAAAAGAGCGGACTGGACGTTCGCGTGACCGTGCCCGGGCATACCCAGCGGGGCGGCTCTCCCTGCCCGTATGACAGGGTGTTCGCGAGCCGTCTCGGTTCGGAAGCGGGCAAGCTGATCTTAAAGGGAGAATATGGGTTCATGGTAGGCTATAAGAACCGTGAGATCGTAAAGGTGCCGCTGGAAGATGTGGCGGGCAAGCTGAAGATGGTAGATCCCAAGTCCTCCATCGTCAAAGAGGCGAAGATGCTGGGAATCAGCTTCGGAGACTGACAACAGGAGAACGGGCGGTTTTTGGTTTATAGGGAAGGATGGGTGCCGCGCACTGCGCGGCATCCTTGCGGCAATCGATTCCCGGCGGGGTTCCCGCCGGGAAATTTAAAGTAGCGAAGCGGAGGGTACTATGTCCTACACGGCGATGTACAGGAGATTTCGTCCATCACGGTTTGAGGAAGTCAAGGGGCAGGATGCGATCGTCACAACGCTGAAAAACCAGATCCAGGCAGACCGGATCGGACATGCGTATCTGTTCTGCGGAACGCGGGGAACCGGAAAAACTTCTATCGCAAAGCTGTTTGCAAAGAGCGTCAACTGCGAACACCCCGTAAACGGCAGCCCCTGCGGGGAATGTGCCTCCTGCCGGGCGATTGCGGCCGGCGCCAGCATGAACGTGATAGAGATCGACGCCGCTTCCAATAACGGGGTGGACAACGTCCGGGAGATCGTGGAGGAGGTATCGTATTCGCCGGCGGAAGGAAGGTATAAGGTTTATATCATAGATGAAGTCCATATGCTGTCCACCGGAGCCTTTAACGCCCTGCTAAAGACGCTGGAGGAGCCCCCTTCCTATGTGATCTTTATCCTGGCGACCACCGAAGTAAACCGGATACCCGTAACGATCCTTTCTCGCTGTCAGCGCTATGATTTCAAACGACTCAGCGTGGAGCAGATCGAGGCGCGCATGCGGGAGGCCCTGCGGGATGCGGGAGAAACGCTGGATATCGAGGACCGCGCGCTCAGGTTTATCGCGAAGTCGGCGGACGGCGCCATGCGTGATGCCTGGAGCCTGCTGGATCAGTGTCTCGCCTTTCATTTCGGACAGACGCTCACTTATGAAAAGGTATTGGACGTACTGGGAGCGGTGGATACGGAAGTGTTTTCCAGGATGCTTCGCTGCGTGCTGGATCAGAGCGTGTCCGGGTGCATTTCCCTGTTGGAAGAGATCGTTATGCAGGGCAGGGATCTTTCACAGTTTGTAGCCGATTTCACATGGTATTTGCGCAATCTTCTGTTGGTAAAGACCTCCGGAGAAGAGTGTGAAGAAGCCATTGACATATCCGGCGAAAATCTGGCAAGATTAAAAGAAGAGGCGAAAATGGCGCAGACTGATGCGATCATGCGCTATATCCGCAGTTTTTCCGAACTTTCGGGACAGATACGGTACGCAGGGCAAAAAAGGATTCTGATCGAAATGGCGCTGATACGGCTCTGCAGGCCCCAAATGGAAGTGAAGCAGGATGCGATCCTGGACCGTCTCCGCAGCCTGGAACGGACTGTCGAGAAGATCGAAAGCGGCGCGATCGCGATACAGGCGGCAGCGCCGGGTAAGGCCGACCGGCCCGGGGCAGCGGCAGCGCCGGCTAAGAAGCCGGAGTTGGCCAGGGCGGTGCCGGAAGATATCAAAAGGATTGTCGCCGGTTGGCGCAGTATCGCCGACAAAGCGCCGCAGCCGATGAAATCTTATTTGAAAGGGGCCGGACTCAGCCTTGGCGGGGATAACAGGCTTCAGATCGTTCTGGAAGAAGGAATGGGGTTCGAGTATTTTTCCAGGAACCCTGCAAACCGGGAAGCCTTGGAGGCGATACTGACAGAGTTTGCCGGCAAGGCTGTGGAGGTGGAGATCCGCAGCGTGCAGGATAAAAATGAATTTGAAAGTTCCTATGTCGATCTGTCCCAGATCATTCATATGGACATAGAAGAAGAGGAAACGTAAACCGGCGGAGAAGGGACGAAAGCGCCGGGGGTGGCCGCAGCGCGGCAGAATGGAGAGGACACATGGCAAAGAGAGGCGGATTTCCGGGCGGGATGCCCGGCAATATGAACAATCTGATGAAGCAGGCCCAGCGTATGCAGCGGCAGATGGAAGAAGGACAAAAAGAACTTGAAACAAAAGAATTTACGGCGAAAGCCGGAGGCGGCGCCGTGGAAGCCTGCGTGAACGGGAAAAAGGAGCTTCTGCGCGTGACGATATCCGAAGAAGCGGTGGATCCCGAGGATGTGGAGATGCTGCAGGATATGATCGTGGCCGCCGTAAATGAGGCAATGGGCCAGGCGGATGCGGCCAGTCAGGAGTTGATGGGCAAGATGACGGGAGGCCTCGGCGGAGGATTTCCTTTCTGATGGATCTGTATAGCGGATATATCAACAAACTGATCGACGAACTGGCGGCGCTGCCCGGGATCGGGAGCAAATCCGCTCAAAGGCTGGCGTTTCATCTGATCAATCTGCCGGAGGCGAAGGTCCAGCGGCTGGCCAACGCCATGGTGCAGGCAAGGCAGAAGGTCCGGTATTGCCGGGAGTGCTTTACGCTGACGGACAACGAGATCTGCCCGATCTGTCAGAACGACCGGCGGGACCACACGACCATTATGGTGGTGGAGAACAGCAGAGATCTGGCGGCTTATGAGAAAACTGGGAAATATCAGGGCGTTTATCATGTGCTGCACGGCGCGATCTCTCCCATGCTGGGCATCGGCCCTCATGACATTAAGCTCAAAGAGCTGATGGAGAGGCTTTCCGGTGGACCGGAGATCAGAGAGGTCATTATTGCCACCAATTCCAGCCTGGAGGGAGAGACTACCGCGATGTATATCAGCAAGCTGATCAAACCGCTTGGGATCCGCGTGACCCGGATCGCCAGCGGGGTGCCGGTAGGCGGCGATCTGGAGTACATAGATGAGGTCACGCTGCTGCGGGCACTGGAGGGCAGGGTGGAACTGTAAAAAGAAGGACGAAAAGGAGAGGCGGGTATGAAAAAAGAATTGTTTGGAACCGTGGGGGGAAAAGAAGTATTTTTATACACCCTGGAGAACAAAAACGGGATGAAAGCGGTACTCAGCGACTTCGGCGCGCTGATCATCCGCATCTATGCGCCGGATCATAACGGCGAACTGGCGGATGTGGCTTTGGGGTACGACCGGCTGGAGCCGTATCTGCAAAACGGATGCTTCCTGGGCGCCGTGATAGGCCCTAACGCGAATCGGATCGGAAACGCCCGTTTTACGCTGGAGGGAAAGACCTATCAGTTGGATGTAAACGACGGCGTCAATAATCTGCACAGCCATATGGATCTGGGCGTTCATAAGAGGATCTGGCAGGCGCAGGAGTTGGACGGCGGCATCCGCTTTTCCCTGAAGATGGAGGACGGGGAACTGGGATTTGGCGGCAACAAGACCTTTTCCGTACTTTATCAGGTGACCGATGATAACAGCCTGCGCATCACCTATGATGCGGACAGCGACAAAAATACGGTCATCAACATGACCAATCACTGTTATTTCAACCTGGACGGCCAGGGCGATGAGACGATCGAGGATCACACCTTACAGATCTTCGCATCCTGCTATACGCCTGCGGACGAGGGTTCCATTCCCTATGGGGATATCGTGCCTGTGGCGGGCACTCCCATGGACTTTACGCAGCCTCATGTGATCGGGGAAAGGATCGGGGAGGATTTCGAGCAGCTTAAGATGGCCGGAGGGTACGACCACAACTGGGTATGCGACGGGTGCGACGGCTCCGTGCGCAAGGTCGCGGTGCTGCAGAACGCGTCCGGCAGCAGGACGATGGAGGTATACACCGATTTGCCCGGGATGCAGTTTTACGCGGGCAATTTCCTGGTAGAAGAGGAAGGAAAGGACGGAAAGAGCTACCGGCCCCGCTGCGGGTTGGCGCTGGAAACCCAGTACTATCCGGATGCGCCCAACAAACCGCAGTTCCCGTCCTCCGTATTCGGGCCGGACAGACATTATCACACGGTGACGGCCTATAAATTTGTGTAGGACAGGGTTTTAACGGCCCGCATCCTTTATGGGTGCGGGCTTTTTTCAACGGAATAAAAGGACGGAGGATTTTTTTGCCCGCCGCTGCTTTCGACAAAGAATTTGCGCCCGATATGCTACTATGAAAAGCAAAAAGGCAGGAGGCGGGCGCAGGATGCAGATACCGAAAAATGTCATGCAGATCGGTGAGATCGATCCACATACAAAAGTGTATATGGAGGACTATGTACATACCTTCCTGGAACAGGCCAAAAAGGCGGAAACCTTCCTGGTATTTGGAAGAAAAGACGAGAAAGCCAATATTCGCTATTATCAGATCTATGGCGTGGAGCGCAAGAACGACTGGGATCGGGGAAGCTATCCGTATTTTAAAAAATATGAGCGCCTTGGCGCAATAGAAGGCGGCCCGGGCCATCGGGTCTTTAAGCCGGTGCGCGGAAGTCAGATCGCGCTGGACGGTTATTTTATTTTTTATGAACAGAACGAGGACATGCAGTCCTATATGATCGCCGTAAAAGAAAAGGAGTCCATTTCCGGCAGTGAAGAAAAGGAGGAGGTCATAGAGGCGGTCAGGATGCGGCGGGAACAACGCCAGAAAGAGGCCCAACCCTCAAAACAGGAGCCGCAGGAACCGCCTGCAGAACGGGAATCCCCCGGACGGGAGGTGAAGCTGTGGGGGCTTAGAAAGGCGGAAGGACGCCAGGGCAGATCCCAGCTTTCGCAAAACGCCGTCGTCCCTGTCGGCGTCGGTAAAATGACCGCACGCCAAAATGCGTCGACAGGAATGGGAGGAAAAGGCCAAAGGCCGGAAAAAGGCAGGAATCTGCGCATAAAAAGGAGAAAACGGTCAGAAGCCGCGCCCAAAAAGAACTGGACCATACCGGAGATCTGCAGCGCGGGATCCCTTGTCATGCTGATGCTTTTGATTGTCTTAGGGCTGACCTCCGTCAACCGTTATCCGGATATGGCGGCGGTGGCAAAAATGTTTTCCGGTGCGGTCAGCGCCTTTCGGGAAAAGCGGCTTGGGGCTGGAGACGGCGGGCAGGAGGAACGGACGGATCCGTTCATCGTAGAGGAGACCTTTGCGCAGGATAATACCGGCGAGGTGGCAGAGGCAATACCTGACGAGCCGATGGGGCAGCAGGAGGATATTCTTCTGGCCAGAGAGGAAGACGGGGGGATCAATTGGACGATCGGCATGGCGGCGCAGCAGGAAGAAACGCAGACGGAGCCGGAAACGGGACTTGTGCAGGAGGAGAGACAGGAAACCGCCCTGCAGCAGACGACGCCCAAGGAAACCCAACCGGATGCTGCCCTGCAGGAAACGGCCGTGCAGACGGAGGAAGAGTCCGCTCAGGCCATTGCCCATCCGACGAGTTATATTGTAAA
This sequence comes from uncultured Eisenbergiella sp., assembly GCA_947598825.1. GTDB lineage: Bacteria > Bacillota > Clostridia > Lachnospirales > Lachnospiraceae > Gallintestinimicrobium. The sequence goes on along the minus strand of CANQFM010000047.1, from coordinate 2,124 downwards.
AAAAGGGGACAGCCTGCTGGAAATTTCCAGAAGGTTTTACGGGACACCATACATGGTGACCGAGATCTGTGAGATAAATGAGATCAAGAATCCCAACCATATACAGCCGGGTCAAAATATTTTGCTACCGTAATGAAAAGGGTTGTGCTATAATGGGCGGTAGCGAGGGATGAAATGATGGTTGATATCAGGGAACACTTTAAGAAAAAAGGCAGGCGGACGGAAGAGCATTCTACGGAATTTGCCAGACAGATCCGGGCGCATCGGATCAAAAGCCTGGTCCGGACCCTGGTGATCGTCGGCGTATTGGCCGGCATTACCCTGGCAGTTTATATCCAGATCAAAAACCAGGTTTACAGTACATATGTCCTCGTTTCCAGTGAAGATAAGGAACAATACAGCCAAACCCAGCTTTTAGGGTATCAACAGGGGTTTCTTACCTACAGTAAGGATGGGATCAGTTACACGGATTACCACGGCAATGCGATGTGGAACCAGACGTACCAGATGCAGTCTCCCATTGTGGTTCAGAAAGGCACCTGGGTGGTAGTCGGCGACTATAATGGGCATATGATTTACGATATCGGCCTGGATGGAACCACACAGGAGATCGATACGAACCTTCCGATCAAAAAGCTGGCCGTTTCCGCCAACGGCGTGGTGGCCGCGGTTCTGGAAGACAGCGAGGTGACCTGGATCAACGTGTATAATCCTAACGGCGAGCGGGCGGTCAGTATTAAGACCACCATGCAGAAATCGGGCTATCCGATGTCGGTTTCGCTTTCGGACAACGGGAAATTGATGGAAGTGGCATATCTGAGGGCGGAAAGCGGCGCGATGAAAGCGGTCGTCAGTTTTTATAATTTCGGAGAGGTGGGCCAGAACTATACGGATACGATGGTGAGTTCCTATGAGTATGCGGATTCCATCATCCCGTATACGGCTTTCATGAATGCGGGGACTGCCTTTTCCGTGGCGGACGATCAACTGATGATCTTTGCCGATGAAGGGCAGGAGATCCCCAAAAGCGTTTATCAGGGATATCTGTCGGAGCAGATCCAGGATATTTATTACAGCGAAAACTATATTGGGCTGATCTTTCTCAATACGGAGGGGGGCGGGAAATACCGTCTGGATATCTATGACCGCTCCGGTAAGAAGGTATTGGCCAAAATATTCGATCTGGAATACCGGGAGATCCTTTTTATAAAGGACGGTTTTATTATTTATAATGAAGCGGAGTGCATCATCTGCAATATGCAGGGCAGAGAAAAATATGCGGGGAATATTCAGGAACAGACGCTGCTGTTGCGCCCCCTTACCGGCAAACGTTTTCTGGCGGTAACGCAGAATACGCTGGACGTCATGGAAATGAGATAACAAGAAGAATGGACACGGCCGACGGGCGCGGTCTGGTGCTTTGGATCACCCGAAAGCTGCGCTTGCGGCAGGGAGGAAAATATGAATATACTGCTGGCCCTGTTCGCTGGCCTGGCGATTTTCAGAGGATGGCGCGGGATGAAAAGAGGACTGGTGGAGGAGATTGGACTGTTGCTGTCTCTGCTGCTGTCCCTGTTTGTACTCTCCCTGGCGATCCTTCTATATACAAGCATACAGGAAAAGGATACCAAGAATATCGTCCTGTCCGTGTTTGTGATCCTCATTGTCGGTATAGCGGCGCGTTTGCTCGGTCTTTTGAGAAAAACGCTTTCCGCGATCGCGCATCTCCCCGTATTAAACCTGATCAATAGCCTGATGGGGCTGGCAGTCGGCGTAGCCGAAGCGGTGGTGGCCCTCTGGATCCTTTATATTGTGGTAGGGAATTTTGATACGGGAGCCTTTGGGGAAAGAATACTGGCGTGGACGGAAGGAAATGTGTGGCTTCAAAAGCTATACGACATGAATCAGATTGCCAGTTGGCTTACGACCGGACTGTGATCTGTCTTAAAGAATGCAGGGGACAGGATGGATTTGGAAGAAGTAGGCTGTATTCTCAAAAAAATGAAAAAAATGCTTGACAGTGAACGATTGGCGTGATACTATAGTCACGTTCGGCAGCAAAATCTGTCGGCAAACGCACCTTGACAAATAAACAGTAATGCAACCCTGAAAATTCGCGAAAAC